>NZ_JBKORD010000022.1:0-143375 GCF_046764875.1 Nocardia arseniciresistens
CGCTTCCGAGCAGTCGAGACTCGCGCCTTCGGCGCATGCGCTTCGACTGCTCGGAAGCGAGACGGGCCGCGAACTCTAGTGCTCGGTCTCGCTTCGCTCGGAATGCGGGGTCGTGCCGGAGTGGGCGCGTGAGTGGGGATGATGCGGCTCGGTGGATGCCCCGTCGGGGGGCGCGAGCTGATGGCGAATGCTCAGTCGCAGGTCCGGGACTGTTGGAGGGTGCCGGGAATCGGCGGGTAGGGCGTGAATAGAGTTGGGACGTGTCCTTGTCCCATACGGAAACCGCACCGCAAGTTCCCGCACTGATCGGTTCGCGTCCTGGCGCGGACGGTGAGGCCGGGTTCCCGTTCTCCGCTGTGGTGGGGCAGGAGCGGCTGCAGCTTGCGTTGATCCTGTGTGCGGTGCATCCGGGGATCGGCGGCGTGCTGGTGCGTGGGGAAAAGGGCACCGCCAAGTCGACCGTGGTGCGGGCGCTCGCGCAGTTGCTGCCGCCCGTCGTGGACGAGACGGGCGCGCGGCCCGCGCGACTGATCGAGCTGCCGGTGGGGGCCACAGAAGACCGCGTGGTCGGATCTCTGGATCTGGAGCGGGTGCTGCGGGACGGGGAGCAGGCGTTCCGGCCCGGATTGCTCGCGGCCGCTCATCATGGCGTGCTCTACGTCGATGAAGTGAACCTGCTGCACGATCATCTGGTGGACGTGCTGCTCGACGCGGCGGCGATGGGGCGGGTGCACATCGAGCGCGACGGTGTCTCGCATTCGCATCCGGCGCGGTTTGTGCTGGTGGGAACCATGAACCCGGAGGAAGGTGAGCTGCGTCCGCAGCTGCTCGACCGGTTCGGGCTGACCGTCGACGTCGTGGCCTCACGCGAGGTGGATGTGCGGATGGCTGTGGTGCGCCGCAGGCTGGACTACGAAGCGGACCCGGGCGGGTTCGCCGCGAGTTACGCAGCCGCGGACCTGGATATCGCCGAGCGGATCCTCACCGCGCGCGACCGCGTCGCCGGTGTGCGGCTCGATAATGTGGAGTTGCGCCGAATCGCCGCGCTGTGCGCGTCTTTCGATGTGGACGGAATGCGCGCGGACCTGGTGGTTGCCAGAACCGCGACCGCGCACGCGGCGTGGCGTGGCGCCGACTCGGTGTCCGAAGAGGATGTGCGGGTTGCCGCGGAGCTGGCATTGCCGCACCGCCGCCGCCGCGATCCGTTCGATGAGCCCGGCATCAGCGAGGAGCAGCTCGACGACGCGATGCGCGATGCGGGCGAGGAAGCGCGTACCGAGCAGGCGGGTGAAAGCCCTGGGGAGCAAGGCGAATTCGGACTTGACCAGGCGGATCAATCTGCTTCGGGCGATAGCAGCGGAAGCGACGATCTCGATCCGGACAGGGGACCGGACGCCCCGGACGGCGGATCCGACGGATCGGACGACGATCCCGACGGCGGCCCTGACTCTCCCGACGGTGGGCCCGGCGGCGGTCGATCGCCCGCCGCTCGCGAAGGCCGAACCGGTACTCCCGCTTCATCGGTCGTGACACCGCCGCGCTGGGAAGTCCCCGGCGTCGGCGAGGGCGCGGCAGGCCGCCGTTCCCGCGCGCAGACGAGGCAGGGCCGCACGGTCCGTTCCAGCGCCGACACCTCCGCCGGACTGCATTTGCTCGGTACCATCTTCGCGGCCGCACCCCACCAGCGCGCCCGTGGCCGCGGCGACGGCCCGCTGAAGCTGGCGGCCGAAGACCTGCGCGGTGCGTATCGCGAAGGGCGCGAAGGCAATCTGGTCATCTTCGTGGTCGACGCGTCCGGATCCATGGCGGCGAGGGACCGGCTTTCCGCGGTCACCGGAGCCATCGTCACCCTGCTGCGCGACGCCTATCAGCGCCGTGACAAGGTCGCGGTGATCACCGTGCGCGGCCAGGAGGCGGAACTCGTCCTGCCGCCGACCTCCTCGGTCGATATCGCGGTCCGCCGCCTGTCCGGCATGCGCACCGGCGGCAAAACTCCACTCGCCTCGGGCCTGATGAAGGCCCGCGAAGTGGTGCACCGCGAACGAGTCCGCGACCCCCGTCGCCGCCCCATGCTCGTGCTCCTCACCGACGGTCGCGCTACCGGAGGCACCGACCCGCTGCCCCGAGCCCGCACCGCTGCGTCCATGCTGGCCAACGAAGCAGTGACCTCGATCGTCGTCGACTGCGAACGCGGCATGATTCGCCTCGGCCTCGCCGCCGACCTGGCCCGCAACCTGCGTGCCGGTTATCTGCAACTGGGCGAACTGACCGGCGATTCGGTCGCCGACATCGTCCGCGCGGGCTCCGGTCGCAGCGGCGGGCGCACCGCGCCGCGAGCCGCCTGACCTTCTGATCAATGGACTACCAAGGAGTTTCGATGCCTAAAGGTGTGCCGGAGACCGTTCCCGATGATGGGCTGACCACGCGCCAGCGGCGGAATCAGCCCGTGCTCGCGGTGCACACCGGGCCGGGTAAGGGCAAGTCGACCGCGGCGTTCGGGATGGCATTGCGTGCCTGGAACCAGGGGTTCGATGTCGCGGTATTCCAGTTCGTGAAGAGCGCTAAATGGAAAGTGGGCGAGGAAGCCGCTTTTCGTACCCTCGGCCGCCTGCATGAGGAGACCGGCGCAGGCGGTGCGGTCGAATGGCACAAGATGGGCGAAGGCTGGTCGTGGACCCGCAAGCCCGGCAGCGACGAAGACCACGCCGCCGCCGCGCTCGCGGGCTGGCAGGAAATCGCCCGCCGACTCGAGGCCGAGCAACACCGCTTCTACGTTCTCGACGAATTCACCTACCCGCTGAAGTGGGGTTGGGTCGACATCGACGAGGTCGTCGAGACACTACAAAACCGCCCAGGCAACCAACATGTCGTCATCACCGGCCGCGACGCCCCACAAGCCCTCATCGATGTCGCCGACCTCGTCACCGAAATGACCAAGCTGAAACACCCCATGGACACAGGCCGAAAAGGCCAACGAGGCATCGAATGGTGACTCTCGCCTCGGCGTGCTTCGGGGGTGCGTGCCGCCTGGCTGTGCTGCGAAGCGGGAAGGCTGCGGCCGCAACGGGATTGGTCGTGGCGCTGCCTGGTGCGGCGAATCCGGTGGCCGGAGGATCGCGCCTGCTGGCGGAAGCCGTCCTGGGTGCGGGATGGCAGAGTGTGCTCCCGGGGAGGCCGTGGTGAGTGTTCCCGCGGTTGTGGTTGCGGCTCCGGCGTCGGGGAGTGGGAAGACGACGGTGGCGACGGGGTTGATCGGGGCGTTACGACGGGCGGGACATCGGGTGGCGCCGTTCAAGGTTGGGCCCGATTACATAGATCCGGGGTATCACGGGCTTGCCGCGGGGCGTCCGGGCCGCAATCTCGATCCGGTGCTTGTTGGCATGGAACGTGTTGTGCCGCTGTATCGGCACGGTGCGCAGGGGTGTGACCTCGCGGTGGTCGAGGGCGTGATGGGGCTGTTCGACGGCCGCATCGACGAGAACCAGTCCGGCGCGATCGCGGAGGGCTCTACCGCGCAAGTCGCCGGATTGCTCGGCGCGCCAGTGGTGTTGGTTGTCGACGCGCGCGGCCACAGTCAAAGCCTCGCCGCACTCCTGCACGGCTTCGCCACCTTCGACAGTACGATCCGCCTCGGTGGCGTGATCCTCAACCGCGTCGGCAGCGAACGCCACGATCAGGTCTTGCGCGCAGCCTGCGACCGCGTGGGCCTGGCCGTACTCGGATCATTGCCGCGAATGGCCGAACTCGAAGTCCCTTCCCGACACCTCGGCCTCATTCCCGCCGTCGAACATGGCGTCGCCGCGACCGCCGCTGTCGAAGCGATGACGGATCTCGTTGCCGCCCACCTCGATCTACACGCCATCGCGGCACTCGCCCACTCGACGGCCGCCGGTCCGATATGGGATCCGGGAATGGAGCTGATGCCGCCCGATCCGGCGCACCGCGCTGAGACAGGTCGGTCCGGTGTGGTCGCGTCCGCGGATAGCGGGCGTGCTGCGATAGCGGGTGGTTCTGGTGCGGTGACGTCCCCGCACAGGCGTGCCTCCGGGCCTTCTGCTGTGGTTGCGGGTTTCGACCCGGTGATCGCCATGGCCGGTGGTCCTGCCTTCACCTTCGGGTACGCCGAGCATCGCGAACTATTGGTCGCGGCGGGTGCGCAGGTGGTTGTCTTCGACCCGATGCATGACGAACTCCCCACCGGCACAGCAGGTCTGGTGCTACCGGGCGGATTTCCTGAGGAGCACGCCGCCGATCTGGCTGCCAATGCCGCTCTCCTCGCGCAGGTGGCCCAGCAGGCTCGCCGCGGGCTGCCGGTGCACGCCGAATGCGCCGGACTGCTGTATCTCACCCGATCGCTGGACGGCCACGCGATGGCCGGTGTAGTCGACGCGACAGCGGAATTCGGACCGCGCCTGACCCTCGGCTATCGAGATGCGGTGGCACTGACCGACTCTGCGCTGTGGCGAGCAGGGGAGCGCGTGCGCGGCCACGAATTCCACCGCACCCGGCTCGTCGCCACGGGCACCGCCACCCCCGCCTGGGGTTGGCACGTCGGCGGCGAACGAATCCGCGAGGGCGCACTCACCCACCACGTGCACGCGTCCTACCTACACACCCACCCAGCCGGAAACCCGGAAGCCATAGCCCGTTTCGTCGCCGCGGCCGCCGACTACGCACACACCCGTGCCACCACCTGAACTAGCCGTCGGCCTCGGCCTACGCCCGAACACCTCGGCCGAGCGCATCCTCTCGGCCATCCGAGAAGCACTGGGCGACAACCCCATCGTTTGCCTGGCAACCCTCGACGGCCGAGCCGCCGAGCCCGGCGTACGCGCCGTCGCCGCCCACCTCGACATCCCGCTGCGCGCCTACACCGCCGAAGAACTATCCCGAGTCCCCGTCCCGAATCCGTCAACCCGCACCAACACTCTCCTGGGCACCCCCAGCGTCGCCGAAGCCGCCGCAACCCTGGCAGCCAACGGCCCTTTGGTAATCCCTAAGCGCACAATCGACGGCATCGTCATCGCCGCCGCCCTCCAGCGACCCGCACCGGTGTCCCGCTGACTGGACGGCCTTGTTGCGGAGGGGATTACGCCTGGCTAATCTGCAGGCATTTTGAGACGTATCGGTTTCAGAATAATGGACCCTTCGGTGGGTCCGGTTGGATGATTGAGGAACAGCATGGACTCTTCGCTCGTATCTGTCGCGCTGCCCCTGGCTTTGGCCATCATCATGTTCGGGCTCGGGCTATCGCTGACCACCGAAGACTTCACGCGCATCGCGCGGAATCCGCGGACTGTGGCCATAGCCTTGGGCTGCCAGTTGCTCGTATTGCCCGCGGTTGCCTTCGGACTCGTGCTGGTGTTCGATCTGTCACCGATTCTCGCGGTCGGGATGATGTTGCTCGCATCGTCGCCGGGCGGCACGACGGCGAACCTGCTCAGTCATCTGTTCCGTGGGGATGTCGCGCTGAATGTGTCGCTGACCGCGGTAAATTCGGTCATCGCGGTGGTGACGGTGCCGTTGATCACCAACTTCGCCATCAACTATTTTGATTCGGATGGTGCGGCAGGCGCGGTAGGCCTGCAATTCGGCAAGGTCGTTCAGGTGTTCGCGATGGTCTTGATCCCGGTCGTCATCGGGATGTTGGTGCGACGGCTGGCTGCCGCCTTCGCCGACCGGATGGACCGGCCGGCGCGGATCGGTTCGGCGCTCGCATTGCTGCTCGTTATCCTGGGGGCCGCGGCAGGCGACCTCGACAACCTGACCTCCTACCTGCTCGAGGTCGGCGCCATTGTCGTGGTGTTCTGCCTCATCAGCCTGACCGTCGGCTATTTCGTACCGCGCTGGTTCGGTGTCGACTACCGGCAGGCGATCGCCTGCTCGATGGAGATCGGCGTCCACAACAGCGCCCTTGCCATCGCGATTGCCATCAGCGTCCTCGACAGCACGGAAATGGCGATCCCGGCAGGGGTTTACGGTGCCCTGATGTTTCCGCTGGCCGCGACCGTCGGGTGGCTCATTACGCGACGGCAGGCCGAACCGGCGCCCGTGGATCCGGTCAGCCCCGGTGTGCCCGAAACGGCCTGAGTGCACGCCTGCGCGGAGGAACTGGCCTGTCTGGGCCGTCGGGTTGTGCATGACCTGTGCGATGCGTTGGACCAGCGCAAGCTGGGCGTCCCCCAGGAAATGATCGACTCCTGGGTTCAGGACGTCCCGCTCGGCCGCATCGGTGCTCCCGCTGACATCGCCGAAGCCGCGGCCTTCCTCGCCTCGGATGCCGCCGGCTACATCACCGGCGACAACCTCATCGTTTCCGGCGGCATCGGCATACACGCCCACCTCTGACTAGCCACCGCTTCGACCTGGTTGCCGCCGGGTAGGTCATGCCTATCCGGCGGCGAGGATTACGGCGCTACCGAACCCCAGTCGGCGAAGCCGGTGGGGTCGTGGCGGCCGAGGCTGGCGTGTTCGAACAGGCCCCAGCCTTCGGCGTCGCCGCAGCGGGCGTGGGCGACATGGTCGATGACGCCGTAGGGGACTCGGCTCGCGACGGCAGGGTCGGTGAGGTCGTAGCTGCTGCTGGAGGACCATTCGCGGCCCATCCAGCGGCCGTGCAGCCAGTCGGGGTCGCCGCCGTAGCCGCAGCCGACATGCAGGGCGAGGTTGGTGACGGTCTTGATTTCGACCTCCAGCGGTTTACCGTCGGGCGTGCTGAGTTCCAGTCGCGCGCCTACGGGATGCCTTGTGCCGGAACGGTAGTCGATGTGGATGCGCGGCCAGCCCAGCTGCTCGGTGCGGCCGTCGGGGAAGATACGGACCGCGTCGTTGAGGGTGCGGGTGCCGTCCGGCTCCTCCTGCACGATGATCACGATGGCGAAATCGTCGAAGCGAATCGGCACATACATCCACCAGAATCCGCCGGAGGGCTCCGCGGCGGCCCGCCCGGGCGGCTCGGGCTCGCCGACCGGTCGGATGCCCCAGGAGCGGTCCCTTGTCCCCATCCAGACGTCCGGGTCGACGGTGAAGTCCGTGCCATCGACTTGCAGCGTCCCCGCCCAGGAGCCGACCTGCGCGAAGCGGGTCGCCTGAATGATCGGTCGGTTGCCGTTGAGGATCAGGTGCGGCTGTTCCTGGACGGTGGGAAACGAGCCTTCCCAGGTGAGGTCGAGACTGAGGTCGTCATGCTCACAGATCACCCGGATGCGTTGCAGCGGTTCGAGTATCTCGATGCGGTAGCCGCCGACCTGCTGGTCGAGGCTGCGGTCGCCGAGCGCGTCGGAGAAACGGACCGAGCGCTGGGTGTCACCACGCCGGACGGCGACATAGGCGTCGGTCACGCCGAGATTCGGGTAGACGCCGAAGCCGGTGACGAAGAAGGTGCCACCGTCACGGTTGTGGCCGTTGAAATAACTTCTGTCGTAGAAGTTCCGGTCGCTGCTGGCCACCCGGGCCAGCGACAGGTGCGTCTGATGGATCGGGTATTCGTCCAAGGGCACAGGCATGGCTGGTCTCAATCCCACTCGTAGGTTCCGGCGAGCAGCGCCTCGAGGCTCGCTCGGTGCATCACGTAGTCATCGCGGTCGGGTGTGTCGGTGTCTTCGCCGAAATGGATCATCCTGCGCTTGACCCTCGCCATCACGATCGCGTGCCGCAGTGCGGCGTAGACGATGTAGAAGTCGAGGTCGCGGACCGTATATCCGGTGACCTCTTCGTATTTGGCGACGATGTCGTCGCGGCGCAGGAAATCCGCGAGGCCGGGTTGTTCGAAGCGGGTGGCGATGTCCTGGAAGAACCGATGGATGAAGATGAGCCAGGCGATGTCCAGCTCGCGCGGCCCGAGTCCGGCCATCTCCCAGTCCAGCACGCCGACCGGTTCGAATCCGTCGTAGAGGATGTTGCCCGGTCGCGAGTCTCCCCACGCGAGCACATCGGGACCGGGGTCGGCGGGCCAGTGCGCGTCGAGCCAGTCGAAGGCACGCTCGATGATCGGGATCGAGTAACCGTCGTCGGCCAGCGCCCACCGGTACCACTTGCGATGCCACTCGACATGCCTGCGCAACGCTTGGCCGGGGCCGTCGAGCATGGGGAATCGGGTGGCCGGGTCCTTGATCGCGTGCACCTTCGCGATGACCTCGACGGTATTGGCGGTGAGCTGGGCGCGCTGCTCGGGGCTCGCGTCGAACAGCCAGCCGATGAACACGTACGGCGGATTATCCGCCGGCACCCGCCCGTCGATCCGCTTCATCACGAAAAACTTTGTGCCCAGCGGTTTCTCGTCAGTCTCCAGCCAGCGCAGCTCCGGCACCGGCACATCGGATGCCTCCGCGACACCCGCCATGATCTTGTATTGCGTTTCCAGATCATAGTTTTCGAATACCGGGAACGACTCGGCCTCCGGCGTCATCCGCGCGACGAACGATCCGGCCTCGAGCCTGCCGTCCACGCTCCATTCGGCGTCGAACAACACCGTAGGGCTCGACATCCCGGCGCCCTGCGGACGCGACAGTGCCGAGATCTTCGGCGGATGGTCGGCGGAGACCTTCGAGTCCAGCCACCGGGATAAATCCTCGGCGAGGGCATCGAGATCGCGGTCGCTGACAGTCAGCTGTCGCTGCGCGGTGGGATCGGGATCTTCGGCCATATCTTATCCTCCTGCACCATGAACCTTCGGCCAGAATGTAACGCGTTCTAGTTCTATATGGCCATCAAAACGGCAAGAAAGTGCAAGGCCGCTCACTAAGCGGCATCGGTGCTTGACAGCACCGTGTAGTCATCCTTCGTATTCACCCTGCCGGCTCTCGCGGCGGTGGTGACCCCGGACCGTACCGAGCCGATGCCGACCGGACTACCGGCACCCCGATCCTGGTGGGGTCAGCACCACGACATAGACGGGGGTTCGCTCTGAGGACGACCGGTGGTGGGCCTCGATAGTTTCGAGCGGTCACCATTTCATCGTCAGGCAGGGAGATCGTGTGGGTGCGATAGTCAGTCCGGATCGAACTCGTATTCGGCCGCAACGGGATTCGTCCGCCGAGGGCGATAACCCGAGTTGGAACTCGATCACTCGGGTGGCCTTCCGCATGTGTGTGGCTTACTTCGGGCTGTTCAGCCTGGTGTTCGCACAGATCACCTTCGTATTCACCGGGCTTGCCGGGCAATGGCTCCCCGACGACGCGATCCTCTGGCAGATGAAGACACTCGACCCGGTCACCAGCTGGGTCGGCAGGCAGGTTTTCGGCATCGATGCGGTTCTGCACGATTCGGGCAGCGGCGACCAGGCGGTCATCTGGGTGCTGGTCTTCTGCCTGTTGGTAGTAGCCGCGGTGATCACCGGCATCTGGACCGCACTCGACCGCCGCAGCGAGTACACCAGGCCGAATGCCTGGTTCCTGGTCTTCATCCGGCTGTGTCTGGCCGGTCAGATGATCTTCTACGGAATAGCGAAAGTCATTCCGACACAGATGCCGAGCCCGCCGTTGGCCGCCTTGCTACAGCCCTACGGCGACTTCAGCCCGATGTCGGTGCTGTGGATGCAGGTCGGCAGTTCGCATCCGTACGAGATTCTGCTCGGCTGCGCGGAAGTGCTCGGCGGCCTACTGCTGGTCCTCGCGCGGACCGCGACACTCGGCGCGATGTTGAGTCTGGTGAGCCTGGCGCAGGTGTTCGTGTTGAACATGACCTTCGACGTCCCGGTGAAGATTCTGTCCTTCCATCTGGTGTTGCTTTGCCTGGTTTTGCTGGCGCCGCAGACACGCAGGCTGGCGAATGTCCTTGTGCTGGAACGGCCCTCGGAACCCGCGACCCAGCCGCGACTGTTTCGCACGCAGCGAGCCGAACGGATCGCCACCACGGCGCAGATCTTCCTCGGTATCTGGGTGTTGATCGGTTGTGTGCAGATCGGCTGGGACAGTTGGCGCGAATACGGTGGCGGCGCGCCGAAACCGTCGCTGTATGGGATCTGGAATGTGACGGATTTCGACATGGACGGTGCTGCGCTGCCGCCGCTGACCACCGAGCAGAACCGTTGGCAGCGACTGGTTTTCGACACCGACGGTGCGACGTATCAGCGCATGGACGGCAGTCGCGTGCCGATCGAGGCTGTGATCGACCGGGACGCAAGGACCATTGTCCTTTCCGAACGCGCACAGGAAACCTCGGCGCAGCCGAGCCAGTTGGCTTCGTTCACGTTCGAACAGCCGGATCCTGATCGGCTCATCCTGCGAGGGCAGCTGAGCGGCCGACCGGTGACAGTGTTCTTGGATGAGCTGAATCTCGACAGTTTCCCCCTGCGCAATCGCGGTTTCCACTGGGTCCAGGACTATCCGTACTTTCACTGACCGCTGACCCGATGTCCAGGTCAGCCGACCGTGATGGCATCCAGCCGGGTGCGCAGGAATTCGGCGGAAACCACCGGCGGCAGACCGCTCACCTCGCCGATCGGCGGTGCCAACGGTGTGACGACGGCGTCGTGGTCGAGTTCGTAGAAATAGATCAGGGAGACGAGATCCTCTTCCGGGGCCTGTGCCTGAGGTGGCAGCACCCGGTGCCGACCGGAAGGCCACCGCTCGCCGCTCCAATAGGCAAGTAGGTCACCGATATTCACTGTGAGAGCGGCCAGGTCGTAGGGTGCGTCGGCCCACCCTCCGGCCTCGGTATAGACCTGCAATCCGCCCGCGCCCGGCTCGCGGTCCAGGACGGTGACGGTGCCGAAATCGGTGTGCGGGCCGATGCGGAACTGGCCGGGCTCCGGTGCGCCGACCACCGTCAGCGGCGGGTAGTGGTTGATATTGCAGGTCCAGGTCGGTCGCCCGGCGAGTCCTTCGAAAGGGTTGGCGGGCAAGTGAAGTG
Organism: Nocardia arseniciresistens; assembly: GCF_046764875.1. Lineage (NCBI taxonomy): Bacteria > Bacillati > Actinomycetota > Actinomycetes > Mycobacteriales > Nocardiaceae > Nocardia > Nocardia arseniciresistens. Next base: position 10,852 of record NZ_JBKORD010000022.1, read on the forward strand.
CGGCGGCGAACAGTGCGAGCAGTTCATCCGACAGTGTCCGCATGGCGGCGGTGTAAGTGCTCAGCAGTTCCCGCAGCTCGATCACCTCGTCGGGCCACACGTTCGGCAGGAACCAGACGTCGTCGACCCGCGGGTCGCCGGTCCTGGTGTCCGCCCCGATGGCGAAGGTCTCCTTCAGGTCCGGTGGGGTCTCGGTGCCCTCGGCGTAGCCGTTTGCCTCCTTGCCGGGACCGATCCAACCGCGACCGCCGACGGTGACGGCGTAGCGCTCCTTCACCTGCTCCGGCAGTGCGAAGAAGCGCCGGGCCGCCGCGCGCACCGCCGCGGGCAGCTCCTGCGGCAAGCCGTGCCCGTAGACCAGGAGGAATCCGGCGCGCCGCAACCCCTCGTCCACTTCGCGCTCGACCTCGGCCGCCGAAGTGCCGCCCGCGCGCCATGCGGTGAGGTCGATGGAGGTGATCGCGTTCATGTGCGGCCTTCCTTGTGTCGATCGGTGGTTGTCGAGCGACCGTCCGTTGCGCTCATCGAGCCTCGATGTCGTCCGCGACGCCGATGTCCTCGTTCCACAGTGCGGGCTTGTCGGCGATGAATTCGGTCATCAGGTCGATGAGGCGCTGGTCTTCCAGGACGGTGACCTCGACACCGTGCTCGGCCAGCCAATCATGGCCGCCGTAGAAGGTCTGCGATTCGCCGACGATCACCGCGCCGATGCCGAACTGGCGCACCAGCCCACTGCAATACCAGCACGGCGACAGCGTCGTCACCATGATCGTCGAGCCGTAGTCGCGACGGCGGCCCGCCGCGCGGAAGGCGTCGGTCTCGGCATGGATGCTGGGATCGCCGGACTGGACGCGGCGATTGCGGCCGCGACCCAGCAGCGTGCCGTCCGTGGCGAACAAGGCAGCGCCGATCGGAATACCACCCTCGGACAGGCCGCGTAGCGCCTCGTCGTAGGCCACCTCGAGCAACTGTTGTGCCGGTACCTGCGTCATGGCTCAACCCTCCAAGCAATCGGGTCCGCGCCGCAACGTACAGATCGTCCGTATCGCTCGGGGAGATGGATGACAAGATGACCGTATGTTGCCCACCGTTCGCGAGCTGCTCGCCGATCAGTTCAGCGCGGCCGATCCACTCGTCCTGGCGGGTAGGAGCAAGTTGAAGCGGGCGGTGCGCTGGGTGCATTCGAGCGAGATCTACGAAATCAGTCCGCTGCTTTCGGGCGGCGAATTGTTGTTGACCACCGGTCTCGGCTTGGCAGGCGTCGATGCGGGGACCCGGCGGCACTACATACGCGAGATCGCGGGTCGCGGGGTCGCGGGAGTGGCTTTCGAACTTGGCCGCACCTTCGACACGATGCCACCGGACATGGTGGAGGAAGCCTCGCGTAATGGTTTGCCGCTGATCGCGCTGCGGACGGTGGTGCCGTTTATCGACCTGTGCCGTTCCGCCAATACCGAGATCGTGTCGCGCGAGGTGCGGTCGCTGCGCTTGCTCAACGAGTTGGCGCGCGATCTCACCGGTGAGCTCGCGGCGGGCAACGGGGTGGCGCATCTGCTCGGGCGCATAGCCGCGGTCGCCGAGTGCGCGCTCATCGTGACGAGTGGTAGCGGCGCGCTGATCGCCGCGCACGGGGTAGATGACGACCGATCCGCTTGGGCCGCTGTGGAATCCGCCGCCGCGTTCGCGCCGATCCGGGCGCGAGAGAACACCTGGGGAACGCTCACCGCGGGACCCGGATCGGTGCTGGATCCAGCCTCCCTCGCCGCGGTACTCGAACAATCCGCGCCGAGTATCGCTCTTGCCCTGGCGAACTCGGGCGCGCCGACCGGCCGACCACAGCTCGCGGCGACGACACTGCTCGCCGATCTGCTGGACGGCAAGCCGATTCGACAGGCCGATCTCGAGGTGCGCGCAGCGGCCGCGAGCTTTCTGACAGTGCCGGGTCGAATCTCGGTTCCGGTGGCCATCGACGCCCCGGACGCCCGCATCGCCGCCCGTCTCTTGGACACCGCGGCAAAGGAACTCGGCAGGCCAGGTCTGGTCGCGGAGGTGCATGCCACCACCTACGGCGTGCTCGCCGTCGAGCAGACGGGACCGGATCCGGTCGGCGAGACCGTGCGGGTACTGCGAAAGTCCTTTGCCACCAACACCATCGAGGGTGTCACCATCGTGGTCGGTGATCCATCCGAGTTCACCTCGGCCGCGCTCACCGGTTCGCTCGAAGCCACTCGCTCCGCACTCCGTGTGGCCACCCGCCAGCGCCGCGACCGGCTGGTGGGCAGCCCCATCTCCACCTGTCGTGAACTGGCCACCGAGCTCGTCGTCGAATCACTCCCCGAAACCGAACGCGCCCGCCTGATCGCCACCACGATCGCCCCGCTGATCGCTTGGGACGCAACCCATCACAGCAACTTGTCCCGCACTCTCGAGGTGTACCTCCGCCACGGCGGCAGCCCCACCCGTTGCGCCACCGCGCTGCACATCGGCCGCCAATCCCTCTACCAAAGGCTCGACCGAATCCGCGACCTCCTCGGCTACGACCCCGGCACTCCCGCCCTCGCCGGAACCCTTCTCCTCGCCCTGTGTGCCCACCGACTCGCCGCCGTGACCTGACTGTGGCGTGTCGACCGGAAGCCGCAGCTATTCAACCGTGTAGTGCGCCCGTCGGCTCGTTGTCGATACCGCGAGGGCGTGCGAGCAGCACGTAGGCGACCAGGGCTGAGGCGAATCCGACGAAGAAGGTGATGTCGCCGAGGTCGGGTAGTTCGCGGACAACATAGCCGGTGAACTCGGCCTGGTTGGAGAACAGCAGAATCGAGACGACGAGGCCGATGAGGAATGCTGCGACGCCGCCCCAGTTCGTGTAGCTACGGTCATAGAGCAGGTCGTCGAATCGTCTTCCGCGGCGCAGGTATTGGTCGGCGAACATCACGCCCAGCCACGGGCCGATCCAGTACGCGACGATCAACAGGAATGCCTCGTAGCTTGCGGCGGCATCGGGAAGTGCCCACCAGGCGACCAGGAATCCGACCGCGCCGAAGCCGATGGACACCACCGCGCGTTGGGTGCGGATCGGCAATTTCAAGCCGATGGTGACGAACGCCATTGCCCCCGAATATACATTGAGCGCGTTGGCCGCGACGGCGCCAAGCGTGATCGCCAGCAGTGTCGGATTCGCCAGTGCGCTGGGCAGATTGGCGGTGAAAACATCCGTCGGGCTGCCCTCGACCGTGCTGGCGATGGTCGCCGACGCGGCGCCCAGCGCCGAGAGCCACAGGCAGGAGACGAACAACCCGGCCGCGGCGTAACCGCCAGTGGCGACCTTCGATACCGTGGCGGGCAGGTACCGGGTGTAGTCCGCGGCGTATGGATTCCAGCCGCCCGCATAGCCGAACGCGGTACCGACGGTGAGCAGGAAACCGCCCATGCCGCCCACTCCGCCGGACGGAGCGGGGGCGCCGAGATCGGCCTTGGTCAAGATGACGACGGTGACGACGAGGAACACCACCGCGAGCACCGGAAAGACGAACCGCTCGAACGCGTGCACCAGATTGTGGCCGAAGACGGCAAATCCAGTCTGCGCCACCACGATCAGTATCAGCGAAAGGATCTTCGGCATCCCGGTCAAGGTGCTCAGCGCGAAGGCGCCGCTGACGCTGTTGGTCGCGAACCAGCCGACACCGCACATGATCGACATGAACGCCGCGGGCAGCGCATTGCCCCGATAGCCGAATGCCAAGCGCCCCAACACCATCTGCGGCACGCCGTGCTCGGGCCCGCGCGCCGACAGCACGTAGTGCGCGGCCGCGCCGAGGCCGACACCGATCGCGAGCCCGAGCCCGGCCTGCCAGAAGTTCATGCCGAAGGCGGTCGCCGACAGCACGCCGATGAAGATGGTGGCGAATTCCAGGTTCGGGGAGGTCCAGGTCCAGAACATTTGACGCGGGGTGCCGTGCCGCGCGTCGGCGGGGATGTATTCGTTGCCGCCGGGTTCTACCGCGATGACGCGGTCGGCGTATTCGGACGCTTGCGGCGGGTCATCGGTCAGTGCCATGCATGAACACTCGTCGTCGGTGGGGTTTCCAGCAACCGACGAACTGTACGTCAGCGCCGACCCTGTAGCGGACAATTCGTCGACCGGTGGCTCGCCGTCCCTACGGCACACGCCGCTCAGCGCGTGACGGTGCTGGACTGATTGCTCCAGTTCGGCGACGGTGCGAGGAATGCGCCGGAGCCGGTGCGGAATGCCGCCTCGGCCTCGGCATCGCCGCCGAGCTGGGCCATCAACCATGCCGTCGGATAACCGAGATACCCGTAAACGCCACTGGTACAGGGAGTGGACGCCTTCGCGCAGTCCGGTTGGCCTTGCACGTCATTGTGGTCGGGGCCGTTGAGTGTCGCCCACACCTTCGGCACGTTCGCCGGGGTCGCGTCGTAGTACGCCTGATTCGACTGCAACCCGACCACCTGCCATGGCAGCGCCTGCGTCGAGGGGGAGATGAACCGGTCGGAAGAGCCGTTGACGAAGAACACCGAACCCGAGGTGAGTGCGCGGCTGTCGGCGCAGGTGACCCCCGACGAGCACCAGAGCTGGGCCGGAAGCTCTATCGGCACCGCGGTTTTGATCGCACCCTGCGACGCTCGCATCGCGTTGAGTACACCGCTCGCGCCCTGCGAATGGCCCATCGCGCCGGCCGCCGCCGTGTCGAGCTTCCCGGCGAAGACGCTCGCCGGATCCGCGGCGAGACCCTTCAGATAATTCAGCGAGCCCAGGATGTCGCTACCGGAGCCGGTTTGCTGGTTTTCGGTGCCTATCACCACGAAACCCCACGACGCCAAATGCCGAAGCAGGTAGGTGTACTGACTCGGCACGGCATTGGTTCCGTCACCCCAGACAACAATCGGGTGCTTTGCCGTGGAGGTGGCGAGATCCGCCGGGTACCAGACATCGTATTTCGCGCCGGTGGAATCGCAGCAGCCGAAGCCGAGTTCCTCGGTCACCGCCGACGGCCCGTCCTGGAAGTATTTCGACTCGATGCCGGGCGTAGGCACATAGGCCTGCGAATCTGCCTGCGCGACACCCGCTGTCGCATCGAACCCGGCCAGCGTCACCGCTGCCGCCACCACACACATCGCCCGTGCCCACCGAATCATGCGCACGAGTATAGGAACGCCCGCGCGAGGTGATTGTCGACACCGTGACCTCACCCCTTAGGCTCGAACACTGTGCCGAACACCTCTGACTCCACCGATGGCCAGCCCGCTGGCGACCCGAACTACCTGGTCGGGCTCGATCTCGAGGGCCGCCGCGTCGTAGTGGTCGGCGGTGGCACCGTCGCGCAACGCCGACTCGGACTGTTGATCGCCTCCGGTGCGGACGTGCACGTGATCAGTCGTGAGGTCACCCCGGCAGTCGAGGGGATGGCCACCTCGGGGCAGCTCACCGTGACACTGCGCGCGTACACGGACGGCGATCTCGATGGCGCGTGGTACGCGATCGCCTGTACCGACGAACCCGAGACCAACGCGGCCGTCGTCGAGGAGGCCACCCGTCGACGCATCTTCTGCGTGCGCGCCGATGTCGCCAGGCTGGGAACCGCTGTCACTCCGGCGACGGCACGCTACGACGGACTCACCCTCGGCGTGCTCGCCGGTGGGCAGCATCGGCGCTCCGCCGCGGTGCGGACCGCGCTGCTCGAGGCACTGCAATCCGGTGTGGTGAACGATGATTCGACACCGATGACCCCTGGTGTCGCACTGGTCGGCGGCGGTCCCGGCGATCCGGATCTGATCACCGTGCGCGGCCGCAGGCTGCTGGCAAGGGCGACTCTCGTGATCGCCGATCGGCTGGCCCCACCGGAACTGCTTGCCGAACTCGGCCCCGACGTCGAGGTGATCGACGCCGCGAAGATCCCGTACGGCCGCGCGATGGCGCAGGAGGCGATCAATATCGCACTGGTCGAGGGCGTCAAGGCGGGCAAGTTCGTAGTGCGGCTCAAGGGCGGCGACCCGTATGTGTTCGGTCGCGGCTACGAGGAAGTGGAAGCGTGCGTCGCGGCCGGGATACCGGTCACCGTGGTGCCCGGCATAACCAGCCCCATCTCGGTTCCCGCTGCGGCGGGTATCCCGGTGACCCACCGCGGTGTCACCCACGAATTCGTGGTGGTCAGCGGGCATGTGGCACCGGAGCATCCGGATTCACTCGTCGACTGGTCCGCGCTGGCGAAGTTGCGCGGCACCCTCGTGTTGATGATGGCCGTCGAGCGGATCGATAAGTTCGCCGCCGTGCTGATCGAAGGCGGGCGTTCGGCCGACACTCCGGCGACCGTGATCCAAGAGGGCACCCTGCGTACGCAACGGGTATTGCGCGCGGACCTCGGCACCGTCGCCGCCCGGGTACGCGATGAAGGCATTCGCCCACCGGCGATCGTGGTGATCGGCCCGACGGCCGGATTCTCCGCGGAGCCGGCGCGACCTGGCGTCGGATCCGCCAACGGATAACGCCGTGAGCATCACAAGTACTCGCGTGATCGGTTGTGACTCCGCAGACCGGACTCGCGTCGGGCCGAGTCACTACCGCCGAGTCAACTACAGTGGCTCACCGTGCTCGAGAATCCCCCTCCGACGATGCAGTATCCGGTGACGCAGCGGGCCTTCGGGCTCGCGATACTCGTGCTGAGCGGGCTGCAGCTGATGGTTGTGCTCGACGGCACCGTGGTGATCTTCGCGCTGCCACGGCTGCAGCAGGAGATGGGAATGTCCAGCTCGGGTGCCGCCTGGACAGTGACCTCCTACGGTCTCACCTTCGCTGGCCTGATGTTGCTCGGCGGCAGACTCGGCGACAGGTTCGGCCGCAAACGCATGCTGATGCTCGGTGTCGGGCTGTTCACCTTCGCCTCGTTGCTATGCGGGTTAGCGCAGAACGAGGCCATGCTGATCGCGGCGCGCGCCATGCAGGGTGCCGGAGCGGCGATTGCGGCACCGACAGCCTTCGCCCTGGTGGCAACCACTTTCGCGCCCGGTAAGCCGCGCAATCAGGCGATCGCGATCGTCGGCTCCATGGTCGGTATCGGCTCCGTCGGCGGTCTGGTGGTCGGCGGTGCGCTGACTCAGCTGTCCTGGCGGTGGATCTTCCTCATCAATGTGCCGATCGGTGCGCTGATCATTCTTGGTGCGTTGTACCAGCTCGCGGACACCGAACACCACCGATCCTCGCTGGATGTGCGTGGCGCGGTGCTCGGCACGCTGGCCTGTGCCGCCATCGTGTTCGGCGCGACCGAGGGACCGGAGCTGGGCTGGACCAGCCCGCTGATCATCGGCGCGCTCATCGGCGGTGTGCTGCTGCTGATCATCTTCGTGATGGTGGAACGGCAGATCGAGAATCCGCTGCTGCCGTGGTCGCTGTTCAACAGCCGCGATCGTGTCGCGACCTTCCTGTTGATCTTCCTGGCCGGCGGCGTGCTCGGTGCGATGACGTTCTTCGTCGCGCAGTTCCTGCAGAACGTGCTCGGTTACGGGCCGCTGGTCGCCGGCGTGGCGTCGATTCCGTTCACGATCGGCATCGGCATCGGCGGTGCGCTGGCCTCCAAGGCGGCGTTGGTGGTGTCGCCGCGTTGGCTGCTGTGTGGGTCGGCCTTCGTTCTTTCCGCGGGATTGCTGGTCGGTTCGCAGCTCGACGGCACCGTGAACTATCTGACGACCTTGCTGCCGCTGCTGATCGTGATGGGCTTCGGTGTCGGTGTAGCGATGGTGCTCGCGCCGCTCTGCGTGCTCGTCGATGTGCCCGCGTCCGATATCGGCCCGCTGTCCGCGGTGGGGCAGATGTTCATGAACCTGGCAACGCCGGTGTTCATCGGTCTGCTCACCCCCATCGCGGCTTCGCGCACGATGTCGATGGGCGGCCGCACCGGTAAGGCCGCGGATATGAACGAGGCCGAGATCTTCGCGCTCGGCAGCGGGTACACGCTGGTTCTCGCGGTCTGCTCGCTCGTCGCGGTGGCGGCGGGCTTCATCGCGCTGGTGCTTCGTTTCACGCCGCAACAACTGGCTCAGGCACAGCACGCACAAGAGGAAGCGCAGCAGACCGGTCCCATGCCGGTTATCCGTACGCATCAGACGGGTCCCATCCCGGTGATTCGCCGGTCCGACTTCAACTCCCGATAGTCCCGCTCCGGCGATGCACTATCCGGTGACGCAGCGGGCGTTCGGTCCGGCGATTCTTGTGCTGAGCGGGCTCCAGCTCATGGTGGTGCTCGACGGCACCGTGGTGATTCTGGCGCTTCCGAAGCTACAAGAGGAGCTAGGACTATCCAGTTCCGGCAATGCCTGGATGATCACCGCATACGGTCTGCCGCTGGCCGGGTTCATGCTGCTGGGCGGGCGTCTCGGGGACAGATTCGGTCGCAAACGCATGTTCATCCTCGGTGTCGCGCTGTTCACGCTGGCCTCGTTGCTCTGCGGTCTGGCACAGAACGAATGGATGATCATCGCCGCGCGCGCGATCCAGGGGACCGGAGCGGCGCTCGCGGCGCCGACCGCGTTCGCTTTGGTAGCCAGCACTTTCGCACCCGGCCGGGTGCGTAACCACGCCTTCGCGATATTCGGTTCCATGATGGCCGTCGGATCGGTCGGCGGTCTGGTCGTCGGCGGTGCGCTGACCGAGCTCAGCTGGCGATTCATCTTCTTGATCAATGTGCCGATCGGCGCACTCATCATGCTGGGGGCCGCCTACCAGTTGCGCGATACCAGCCATCGGCGGCTTTCCATCGACGTCCGCGGCGCGTTCCTCGGTACCCTCGCCTGTTCCGCCATCGTGTTCGGTGCGACCGAAGGCCCCGGATTCGGCTGGAACGACCCGCTGATCGTCGGATCGCTGGTGGCCGGTGTGGTGGGGCTGTTCGTCTTCGTCTTCGCGGAACGCCGGGTGGAGAATCCGCTTTTGCCCTGGTCGTTATTCGATGATCGTGATCGGGTGACCACCTTCGCCGCGATCCTGCTGGCGAGCGGTCTGTTCGCCGCGACAACCTATTTCGCGGGTCTGTTCGTTCAGAACGTCGTCGGTTACAGCCCACTGGTCGCCGGTGTGGCCTTCATTCCGTTCACCATCGGCGCGGGTATCGGAACCGCTATTTCGGCGAAGCTCGCGCTGATGGTCGCGCCGCGCTGGCTGCTGAGCGTCGCGTCGGTGATCCTGTTCATGGGGTTGTTCTTCGGTTCGACGCTCGACGGTGGAGTGCGCTATTGGCCGACGCTGCTGGTGCTGTTCACGGTGATCGGTTTGGGCATCGGCATGGTTATCGTGCTGGTCCCGCTGTGCGTGCTGGTCGGCGTACCGCCGGATAACATCGGCCCGCTCGCCGCGGTAGGCCAGACCTTCCTGAATCTCGGTACCCCGATCGCGATCGGGCTGCTCACCCCGGTCGCGGCCTCGCGCACCCTGGCCCTCGGCGGGCGCACCGGTACGCCGTCGGAGATGACGCAGACCGAACTCGACGCTTTGGGCAGTGGTTACACGTTGGTGCTGTTCGTGACGGCGATCGGCGCGCTGCTCGTCGGGCTGCTTGCTCTGACACTGCGGTATTCGCCCGATCAAGTCGCACGGGCGCAGCACGCGCAAGAAGAAGCCCAGCAGAGCTGACCCGCTGGGCTGCGTCGGCTTCACCAATTCACAGGCGGCCCGCGACCTTGCGTGGAGTGACGCGCACGATGATGCGGGGGCCGTCGTTGACGGAAGCGGGGTTGAACTCCAGGTAGGGCAGCCCGGTGTAGTGCTGCGACAACTCGTTGGGCAGCGTCTTGTCCGGATCAGGGGTGAGGGTGGCCGTGCCACGAATCTCCGCGTACACATACGGGTTGTCGGCCGGATTGATCAGCACCGTGATTCGCGGATCGCGGGCGAGGTTCTTGCCCTGCTGCCGGTCCGTGGTGGTGGAGAACAGCAGGTCGTCACCGTCGCGCTTCAGCCAGATGACGGTGAGGTGCGGTTGTCCGTTCGGCCCGATGGTCGCCGCGGTCGCGAATACCTTCGACTCGTCCAGGTACTTCTTCAGGTCATCGGAAAGTACAGCTGTCATGCCCAACTGAAACACCTCGCGCACCAAGTGCATTCCCGGCTCTCGTCGGCTATCGGCCGACGTGCTGGTCGGCTGTCAGCAAGGCATGGTCGAGCATCGCCAGACCTTCCTTCGCCTCGCCCTCGCTGACGACGCATGGCGGCACCACATGCAACCGGTTGAAGTTGACGAACACGAGCATGCCCGCCGCGCGGCAGGCGGCGACGAGCTCGTTCATGGCCGGACTGCTGCCGCCGTAGGGGGCGAGCGGTTCGCGGGTGGCCTTGTCGCGGACGAGTTCCAGCGCCCAGAAGACACCGATGCCGCGGACCTCTCCGATGCTCGGGTGACGCTCGGCGAGCTCCCGGAGGCCGGGGCCGAGCACGCGCGCACCGATGTCGGCGGCGTTTTCGATGATGCGTTCGTCGGTCATCGCGTTGATCGTCGCCACCGCCGCTGCCGTTGCCAGGGGATGACCCGAGTAGGTCAGCCCACCCGGATACGCTCGATCGTCGAACGTCGCGGCGATATCCGGACTGATCGCGACACCGCCCAGCGGCACATACCCGGAATTCACGCCCTTGGCGAAGGCGAGCAGATCAGGGACGACGCCCTCGAAATGCTCTATCGCGAACCACTTTCCGGTGCGACCGAACCCTGACATCACCTCATCGGCGATGAAGATGATGCCGTACCTGTCGCAGAGCTGCCTGACTCCGGCCAGGTAGCCGGGCGGCGGGACCATGATTCCCGCTGTGCCAGGGATGGATTCGAGGATGATCGCCGCGATGGTGCTCGGTCCCTCGAACGCGATGGTCTGCTCGAGATGTGCGAGCGCGCGCTCGGTTTCCTCGGTTTCGTCGCTCGAATGGAACTGTGACCGATACAGGAACGGGCCGAAGAAGTGCACGACGCCGCTGTTTCCGTGGTCGTTGGGCCAGCGCCGCGGATCACCGGTGAGGTTGATCGCGGTCTCGGTGCCGCCGTGATACGAGCGGTAGCGCGCCAGCACCTTGTAGCGGCCGGTGTGCAGCCGCGCCATCCGCACCGCGTGTTCGACGGCGTCGGCGCCGCCATTGGTGAAGAAGATCTTGTTCAGGTCACCGGGTGTGCGCTCGGCGATCAGCCGCGCGGCCTCCGAGCGCGCCTCGTTGACGTGCTGCGGTGCGACGGTGCAGAGCTTGGCCGCCTGCTCCTGCACCGCGGCAACGACTTTCGGATGCTGATGGCCGATATTGGTGTTCACCAACTGGGAGGAGAAATCCAGCAGCCTGTTGCCGTCGCCGTCCCACACATGGCAACCCTGTGAAGCGGTGATGGTCATCGGCGTGATCTGTGCTTGCGCTGACCACGAGTGGAAAACATGCAGGCGGTCGAGTTCATAGGCGCGGGCAGCGGCCCGTCTTGCCTGGTCCGGGGTCGATCCGTTGGGCAGAGTCATCGGCGGGTTCTCCTGCGTCACTCGGTCTGCGGGCATTACTTGTTCTGTGGGAAGCCCAATTCGAGTCCGCCATGGCTCGGATCGAGCCAGCGGCTGGTGACGGCCTTGCCCCGGGTGAAGAAGTGCACGCCATCGGTGCCGTGCGCGTGCGAATCGCCGAACAGCGAGTTCTTCCAACCGCCGAAGCTGTAGTACGCCATGGGAACCGGGATGGGCACATTGATGCCGACCATGCCGACCTCCACCTCGTTGTGGAAGCGCCGGGCAGCGCCGCCGTCGTTGGTAAAGATCGCGGTCCCGTTGCCGTAGGGGTTCGAGTTGATCAGCGCCAGCCCGTCGTCATAGGTGTCGACCCGGACCACCGACAGGACGGGGCCGAAGATTTCGTCGGTGTAGACGCTCATCTCGGTGCCGACGTGATCGAGAATGGTCGGCCCGAGCCAGAATCCGTTCACCTCGCCGTCGGCTTCGACGCCGCGGCCATCGAGAACGACGGTGGCTCCGGCGGATTCGCCCGCATCGATATAGGTGGCAACGCGATCGCGGTGCTCGCGGGTCACCAACGGACCCATATCGGTGTTGCGGGTGCCGTCACCGGTCTTGATCGTCGCGGCGCGCTCGGCGATCTTGGTGACCAGTTCGTCGCCGACCGTGCCGACCGCGAGTACCACGCTGATCGCCATGCAGCGCTCGCCCGCGGAGCCGAAACCAGCGTTGACCGCGGCATCGGCGGCCAGATCCAGGTCCGCGTCCGGCAGCACGAGCATGTGGTTCTTCGCGCCGCCGAGTGCCTGCACCCGCTTGCCGTTCGCGGTGCCGCGCTGATAGACGTACTTCGCGATCGGCGTCGAGCCGACGAACGAGACCGCCTTGATACCCGGGTTGTCCAGCAACTCGTCGACCGCGACCTTATCGCCCTGCACTACGTTGAAAACCCCTGTGGGCAACCCTGCTTCGTGCCACAGCTCGGCCATCCACAGCGCGGAGGACGGATCCTTCTCGCTCGGCTTGAGCACGACGGTATTGCCCGCCGCGATCGCGACCGGGAAGAACCACATCGGCACCATCGCGGGGAAGTTGAACGGCGAAATGACGGCCACCGGCCCCAATGGCTGGCGGATAGAGAAGATGTCCACCTTCGTCGATGCGTTCTCGGTGTACCCACCCTTTATCAGATGCGGGATGCCACAAGCGAATTCGACGATCTCCAGGCCGCGGGTCACCTCGCCGAGCGCATCGGAGAGCACCTTGCCGTGCTCGGCGGTGATCAGTCGGGCCAGCGCTTCCTTGCGCTCGTTGAGCAGTTCACGGAACCTGAACAGCACCTGGGTCCGCCGGGCAAGCGAGGCGTCGCGCCACGCGGGGAACGCCGCGGTCGCGGAATCGATGGCCGTCCGGACGTCCGCGACGTTCGCCAGAGCTACCTGCCCGGTCACCACGCCGGTCGCGGGGTTGGTCACCGGCGCGCTCGCCGCACTCGTTCCGGCGAAGCCCTTACCGTCCACCCAATGCGCGATTGTCTGCATATCTCCTCGATTCGATCCGTGAGCGTCGGTGTGTAGAGCCTTCGGGTGCCGGTGCCCTGGTGTTCCGGGATCCAGAATGCGCGGGAGCCGGTGACCGTACCCGTGCTTTGCCGGATCCCGGCATGCGCCGGGGTGACGTTGTCGAGGCTTACTCTTCCGCATGAATCGGCTGATGCGGGCCGACGATCTGTACGCGATTCGCGTATTCGTATTACGATTCGTCAGGTGCTGCTTTCTGTTGCCGATGTCCTGGCCATGCCGGTGGTGCGTGCGGGGGAGCCGCAGGTCGTCGGTGGGGGATCGCTCGATCGTCCGGTGCGGTGGGTGCACGTCAGCGATGTTCCCGCTGTCGCCGGATTGCTGTCCGGCGGTGAACTGATCTTGACCACCGGACCAGCCTTGAGCGGTAGCGATGCGGCGACCGTCGACTATCTGTCGGCCTTGGCGGCGGCAGGGGTGTCCGGACTTGTCGTCGAACTCGGTGCCGCCGTGCCGGAATTGCCGCCGGTGGTCGCAAGTACGGCCGATGCGCTCGGGCTTCCGGTGATCGCGTTGCGGAGGGTCACCAGGTTCGTCGAGATCACCGAGGCGGTGCACCGGGTGATCGTGGCCGACCAGTACGCGGAGCTGGAGTTCGCACGAACGGTGCACGAGACCTTCACCGAACTCAGCGTCCGTCGTGCCTCGCTTGCGGAGATCGTCAAGACCGCCGCGGGCATGCTCGACTGTTCGGTGGTGCTCGAAGACCTTTCGCACCGCGTGCTCGCGCTGACCGCGCGGCACACCACCACCTCGGCGATCCTGGAGAACTGGGAGAGCACCTCGCGCATGCTGCCCGAAGGCTGGGATGTGGTGGCCGTCGGGCCGCACACCCAGCGGTGGGGCAGGCTGATCCTGCGTTCGAGCGGGGTGCCGACACCGCGGGCGCGCACGGTCCTCGAGCGCGCCGCCCAAACGCTGACCCTGCATCGGATGATCGACAAGGATCGCTTCGGTCTGCATCGGCAGGCGCAGACCGGGCTCATCGATGACATGGTCAACGGCAGGGTTCTCGACGAACGTGACGCGCAGGCCAGGGCGGCAGCGCTGGGTTTGCTTGCGCGCCGGGTGAAGTACGTGCCGCTGGCGATGGATGTGGCCGCGCTCGACGAATCCGATCAGGTCGCCAGGCAGCGCCGCAGCGCGGGCGTGCTCGACGCGGTGACTCACGGCCTCGGTTTGGCGAAAGCCACCGCACTGACCGCGGCCGACCACGGCGATCGGATCAGCATAATCCTCGCTGTCTCGCGCTCCGCCGTGCTCGACGAGGTGCTACGTGTGGTCTGTGCGGCGATTACCGCAGAGGTGCGCCGCGTCGACGGCGTGCAGCGGGTTGTCGTCGGTGTCGGCGCGGATTCGGAGTCCCTGCTCGACACCGCACGAGAGCTCGCCCACGCGGCGCATGTCGCCGAGGTCGCGCTGTCGCTGGAGACGTCGGCACCGCGAGTTTTCTATCGCGGCGGTGACGTCCGACTGCGTGGGCTGCTCTCGCTGATCCGCAATGAACCCGGCGTGCAGAGCTTCGCCGAGACCGAGTTGAGCGCGTTGCTGCGCTTCGACATTCGGCACGCGGCCGATCTGGTCCGCACCCTGCGGCAATTCCTCGATGTGGCGGGCAACAAGACCGAAATCGCGCGCAGGCTCAACATCAGCAGGCCGACACTGTACGACCGGCTGGCCCGCATCGAGCGCATCCTTGATGTCGATCTGGAGGATGGCGAATCCCGCACCTCGTTGCACACCGCGCTACTCATCCGCGACCTCACCGCGAACGCCGAAAAACTGTAAACCCGGCGGGAACATCGGCGGGGTGTGGTGGGTTGGATGCGGACATGACGACACTGGGATTGATCGGTAGCGGGCATATCGGTAGCGCGCTGGCTCGGCTGGCTGTGGCCGCCGGATTCGATGTTGTAGTGAGTAATTCGCGTGGGCCGCAGACGTTGGGCGAGCTGGTGGCCGAGCTCGGTCCGAGTGCCAGGGCGGCAACGGCTGAGGAGGCGGCCGCGGCGGGGGACATCGTGGTTGTCACGGTGCCGCTGCGCAATTATCGGCAGGTGCCGGTCGAACCGCTCGCGGGCAAGGTTGTCATCGATACCAACAACTATTACCCGGATAGGGACGGTCGCTTTCCCGAGCTCGACGCGGGCACCACCACCAGCGGTGAACTGCTCCAGCGGCACCTGCCGACTTCGCGAATCATCAAGGCGTTCAACAATATCTACTTCCCACACCTTGCCGCGCTCGCCCGTTCCGAGGGTTCCTCCGAGCGCACCGCACTGCCGATCGCAGGTGACAACTCCGATGCGAAAACTGTCGCCACCGAACTTCTCGATGCCTTCGGCTACGACGTCGTCGACGTCGGCGCCTTGAACGAAAGCTGGCGTTTCCAGGTCGGTACCCCGGCCTACGGCGATCCCTACGCGGTGGCCCTTCCATTCAGTGACCACGATGCTGCCCCGGCTTCCGCCGAGAAGGTCCGGGCGGCACTGGCGGCGGCGCAGCGGTAGCGGCTGCCGGGAGGCGGGTTCGGCGCTCCCTGGCTGTGTGCCTCAGGTGAGGATCAACAGCTCTGTCGGGGAGGCGATCTCGGTCTTCAGACCCGACTTGGTTGCGATGCGGGCGACGGCGCGGATGTCGGTCGGATCGGCGCGGGTGAGGACGAGGGCCCGGGCCAGCAGGCCCTTGTGGTGCTTGTTGAAATGGCTCACCACGGTTCGGGAGCCGTCGGGGTGTTCAGTGAGGACGTTGGCGGTGATCGCGCCGGGGACACGGCCCAGCTGTTGATAGGTGCCCGAACGGAGATCGATGACCAGCTCGCCGGCGGCTTCGGCGTGCAGCGCGTCCGGAAGCGCGTCGCGCCACAGTGCCGAAAGAGTGGGCAGGCCAGGAAGTTTGGAGCCGCCGGAGAGGCGGTAGGCGGGAATGGGATCGGTGGCGCGGACGGCGCCGAAGAGTGCGGAGCCGATGGCAAGGCGGGCGTCGGCCTTGGCGCGCTGAGCCCTGGTGAAGGCGCGCGCGTCGAGTGCGTCGTAGAGAACGCCGGTGTAGCGCTCCAGCGCGGGCCGGGTGCGGGAGGAGCGCAGGCTCGCATTCCGGACGATTTCGGCGTCGGCCCCCTTGCCGAGACCGAGGACCGCACGCGCGGCGTCGGGGTCGGCGGCCAGCTTGACCACCTCGTCGATCAGACGGTCGCGCACCGAGGTGAGCTGCGGCATCGTCAACGCCGCCAGCTCCAGAGGCGCGTCGGAACCACCGTCGGACTTGGTTTCGGAAGGAGGCAGCAGCACCAGCACGAGCGGATACGGTAATGCGTTGCAGATGTCGGCTGGCCAGCGACTACCCTGTGGTTCCGTGATCACCCGCCTCTCCCGCCTGTTCCTGCGTACCCTGCGCGACGACCCCGCCGACGCCGAGGTGCCCAGCCACAAACTCCTTGTGCGCGCCGGATACGTGCGCCGTGTCGCCCCGGGTGTGTACTCGTGGCTGCCGCTGGGCCTACGGGTACTACGCCGGGTCGAGAAGGTCGTCCGGGAAGAGATGGACGCCATCGGCGCGCAAGAGATCTCACTTCCTGCGCTGCTGCCGCGCGAACCGTACGAGACCACCAACCGGTGGACCGAATACGGTCCCGCTCTCTTCCGGATGCAGGACCGCAAGGGCGCCGACTACCTGCTCGGCCCCACTCACGAGGAGCTGTTCGCGCTCACCGTGAAGGGCGAATACAACTCGTATAAAGACCTTCCCGTCACGCTGTACCAGATTCAGGCCAAGTACCGCGACGAGGAGCGTCCGCGCGCGGGCATCCTGCGTGGGCGTGAGTTCATCATGAAGGACTCCTACTCGTTCGACCTGAACGAGGACGGACTGAAGGCAAGCTACACCGCGCACCGCGAGGCCTACCAGCGCATCTTCGAGCGATTGAAGGTCGATTACGTCATCGTCGCCGCCACCTCCGGCGCGATGGGCGGCAGCGCGTCGGAGGAGTTCCTCGCCGACAGTCCGGTCGGTGAGGACACCTACGTGCGGTGCGTCGAATCCGGCTACGCGGCCAACGTGGAAGCGGTCATCACGCATGCTCCCGAACCGCTGCCCATCGAGGGGCAGCCCGAGGCCGTCGTGCACGACACTCCGAACACGCCGACCATCGCGACGCTGGTCGCATGGGCCAACGAGGCGAGTGTTTACGGCCGCCCCGTCACCGCGGCCGACACCTTGAAGAACGTCATAGTGAAGCTGCGCCACCCTGACGGCAAAACCGAGCTTCTCGGCATCGGTATCCCCGGTGACCGCGACGTCGACGACAAGCGCCTCGGTGCTTCCGTCGAACCTGCCGAGGTCGAGCTGATCAACGAGGCAGATTTCGCAGCCAATCCATTCCTGGTGAAGGGTTACATCGGGCCGAAGGCATTGCAGGACAACGGGGTTCGCTACTTGGTCGATCCCCGTGTCGGTACCGGCACCGCCTGGATCACCGGCGCGGACAGCCAGGGTAAGCACGTCGTCGGCCTGGTCGCCGGCCGCGACTTCACCCCCGACGGCACCATCGAGGCCGCCGAGGTCCGTGACGGTGATCCCTCGCCGGACGGGCGTGGTCTGCTCGTCGCCTCGCGCGGCATCGAGATCGGACACATCTTCCAACTCGGCACCAAGTACACCGACGCCTTCGACGTCGACGTACTCGGCGAGAACGGCAAGCCGGTCCGACTCACCATGGGCTCCTACGGTGTCGGAGTGTCACGGATGGTGGCCGTCATCGCCGAGCAGCAGCACGACGACAAGGGCCTGCGCTGGCCGCGCGAGGTCGCTCCCTTCGATGTGCACGTGGTGATCGCCAACAAAGACGAGTCGTCCAAGGAGGGCGGCGAGCAGGTTGCCGCGCAACTGGACGTTGCGGGCTTGGAGGTGGTCCTCGACGACCGCAAGGCCTCACCCGGGGTGAAGTTCAAGGATTCCGAGCTGATCGGTGTGCCGGTCGTCGTGGTGGTCGGGCGGGGCTGGGCCGAGGGCAAGGTCGAGATCCGTGACCGGTTCACCGGCGAAGCGATCGAAGTGCCTGCCGAATCGGTGGTGGACTCGGTGCTCGCGCAGGTGCGCGGCTGACAGTCGGAGGCGAGGTGCAGGGTCGGGCGCGGAAAGTGCGCCTGACCTACGGTTCCGTAGGGAGGATCCGTCTCATCGACAATGGCGGACCCCCTCCTGACCGCTGTTACTCGCTGGTAAGTTAACCCTCATGACGAGCACCGACGCGCTGTTGTTCAACCCCGCCACCTACGACCCGCAGCAGTTCGACGCCGAGACGCGGCGACTGTTGAAGGCCACCATCGAGTGGTTCGAATCGCGGGGTAAGCGTCAGCTGCTCACCGACGATGCGAATGCGGTGTGGGTGTCGGAGTTTCTCGATTTCGCCAAGAAGGAAAAGCTGTTCGCGACCTTCCTGACACCCGCCGCCTATGCCGACGGTGACGAGAACCGGCGCTGGGACGCGGCCCGTAATGCGGCGCTGTCGGAGATCTTCGGGTTCTACGGTCTCGCGTACTGGTACGCCGAGCAGGTCACCATCCTCGGCCTCGGCCCGATCTGGCAGAGCGACAACGAGGCCGCCAAGAAGCGCGCCGCCGCCGATCTCGTCGACGGTCAGGTGATGGCATTCGGCCTGTCCGAGCGCGATCACGGCGCCGACATCTACAACACCGATTTGGTGCTGACGCCGACCGAGCCGGGCAGCGCGGACGCCGAGTCCGGAATCCTGTTCCGCGCCAACGGAACCAAGTACTACATCGGCAACGGCAATGTCGCGAGCATGGTGTCGATCTTTTCCCGTCGCGCCGACATCGAAGGCGCCGAGGGCTACGTGTGGTTCGCCGCCGACAGCCGCAGCGACGACTACGAGCTGATCGACAACGTCATCCACGGCCAGCTGTACGTCAGTACTTTCGCGCTGCACAACTACCCGGTGACCGCCGAGGACATCTTGTCCACCGGTCCCGAGGCCTTCTCGGCCGCGCTGAACACCGTCAACGTCGGCAAGTTCAACCTGTGCCACGGAAGTATCGGTATGGTCGAGCACTCGTTCTACGAGGCGATCACCCACTCGAACAACCGCATCCTCTACGGCAACCCCGTCACCGACTTCCCACATGTGCGTACGAATTTCGTCGATGCCTACGCGCGCATCACCGCGATGAAGCTGTTCAGTGATCGCGCGGTCGACTACTTCCGCACCGCGAGCCTCGAGGATCGCCGCTACCTGCTGTTCAACCCGATGACGAAGTCCAAGGTGACCTCGGAGGGCGAGACCGTCATGACGTTGCTGCTGGATGTGCTCGCCGCAAAGGGATTCGAGAAGAACACCTACTTCGCCCAGGTCGCCCGCTACATCGGCACCCTGCCCCGGCTGGAGGGCACCGTGCACGTCAATGTCGGCCAGATCCTGAAGTTCATGCCGAACTACCTGTTCAACCCGAAGGACTATCCGGAGGTCGGCACCCGCCTCGACGCGGGCGACGACGAGTTCTTCTTCAAGCAGGGTCCCGCCCGCGGCGCGGGCAAGGTGCAGTTCGCCGACTGGACTCCGGTCTACGACAAGCACACCGACGTCGCGAACGTGGCCCGCTTTTACGAGCAGGCCCAGGCCCTGCGCACGCTGCTGACCACGGCCGCTCCCGACGCCGCGCAGCAGAAGGACCTGGACTTCATGCTGACCATCGGCCACCTGTTCTCACTGGTGGTCTACGGCCAGCTGATCCTGGAGCAGGCCGCCGTCACCGGCCTCGACCGCGACGTGCTCGAGCAGATCTTCGACTTCCAGATCCGCGACTTCAACACCTATGCCACTACTCTTTACGGCAAGCCGACCGCGACTGCCGCACAACAGGACTGGGCCGTCGGTGCCCTGCGTACGCCGTTCGCCGACCGCGAACGTTTCGACCGTGTGTGGACCCAGGTGGCGTCCTACGACGGCGCGTACACCATGCGTCCGTAGTCGCCGCAATTCACCGGGCTCGGCCGAACTCGCAGGCGAGGTCGGCCGAGCTCTCTGACTCGCTCGAGGGGCAATGGTGGCCCGGGCGGATCCAGCGGTCAGACTTTGCCCGGGAATGCGATCGTTGGAGGGTTCGTGCCCAGGATCGCCTGCCAGCCGGCCACGCGCAGAGCGCACTCGGTGAGGGCTTCGATG
This sequence comes from Nocardia arseniciresistens, assembly GCF_046764875.1. Classification (NCBI taxonomy): domain Bacteria; kingdom Bacillati; phylum Actinomycetota; class Actinomycetes; order Mycobacteriales; family Nocardiaceae; genus Nocardia; species Nocardia arseniciresistens. The sequence goes on from NZ_JBKORD010000022.1 coordinate 31,090, forward strand.
CCGATGCGGCGGACGACCTCCGTGCCCGCCCGTTCGACCACGGAGCGCCAAGCGACGGTGCAGTCGGTTTCCACGGTGACGGCGAAGTTTGCCGCCGGGATCGGGTCATCGACCGGGAACGGGGCCGTGTAGGCCGCGTCAGGGGGCGGCACTGTGCTGCCCGCCGCGGCCAGGGTTTCGATGGTGCTGTCGCGGCGGGCACGGTGTGCGGCGGTGTACTGGGTGACGAGACGGTCGCGTTCGGTGGAGGCGAACGCGTCGATCACGCCGTAGGCGTATACCGCTGCGTACTCGGCGTTCAGTGCGTCGAGCAGGGCCTGACGTTCGGCATCGGTCATGCCAGCAATACTCCCGCCTCGGTCGCGCAGGCCGCGCTGATGGAGGCCAATAGGCCCGCGCGGTAAGCGGATTGGGTGCGTGCGAGATCGGCCGCCGACTGCTGGGACATGTTGAGCCGGTCGCGTAGCTGGTCGATGGTCGGCGGCGCCGAGGGCGGCACGGCCGTACCGGAGGCGGCGGGGGATGGACCGGTGCCTGCCGGTGCGTCCATCGAGTGCGTGCGATGCGTCGGGGTGGTGCCATCGCCGAAGGCTCCGATCACCCGGGTGATCTCGGCAAGCAGAGCGTCGGCGTGTGCGGTGCGTTCGCTCGCGATCGTGGTGAGCGCGACGTGCCGTTGCGGCGTCAGCGCGATCGCCGCGGTTGCGGCCGCGGCGTCGGCGCGGGCCAGGGTCTCTTGTGCGGCAAGCGGATCCGGCTCGTAGATCCTGTCGTCGGCGCAACCGGCTGCCGCGCCGAGAGCGAGCGCGCCGAGCGTACCGCCACCGGCCAGCCGTAAGGCGGTGCGGCGGTCGATGGTACTGCCGCGAGCGGCCGATAGGCCGTCGGCGCGACCGTGCCGGTCGTCGGGAATGCCGGAGGTGCACCCGGCGCGCGGCGGGGCGGGAAGGCGGATGGGCACGGCACCATCGTGCCAGATTCGCGCGATGCCCCTGACCACCCGCCGACCGTTCCGAACACCGGGGAGCGGCGGTCGTACGCACACGAAACTTGCCTAAGGCCGCTGGTCCTTTACACTCTCGTGGCGCGTTACGCTAGACCTTGGGTAGAGAATTTTCCCCGTCACGTCACAACTGAACCAGGAGCCGCCCCACATGCCGATGCCGACCGAGGAAAGGCTGAGCCAGCTCGTTGCTGGACTCGTCGAACGCCGAGGGTTCGACCTCGAGGGCGTCGAGATTTCGACGGCCGGCAAGCACGCGGAAGCGCAGGCTCGGGTGAAGGTGATCGTGGACAGCGATGACGGTTCGGATCTGGACACCATCGCCGAACTCAGCAAGGAGCTCTCCGAGCGGCTCGACGAGGCAGACGATTTCGGCGAGACCGAGTATCTGCTCGAAGTCACCACACCCGGTATCGACCGCCCGCTGACCGTCGACAGGCACTGGCATCGCGCGCGTGGCCGTAAAGTGCGGATCTCACTACGCCCAGGGGCGCCCACCCCTGATTCGGGTGGATCGGACACCTTCGACGCCAGGGTGGGTGAGCTCACCGATGGCACGGTGGCGCTGGTGCTCGGCGGCAAACGCAACCCACACCGGGTGAGCGTGGCGCTCGCCGATATCGCCGAGGCCGTCGTCCAGGTCGACTTCTCGCCGCCGGGTGCGCGCGAGCTCGAACTCGCGGGTGGAGTCGCTCCCGGCCGCCCGCAGCCGGGAGAGGAAGAGGAAGTTCTAGAAACCGAAGCATTGCCCGAATCAGTAACAGCATCCGATTCGCCGACCGAAGGGATCGTGGAATGAACATCGAAATCGAAGCCCTGCGCGCGATTGTCGCCGACAAGGGGATCTCGATCGAGACCGTGATCTCCGCGATCGAGTCGGCATTGCTCACCGCCTACCGGCACACCGAAGGCCACCAGGCCAACGCGCGCATCGACATCAACCAGAAGACCGGCGTGGTGCGGGTGATGGCCATGGATGTCGACGCCGACGGCAACATGATCTCCGAATGGGACGACACCCCAGAGGGATTCGGCCGAATCGCCGCGACAACCGCACGTCAGGTCGTGCTGCAGCGGCTGCGCGATGCCGAGAACGAGAAGTCCTTCGGCGACTTCGCCACCCATGAGGGCGACATCGTCGGCGGCGTTGTGCAGCGTGACGCGCGCGCCAACGCGCGCGGCACCGTCGTGGTGCGCATCGGCAGCGAGACGCACGGGACCGAGGGGCTCATCGCTCCCGCCGAGCAGGTGCCCGGCGAAACCTACGAGCACGGCGACCGCATCAAGTGCTACGTCTACGGCGTCTCGCGTGGCCCTCGTGGCCCGCAGATCACGCTGTCGCGGACGCATCCGAACCTGGTGCGTCGGCTGTTCGCGCTCGAGGTTCCCGAGATCGCCGACGGCTCGGTCGAGATCGTCGCGGTCGCCCGTGAGGCCGGGCACCGCTCCAAGATCGCGGTGCGCAGCACCGTGCAGGGCGTCAACGCCAAGGGCGCCTGTATCGGCCCGATGGGGCAGCGGGTGCGCAACGTGATGAGCGAGCTTGCGGGCGAGAAGATCGACATCATCGACTACGCGGAGGATCCGGCGACTTTCGTCGGCAATGCGCTCTCGCCGTCGAAGGTGGTTTCGGTCACTGTCGTCGATCCGGATACGCGCGCCGCACGTGTGGTTGTGCCGGACTTCCAGCTCTCGCTCGCGATCGGCAAGGAGGGTCAGAACGCCCGCCTCGCCGCCCGCCTGACCGGCTGGCGCATCGATATCCGCAGCGACGCGGCCCCGGACACGGGCGGCGGCAGTGTGCGAACTGAGGCGCATCGAAGTTGACCGGGACCGCTCACGGTGAGTCGCGTACGGGCCCGACACCGGAGGTTCCGGATGACATGTTGGTAACTTCCGCGGGGGCGGGGTTCGGTGTTCCGACCGAGGCAGCGGTAGAGTGGTCTCAGGTTCAACGCGAGCCTTCGGTTTCCTTGCCCGAACGCACCAGCAAGCAGTCCACGGCGCCCAAGCGCCCGGCCGCTCCGGTGCGAACGTGTATCGGATGCCGGAAGCGAGAGTTGGCCGTCGACCTGTTGCGGATCGTGGCGCAGGAATGTGAGACCGGTGAAGATGGTTCTCATGTTTTTGTGGTCGTTCCCGATCCACAGCGCAGACTTCCCGGACGGGGTGCCTGGCTGCACCCCGTTTCGGTTTGTTCGACCGCAGCAGAGCGACGCCGAGCATTCGGCAGAGCACTACGAGTGTCCGGACATCTGGATATCTCAGCCCTGGAGAAGTACCTCGAGAACAGGCACGAGCACTCATGAGCACACCGTGAAGCACCAACGATGAACGTCCGTCGGAGATAACCCGAGGTCGTGCGGGCCCGCCTTCCCTAGGCGGAGGCACTGCTCGACCTCTCAGTGAGGAGAGCAGTGGCAGGCAAGGCCCGCGTGCACGAGTTGGCTAAAGAACTCGGTGTCACAAGTAAGGAACTACTCGCGAAGCTCAAGGAGCAAGGCGAGTTCGTGAAGTCGGCGTCCTCGACGGTGGAAGCACCTGTCGCACGTCGGCTGCGCGAGTCGGTGGCGTCGAAGTCCGCCCCGACCAACGGAGCATCCAAGTCCGAGGCACGTCCCGGACCCGCATCGACGGCCCGTCCGTCCGCCAAGCCCACTCCGGGTGGCCCGCGTCCTGGTCCGCGTACTCCGGCTCCGGCCGCGCCAGCTACCCCGGCGGCTCCTGTCGTGCAGGCAGCCGCTGAGCCCGTCGCTCGGCCCGCCGAGCGCGTCGCCGATGCGGTGCGCCCCGGTCCGGCTGTGAAGCCGGCGCCCGCGGCTCCCGCCGCCCGCGAAACCGCGCCGGTTCAGGACGCCGCACCGTCGGCGCCCGCCGCGCAGGCCGCTCCGGCTCCCGCCGGTCCGCGCCCGACCCCCGGTGGTGCGCGTCCCGCTCAGCCGCAACAGCAGCGTCCGGGTACTCCGGCACCGGGCTCCGGCTCGCGTCCGGGTGGTCCCGCCGGTGGTCCGAAGCCCGGCCCCAAGACTCCTCGGGTCGGCAACAATCCCTATTCCTCTGCTCCAGAGCGTGAGCGCCCCGCGGCGCGTCCCGCCCCCGGCCAGAGCAGTCCTCGCCCGGGTCCGGGGCACGCCCCCCGTCCCGGCGGAGCTCCTGCTCAGGGCGGCGCTCGTCCGGCTCCCGGTCAGGGCGGTCCCCGTCCTGCCGCGGGTCAGGGTGGTCCCCGTCCCGGTGGTCCGCGTCCGAGCCCCGGCTCGATGCCGCCGCGCCCGAATCCCGGTGCGATGCCTGCTCGTTCGGCCCGTCCGGGTCCGGGCGGCGGCGCGGGTGCCGGTCGTCCTGGTGGCGGTCCCGGCGGTCGTCCGGGTGGTCCCGGCGGTCGTCCCGGTGGCGGCGGCGGTGGCGGTGGCTACCGCGGCGGTCCCGGTGGTGGCGGCGGTAACACGGGTGCTCCCGGTGCAGGCGCGGGTGCTCCCGCGGCCGGTGGTTTCCGTGGTCGTCCCGGTGGCGGCGGTGGTCGTCCGGGTGGTCCCGGTGGCCGCGGCGGTGCCGCAGGTGCGTTCGGTCGTCCCGGCGGTGCAGTCCGTCGTGGTCGTAAGTCGAAGCGGGCGAAGCGCGCCGAGTACGAGAACATGCAGGCTCCTGCCGTCGGTGGCGTTCGCCTGCCGCGCGGCAACGGCGAGGTCATCCGTCTCGCCCGTGGCGCATCGCTCTCGGACTTCGCGGAGAAGATCGACGCCAACCCGGCCTCGCTGGTCCAGGCGCTGTTCAACCTCGGCGAAATGGTGACCGCCACCCAGTCGGTGAACGACGAGACCCTCGAGCTGCTCGGCAGCGAGATGAACTACGTCGTGCACGTCGTCAGCCCGGAGGACGAGGACCGCGAGCTGCTCAGCTCGTTCGACCTCACCTACGGCGAGGACGAGGGCGACGAGTCCGACCTCGAGATCCGTCCGCCGGTGGTGACCGTCATGGGTCACGTCGACCACGGTAAGACTCGACTGCTGGACACGATCCGTAAGACGAACGTCCGTGAGGGCGAAGCCGGCGGCATCACCCAGCACATCGGTGCCTACCAGGTGTTGACCTCCCTCGAAGGCAACGAGCGTCTCGTGACCTTCATCGACACCCCCGGTCACGAGGCCTTCACGGCCATGCGTGCCCGTGGTGCCAAGGCCACCGACCTCGCGATCCTGGTCGTTGCCGCCGACGACGGCGTCATGCCGCAGACGGTGGAAGCGATCAACCACGCCCAAGCGGCCGACGTGCCGATCGTGGTCGCGGTCAACAAGATCGACAAGGAAGGCGCGAACCCGGACAAGATCCGGCAGCAGCTGACCGAATACGGTCTCGTGGCCGAGGAGTATGGCGGCGACACCATGTTCGTCGACATCTCCGCCAGGGAGAACATCAACATCGAGGCACTGCTCGAAGCCGTCCTGCTCACCGCGGACGCGGCGCTGGACCTGCGGGCCAACCCGGATATGGACGCGCAGGGTGTCGCCATCGAGGCGCACCTCGACCGCGGCCGTGGTCCGGTGGCGACCGTGCTCATCCAGCGCGGCACACTGCGGGTCGGCGACTCGATCGTGGCGGGCGACGCCTACGGCCGTGTTCGCCGCATGGTCGACGAGCACGGCGAGGATGTCCACGCGGCATTGCCGTCGCGTCCGGTGCAGGTCATCGGCTTCACGTCGGTGCCAGGCGCGGGTGACAACCTGATCGTCGTCGAAGAGGACCGGATCGCTCGGCAGATCGCCGACCGTCGCAATGCGCGTAAGCGCAACGCGCTGGCCGCACGCAGCCGCAAGCGGATCAGCCTGGAAGATCTGGATGCCGCACTGAAGGAGACTTCGGAGCTCAACCTGATCCTCAAGGGTGACAACTCCGGTACCGTCGAGGCCCTCGAAGAGGCGCTGCTCGGCATCGTGATCGACGACGAAGTCCGGCTGCGGGTCATCGACCGTGGTGTCGGTGGCGTCACCGAGACCAACGTCAACCTGGCGTCGGCGTCGAACGCGATCATCATCGGGTTCAACGTCCGGGCCGAGGGCAAGGCGACCGAGCTGGCGAACCGCGAGGGCGTCGACATTCGGTACTACTCGGTGATCTACCAAGCCATCGATGAGATCGAGAAGGCCCTCAAGGGCATGCTCAAGCCGATCTACGAAGAGGTCGAGCTGGGTCGCGCCGAGATCCGTGCGATCTTCCGGTCTTCCAAGATCGGCAACATCGCGGGCTGCATGGTCACCTCGGGTTCGGTCAAGCGCAACGCCAAGGCGCGCTTGCTCCGCGACAACGTGGTGATCGCCGAGACGGTGACGATCTCGTCGCTGAAGCGGGAGAAAGACGATGCGACCGAGGTCCGTGAGGGCTTCGAGTGTGGTCTGACGCTGACCTACAGCGACATCAAGGAAGGCGACATCATCGAGGCTTACGAGCTGCGAGAGAAGCCGCGCGACTAATAGTCGCAACTGCCGTCGCGCCTGCCCGTCCCCGGCGAAAGCTGGGCCCGGGTGGGCGCGACGTCTCCACCCGACTACCTTTCGATGCTGAAGAGGTGTACGTGTACGTCGGTGCACTGGAGTTCGACATCCTGCTCGGTGACGTGCATTCACTCAAAGAGAAGCGTTCGGTGATTCGGCCGGTCCTGGCCGAATTGCAACGCTTCGGCGTGAGTGCCGCCGAGGGCGGGGAACACGATCGGCATCGCCGATCGTTGCTGGGAGTTGCCATGGTCAGTTCCGGAATGGAACACCTGACCGAGGTACTCGACAAATGTGAGCGGCACGTTGCCGCTCGTCCGGAGTTAGAGTTGCTGGCAGTGCGCCGCAGGATCTTCGGACCCGAAGACTGATGATTTAATGCTGAGGAGGGTTCAGCCATGGTGGATCAAGCCAGGGCACGCCGACTCGCCAAGCGGATTTCCGCGATCGTGGCGACCGCGATCGAATACGAGGTGAAGGACCCGCGCCTGAACTTCGTGACCATCACCGACGCCAAGGTCTCCCCGGATCTACGGGACGCCAAGCTGTACTACACGGTGCTCGGTGAAAGCCTGGACGTCGAACCCGATTACGAGGGCGCGGCCATGGGTCTGGAGAAGGCGAAGGGCGTGCTGCGTTCGAAGGTGGGCGCCGGTACCGGTGTGAAATTCACCCCGACGCTGGCCTTCGTGCTCGACAAGGTGCCCGAGGTCGCCGCGGACATGGAGGCGTTGCTGGCCAAGGCCAGGGCCGCCGACGAAGCGGTGGCGAAGGTGGCGGCCAGCGCAACGCACGCAGGCGAATCCGACCCGTACAAGGTCGAACGCGATACCGACGACGAGTGACATGCGGTAGACGATGACGACGATGCCCGAAGCGGTCGGCCTCGGTGCGGCCGATCTCGATCCGGCCGTCGCTGCGCTGACCACGGCGCGCTCGGTCACCATCCTGTGCCACGTGCAGCCCGACGCCGACACCATCGGCAGCGGGCTGGCGTTGGCGCTGGTATTGCATCGTCGCGGCATTCCGGTGTGGGTGTCGTTCGCCGAACCTGCCGAGTTGCCCGTTTCGATGCGGTCGTTGCCCGGCGTGCAGCACCTGGTGGTGCCTGCGGAGGTACCGCGTGAGGTCGACCTGCTCGTCGCCGTCGACTGCGGTAGTGCGGGCAGGCTCGGCGCCCTCGCCGACCGATTGTCCGGTGCCGCAACAACACTGGTGCTCGATCATCACCGATCCAACACCAGGTTCGGGATGATCAACGTGATCGATCCGAACGCGGAGTCGACCACAAGCGTGCTCGTTCGGCTGCTCGATGCCTGGCAGGTGCCGATCGATTCGGAAGTGGCGCACTGCCTTTACGCGGGGCTGGTCACCGACACCGGTTCGTTCCGCTGGGTCCGCCCGGGGACGCACCAGTTGGCCGAACGACTGCTGGCCACCGGTATCGACGGTGCGGAGATCTCCCGCACGCTGATGGATACTCATCCATTCAACTGGCTGCCGATGTTGTCCCGTGTCCTCGCCTCCGCGCAGTTGGTTCCCGCGGCGCTCGGTGGCGCCGGCCTGGTCTACGCGTTCGTGCGCTGCGCCGACGTGACCGAGGTGACCTCGGAAGAGGCGGAGAGTGTCGTCGACATCGTCCGCACCACCGCGGAAGCGGGCGTTGCCGCGGTCTTCAAGGAATCACGAACCATCCCGCAGCGCTGGACGGTTTCGCTGCGATCCCGCGACACCACTCCCGGCGCCCATGACGGCATCGATGTGGCCGCGATAGCAACCACTTTGGGCGGCGGCGGTCACCACTTCGCCGCCGGTTACACCACCAACGGCACCCCGGAATCCGTCGTTGCGGCACTGCTGGCCGCCTTCGGGTGAGCAACGCAGCGGCTCTCCTCAGATCGTGCGCTGGCGCCAGGTTGTGTCGTACCCAGCCGCTATATGTTGTGCGACAGCGAAGTCGGGTCAAGGGGAGGTGTTGGTGAGCGCTGAGGATCTCGGCGAGAGCGTGGGGAACGAGTCCGGCATTGTCGCGCCGCCGCGGGAGCGCGACGATCCGGCGGCGGATGCCGGGCCGAGGCGGATCCTCGGGCTCGCGGTGCCGACTTTGGGCGTGCTCGTCGCCGAACCCATCTACCTGCTGTTCGATCTTGCGGTGGTCGGGCGGCTGGGGGCGTTGGCGCTGGCAGGGCTTGCGGTGGGGGGATTGATTCTGACTCAGGCGAGTTCGCAGCTGACCTTCCTGTCCTACGGCACGACCGCGCGCGCGTCGCGCAGACATGGTGCGGGGGACGAGCGCGGGGCGGTGGCCGAAGGTGTGCAGGCGACGTGGATCGCGGTGGTGTTGGGGGCGCTGATTCTTGTTGCGGTGCAGGCGTTCGCGATTCCGCTGACGAGCGTGATCGCGGGCGGCGGAGATATCGCGGCGGAGGCGCTGGTCTGGGTGCGGATCGCATTGTTCGGGGTGCCGTTGATCCTGATCTCGATGGCAGGCAATGGGTGGATGCGTGGGGTGCAGGAGACTCGTCGTCCGTTGCTGTTCGTTATTGCCGGGCTGTCGATTTCGGGAGTGCTGTGCCCGGTGCTCGTGCACGGGTTACTCGGCGCGCCGAGGCTGGAGTTATCCGGCTCCGCGGTGGCCAATGTTGTGGGGCAGACCGTCACAGCGGTGCTATTTCTGAGCGCTGTGATGCGCGAACGCATTTCACTGGCTCCGCACTGGACGGTGATGCGCGCGCAATTGGTGCTCGGTCGCGACCTGATCGTTCGAAGTCTCGCCTTCCAAGCCTGTTTCGTCTCGGCGGCCGCGGTCGCCGCCCGATTCGGTGCCGCGTCCGTCGCCGCCCACCAATTGGTGCTGCAACTCTGGAATTTCCTCGCGCTGACCTTGGATTCGCTCGCGATCGCCGCCCAAACCCTTGTCGGGGCCGCGCTCGGCGCCGGTGACGCGCGGGGCGCGCGCAGTCTGGCGCGTCGAATCACCCGCTGGTCGGAGATCTTCGCGATGCTCCTGGCCGCCTTCTTCGCGGCGGGAGTCGTCGTGATTCCGAAACTTTTCACCGACGACCCCGCCGTGCTCGACCGCACGCACGTCGCCTGGTGGTTCTTCGTCGCCATTATCCCGGTCGCTGGCATCGTCTTCGCTCTCGATGGCGTTCTGCTCGGCGCGGGCGATGCCGCCTACCTGCGCACAACCACTCTCGGTGCCGCGTTGCTCGGCTTCCTCCCGGCGATCTGGCTATCGCTGGCCTTCGACTGGGGCCTGGCCGGAATCTGGTCCGGCCTTGTCGCATTCATGTTGTTGCGGTTGGTCGCGGTGGTGTGGAGGGCCGAGTCGGGGCGTTGGGCACAGGTCGGTACAGAGGTTCCTGGTCGGGGGCGCACGGCCGTCTGAGCTCGGAAGACTTGGTAGCGACCCCCAGGTTCGATGTCGAGATCGCCTGGGCTGGGCCGGTTATCGCTACAGGTAGCGGCGGACGACGACCGTTGCGGGGCGGAGGGAACGGCCGGAGACGATGAGGCCGGGCTGGACCAGGCTGTCGATGGTGCGATCCGCTGCCGGGTCATCGGTCTTCGCCACGTCGGCCGCCTCCATGGTGAGTGCGTCGAAGGGCGCGTCCGGCCGTGGCGCGACGAGGGATCCGCCGCGGCCGACGATGAGGCGTTCGACGCGGGTGGTGATGGCGTCGAAGGCCTCGCGTTCGCGGCGGGACTGCGCGGTGGCGGCGCAGGCGGCGGTGTCGGCGTGCAGGGCGAACAGTTCGACGACGAGGGGGAGGTCGGCTCCCGCGCGGTCTTGCTCGGCGCGCGTCTTGGCGCTATCGACCATGCGCTCGATGGTCGCGGCTTGGCGGGCGATCACCCGGGACAGGTCCTCGATGCGCTCGGCGAGATGGTCGAGCGTGGTCCCCGGATCCTCGGTCGGGCGGGCGGCTGGTTCCGTCATATTCGCACCATAACCGGCGCCGATCGTTCGGGTTGGGTACCAGCCGGATACGGCTGGTTTCAGGTCTGGGGATCGGTCGGATCCGGCTGCTACGATCGCGCTCATGGGGGTTTATGGCATCGACCTGGGCACGACGAACTCGGCCATCGCGCGGATCGACGCAGACGGCCGACCCGAAATCATGGTCGGGATGACCGGCGACACAACAATTCCCTCCGTGGTGCTGTTCGCGTCCGCGAACGATCACCTCGTCGGTGAAGGCGCGCGGCGGGAGGCCCGGCTGGATCCGGAACATGTGTGCGCGTTGGTCAAACGCAGAATGGGCGATACCGAGTGGCGGTTCGCGGCGCACGGCGAGAGGTGGTCGGCACCGGCGGTATCGGCGCTGATCCTGAAAAGCCTTGCCTCCGACGCCGAATTCGGTGGTGGCGAGCGGGTGAAACGGGTTGTCATCACGGTGCCCGCGTATTTCGGTGACGAGGAGCGTCGCGCGACGCTGCAAGCGGGCAACTATGCGGGTTTCGATGTCGCCGGTGTGCTGTCCGAGCCGATCGCCGCGGCGCTGTCCTACGGGTTCGGACGGCTCGACGGCAATATGGATGTCGGCAAGCAGGGGGCGCGGGAGACCGTGCTCGTCTACGACCTCGGGGGCGGCACCTTCGACGCGACCGTTATCGAACTCGCCGATCGCCGCATCTCGGTGCTGGCCGTCGAGGGCGACCATCAACTCGGTGGTGCGGACTGGGACGAGCGGATCGCGCTATACCTATCGCAACAATTCTGCGCGGCCAATCCGGATGCCGAAGATCCGCTGGATGATTCGGCGGGATCGCAGATGCTGGTACTGGCCGCCGAACGCGCCAAGCGTGAGCTGACCGACGCTGACCGCACCGAGGTGGTTGTCGCACACGACGGCGCGCGGGCCGTCATCTCGCTGACTCGCGACGAAGTCGAGGCAATGACCGCCTCGCTGATGCGGCGCACGATAGATCTCTCCCGCGACTGCCTGGCCGCCGCGGGTAAGCGTGGCGTCTCGTCCGTCGACCGCCTGCTGCTGGTCGGCGGCTCCTCCCGAATGCCGATGGTGGAGAGCGAACTTCGGAAAGAGCTCGGCTTGGCCGGTGAACTGCGCGACCCCGACCTGTCGGTGGCTCGCGGCGCCGCGCTCTACGGCGAGAAGCTCGAGATGGAGCGGTTGGTCATCGCGGACCTGGTGACGCGGGGCAGGCTGCGCGACGGGGCGAACATTCAGGATGCGCCACAACAGGATCTGGACAATGCGATCGGCAGGGTCGCCGCGTCCTTCGGGCAACCGGTGGGTCTGGTGCGACGGATGCTGGAAATTCAGGTCGACACGGTCGTGTCGCGTGGCTTCGGCGTGCTCGCGCTCGACTATCAGTACGGGCTGGCGGCGACGTGGCTGGTCACTCGCAATCAGACACTGCCGGTGCGGGTGCGGCGCTCCTTCGGGACGGTCCGCCCGGACCAGGACGAGATCGCCCTGACCATCGTCGAGCAGCAGGGTCAGGCGGCATCGCTGCGGCCCGAGGACACAAAAGTATTGATAGAAGGCCGTATTCGGGGAATTCCGCCGGGGTATCCCGAAGGCAGCGAGGTACGGGTGACCTTCGAGATGGGCTTCGACGGCGTGCTGCACGTGACGGCACATCATATCGACGCCGATATTCCGCTGGTCCTGTCCACCCAGACCGGGGCCACGTTGTCGCAATCGGACGTGGAGCGCGAGCTGGATCAGGTCCAGCGCTCGCGCCGTCGCAGTAGCTGAGTCGCGTCATGGCCTTCAATCCGAACGACTACCGCAAGCGAGTGCTCGCACAGATCGAGCGCAAGGGCGGGATCGAGCACTCGGATCCGTTCGAGCTCTACGACATTCCGCTGGATGAAGCAGACACGCTGAGCGATGCCGAGGTGGCCGCGCAGGTCGCCGAGGTGTGGGGCTTCTGGCAGCGCCAGCGTGATCATCCGAAGTATCGAGTGCTGGCCGGACTGCTGGTCGCCGCGCACCCCGCGCTATCGGAACTGGTGCTCGTGGCGGGAGCGCGGCGGGCCGAGGCGGTGCGGGTGCGCGAGACTCGCGCAAGGCGCGACGCCGACCGTTACGACATCCTCGATACGGCCATATCCCGATTGGTTCAGCGCTACGGCGGTGTTCCGGCCGGAAAGGTCGCGGGGCTGACGGAGATCGGTGCGATGGGCGGGCTGAGCCCCGCGGAGGTCGCGACGCGCATGCGCAGGCACCGGGTCATCGCCGATGCCGAACCAACGCCCGCGGCCCCCAGCGTGCTCACCGACCAGCGCAGGCGACAGATCCGACAATTGCTCGATGAGTGGGAACGGTTGCTGGACGGGCCACCCACACCGACATTGTTCGCGCTGCTCGGGGTGGATTCCAGGACGGGAGGGCAGGCCAACGAAATTCGGCTGCGCGCAGAAGCGTTGCGCGCTCGGTCTCGGGAATTGCCGCCCGGGCGGGTTCGAGTGGTGTTGGACGAGTTACTGATTCACGTACACGACGTGCTCGAGTCCGGCGATTCCGCCGTCCGGGAATACCTGAGCGCAGTGGCCGAAGACGTCGCAGGCGAGCTGCGGCCGAAGGTGAAGGCCGCGGTGCTCGTCGAAGACCAGCTCGTGGGTGCCGACTTTCAGTATCTCGTCGACGAGGCGGTCGCACTCGGGCTCGACCGCGCCGACGCCACCCGTCTGCTCACCGACCTCGCAACGGAACTCGGTGCCCGAGTAGAGGACTCGGCGCGGAGCCTGCCCGCAGCCCAACCGGGATCGTCACCGGGCATGACCGCGCCGCAGGGGAGGACTGTGTCGCGGGGCTCGACCGAGTCGCTTGGTGGGGCTGTGTCCCCGGGCAGAACCGCGTCGTCGAGCACGGCCGCGCGTCGTCGATGGGAAGCTCCGCTGAAGGCGGCACGCGCCGCGCTGCGAGCGGGCCGCCCGGCCGAAGCGGCACGTCAGGTCGTCGAGGCGCGGCGACTCCTCGGTGCCGACGACGACGGATTGACACCCATCCGATCGGTCGCCGACGAAGTCGACCGGGTGCTTGTGGAGGCCGCTGTGCGCTGGCGCGGCGCGATCTCCGCCTGCGCCGCGAAACGATACGTCGAGGCCATCCCGCACCTGGAGTTCTTGCAGCGCACCGCCTCCGATGTGCCGCCCCCGGAGCAAGGTCGCACCCTCGACGAACTACTCGTCGAAGCCCGAGCCGCGATCGCCGAAGCGGACCACCTCGCCACCGCCGCGCAAGCGGGCCCCGCCGAAGCCCGACTGCGCGGTGCACTCGACGCCAAGGCCGTCTGCGCCGATCATGCGGGTGCCGCAGCCGCACTCGAGGCGTCACCGGTCGAGGCGCCCGCCAGAGTCGAGGCCACCCGAACGTCGAACGGATCGATCCTGGTCGTGTGGTCGCCGTCATCGACGGGCACCGTCGACTACCGAGTCACCCGCCTCCAGCCGGACGGATCCTGGCGCGTAGTGGGCCGCACCAAAGCCACCGAACTCGAAGACGGCGGCGCACCAACAGGACCGCCGCCCGTATACGCGGTCGCAGCCGCGGTCGCCGGGAAGTACTCGGAGATCACCCGCTCGGACACAGCCTCCAGCACAACACCTCATCGCATAGAAAACTCACCGAAACCGTCTGGCGAACACCAACTGCCAGCTCCGACGCCACTCGACAATTCAACCCCCACGCAGGCAGTTCCCACGCCCGCGCCGGACAACCTCGAGCCTTCGCGAAGTGCGGCTGGACCCGCGCCCGATGACGGTCGGCACCCACAGAGTGACGGTGAGCGTCCAGCCCGCGATGGTGCGCTTCCGTCGAGTGGTGGTGAGCGTCCAGCCCGCGATGCTGCGCTTCCGTCGAGTGGTGGCGAGCGTCCAGCCCGAGCTGGTGCGCTTCCGTCGGGTGATGGCGAGCGTCCAGCCCGAGATGGTGTACTCCCGCTGGGTGGTGGTGCGCTGCCGTCGGGTGATGGTGAGTATCCGGAGCGCGACCTGGGGCACTCGCAGGGGGGCGGCATGCTGTCGCAAGGGGATGGTCCGGAGCGTTCAGGCAGTGAGGGTGATGGTCCGACGCCGTCGGGAGGTGGTGGGGATCCGGAGAGCAGCCGGGACCAATCGTATGCCCGTGGTGTGCCGTCGCAGGGTGATGGTGAGTGTCCAGGCGGTGGCGGGCGCCGACAGAGCGCTGGTGCGTCTCCGTCGGGTGGCGCGTCGTCGCCGGTTGATGGTGCGTCCCCACAGGGTGGTGGAAACCCGGTGGGCGATCGAGGCGGCTCGCAGAGCGATGAGGTGCCCTCGCGGGGTGGGTATTCGGAACGCGGTCGAGGTGACTTGCCGGTAGACGACGTGCCGTCGCGAGGTGACGGTGCGAATCCTGGCGGCCTTGGTGGACGCCGACAAAGTGCCGCCGTGCCACCTCCGGACGCTGCTGGTCATCCGGAGCGCAATCGCGGGCATTCCCAGAACGATCGTGCGCCCGCCCAGAACGATCGCGCGGATCGACGCGACGATCCGGCACCCGCTGGGATCCCTACAGTCACCAGGTTGGCCGAGCAATCCGGCCTCCTGGTGTTCGCCTGGCCGACCGGCATAACCGAAGTCATGATCGTTGCTCGCGCCGACGAACCCCCGACCGCCCCCGACGACCCGCAAGCACGCGCATGGAAGGTCACCAACATGCGCTACGAGATCGACGGCGGCGTCCGCATACCCGGAGACATAAACCGTCCCTGCCACATCGCGATTGCTTCGTGCCGCCGCGATCCCACCGGAAAGCTCACTATCGCACCCGATTTCGCAGCGACGGCCCGCATCAGCTGGGAACGCTAGCGGAGCAATGTAGTCGGTGGCGCCGCCTGGGAGCACCACCGGAAAGTTCACTGTCACCACGGGTTTCGCGACGACTGCCAGAATTGGCTTGAAACGCTGGCGGAGCAATACAGTTGGTGGCGCTGTCACATCGTGGTGGCGGCGTGCCGTCGGGAGGACCACCGGAAAGCTCGCTGCTACGGTGAGTTCCGGCTACGGCCTGGATCTACTGGGAACGTAGCCGAGCGATTCAGTGGGTTGGTGCCGTGATTGCGCTGCGACCGCAGTGAATTCATCGGCAGGCCGACCGCCGCGGCAGGTTTCGCGGCTACTGCATGGCTGGCGAAGCAATATCGTCGAGTTGATGCCGCGACCTAAAAGTTTGGTCCGCAGGAAACGCAGCGGAGAAATGTGGCCGATGGTGCCGGTATGCCGCTGGAGACCGTCGTGAAGCCGCAAGAATGCTCGAGTATCGCGGCGTCAACGGTCGATCGCCAACCCTTCAGGCCGCGCGGCGCGCGGCGCAACGGTGAGCTGCGCGGTGTCCAAGATCTCGGCATACCAGATCAGATCAGATCGAGATCGCCGAGGATTTCGCGTCGAGTATCACCAGTGGCGTATGGCGGCGGGCATCTTCGGCGTGCTGCCACCATCAGGCGCCACTCGCGGGCTCGATACGCCCGTGGCGGGGGCGTGTGGCAAGCGACGCGCAGGTGGGAGCGGGGCGGCGGGCGTGGAGTGGTGTGGTTGTGCCAATGTAGGTGTGGTGATACCCAAGTTGATGGCGGTGAGCGACGTTCATGTCGGCCACCAGGGGAATCGTCCGGTGGTCGAGGATATCCGGGCGGATTCGCCGGAGGACTGGTTGATTGTCGCGGGTGACGTGGCGGAGAAGACCGACGATATCCGGTGGACGCTGAAGCTGTTGCGCAGCCGGTTCGCGAAGGTGATCTGGGTGCCGGGTAACCACGAATTGTGGACCACGGCAAAGGATCCGGTGCAGATGCACGGTGCGGCGCGATACGACTATCTGGTGTCGATCTGCCGCGATCTCGATGTGCTCACACCGGAGGATCCGTTCCCGGTGTGGGAGGGTGCGGGTGCGGAGGAGCACGGCGGTGCGGTGACGCTGGCCCCGATGTTCCTGCTCTACGACTACTCGTGGCTGCCCAAGGGCACCACCACGAAGACGGAAGGGCTTGCCGTCGCGCGCGACCGCAATGTGGTGGCGACCGACGAGTTCCTGCTCTCGCCGGACCCGTTCGCGACGCGCGACGCCTGGTGTCATGCCCGAGTCCAGATCACCAAACGCAAGCTGGACGCGCTTGCGCCGGGCACGCCGTTGGTGATGATCAACCACTTCCCGATGGTGCGCCAACCCACCGACGTACTGTTCTACCCGGAGTTCGCCCTGTGGTGCGGCACCGATCTGACCGCCGACTGGCACACCCGCTACAACGTGCTGTGCTCGGTCTACGGCCACCTCCATATTCCGCGCACCTCCTACTACGACGGCGTGCGATTCGAAGAGGTCTCCCTCGGCTACCCCCGCGAATGGAAGCGCCGCGGCCTACCCGATCGCCTGCTCCGCCAGATCCTGCCGACCCCGGAATACCCGCCGGGCTCGCTGAACAAATGGGGCGGGCACTTCCAGGTCACGCCGGAAATGGAAGCGGCCGCCGAAGAAATGCGAAGCAAGGCCGAACGGCGTCGCGGGGTCTGACCCGACACCCGGGTGCCGGGCTCGACTACGCTCGTTGGCGATGATCGAGAAAATTCTGCCTGCTGGTGTGGCCTCGGCCGAGCTGTTGGCGTACCCGGAGGAGCTGAAGCCGCACCCGGCGGAGGAGCATCTCATCGCGAAGTCGGTGGAGAAGCGGCGTCGGGACTTTATCGGGGCCCGCCATTGCGCGCGCCTGGCGTTGGCTGAGCTCGGCGAGCCGCCGGTGCCGATCGGGAAAGGCGAGCGGGGCGCGCCGATATGGCCGCGCGGCATCGTCGGGAGCCTCACCCACACCGAGGGATATCGTGCTGCGGCGCTCGCGCACAAACTGCGATTCCGATCCGTCGGCATCGACGCGGAACCGCATGGTCCGCTCCCCGAGGGCGTGCTGGATTCGGTGAGTCTGCCTCCCGAGCGGGAGTGGCTGAACACTGCGAGCCCGGTCACCGCATTGCATCTCGACCGACTGCTGTTCTGCGCCAAGGAAGCCACCTACAAGACGTGGTGGCCGCTGACGTCGCGCTGGCTGGGTTTCGAGGACGCGCACATCACCTTCACCGTGGACGAGAGCTCCGACGGCGCGGGCACGGGAACATTCCGCAGCGAACTGCTGGTCCCCGGACAGACCAATGACGGCGGTACCCCGCTGGCCTCGTTCGACGGCCGCTGGATGATCGGCGACGGGCTCATCCTTACCGCGATCGTGCTCGGCTGATGGCGGACTCGACGGTCCGTCCCGACGTGCTCGGCGGCCTGCTGATCGTGGACAAAGACGGCGGCTGGACCAGTCATGACGTCGTCGCGAAATCTCGGAAGTTGTTGCGTACCAAGAAGGTAGGTCACGCGGGCACGCTCGATCCGATGGCGACCGGTGTGCTCGTGCTCGGGGTGGAGCGTGCTACCAAGCTGCTCGGTCTACTCACCCTGACCACCAAGTCCTATACCGCGACCATTCGCCTCGGCCAGGCCACGACCACCGACGACGCCGAGGGTGAGGTGCTCACGACCACCCCGGCCACGTACCTTGCCGACGACGAAATCGCCACGCAGACAGCGAAACTGACAGGCGAAATCGAACAGGTCCCCGCCACAGTCAGCGCGATCAAGGTGAACGGCGAACGCGCCTATGCGCGCCACCGTGCGGGTGAAGACGTGCAGCTCGCGGCCCGTCCCGTGACGGTGTCCCGCTTCGACATCCTCGCTCGCCACGACATTTCGGACGGCAATTTCGTAGACCTCGATGTCGAGGTCGAATGCTCGTCGGGCACCTATGTGCGCGCGCTGGCCCGCGACCTCGGCGCCGCACTCGGCGTCGGCGGCCACCTGACCGCTCTGCGTCGCACCAGGGTTGGCCCCTTCACTCTCGAACACGCCCGCACTCTGGACGAATTGGCGCTCGCCGCGGAAGCCGAAACCCCGCTGCTGAGCCTGGGCATGGACGACGCTGTCCGAACCGCCTTCCCACACCGCATCATTGACGCCGAGGAAGCCGATTCGCTGCGCGACGGGCGCTGGCTGGAGCCGATCGGAATCAAGGGCGTACACGCGGCGCTGACCGAGGATGGAACGGCCATCGCGCTGCTGGAGGAGAAGGGCAAGCGCGCGGCCTCGGTGATGGTGATCCGTCCGCGCGGGCTGGTCGACTAGGCGTACTGGAGCGTTCGCGTACTAGTTCGCCGAGTTCGCCGGTGATGCGGCATCGACGGGATCCCCGACATGGGTTCCTCCGGAGTGACCGCCGACACCCAGACCCGATTCTTCGGCGCGATCTTCGTCGGCTACGGCGCCGTGTGGATCTGGGCCGCCCGCCGGTCTCCGATCTCGGCGGTAGTCATCCGCTGGCTCGCCGGAATCTTCCTGCTCGGCGCCATCGGCCGATTCATCTCGCTGGCGGTATACGGCTGGCCGCACTGGTTCCAAATCGCGCTCACCGGACCCCGGCAGCGAACAACCCGAAACACTTGAACACGCCGAACTCAGGCCCGGCCCGGCATGTCGACCACGAGAACCCGCCCGATCGGCGCTTCGTGGTGAACCGCCGCCATCCCTACAGTCGACGGCAGCGAATACACAGTGACCGGTCCACTGTGGAGACCATTCAGGACACAACCGCCGATGTCATTGACAACAGCTACGCGCACGTGACACCGGCAGCCGAATCCGTAGAAAGCCGAACTCCGGGGCGACGATGAGCCACACCGAATCGCGGCAAGCCGCACGACAGCTACTCGACGCCATCCTGGCCTCGGGCTACAACTCGATCGAGCAGTTCGTCGGCCACCTCCGCGACGACCCTCTCGCCGATACCACCATCCTGCCGCCGCTGACCGAACACAACGGCGTGCGCTTCGGACTCGAACCCAGCGGGCGCCACCGCGCCCACTAGCCTGCATTCCGACCGGCGCGCGCTGGCGGTTGGCGGCGCCCGAACATCATCACCGATGGCGCCGAATAGATTTGCCGCCAAAGACGTTCACCGATAGATCGCGGCTCGGATATTCGCGGGCATCGAGCATGTGGCGGCCCCCTAGCGAATCCGTCACCAGCAGAGAAGCTTTCGGAGACTCGGTACCGTGACGGCTGCCTTCCGTGTGATGGCGCCGTGGCGGTATGTCGATGCGAACTCCATTGCACCGCAAGGCAACTCGATGTCACCCAAGAGTAGCGCTCAGTCGGTTGTGGTGAGCCAGATGGCTTCGGCGGCGGGGCTGCCGAGGTCTATGGTGCGGTCTTCGATGCGGATGGCGATGGTGCCTGCGAAGTCTCGGCGTTCCACGACGGCGATGGGGGTGTCGAGGGCGATGCCGACGGAGTCGAAGTAGCGGAGCATGTCGGGGTCGGCATCGGAGATGCGGGCCACCCGGCCGGACTCTGTGGCGGAGAAGTCGCTCAGCTGACGGGCCGGTGGGGTGGGGACGGCGCCATCGACCGAGGGGATGGGGTCGCCGTGTGGGTCGCGGTCGGGGAAGCCGAGTTTGGCGTCGATGCGGGCCATCAACAGTTCGGAGACCGCGTGCTCGAGCACCTCGGCTTCGTCGTGCACCTCGTCCCAGCCATAGCCGAGCTCGCTGACGAGGAACGTCTCGATCAGCCGGTGGCGGCGGACCATGGCGATCGCGGCGAGGCGACCGTCCTCGGTGAGCGTGATGGCGCCGTAGCGAGCGTGTTCCACCAGACCCTGGTCGGCGAGCTTGCGGACCGCCTCGGAGACGGTGGAGGCCGAAACGCCGATTCGTTCGGCGAGCAGCTTCGTCGACACCTTCTCTTGCGACCACTCCTGCGCGGTCCAGATCACCTTCAGATAGTCCTGTGCCACTGACGACAGCACCGGCGCCATCGTCACGGTGACGCCATACGATTCACTCGGCGCCGACCCACCCGCCTGCTGCGGAGCGGCGTTCGTCAGCTGCGCCGCGACGTCGGCCAGCTCGCGTCGGGTGGCGATATCTCGTTTACCGGGCACATACCCGAGCTTAGGCACAAGCCTGCCGAATCACACATCTCGCCGCACGGGTGACCACCGTATGCACCATCCGTACACGGCACCGGAAGCGTTGTGTGACATCAGCACGCCCGAACCCGTTCGCCACCTGGGCTGTCTGCGTCACGGCCGCCCCAGTTCGGTCGGGCGGCTGTGCACGGGACACGGCTGCGCTGCGGCCCGGCGCGGGCTTCGGTCGGACTGTGTCCGGCTCTGCAATATAGGCTGCGCAGTGTGCAGAGATGGCGAAGTCTCGACGATGTGCCCGCGGACTGGGGGCGGTGTGTCCTCACGATCGGTGTGTTCGACGGTGTGCACCGTGGTCATGCGCAGCTGATCAGCCGGGCCGTGAAGGCCGCTGCCGCGCGCGGTGTTCCCGCAGTGCTGATGACCTTCGATCCGCATCCGATGGAGGTTGTGCGGCCGGGCTCACATCCCGCGCAGCTGACCACGTTGACCAGACGTGCGGAGTTGGCCGAGGAACTCGGTGTCGACGTGTTCTGTGTCATGCCGTTCACCCAAGATTTCATGAAGCTGCCGCCGTCGCGGTACGTGCATGATCTGCTGGTCGAACGGCTGCATGTGGTCGAGGTAGTGGTGGGGGACAACTTCACCTTCGGCAAGAAGGCGGCAGGCACCATCGACACCATGCGTGAGCTGGGTGGCCGGTTCGGCTTCGAGGTCGACGGCGTGAAGCTGATCGGCGAGCACGCGGTCACCTTCTCCTCCACCTACATTCGCGCCTGCGTCGACGCGGGCGATATGGGTGCGGCCGCCGAGGCGCTCGGCAGGCCGCACCGCGTCGAGGGTGTCGTGGTGCACGGCGACGGACGTGGCAAGCAACTCGGATTTCCCACGGCGAATGTCGCGCCGCCGATGCATGCGGCGATCCCCGCCGACGGTGTGTACGCGGGCTGGTTCACCGTGCTCGGCCCTGGCCCGACCATCGGCACCGTGACGCCGGGCGAACGCGCGATGGCCGCCATCTCGGTCGGCACCAACCCCACCTTCTCCGGCCGTGCGCGGACCGTCGAGGCATACGTACTCGACGGCGAGGCCGATCTCTACGGTCAGCATGTCGCGGTGGACTTCGTGGAGCACCTGCGTGGGATGCGCAAGTTCGATTCGATCGACGAATTGCTCGAGGCCATGGGCCGCGACGTGCAGAACACCCGCAAGGTCCTCGCTGGCAGTGTTTGATTTGCAGCGCCTGCGGCGCTGCGTGTTCGCGGCCACGAAGGCTCGCTTCCGAGCACTCGAGACTCGCGCCTTCGGCGCATGCGCTTCGAGTGCCCGGAAGCGAGCCGGCCGCGAACGTCGCTCGTAAGACTCGCTCCGTGGTGGACCGGATAGTTTTCGCCCTACTGCCCGATGCGATGTTCGCCGTGGGGGTCCGGTAAGGTCGATCCTCGGGTTTGCTGCGGTCCGCGGTGGCACCCTCCGGGAAACCGGATTCCGAGCGCGGTACTGAAAATAGGAGTGGACGCCCCATGGCTCTGACCACTGAGCAGAAGTCGACGATTCTCAAGGAATACGGCCTGCACGAGAAGGACACCGGTTCGCCGGAAGCCCAGATCGCGATGCTGTCCAAGCGAATCTCCGACCTCACCGAGCACCTGAAGGTGCACAAGCACGATCACCACACGCGCCACGGTCTGCTCGCGCTGATCGGCCGTCGTCGTCGGCTCTCGAAGTACCTGCAGAAGAGCGATATCGCGCGCTACCGTTCGCTCATCGAGCGCCTCGGCCTGCGTCGATAGTATTTTGCAGCGCTGTGTTCGATTTGCATCGCCGCGAACGTCGCCCGTAAGACTCGCTCCGTGGTGGTCGGGTTGGGAGTGGTACTCCCGACACACTGCGTAGGCGGAGGCGGTGGAATACCTGGCCAACGGGGAGACGTACAATCTCCCCGTTGGCTAATTGTGTATGAGGGGTATGCGCCGGAGCGACTGTTCGTAGGTTGCTCGAGACAGCATCGCCCATCTACACAACAACATTGCACAGCCGTATGCACCCGCCGCGTGGCGTCGGTCTTCGGTAGTGGCCTCCCGGCAGGTGAGGGCTCCAGTCACAGTGGAGCACCGTCGCCGGCGGGCTTCGATCGATGACCGCCTCCGCGTCGCCGAATCCAAGGGGATCTGGCCGGGTGCGCGCGTTGCAGCCAGGAGGGTTGCCGCGCGCCCGTATCCGGTACGGCTGACGAATAGCCGAGTCGCGCCCATGACGCGCTCGACTCGGCGAAGACGAGAGGTTGAGAGAAGAAAATGACCGAAACAACTGAACGCACGTCCTCTGCCGTAGAGGTTGAACCCGGTGTGTTCGAGTCCGTCGCGCTGATCGACAACGGCAGCTACGGCACCCGCACCGTCCGCTTCGAGACCGGCCGTCTGGCCCGTCAGGCCGCCGGTTCGGTCGTTGCCTACCTGGACGACGAGACCATGCTGCTGTCGGCGACCACCGCGGGCAAGCACCCCAAAGAGCAGTTCGACTTCTTCCCGCTGACGGTCGACGTCGAGGAGCGGATGTACGCCGCGGGCCGCATCCCCGGCTCGTTCTTCCGCCGCGAGGGCCGTCCGTCCACCGACGCGATCCTCACCTGTCGCCTGATCGACCGGCCGCTGCGCCCGTCCTTCGTCGATGGACTGCGCAATGAGATCCAGGTCGTCGTCACCGTGATGAGCCTCGATCCGAACGACCTGTACGACGTCGTCGCGATCAACGCCGCATCCGCGTCCACCCAGATCTCGGGCCTGCCGTTCTCCGGGCCGGTCGGCGGCGTCCGCGTCGCGCTGATCGAGGGCCAGTGGGTCGCGTTCCCGACCGTCGAGCAGCTCGAGGGCGCCGTGTTCGACATGGTCGTCGCCGGGCGTGTCGTCGAGTCCGGCGATGTCGCGATCATGATGGTCGAGGCCGAGGCAACCACCAAGGTCATCGCGCTGATCGAGGGTGGCGCGCAGGCACCGACCGAGGCTGTCGTCGCCGAGGGCCTGGAAGCGGCCAAGCCGTTCATCGCCCGTCTGTGCAAGGCGCAGCAGGATCTGGCCGCACTGGCGGCCAAGCCGACCGCCGAGTTCCCGCTGTTCCCGCCGTATGGCGCGGACGTTTTCGAGGCCGTCGAGGGTACCGCCAAGCGTGAGCTCGGCGAGGCCATGAGCATCGCCGACAAGCAGCAGCGTGAAGACAAGATCGACGAGATCAAGGTCGACGTGCTCTCCCGCCTCGGCGACGACTTCGTCGGCCGCGAGAAGGAGCTGGGCGCCGCATTCCGCTCGGTAACCAAGAAGCTTGTCCGTCAAAGGATTCTGTCCGACGGGTTCCGCATCGATGGTCGCGGTCTCGCGGACATCCGCGCACTCTCCGCCGAGGTCGCCGTTGTGCCCCGTGCACACGGTTCGGCCCTGTTCGAGCGTGGCGAGACCCAGATCCTGGGCGTCACCACCCTCGACATGGTGAAGATGGCGCAGCAGGTCGACTCGCTCGGCCCGGAGACCAGCAAGCGCTACATGCACCATTACAACTTCCCGCCGTTCTCCACCGGTGAGACCGGTCGCGTCGGTTCGCCCAAGCGCCGCGAAATCGGCCACGGCGCGCTCGCGGAGCGGGCCCTGATGCCGGTGCTGCCGAGCCAGGAAGAGTTCCCGTACGCCATCCGTCAGGTGTCGGAGGCGTTGTCCTCCAACGGTTCCACCTCGATGGGCTCGGTGTGCGCCTCGACCCTGTCGCTGCTGAACGCCGGTGTGCCGTTGAAGGCGCCGGTCGCCGGTATCGCCATGGGCCTGGTGTCGGACACCATCAAGAACGACAAGGGCGAGGACGAGGTCCGCTACGTCGCGCTCACCGACATCCTCGGCGCCGAGGATGCCTTCGGCGACATGGACTTCAAGGTTGCCGGCACCAGTGACTTCGTCACCGCGCTGCAGCTCGACACCAAGCTCGACGGCATCCCCTCGCAGGTGCTCGCCGGTGCGCTCGCTCAGGCACACGACGCTCGCGCCACCATCCTGGAGGTCATGGCCGAGGCCATCAACACTCCGGACGAGATGAGCCAGTACGCGCCACGCGTCACCGCGATCAAGATCCCGGTCGACAAGATCGGTGAGGTCATCGGACCCAAGGGCAAGGTGATCAACCAGATCACCGAGGAAACCGGCGCCAACATCTCGATCGAAGATGACGGCACCGTTTACGTCGGTGCGACCAACGGCCCTGCGGCGCAGGCGGCGATCGACATGATCAACGCCATCGCGAACCCGCAGCTGCCGAAGGTCGGCGAGCGCTTCCTGGGCACGGTCGTCAAGACCACCGCCTTCGGCGCGTTCGTCTCGCTGCTGCCGGGTCGTGACGGCCTGGTCCACATCTCCAAGCTCGGCAACGGCAAGCGCGTCGCCAAGGTCGAGGACGTGGTGAACGTCGGCGACAAGCTGCGCGTGGAGATCGCCGATATCGACAACCGCGGCAAGATCTCGCTGGTGCCGGTCGAGGAGACCACCGAAGAGCCTGCTGCCGCCGAGACCGTTGACGCGGGCGCGGCGGAGACCGAGTAGTACTTGTCCTTGTGACGAAGAAGAAGACGGCAACCCCCCTGCTCCCCGGCGAGCAGGGGGGTTCTGCCCTCCCGTCGCCTGACCGCCACCCCTCAACGGATCGCTCCGCGATGCTGCGACCCCCGCCGCGGACCGAACAGTCACCGATGACCGACACAGGTGTGCGACGCACTGTGCTGCCCGGTGGATTACGCGTGGTTACCGAGCACGTGCCCGGCGTCCGCTCGGCCTCGATCGGAGTCTGGGTCGGCGTCGGTTCGCGCGACGAAGGACCCACCGTCGCCGGTGCCGCGCACTTCCTGGAACACCTGTTGTTCAAGGCGACTCCGACGCGCTCGGCGCTGGACATCGCGCAGGCGATGGATGCCGTCGGCGGTGAGCTCAACGCGTTCACCGCGAAGGAGCAGACCTGCTATTACGCGCATGTGATCGACGAGGACCTGGCGCTGGCGGTCGACATGGTCTCCGACGTGGTGCTCAACGGCCTGTGCCGTGCGTCCGACGTAGACGTGGAACGACAAGTGGTGCTCGAGGAAATCGCCATGCGCGACGACGATCCGGAGGACCTGGTCGGCGACGCGTTTCTCAGCGCGCTGTTCGGTGATCATCCGATCGGGCGTCCGGTGATCGGTTCCATCGAGTCCATCGAATCCATGCGGGCCGCGCAGCTCCGCGGGTTCCACACGCGCCGCTACCGGCCGGACCGGATGGTCGTCGCGGTGGCGGGCAACGTCGAGCACGAGCACACGGTGGAACTGGTGCACCGCGCGTTCGCCGACCGGCTCGATCCGGTTGCCGCGCCCGCACCGCGGCGCGAGGGACGGTTCCGGCCGCATAGCGAGCCGGAACTGCACAGGATCCATCGTGATAGCGAACAGGCCCACTTGGCCTTCGGGGTGCGTGCCTTCGGGCGGCACGAGGGGGAGCAGCGCTGGCCGCTGTCGGTGCTCAATACCGTGGTCGGTGGTGGACTGAGTTCCCGTCTGTTCCAACGCATTCGGGAGGAGCGCGGACTGGCGTACTCGGTGTACTCGGGTGTCGACACCTTCGCCGATACCGGCGCGTTCTCGGTGTACATCGGCTGCCAGCCGGAAAACCTCGGCAAGGTGGCGTCGCTGGCCCGCGGTGCGCTGGAAGAGGTTGCCGCCGATGGGATCACCGACGCCGAGTGTGCGCGCGCCAAGGGGTCGTTGCGCGGCGGACTCGTGCTCGGTCTGGAGGATTCCGCATCCAGGATGAACAGGATCGGCCGCAGCGAGCTCAGTTACGGCAACCATCGGAGTGTCTCGGAAACGTTGGCGCGCATCGACGCGGTGACTACCGAGGAGGTGTCGGCGATCGCGGCTACGCTGCTGGCAAGGCCGTTCGCCGTGTCTGTCGCGGGGCCCTACCGGCGCACCCGCGAATTGCCGACCGCCGTGCGACGATTGGTCGGGAGTTGACCGGGGGGTAGCCGACGGGAAGCGTCGACTTGATCGGGGGAATATGGAATCGATGACGGCGCTCGAGCGCGCGGAGGTGGCGGCGGAGCTCGGGCGGTTGGACGAAGCGCGCCATATTGTCGGCGTGGCGCTCGTCGCGGCGCCGAACAATCCGATGCTTCTCGAGCGGATGGCCGATCTGGAGTATCGGCTCGGTCATACCGAGGACGCGCTGCGGATGGCGGGGTGGGCGATCGCGACCGACCCGAATCGCTACGACGCGCATCTGACCTTGGCCATGGCCTACGAGGCGCGGGGCAAGAACGCGTCGGCGTTGCGGTACGCCAGGGCTGCGATGGCGCTGGAGCCGGAC
The DNA here is from genome assembly GCF_046764875.1 of Nocardia arseniciresistens. Taxonomy (NCBI): domain Bacteria; kingdom Bacillati; phylum Actinomycetota; class Actinomycetes; order Mycobacteriales; family Nocardiaceae; genus Nocardia; species Nocardia arseniciresistens. Next base: position 57,906 of record NZ_JBKORD010000022.1, read on the forward strand.
CGGGTGTCCAGCCTGTTGACGTTGGCCATGGTGATCTCCGGGGCGCCGGTCAAGTCCGCGCCGCTGCGGGCGGAGGCGCGGCATGCGCTCGAAGCGGCCGCTCGGCAGGCACCGGGTCATGCTGGCACCCATGCGTACATAGCGAACGTCTACCGGCGGCTCGGCGACCGTGAGGCCGCCGAAAAGCATCTCGACGCGGGGCTTGCCGCCGATCCGACCCATTCCGATCTCCTGGCCGAGAAGGCGAAGCTGGCGATATCGCGGCGCAGTGCCGTGCGGATTTTGCGTGGGGTGCTGGGCTCCCGTCCTGGTCACGACGAGGCCCGGCAACAGTTGGCCGCCATTACCTGGCGGGCGCTGCTGCGGCTGGCGGCGTGGTTGTGGTTCTACGCGATCGGCGTGGCGATCGGCTCGATGTGGATCGGTCCCGGCGTGCTGCGGCTGCTGAGCCTTGCGCTGTTCGTGATCGTCCCGGTGGCCTGGACCAGGGTATTCCGGGTGTTGCGAAAACAGTTGCCGCGGGGCTATTTACGGCAGCGGTTGCGTCGGCCAGCGGCAGTGCTCGCACTGGTCGTGCTGGTACTTGCGACGGTGATCGCTGACCTCGGCACCATTATCGTGCGGCTGGACTGGACGGCGGATTCGGTGCGCGGCGGGTACATCCTGCTGGAGGCGGGCGTCATCGGTGCCGCGCTCGCGCACTTGCTGTTCTTCGGCGCCTGGTTGCGCAGAACCGGCGGAGAGGAAGATCGGGAGGCGAGTTACGACTACGCCGTCGGTGGCGTTGCCATCGTGCTCGCTGTCGGGACGGTCACCATGGGATTGCTTGCCGCGCTGCGGCATTGGTCCCGGCAGCCCGCCGCGCTATGGGTGGTCATAGCCATCGTGTCGATCATCGGGGCGACCCTGGTGATCGAGATGTTGATGGCGGTGTTGCTGGAGAAGGCGCAGTTTCGGATCCGGTGGATCATGCTCATCGCGGTGCCGCTGCTCGCGCTCGCGGCCTGCGGAACCTGGTGGGGCACAGACCACATGGTGACGCGGACATTCCACAGCGAGGAACGTTTGAATTTGCCGAAAACCCCGCAGTTCCCACCGCTGCGTCCGCTGCCACCCATACCGACCTTTCGCGTGACGATCCCGCCGCTCCCGACTTCGCCCCCCGATGCACCAGATCGGGCCGGAGGATAGGAGGCGCGTCGCCACTGCCGGCTTATCAGGCGGAATGCTCTGCCACTCATGGCTCATCTGGGGGTCTGGGTTGGGATGTTCGAATCGGTGTCGCCGCGTTGGTGCCGACCCCGCGTGGTCCGGATGACGCCGTTTCAGGTTGTGCGAGCCTGATTGGCCGCATCAACCACGGCGGCCAGCAAACCGGGCAGGGCGTTGTCGAGGTCTTCGGTGCGCAGTCGCTGGCAAGTTTGGCCGTCGATGATCAGTCGCTCGATGATGCCCGCTTCGCGCAGAATCTTGAAATGATGCGTCGCGGTGGACTTGTTGATCACCTCGTATAGCGCGCTGCAACGCACGGCGTCGGCCGCGTTGCTGAGGCGCCGCACCATCTCGAGTCGCACTGGGTCCTGTAGTGCGCCCAGCACTGTGGCCAGCGGAGCCACCGGCGATGGTGCGGTACCCGCAGCCAACTCCTTAGCTCCAGTCATGATCTACCTCACTCTAGGGTTTGATGATCATCATACTAAATGTAGGGTAATCGAGTTCGATGAGAATCAAACTTACCTGATGGGAGCTGCGATGGCAGCGACAGTCGTGGCTGTGGATACACAGACTTCGCAGAGCTGGGCCTACCCGCTGGTGCTGGCCGCCAGCGGCGTAGCGCTCGGAGTGTCGGGGGTGCCCGCACCCCTGTACGGCATCTACGAGAAGGAGTGGCACCTCTCGCCGCTCACCACGACCTTTGTTTTCGCCGTGTACGCGGTCGCCGCGCTCGTTGCCGTGCTGGTATCGGGTCGGATCTCCGATGTCGTCGGGCGCAAACCGGTACTGCTCGGGGCTATTGCCACCATGATCGTCGGACTCGTGGTGTTCATGCTGGCAGATTCGGTACCGATGCTGCTGTTGGCTCGGGCGTTGCACGGGATCGCGGTCGGCTCGACGGTCGTCGCTGGTGCCGCGGCGCTGCTGGACATGCGGCCGACAAGAGGCGCGCGGTCCGGTCAGCTCAGTGGTGTCGCATTCAATGTCGGTATGGCCGTGGCGATTCTGGGGTCCGCGCTGCTGGCTCAGTACGCGCCGAACCCGCTGCGCACGCCCTATGTCGTCATCACTGTGGTCTGCTTGATCATCGGCGCCGGCGTGCTCGCGCTGAACGAGCCCCACAACGCGCGGGTCGCCGGTCGGATTCGGATCGCGAAACCCTCTGTTCCGCAAGAGATTCGAGCGGACTTCTGGTTCTCGGCAATCGGCGTGATGGCGGCATGGTCGGTGCTCGGCGTGCTGCTTTCGCTGTATCCCTCGCTCGCCGCTCAGAAAACCGGCATCCACAACCTGGTGTTCGGCGGCGCGGTAGTCGCGTCGACGGCCATATCCGGCGCCACCGCACAGCTCTTCGCGACCGGCATCCCCGCGCGAAAGGCGGCGATCATCGGTGACACCGGCATGGCAATCGCGCTGCTGCTCACCATCCCCGCCCTCGGCACCCACAACTGGGTCGTCGTCCTCGGCGCAGGTGTCCTGCTCGGTGTGACATTCGGCCTCGGCTTCGGCGGCTCACTGCGGCACTTGTCCGAGGTAGTGCCACAACACAAACGCGGCGAGACCATGTCGGCGTACTACCTACTCGCCTACACCGCCATGGCACTACCCACCATCCTCGCTGGTTGGGCAGCCACGACCTGGGGCCTGACCACAGTCTTTCCGTGGTTTGTCGTCGTCGTGGCCCTCGCCTGCTTCCTCGCCGCAGGGTTGGGCCTACGCCGAAACCGCGAGGCTCTGCAACCGGTCGTGTGAGCGGCACGCTAATATTGTTGTCACGCCGCGATGGCCTAGCCGTCGTGACGTGAATGCGGATGTAGCGCAGTGGTAGCGCATCACCTTGCCAAGGTGAGGGTCGCGGGTTCAAATCCCGTCATCCGCTCTCATAAATCTCCGCTGTGACCCGACGTCAACCGCCGTGCGGGCCAGGCGGCATTCTCATCGGCCTGGCCCGCGCGGCGCGGGTACCTCATTCCGCTCACCCAGGTTTACGTGTGGGCCGAGGCCGGGCTCACTCGTCGCGCTTGAACTGGATGATCTGAAGATAGTTTCCGTCAGGGTCGGCGAAGGTCGCGAAACGTCCGGCCGGGCGATCCTCGGCGGGGGCGATCCAATCCACGCCCGCCGCCCGCAACTGTTCTTCGACCTCGTCGAAATTGTCGACGTGGAAGTTGAGGATCACCCGGCCCGGCTCGCTGGTTGTCGAGCCGACGTCGTCCCGTTGGTCGATGACCAGCAGAAACCCTCCGAGATCGATCGCCCCTTCGCCCTTGTGTTCTGGGGCGAGTGCCTTGCGGTACCAGTCGCGCAGCACCGCGGGCCGAGTGCTGCCGAGCAGGATGCTGCCGGGTTTCGGGGTGGTCATTGAATCTCCCTATTGTGTGCAAGTAGCGGGTAGTGCGCATCAGGCTCGGAGTGGGCCCGATGTCGATGATTGATGCGTGGGGCTCAGGCCGTGTTTATGTCACGGATGCCGACTTGACCTCGACGAGAACAACATTCACCTCGCCCGCCAGTAACTCCCAGGCGTGATCGAAAGCGTCTTCTTGCCAGACGACCGCACCGGGGTTCAGGTCCACGATCTGCGTCGTCCCATCCGCCCAGGTCACTTTCTGTCGCCCGGAGCCGAGGTTGACCACCAGCATCGGCGGGTGCGAGTGCATCGCACTTTCCCAACCGTGCGAGGCGCGGGCATGGATCACCCGAACGTGTTCATTCTCGAACAAGACTTGGTGCGCATCGGGATCCACGATCGATGCATGCTGGGACTTCTGATCTGAGGCTGGGGTCTGTCTCGAAAGCGAAGTACTCATCGCAGGTTCCTGTCTGTCCGGGTTGTCGCGCGAGTTCGGGCTGCCGCTAAACAATAACCACATCGAGTTGTTAAAAACAATCACTATGAGTTGCAGTTTCGAATCAGGTCACGAAAGGGGTAGTGGCCGTGTCGAGCAGTCGTAGCCATGAGGACTCATGTCGATGCCTCGGGCTCTAGACGTCGCCGGGTGCGGTGAGCCAAAGAGTTGTGAAAAGCAACTACTATCAGTGGTAGTTTCGGATCCAGAGGACAAGAGGGTGTAGCGATGCCGACCAGTCGGAGCTATCGGGACTCATGTGGGATCGCTCGGGCTCTCGACGTAGTCGGGGAGCGGTGGGCACTGCTGGTTGTCCGGGAGCTGCTCTTGGTGCCGCAACGCTTCTCCGAGCTGCGGCACGCTCTGCCGCACGCCAGCTCGAACCTTCTTGCCGATCGACTTCGAGAACTCGAACATCACGGGGTGATCGGTCGCCGCAAGCTGACGTCAACGGCAGGCCCGCAGGTCTACGAACTGACAGAGTGGGGCCGGAAGCTGGAACCGATCGTTCTAGCCCTTGGCGATTGGGGGATCGATGCCCCCAACCCTCCAGAGCCCACCTCGCTCAGCGCCACCTCGGTGCTGATCTTTCTGCGAGGTGCCGCTCGTCCCGATTCGCCGCCGATCGTTTGTCGACTCGATCTCGACGGCTCGGTCTGGACGGTCTGCGTAGCTTCCGGAAAGGTTCAGGTGCACAGCGGTGAACCGGCCACGGCCGACATCTCGCTTCGTACAGACCCCAAGACGCTCGGCAGCCTGCTGGCTGATCCAGCCTCGCTCGACACTGCGCTCGCCGAAGGAAGCGTGGCCCTTGTGGGCGACCTTCTGGCCCTCAAACGGCTGCTATACGGGGGTTGAACTCCGGCTTGACCGGCGGCTTGTTCAACGACGACGAAGCCGACGGTCTCGGGCGAGCAGCCCGTTGTGAGCGAAGGGGTGCTCGGATTCAGGCGCTGCGCGGCGCGTACATGATGACTGCGACGCCGACCAGGCAGATCAAAGCGCCGGTGATGTCCCATCGATCGGGGCGGAATTCGTCCAGGGCCATACCCCAGGCGAGGGAACCTGCGACGAAGACGCCGCCGTAGGCGGCCAGGATGCGTCCGAAGTTGGCATCAGGTTGCAGGGTCGCGACGAATCCGTACAGGCCAAGGGCGATGACGCCTGCACCGATCCAGACCCACCCCCGGTGTTCGCGCACCCCTTGCCAGACCAGCCATGCGCCGCCGATCTCGGCGACGGCGGCCAGCGCGAACAACAGCAGCGAGCGCAGCACAGTCATGCGATGAACCCTACGAAATGAGCAGCACGCGGATTCCCGCGCGACCAGCTCTCGCCCGGTAGGTTCCACGCTCGCTGCGAGCCGCAAATCCAACCTGGTCGGTTGGGGTCGTACGGCACTATGCATCGAGGTCGCGAAGAACTCGTCGAACTCAGCGAGTCGTATCGGGCGCTCGGCAGTGGGCAGGGTGCAGGAATCGGGCACCCAGTCCTGCGAGGTGATGTCAATAGTCACAACCCCACGGTAAGGCTGTATTACCTCGGGTGCCTGCCCGCCGATCGTCGACTCGACAATCCACCCCGCCACGGCGGTCACCCCCTCGCGAATTGCCGAAAGCCTACTCCCCGTGGAGTATCTGGACTCTGGCTGCAAGATGCCATCGGAGCCGAGACGCTGCAACTGGCGAGCACGTCCGTGCTGTGGCCGTGCAGCTGCCGTCGGTGCGGTGGTGCCGGCCCGCAGCTCAGCGAACAGATAATCGGTTGCCTGTTGGCGATGGTGGTGGATGCAATGTCCGGCATGAATACGCCATCAACGCCATCTGGAGCGGGGCAGGCTGACGCACCATCCGTCCAGATCGGCGCTCTCGTTCCGCTGACTCGACCCGGCTGGGTCGAGGCAGGCCAACACTTGCTCGCGGGGCTCGAGCTGGCCGTTCGCGAAGTCAATGACGCCGGCGGGATCCTCGGAACACCACTCGAGCTGGTGGTCCGAGACACCGCGGCTGATCCGCAGCGGGCCGAGGCGGCCGTGGATGAATTGGCTCGCCTTGGCGTGGCTGCCTTGGCGGGGGAGTATCACAGCGTTGTCGCTCGCGTCGCTGCCGCCAGGGCCGACGCCCTCGGCCTGCCGTTCCTCTGCTCGTCAGCGGTTCTCGACGCGCTGACCGAACAGCCAACGGAATGGGTCGCGCGCCTGGCTCCGCCGCAGTCGCGCGGCTGGCAGGTCTACGCAGACTTTCTCCTCAGCGCGGGCCACCGTCGAATCGCCGTGGCAGCCGAGTCGAGCGTCTACTGGGTATCGGGGTCCCGCATTCTGCGGGACTACCTCAGTCCACGCGGCGGCACCATCATCGAACTCGACATGCGCGTGCTCGCCCCCACGGCCGTGTGCGACGAACTCGTCGACAGTCGCGCGACAGCCCTTCTTCTTCTGGTCGGCCACCCGGAGCCGGCAGTGTCGATCGTCAAGTCTGTCCGCCGCGACCAGCGCCTCGCCGCGATCATGATTGGTGCTCCGGCCGGGCAACCGGAATTCGCCGAATGGGTGTCGTTGCTGGGCGACGACAGCGCCGCGATCCCGTTCTTGCGCTACCTGCCCGAGCGCCTCAGCCCGCTCGGTGCACGAGTTGAGACGACGCTGCGCGAGCGGCTGGCCGCAGCGCCCTCCTTCGTAGCCTTCGAGGGCTACGACACGATCGCTGTCCTCGCCGCTGTGTTGCGTTCTCACGGTGCGGGCCGGGCGAGCACTGCCGAATCCTGGCCGCGCGTCGCGGTCGAAGGCACCCGCGGGCAGATCCAATTATCCCGCACGCCAGGCATCAGCGTTTGGCAATGGGCTCGGCCGCCAATCCAAGTCGTTGATCGAGATCCGGCGGAACCCGATCGCTTTCGGATCGTTCACACCAGCTGAGAGGAGTGGTGGTGACTGCCTACTGGGTGGCCGCCGCCGTCGCTGAAGGCGGCGTGCGATCCGGATCCGATCGTCAGCATGTCGCCAGGTCCATGCGGAGGAATTCGGTGATGCGAAGCACCTTTGGCGGACGGGTCGCCTCATCGGAGAGGGCTTGGAACGCCTCGTCTTTCCCGAGGAGGCGTGGGGCCGCGAGTTCTATTTCCTGCCCGTCGATTCGGAGCTGTGCGCCGCCGGCGATGAGGATGTTCTGGACCCAGTCCGCACCAGATCCGTACACCAGAACGAACAGGTAGCCGCCGTCGACAGGGTGTGCCTCGAGCGGCGTGCGGTACGTCGCGCCGGAGGTGCGACCGATGTGCGTCAGCACCGGCCACTTTCCGCCCGCGATTGCGTGCGGGTTGAACACTCGCTTGTTGATGTGTCCCCACCACCTCGGCATCGGCATTGCGATCTCCTTTTCTCGTCTCGGCGGGGGAGCGTCGTGGGTCGGATTCGCCGAGCTTCCATCTGGTACAACGTGGTCGGCTTACGCCTGTAAGGCGGGCTTACATCTGTAAGGTAGTCTTACGCGCGTAAGCCTGTCAATGCATCCGTCCCGGGAGCCGCCGTGTCACGACCACCACTCAGCAGCGGGCGTGTGCTGGAAGCCGCGATCCGGGTTGCGGATCGCGGTGGCGTGGAGGCGATCACGATGCGACGGGTGGCGCAGGAACTGGGTGTGGAGGCGATGTCGCTCTACCACCACGTACCGAACAAGGACGCGATCCTCGACGGGGTGGTCGACGTGGTGTTCGCGGCGATCGAGCTGCCCAGCGCCGATGGTGCGGATTGGCGCGACGTGCTCCGTGCGCGCGCCTGCTCCGCGCGTACGGTCCTGTCGTCGCACCGGTGGGCTCTCGGTCTCATGGACTCCCGTCGCAACCCGGGACCGGCCACACTGCGCCATCACGACGCCGTCCTCGGAGTCCTCAGAGAGGCGGGGTTCACACTGCCGATGGCGGCCCACGCTGTGTCGCTCATCGACAGCTATATCGGCGGGTATGTCCTTCAGGAGGCGAGTTTGCCGGTGACGACGCCCGACGAAGTCGAGGAAGTGGCGGGCGGCATCCTCGAGCACCTGCCGCAGGATCAGTTGCCGTACCTCAGGGAGATGATCGTCGACCACGCTTTACGGCCGGGCTACGACCACGCCAGCGAGTTCGGCTACGGCCTGGATCTGATTCTGGATGCGCTCGAAGCCCGCCGGAATTAGCGAGCGACAACTTGTCCAGCACATCCTTGGGTTCCATCTTGACGCCCATGCGCTCCATCAACTAGTCCGCGTCGCAGCCCCTGTCTGCGCGGCATTCCGCTCAGCTCGGCGAAGTAGGCCAGCTGTTCACGCGGGCGCATCTTCGCGTACAGCCCGCGCTCTTCGGGCAGGTATCCGATGCGGCGGCGGGACTGCTCGTCGACCACCGCGCCGTTCCATCGGACCTCGCCCGCATCCGCGAACAGCACGCCGAGCGCGATCCGCATGGCTGTCGTCTTGCCTGCGCCGTTCGCGCCGCGGAACCCGTACAGCTCACCGGGCCGGACGTCGAACGTCAGCCCGTTCAGACCTGTTTATCGCCGAATTGCTTTGTCAGTCCGTGGAATTCGAGCACGTCTGACATCTCCCCGTTTCGAGCTCATCCAAACATTTACCAGGTAGGAAAGCTGTTGAATCTTTGGAAACTAGATGCTAGGTTGGCAACATGGAACCGAGCGAAGCAAGACAACATCTGGATGGGGCCCGGGACTCGTATCAGTCCGCAGTACTGCCGCCGATGCCCGCCTGGATGCCGGTTACCTGTGGGGTCCTGATCGGCAGCGGGGTGGCGCTGGCCGGACAGGCCGCGCCGACCCCCTGGTTGCGAGTGCTTCTCATCGGAGTCGCCGTCGCCCTTGCTGGTGTCGGGGTGCTCTTGTACTCGTCATCGCGGCGCAAGAATGGAGTTCGCGGCCTGCGTGGCTCGGCTCGCGGTCAGGCGTCAACACTTACCGTCTGCGCCATCGCTTTTCTCATCAGCGCGGTGAACGCCTCCGCTGAACTCCGGTGGATCTACGTTGCCATCGGGGTGATCGTCGGGCTCGCAGTAGTGTTCGTGCTGGGGCGACGTAGATGACCGCGTCAGGTGAACTGGACCCGGCGTTCCGGTCCGCATCCCGGATCAGGGTCGCCGCCTACCTGTCGGGCTGTGATGAAGCGGAATTCCAGGCCGTCCAGACCTACTGCGAACTCACCCCGTCCAACCTGTCGAAGCTCGTCTCGGCAATGGAGGAGATAGGTTACGTATCCGCCAGAAAGGGGTATGTCGGGAAAACTCCGCGCACCTGGTTGGCGCTGACCGCTCTCGGCCGCTCCGCACTGGCGGCGCATCTGAACACACTTAAGAAGATTGCCGAGTCCGCGAGAATCGCGGGACATACGGAGGGGCGTCGGTGATCTGAGGGTGAGCATCGATGCCCCGTACGCATCATTCGAATTCAGCAGTTCTCGGTTGCGGCAATAATCGGAGGAAAGCCGCACCGAACAGCTCAGCCGAACAGTCCGGCTCGGGCACCGGTGAGTGCCAGCGCGGCAGCGGCGTCGGCGGTCGCGTCGGTCACCTGCTCTCGGGTGATGAGCGCGCGGAAGTAGATCGGCGCGACCAGCGCCTTGACGAGTTCGCCCGCATCGGTACCCTCGGGCAGTTCGCCGCGCTCGACGGCGCGGACGACCACCGGCAGCGACTTTCGGATGCGGTCGCGGAAGACGTGCCTGACCGCGTCGGGCGGGCGGGCCGATCCCGCCGTCTCAGAGAGCAGTACTGACAAGACCGCTTGTCCGCCTGTGCTTTTCACCCATGCGACCAGGCCTCGTGCCAGGTCGCGCAGGTCCTCGTCGATCGAACCCGTATCGGGGATGGGGATTTCGGCGGTGACGCTGTCGGCGAGCGCATCGGTGACCAGAGCGTCGCGGTCGGGCCAGCGGCGGTAGACGGTGGTCTTGTGGACCCCTGCGCGCCGGGCCACGTTCTCCATCGTGAGTGCCGCGTAGCCCTGCTCGCCGAGCTCCTCGACGGTCGCGGCCAGTACCGCGGCACGAACCTTCGGGCCACGTCCCAGCGGTGCGGGGGAACTCATTGCAACTCCTTGTTGCGATATCGGCGGGTTCGGGGCAAGCTCTAGATTATCGCATCGCAACTTGATGTTGCGATAATTGAGACGGGAGTTCCTCATGCAGTCGAAACTCGTTCGGTCAGCGGCAGTACTGTTCCCCGGCCTGTTGGCCGGAGCCTTCGGATACGGCGCGGTCAATGTGCTGTACGCATTCCGTGAGGTGCCGCTGGACGTCCGGTTCACCTTCCATGTCGCGCTCATGCGGGTCAATGGTCCGGTCATGCAGATCCTCATGGGGCTGACCATACTGAGCACGCTGATGCTGGCCGTGCGATCGACGTCACGATCCCGATGGCTGGCCGCCGGAGCATCGGGGCTCGCGGTCACCTCGTTCCTGGTTACCCGCCTCGGTAATGTGCCGATCAACCAAAAGATCAAGGTGTGGGCGGTCAGTGGCCCGCCGAGCGACTACACCGAGATTTTGCGGCGCTGGGAGCTGCTCCACTTCACCAGGACCGGCTGCGCACTGGTGGCCTTCGTCCTCGCGGTTGTCGTCGTGACCGGATTGCTGCCCGGTGAGCAGGACAGAGCGGGACGCGCCGACTGAGCGCAGCGGCCGCGACCTGCCGTCCGATTTCTTCAAGACTTCGCGATGGCGCGCAGGTTGAGTGTAGATATGAGGACCCACATCAACGCCATCACACTGGCCGTGAGCGACCTCGATCGCTCGTTCCGCTTCTACCACGAAGGTCTCGGCTTGCCCTCGCCTGGCATCATCGGCACCGAGTACGTGGGCGGCGACGACACCCCCGGCGGTTCGGCCGCCATGTTCACCCTCGACAACGGCCTCCTCCTCTCGCTCTACGGCCGCACCGACCTCGCCAAGGACGCCGACCTCCCCGATGGCCCGGTCACCGGTGCCGCAATGAGTCTCGGTTACTTCGTCGACACCAGAGAGGAGGTCGAGGAGGTCCTGGAAAGGGCACGTCAAGCCGGTGGCACCGTCGTCCGCCCGCCACTCGAACGTCCATGGGGCATCTATGCCGGCTATTTTGCCGACCCCGACGGCCACCTCTGGGAGGCGGTATTCTTCCTGGACGGCAAGCGACCCAGCTGATCCTCGCGAAGGCCGTTGTCAGGTAGAGATTTCGGTCTCGTGCACGGTGCGCCAGCGCAACTCCGGACCCTCGGCGATCAGTACGGCGGTCACCTGTCGGCAGCTGCCAGTTCCGCCGACGCGATGCAGCTCCATGAAACGGACGACTACGAGGTTTCCTTCGCGAGCCAGCTCGTGCACGTCGGAGATATCGATCTTCAACCCCGGCTGGATATTTCGGGCGCCACGTAACCCCGCGAGTAGTTCGGCTCGGCCGATTATCTCGCCGGAGGTGGTCACCATCGAGAATTCCTCGTGCTGGACCGCGGCAAATCGTTCGAAAACCTCCATGCCCGCGTTGGAACCGAGCCAGGCTGCCAGGTCGGCGTGCAGCGTCTCTACCGCTGCGACCGGATCACAAGAGACGTCAGCAAACATTCGCGAATCATAGGGCCGCGCGGGTCGCCGGTCTCGTTATCGGCGAGCTGTGCGCGTGTCGGTGACCTGGATCGGGTGGGTATCCGAAAAGGTTTGGGGCGCATCGGTCGCCGATCTCGTCCAGTAGTCGAAGAGCGACAATCCCACTACCATGCGGAGATGCGATGGGGGAGGCTGGGCGACCGACTGCACCGCGCGGCGTTGTTGCTCGCGGTTGTGGCTGTCGTGCTGTGTGGCTTGGCGATCGCGGGTCTGACCTGGTGGTTGTTGTGGTGGACTCTCGGGGCGAAGGCGGAGACGCCGAATCAGTTGGACCTCACCAAGATCGCGCTGTCGGTGGCGGCGGGTGTGGGCGGCGCGGTTGCTCTGGTCGTGGCCTACCGGCGGCAGCGGGATCTGGAGCGCGGCCGGTTCGCGGAGTTGTTCGGGGCGGCGGCTGAACAGCTGGGTGATGCCGACGTCGCGGTCCGGATCGCGGGGGTCTACGCGATGGCGGGGGTCGCCGACGAATTCGCGGCGCCTGGTCGAAGACAGCAGTGCATCGACGTGTTGTGCGGATATCTGCGGCTGCCCTTCGACATCGATGAGGGGACGAATCACCTTGTCTCGCGGGCCGAGTCGAGGGAAGAAGCCGGGGTCAGGGTCGAACGGGTCTACCAGTTCCGGCAGAACGACAGCGAGGTGCGCCGAACCATCGTCAAGGTGATCGTCAACCATGTGCGGCGCTCGGCGGAGGTGTCCTGGTCGGATCGCGAGTTCGCGTTCAACCGCGCGGTCCTGGAAAGGGCGGACTTCCGATACGCGGTGTTTGCCGGTAAGCACACCTCGTTCGCCCAAGCGATTTTCACCGGCAGAACCACATTCGAGCGCACGACCTTCTCCGGTCCACACGCCAGTTTCCGCGAAGCACGATTTCAGGATGGTTCCGCGGTGTTCGACCATGCCGAGTTCGGATCGACTCGTGTCGAGAAGTACGAGGTCGCCGGATTCGGCACCACCTTCAACGATGTCACCTTCGACTGCCCGACGTCATTCGAACACGTGACTTTTCGTGGCCCGCGCACCACCTTCCAGGGTGCTCGTTTCCTCGGCGCGCGAACCTCCTTCCAGGAGGCGAAGTTCCGCGCCGAGCTCACTTCCTTCGAGCGTTCGGTATTGGACGGCGAGCGAATCACCTTCGCGGGCAGTGAGTTCGCGAGCACCCGCATCACCTTCACCGGCACCCAGTTCTACGCCGCGACCATCGACTTCGACGACGCCCAGCTCGGCGCGCCATCCCGATTGCGTACCAGGGGAACTCGCGAGACGGACTTCAGACACGCCGAATTCCACGGTGCCCTCAGCTTCGCCCGCACCACTCTCGGCGGCCGCACCGTCGACTTCTCCGAAGGTGACTTCTTCGGTGATATCTCCTTCCGCACCACCCGTTTCGCCGCCAACGAGGTCAGGTTCGACGATCCCGCGGCGTGGGTCGGCGCCCACTTCGATTGGGACGACAATCCCATCCGTAAGCCTGCTTGCGTCAAGCCCAACCCTTGGCCACCGGCACCGGTTCAGCCCCCTGCGCCGACCCGGTGATTTCGCGGTATCGAACATTCTGTCTTCACCGCCGCCCGCATGCAGCCGGGCCGCGCCGACGGTGGTCGCTTCGATGAGCAGGCAGACGTCTGGATGAACCGGGGCGGCGCCCGATTCGGACGCCGCCCTTGCTGTTCTTACCTCGGCCAGCCGCCGTAGGGGACGGTGATCAATTCCATGAAGTGGCCGTTGGGGTCTTGGAAGTAGACGCCGCGGCCGCCGTCGTTGTTATTGATCACGTTGACGCCCCGCTTCTGGGGGTCGGCCCAATGCTCCAGTTTGTAGCGCTGGATTTTGGCGTAGGCCACGTCGAACTCGGCCTCGGACATCAGGAATGCGTAGTGCTGCGGCTGGATTTCGGTGACATGAGGGGGAAGTCCGGCGAAATCGAAGGTGACTCCGTTGCCCGTGGAAAGCGGGATGAACGGGCCCCATTCTGTGCCGAGTTCCAAGCCGAGGATGTCTGCCCAGAATTCGGCGGACACCCGATTGTCGTGACAACCGACAATGGTGTGATTGAACTGTACGGACAGGGGATTGCTCCTTGTGTCGTGACGGTCCCGACCCTGGGCTCGGTACAAGGCGGCCTACAGGAGCACCGTCACGGCCGAAGATGGTAGCACCGAAAGCGTCGAGCGTGCCAGCCTTTCGTGATCTCGGCCAGCTCGGCCGGCTGGCCGCTGAGCTCGGCGGTTCGAGGAGCGCCACGAACGATCAGGACCGGGGAACCGGTATGCGGTCGGCGCGCGGATTGAGCTGGCCCCTCGGCTGTCATGGCCGGTCACGGGGCTGAGCGAGTCGGCAGGTTGGTGGCCGCTCGGGGTCACTTTCGGGGTATCCGCTCGGCGGTGCGGACCGTGGGCGGTAGCGTCGGCGGAATGAAGATTCGTGGGGCGGTCCTGGAGCAGATCGCAGCGCCCGTGCCGTTCGCCGAATCGGCGCCGATCACCGTGTGTGAGCTGGAGCTGGGCGAACCAGGACCCGGCGAGCTGCTGGTGCGGATCGAGGCGGCGGGACTGTGCCATTCGGACCTGTCGGTGGTCGATGGGAACCGGGTGCGACCGGTGCCGATGCTGCTCGGACATGAGGCGGCGGGGCGGGTCGAGGCCGTCGGCGCCGGCGACTCCGATATCGCGGTCGGGCAGCGCGTGGTGATGACCTTCCTGCCGCGCTGCGGCGACTGCGCGGGCTGTGCGAGCGAGGGGCGGACGCCGTGCGGGCCCGGCAGCGCGGCCAACAATGCGGGCGAGCTGCTCAACGGTGGCCGACGGCTGCGCCGTGATGGTGCGGAGGTGCACCATCATCTGGGTGTTTCCGCATTCGCCACCTACGCCGTCGTTGATCGCCGTTCGGTGGTGCCGGTCGACGATGATGTGCCACCGGAGGTCGCGGCAGTGCTCGGCTGTGCCGTCCTGACCGGTGGCGGCGCGCTGCTCAACTCCGCGAAGCCGGGACCCGCCGACCGGATCATGGTTGTCGGGCTCGGTGGTGTCGGGATGGCGGCGCTGCTCGTCGCGGTATCGCTGGGTGGCGCGGAGGTCATCGCGGTCGACACTGTTCCGGAAAAGCTCTCTCTGGCAAAGGAACTCGGTGCCACTGCGGCCTATACTCCGGCCGAGGTCGTCGAGCGGGGGGTGCAGGCGGAGGTCGTCGTCGAGGCGGCGGGCAATATTCGCGCCTTCGAAACCGCGGTCGCGGCAACGGCGCCCGGCGGCACGACGGTCACTGTGGGTCTACCCGCTCCCGATGCGAGGGCGAGCATTTCACCCCTCGCCCTTGTCGCGCAGGGCCGTTCGATCATCGGCAGCTACCTCGGCTCCGCGGTGCCGTCGCGCGACATCCCCGAGTACGTCCGGATGTGGCGCGAGGGCAGGCTACCGGTCGAGCGGCTGGTGTCCGCACACGTCGGACTCGACGAAATCAACCATGCGATGGACGAACTCGCCGCCGGCCACGCGCTGCGTCAGGTGATCGTCTTCGAGTGACGTCGCTGTCATCGATCGTCCGATTCTCGACGCGCCGCGGCGGGATTGTCGAGCGCGTCGACGAAACGGTTGAGCAGGCGGGCGAATTCGGTGCGTTCTTGGTCGGTCCAGTCCGACATGGCTGCGGCCATGGCGCCGCGGCGGCCGTCGCGGGCCGCGGCTACCAGGCGCGTGCCGTCGGGGGTGAGACGCAGGACGGCGCGGCGGCCGTCGTGCTTGTCGGCCACTCGTTCGAGTAGGTCGGACGAAACTGCCTGGGCGACAAGGCGACTCGCGCGCGGCTGGTCGACGCCGAGTACGGGCGCCAAGGTTCCGACGGTGGCGGCGTCGGATGCGGCCACGGCGTCGAGGACACGGAATACGGCGATCGGCACGGTCGACTTACCTGCTGCCAATGCGCCACGGGTCTGCCTGCGCCGGATTCGGACCATTGCCGCTTCGACGGCCTCGGTGATCAAATCATGCTCTTCCATCGACCCTACTTTCATGTAAGACTACATGTAGTTGTAATCTTACATGCTCTTGGAGGAATGATGGCCGAACGGCGCCCGATCGGGTACTGGCTCAAGGAGCTCGATCGACTTGTCACCGCGCGGTTCGAGGAGGATCTCGCGGCGGGCGACCTGAGTCGCAGGCAGTGGCAGATGCTCAACTCGCTTGCCGAGGGGCCGCGCCCAGCGGGCGAGGTTCGTGATGGCCTCGCGCCGTTCTGGACCGAGGCGGGGGAGTGGGATGCTCAGCTCGCGCGGTTGGTGGAGCGCGGCCTCGTCGTCGAGGACTCGGGCAAATTGTCACTGACCGACGTGGGTCGCGCGACACACGACGACGCGTTCGCCCGGATCGGTCGTCGGCGGCGCGCGATGGTCGAGGGCATCACCGATGAGCAATATCTCGAGACGGTGCGCATCCTCGAAAAGATGGCCGCGAATATGGCGGCCGAATAGCTATGTCACGCTGAGGAACTCGGTCACCGCATCGATGTAGTCGGCGGGGCGACTGATCAGGAGCGAGTGTCCGCCGGTCGGGATGGTGCGGTATCGGCCGGTTGGATGTAGTTCGAGCAAGCGGCCGGTGTGGGTGGTGGTGATCAGTGGGTCGTCGTCGGCGCGAAAAAGCAGCGTGGGTCCCTGCCAGGCCGTGCCCGCCATGATCTCGTCGAGGCGTTCGGCGAGTTGCAGCATCCGCTGGTACGACAGGACCGTGCCCGCACTGCCCGCCGGGTCGGTGACGGCTTCGATCTGCTCGATCCAGAATTCGGCATCCTCGTGTCGCCCCACAGGCCGCGCAACGCCGTGCGGACCGATTCGCGGGCCTGCGTCCATGGCGTGTTCCCTGCGGTGTCCACGCGCATCCGCAACCGATCCAGATCTTCGGGACCGTAGAGGCCGGTGCTGGTCAGCGTCAGGGATCTGATGCGCTCCGGTGCCCGTCGCGACAGCAGTTCGGCGAACATGCCGCCCGCGGACTGGCCGACCACGTGGGTTCGGTCGATGCCCTCGGCGTCGAGTATGGCGACGAGGCCATCGACGACCTCATCGCAGGTTTCGATGAGCGGTGGGAAGTCGGGGGCCAGCGTCCGAAACCTTGGGTGCAGCGCAGGGCGTGGACCCACGGCGAGATGGGCGGCGCCCGCGACTGCGCTCGGGGCGGCGGGCGGACCGTGCGCGAGCGCGCCCTTATAGGCTTTGTGGAACTGGAGCGGAACGAGGAGGTGCGGTGACCATTCGGGTCGGAGTGCTCGGTGCACGCGGGAAAGTCGGACAGGCGATCTGTGCGGCGGTGGAGGCTGCCACCGATCTGGAGCTGGTCGCCGCCGTCGACAAAGATGATTCCCTCGAGGCGTTCACCGAGGTGAATACGCAGGTCGTCGTCGATTTCACGCACCCGGACGTGGTGATGGGGAATCTGAAGTTTCTGGTGGAGCGCGGGATTCACGCGGTGGTCGGCACCACCGGTTTCGATGCCGCGCGGCTCGACGAGGTACGCGGCTGGCTGGCCGAGCGCCCGGAGACCGGCGTACTGATCGCGCCGAACTTCGCGATCGGCGCGGTGCTGTCCATGCGTTTCGCCGAACAGGCCGCCCGGTTCTTCGAATCGGTCGAGGTCATCGAGCTGCATCACCCGAACAAGGCCGATGCGCCTTCGGGTACCGCCTACCGCACCGCAGGGCTGATCGCGGCCGCCAGGGAACGTGCCGGTGTCGGCCGCAGTCCGGACGCGACAAGCACCGAACTCGAAGGCGCGCGCGGCGCCGATGTCGAGGGCGTGCGGGTGCATTCGGTGCGGCTGGCAGGGCTGGTCGCACATCAAGAGGTGCTCTTCGGTACGCAGGGCGAAACTCTCACCATCCGGCACGACTCCATCGACAGGAACTCCTTCGCCCCCGGCGTACTGCTCGGCGTGCGCGAGATCGCCGCGCGCCCCGGCCTGACCGTCGGACTCGATCCGTTGCTGGATCTGTGAGCACACCGGAACCGGTCGAGTCGCAGGATTCCGGCCGCGGCACCGAGGTACGCAAGGTCGTCGCACTACTTGCGGCGCTTGTCGTCGTACTCGGCTTCTACTTCCTGCTGCTCGGCCGAATTTCGTTGAGCCTCATCAGATCCGGTGATGTCGCCGCGATCATTATCGGCGTCGGTGTGCTGATCTTGCCGTTGCTCGGCGTGTGGATGGTGGTGGCCACCGTGCGCTCGGCGCTGTCGCATCAGCACCTGGCCCGCCGCATCCACGACGAGGGCCTGGAACTCGATACCTCCGAGCTGCCCCGCCGTCCGTCCGGCCGCATCGAACGCGCCGCGGCGGATAAATTGTTCGACCAGGTCAAGCAGGAATGGGAGGCAGACCCGGACAACTGGCGCGTCTCTTACCGGCTGGCCCGCGCCTACGACTACGCGGGCGACCGCACCCGCGCGCGCGAGACCATGCGGCGCGCGGTGGAGCTGGAGAAACTCGAGCGCGAATGACCTCGAACGCGTCGAGCTCGCCCCGCGCTACGCTCAGCGACGTGCCTCGGTTGTTGATCGTTCATCACACGCCCTCGCCACATATGCAGGAAATGTTCGAGGCGCTGATTGCCGGCGCGACGGACCCGGAGATCGAAGGTGTCGAGGTGGTTCGCCGCGCGGCCCTCGCGGTGACGCCCGTCGACATGCTGGGGGCCGACGGTTACCTGCTCGGGACCCCCGCGAACCTGGGCTACATGTCCGGCGCGCTCAAGCACGCCTTCGATGTCTGCTACTACCCGTGCCTGGATTCGACCGGTGGTCGCCCATACGGTCTCTACCTGCACGGTAACCAGGGCACCGAGGGTGCCGAGCGTGCTGTCGAGAGCATCACGACCGGTATGGGCTGGGTGAAAGCCGCCGCACCCGTCATCGTTTCCGGGGCGCCCACGAAGGCTGACCTCCAGCGGTGCACAGAACTCGGTGCTACCATCGCCGCCCAGCTCATGCTCTGAAATTCGCCGCGACCGACCGGAATCTGCCACCGTCGGTATCCGGGTGGGCCCCCGCTTTTGGTGGCTGACCTCCGGAAGCATCCGCCGGGCATACTCATGGTGACGTTGTAGCGGTGGGGCTGTGGACGAGCTACTCAGGATGGGAGTTCGAGGTGACCTGGGTCGAAGGTGGCGCGGATGCGCCACGGCGGATTGGTCTCGTCGAAGACCACGAATCGGTCGCGATCGGGCTTGCCGCAATGCTCGCACCGGAACCGGATCTCGATTTGGTGCTGACCGCGGGGACCGTGCCGGAACTGTTGGCCGCCGCTGCCGTCGGCCTAGCGGCCGATGCGGCAGTGCCACTGACCGCGGCGCGACCCGTGCTGGACTTGGTGGTGCTGGACCTGCGGCTGGCCGACGGATCCTCACCCGAGGACAACGTGCGCGCACTGCGCGACCGCGGGATGGAGGTCCTGGTGTTCACGGGGGCGGACAACGCGTTTCTGGTGCGCGCGGCCGCGAAGGCCGGTGTGCTCGGCGTGGTGCGCAAATCCGAGAATCTGCCGACCGTGGTCGCGGCCGTACGCAGGGCAGCGTCCGGCGAGCAAGTGGTGACCACCGATTGGGCCGCGGCCATCGACGGTGATCCACAGCTGTCCAACGTGGGGTTGAGCCCGCGTCAAGAAGAGGTGCTCACCCTGTATGCCTCGGGCGAGAAGGCCTCCAGGGTCGCGCGGCTGACCGGCCTTTCCGAGCAGACGGTCAACGACTATCTCGGCCGGATTCGGCAGAAGTATTCCGACGCCGGTCGCCCTGCTCCTACCAAGACCGACCTGTACAAGCGGGCGGTGGAGGACGGATGGCTGCCGGTTCCCGAGCGCATCCGCGCGCATGAGTGAGCTTAGCGAGCGAACATGAGCGCAGCCGCAGTCGCGGTCATGCCGGAGTCGGGCGCCGGCGAGGCGCAGGTATGACCGCGTCCAGCACGCTGGACAGCCCTGCCGCGGATTCCGTGACGCTGGACCGCTTCCGGTCGAGTCGTTGGCGCCGTCGCGTAGCGGCGGTGTCCGGGGAAAATCACGCCGAGTCGACCGCCGACCGCATTCTGCGCAGGCTCGGTCTGACCATCGGTCTCGCCGGACTGATCGTCGCCGTGGTGGAACTGCCCGACATCGCCGACCAGAGCCGATTCGTGGCGCCCGGCTGGACCGCGCTGACCGTGATACTCGCCCTCGGCTGGTTTCCGGTGCTCGCCGTGGTGTCGCTCGGGCGAAGCAGACGGGTGATCCGGACGGTAGCCGGACTTGCGGCGCTGAGTTTCCTCGCGGCGATGGCGACTATTCCGTTGGCCTACTCGGAGCCGACCTCGGACGCGTCCTCGGTGTGGGTGTATCGGGTGCTCGCGCTCGGTGTCCTCGCGGCGGCCTTGGCGTGGCGGCCGCCGCTGTCGGTCGTCTATCTGATCGTCGCGGCAGGGGAAGCGGCGCTGGCGAATCGTTCTGTTGTGGCGGGTGGCACCACGTTGTCGCTGATCGGCGACTTCGCGCGCGCGGCTGGGCTGTGCGCGATGTTCCTGTGGTGCTGTACCTACGCGCTCGCGTCGGCGGCGCGCGTCGACCGTGAGTCGGTGATCGCGAGCAAGCGGGCCGCGGCCGTGGCAGGCGCGGCGGCAAGGGATCGTGAGCAGGCGAGATTCGCCGCGCTGATCCATGATGCGGTGCTGTCGACGTTGCTCGATGCTTCCCGGGCGGGCACCGAATCGCCGGTGCTGCGCCAACAGGCGCAACGAACACTCGACCAACTCGACGAATGCCGCGGCGGTGACACCGAACCCGACCATCTCGACGCGCAATCGGCGGTCGGCTTCCTGCGCTCGGCGGTACACGAGGTGAATCCCGGAGTCCGATTCACCGCACGGCGTTGGGCAGGGCTCGATGATTTGCGGTTACCGGTCGACGCCGCGGGCACCATCGCCGCCGCGCTCGCGGAGGCGGTGCGCAACAGTCTGCGTCATGCGACGGTGCCGGGCAGGTCGGTACGGCGAACGGTGACTGTCACCGTGAGCGCGGGCGGTATCCGCGTGGTGTTCCGCGACGACGGCGCCGGTTTCGATCTGGATCGGGTGCCCGCCGATCGGCTCGGCAACTCGGTCAGCATTCTCGGGCGGATGCGACAGCTGGCGGGCGGGGCCGGATTCGTGGAATCCCAACCGGGAGAAGGCACCACGGTGACGCTGGTCTGGGGTGGCGGTGGCTGACACCCATACCGAATTCGGGCTGCGCGACCTGCTCGGCCTGCGAGATCGCTGGGCATGGCTGTTCCTGCTTGTTTTCGAGCTGACCATCGTGCTGTACATGCTGCGGAATCTGCCAGAGGCAGCGCCCATACCGGCGCTGGCCGCGCTGCTGATCATGGTCGTCGCCGGTGTATTGGTGCTGGTGATTCCGGTCGACCCGCTGCCGTGGCCGGCCACGGTGTTCGTCGCGGCCGCTGGACCGGTGGCGACCGCGCTGACCACCATCGATGTCACACACGGCCTGACAAAACCGGTGTGGACCCCGTTCGCGTCGTCCTACGTCCTCGCGGTGCTGGTGCTGCGCGGCCGCTTGGGCGCTGCCTGGCTCGGTGTCGGCGGGATCGCGGTGGTGATCGCCCTCGTCGGTGTGATGACCGGAGTGCGGGTCGGTGTCGTGGTCGGGTCGGTGGTACCGGTCGCGACGGTAGCGGGCATCTCGATCTGTGCGGCGGTCATGCGACCGATGCAGCGATCGCTGCGCCTGCTGCGGGAGGATGCGACCATGCGCGCGGCGGCGGAGGCTACCATGGCCGCGGAGAACGGTGAACGGGATCGACAGCTGGCCAGGCTCGACAAGGTCGCCCGCCCGATCCTCGAACGCATCGCCGGTGGTGCCGAGCTCACCGCGGCCGAGCGCGAACAGTGCAGGCTGCTCGAGGCCGAACTGCGCGACGGGCTGCGCGCGCCACAGTTGGTCACCGATGAATTGAGCAGTGCCGCCCGAGGTGCGCGCTCCCGTGGCGTCGAGGTGGTGCTGCTCGACGACGGCGGCTTCGCCGGGGTGCCGCACTGGGTGCGTCAGCAGGTAATCGACTCGGCGACAAAGGAATTGGATGCGGCCAACACGGGTTCGGTGACGGTGCGGGTGCTGCCGATGGGCCGCAGGATCTTGGCAACGGTGCTCGCGAACGCGCCCGAACTCGATCGGCGCACCGAGATCGACACCGCGGGAGAGGTGTCGATCTCGACCTGACGATGGCCGCGGCGGGGATCTTGTCGGACCTTCATGGCACAGTGCGGTCATGCGGAAGATGAGTGCGGCGGCGGCGCGGCGAACGGCGTTGGCCGCGCAGGGTTTCGGCAGGCGCAAACCGGCCGCGCCGACCCGGCGAACGGTGCTCGATGTTGTGGGCAGAACGCAACTGCTGCAACTGGATTCGGTATCGGCAGTGGTTCGCGCGCACTACGCGCCGGTGTTCAGCAGAATCGGCGGCTACGACCGCGCGCTGCTGGACGAGGCCGCCTGGAGTCACGGGGCGCGGCGGCCACGCAAACTTGTCGAATACTGGGCACACGAGGCCGCGTTGATCCCGGTCGAGGACTGGCCGCTGATGCGGTGGCGGATGGCTAGATACGACCACGGCCGCTGGGAGGGTATGCGGCGGGCGGTCGAGCGCAATCCCACGCTCGGCAACGACGTCCTCGAGGTGATCGCGGAGGTCGGCGCGGCGACCGCCGGTGAGGTAGAACGGCACCTCGAGCTGGATAAGCCGCGCCCCAAGGGGTCCTGGTGGAACCTCAGCGACACGAAGATGATCTGCGAGCAACTCTTCGCCAATGGCGCACTTTCGGTTGACAAGCGGGTCGGTTTCGCCAGGCACTACGACCTGGTCGAACGGGTGATTCCGCCGGAGATATTGGCGCGTGAGGTTGCCGAGGACGAAGCCATCCGCGAATTGACGCTGCGTGCGGCGACCGCGCTCGGCGTGGCGACCGAAGCCGACCTGCGCGATTACTACCGAACCCATCGCACGCAGACCGAACCTGCCATCGCCGCCCTGGTCGACGCGGGGGAGCTGGAACGGGTCGAGGTCGTGGGCTGGGACAAGCCCGCCTACCTGCGGACCGGTGCCGCGACGCCACGCCGGATCGAGGGCGCGGCCCTATTGTGCCCGTTCGATCCGCTGATCTTCTTCCGTGCGCGCACCGAGCGGGTATTCGACTTCCACTACCGGATCGAGATCTACACGCCGGAACCTAAACGGGTGCACGGCTATTACGTCTTCCCGTTCCTGCTCAACGGTGAGCTCGTCGGCCGTGTCGACCTACGCGCCGAGCGCGCGGCAGGACGGCTGTTGGTACCCGGCGCTTTCGCCGAACCTGGTTACTGCACATCGGAGACCGTCGCAGCGCTCGCCGAGGCGCTGCGAGAAATGGCGGACTGGCTCGAACTGGACAAAGTGGTGATCGGTGAGCGCGGTGATCTCGCCCCGCTGTTGTGATCCGACCTTGGGGTCTGATCTGACCTCGGGTGTGATCAGACGTCGCGCTTGGGCCCATAACCACGCATCTGATCGCGCAGCGCGCCCGAAACCACGCCCGACAGCCACGAGTTGAGCGACATATTGCTCTGCGCGGCAGCCTCTTCGGCACGCGATTTCAGCTGTTCGACCAGACGCAGGGTGACGCGGCTGATATCGCCGGTCATTTCCTCGAAGCTCGGATGGTCGCCCTCGGCAGAGGTTGCCGAGTTCTTGCGCACATCCACGCTCGCGTCGGTTCCGTCGACGGAGACGTGCACGGTGCGGTCACCGAGCGCGGTGCTGACCTCGGTGGCCATGTCCGATAGTGCGGCAAGCAGTGCGAGCCGGGTCGCACTCTCCGCCGCCGCGGCCAACGCGGCGGCGGTGGCCTGGGTTTTTTCGTCCCCGAGCGCGGCGGCCGCGATCAGGTCGTCACGTAGCCGATTGGTGTACTTGTTGAGATCCATGACATCATTGTGACGCCATTCGTGATGTCATACAAGGTGCGGCTTGACGCCAGTGCCGCGCAGTGGGAGTCGAATCGCTCGCATGGGCGGTCCGATCGGTGGTCAGGGTGTCGAGCGCATTCCATAGAGCGGGTAGCCTTTCTGACCATGACGAACGGTGAATCGACGCCAACGGAGCTGCGTGCCTCCGGCACGGTAGGTGTCGCGATGGTGACTCCCTTCAGTGCCGAGGGCAAGCTCGACGTCGATGCCGGTGTTGCCTTGGCGGCTCGTTTGGTCGAGCGCGGCGTCGATCTGCTGGCGATCTCCGGTACCACCGGTGAATCGCCGACTACCACCGAACTGGAGAAGGCCGATCTGCTGCGCGCCGTCGTCGACGCCGTCGGCGACCGTGCCACCGTGATCGCCGGTGCGGGCACCTACGACACCGCGCATTCCATCGAACTCGCGCGCAACGCCCAGCGGGCCGGTGCGCACGGGTTGCTGGTGGTGACCCCGTACTACTCGCGTCCCTCGCAGGCCGGTCTGCTCGCCCATTTCACGGCCGTCGCCGACGCAACCGATCTGCCGGTCACCCTGTACGACATTCCGCCGCGCTCGGTGATCCCCATTGCCACCGACACCATCCGTAGGCTTGCCGAGCATCCGCGTATCGTCGCGGTCAAGGACGCCAAGGGGGACCTCAACGCGGGCGCGGGCCTGATCGCCACGACCGATCTGGCCTTCTACTCCGGCGATGATGCGCTGAATCTGCCCTGGCTTTCGGTCGGCGCCGTCGGATTTATCAGTGTCATAGGGCATCTCGTGCCCGAACGGCTGCGCGCGATGCGTGATGCCTGGGCGGCCGGTGATGTGGTGCGCGCCAGGCAGATCAATGTCAGCCTGCTGCCGTTGAACGCGGCGATGACCCGTCTCGGTGGTGTCGCCATGAGTAAAGCCGGGCTTCGATTGCTCGGCGTAGACGTAGGAGAGCCACGCTTGCCACAACTGATGCCCATCGCCGAACAGCTCGACGAGTTGTCCGCTGACCTGCAGATCGCCGGGGTGCTCGGATGAGTGAGCCGCTAGCACGTCGCCCCCGCCGCGCCGCTTCCCGTGCGGCGGGCGCACCGCCACCCACACCGAAGCGTGCCCCGAAGGCCGCCCAACCCGCACCACAGGACAGTCCGATAGAGCTCGACAGCATTGTGCAGGCCGCGGCCGCGGCGCAGGTCGAGTCGGCCGGTCAGGCCGCGAGTGCCGTCCAGGCCGCGGGCGCGACACAATCCGGAGCGCGCCGCGCGAAGCAGGCCGCATCGGACAACGCGCCCGCCAAGAAGGCCGCCAAGAAGACCTCGGCCCCCGCCGAGCAGCAAGCACCGGCGAAGAAGCCGGGACGCGCGCGTCAGCAGTCGGGCCGAGGCCGCGCCGAGCAAGCACCGACCCGACCCGCTGATCGCCCTATCGCCGATCGCCTCGGCGCCCCGCCGAAGCTGCCCAAGAACGGTCTGCGCGTCTTCGCCCTCGGCGGCATCGGCGAAATCGGCCGCAACATGACGGTTTTCGAGTATGGCGGCAAGCTGCTCATCGTCGACTGCGGTGTGCTGTTCCCCGAGGACCAGCAGCCGGGCGTCGACCTGATCCTGCCCGACTTCCGGCCCATCGAGGACCGGATCGACGATGTCGTCGCCGTCGTGCTCACCCACGGCCACGAGGATCACATCGGCGCGATCCCGTTCCTGCTGCGGCTGCGCCCCGACATCCCGGTCATCGGTTCGAAGTTCACCCTCGCGCTGGTCGCGGCGAAGTGCAAGGAGCACCGCCAGCGTCCGAAGCTCACCGAGGTCGTCGAGGGCGAGCGCACCACACACGGCGTGTTCGAGTGCGAGTACTTCGCGGTCAACCACTCGATCCCGGACGCGCTCGCGGTGGCCATTCGTACCCCGGCGGGTGTCGTACTGCACACCGGCGACATCAAGCTCGATCAGCTGCCGCTGGACGGTCGGCTCACCGACCTCGCAGGGTTCTCTCGCCTCGGTGACGAAGGCGTCGACCTGTTCCTTGTCGACTCGACCAACGCCGAGGTGCCCGGCTTCGTCACACCGGAACGCGAGATCGGCGGCGTCCTGGACACGGTGATCGGCAAAGCCCGCGGCCGCGTGATCGTCGCGTCGTTCGCCAGCCACGTGCACCGCATCCAGCAGGTCGTCGATGTCGCGCAGAAATACGGGCGGCGGGTCTGCTTCGTCGGACGCTCGATGGTCCGCAATATGGAGATCGCCCAGGATCTCGGATACCTGACCGTCCCGGACTCCGTCGTTGTCGATCTCGACGTCGCCGCGACGCTGCCCGGCGACCGGCTGGTGCTGATCTCGACCGGCTCACAGGGCGAACCACTCTCGGCGCTGTCCAGGATGGCGCGCGGTGAACACCGCCAGATCAATATCCGCCAGGACGACCTGGTCGTGCTGGCCTCCTCGCTCATCCCCGGCAACGAGAACTCGGTCTTCGCCGTGGTCAACGGCCTGGCCCGGCTCGGCGCGACCGTGATCACCCAGCAGAACGCGAAGGTACACGTCTCCGGGCACGCGTCCGCGGGCGAACTGCTGTACCTGTACAACGCGGTCCGCCCGACCAACGCGATGCCGGTGCACGGCGAATGGCGGCATCTGCGCGCCAACGCCGCGTTGGCCATCGCCACCGGCGTGCCGGAGGACCGGGTCGTGCTCGCCGAGGACGGTGTCGTTGTCGACCTGGTCGACGGGATCGCCTCGATCGTCGGGCGGGTCCCGGTCGGGCACGTCTACGTCGACGGCCTTTCGGTCGGCGATGTCGGCGAATCGACGCTGTCGGACCGGCTGGTGCTCGGCGAGGGTGGGTTCATCTCGATCACCGTCGCGGTCGACTCCTCCACCGGCAAGGCCGTCAGCGCGCCAGAGGTGAGCGGCCGCGGCTTCTCCGACGATCCCACCGCGCTCGCTGATGCCGCGGAACTCGTCGAGGCCGAACTGCTGCGGCTGGCGGGCGAGGGCATCACCGACACCCACCGCATCGCGCAGAGCGTGCGCCGCGTCGTCGGTCGCTGGGTGGCGGATGTCTACCGTCGCCGCCCGATGATCATCCCCACCGTTATCGGGGTCTAGCAGACAGAAACCGCCGGATGATGTCAGACATCATCCGGCGGTTTCGTATTTCGTGCTGAAGCTTACTTCGCTTGGCAGGCAGCCGAATCCAGCTTCGCCGACTTCACGACGTTGCAGGTGAACTGGTGCGAGACCTTCCACTGATCACCCTCGGCGACGAACTCGACGAAGGCATTCTGCACCGGTTCACCATTGATGGTGACCTTGGCGTCGGCCTTCAGCTTGCCGTCTGTCGGCTCCTGCACGCCGGTGATCTCCACCTTGACGTTCTGCGCCTTGGCGGCCTCGACGAGCTTGTCGACCAGCTGGGGATCGCGCTCGGCGTCCTGCACCCAGGTGATCTTTTCCTCGCTGCTGACGCTCGGATCGAACGCCTTGGTGATGCGCTCGTTGAGCAGCGAGACGGCGGGCTTGGCCAGGTTCGGTACCGTCGTCGGCTTCGCGGAACCTTCCGCGGTGCCCTCGCCGCTCTTACCGCTCTCGAACTTGCCTGCCGCCGACGTCGGCGTGCTCGAGCCCGACGACGAGTCGTCGGAGCTGCACGCGGTGAGTCCGAATGCCGCGGTCGCGACCGCGACCGCGACCGCCGCTCGAATTGTTCTCTGCTTCACTGAATTTCCCCTGGAATATGTGTCGCGGACCCGGACGGGCGCTGCGACGGAGGTGATGTCGGTTTACAGCGAGTAGCCGCTGGTGCAGCGCCAGTCCACGACGTGGCCGCCGGCCACCCGGCTCAACGCGGCCGATTTGGCGGCGGAGTAGCTGGCGCGAGCGGAAGCGCTCCATTGCGACGACGAGCTGGCGAGGACACCGCAGCCGTTGGTCCACGAGATCAGCACCTCGCAACCGGCGCCACAGCCCGACACGGCGGAACTCTCCGCCGCCGAGTAGCTGCCGTAGTTGTTCGAGATCGCGTAGTCCCCGTTGCTGGAGACGGCGATGGCGCCGTAATACCCGTACGCGGCTTGCGCGGGCGCCGCGGTGGCCAGCACAGTTCCAACCGTTGCCGCCATGATGGCGGCACCGGTGACGAATTTCTTCACAGGTGAATCCCCTTCTTGCTCACAGGTCCACGACCCGATGGACCGAGTGACAAGCTACAGAGCCGAGGCCGCAAGCGCTACCCGAGAATTCGGGGCGCGGCCATGGGAGCCACTCGATGCCGGGTGATGCCGGAGGAATCATGTCTCCCCGCACCGGGCGTGCGATGGATAGTGTTGCCGAGCGAAAGCCGGGATGCAAGCGAAGAAAACATGTTGTGCGACAGGGCGATGTCGCGGCGATCGACTATGTTCGAGCACGTGAGCATGGCACAGCGGGAACGTCAGGCGCTGGTCGAGGCGATGTCCGCCGTCGGACCGGACGCACCGACTCTTTGCGGGGAGTGGACGGTACGAGAACTGGCGGCGCACTTGGTGGTTCGCGAGCGTCGCCCCGACGCGGCGCCGGGGATCATGCTGAAGCCGCTGGCGGGGTATCTCGAAGGCGTGCAGGCCAAGGCGGCACTCGCGCCCTTCCCCGAGCTGCTCGAGCAGGTGCGCACCGGACCGCCGTGGTGGTCGCCGCTGCGCCTGGTCGACGCCGTTGCCAACCTGTCCGAGATGTTCGTCCACCACGAAGATGTGCGTCGTGGCACGCCGGGATGGGAGCCGCGCAAGCTGTCGGACGCCGACGAGGCGAGGCTGTGGTCGCTGCTGCGCAAAATGGGGCGAATGGCGTACCGGAAGGCGGCGGTGACCGTCGTACTCGCGACACCGGACGGTGACCGGGCGGTGGTGCACACGAAATCCGATGCCGAGGTGACGTTGACCGCCAAGCCCTCTGAGCTGTTGCTGCATGCGTTCGGCCGCGACGAGGTTCGGCTGGAGACCGCCGGTGATCCCGGTGATGTTCGCGCGGTACTCGCCCTCGATCGTTCGGTGTAG
The DNA here is from genome assembly GCF_046764875.1 of Nocardia arseniciresistens. Taxonomy (NCBI): domain Bacteria; kingdom Bacillati; phylum Actinomycetota; class Actinomycetes; order Mycobacteriales; family Nocardiaceae; genus Nocardia; species Nocardia arseniciresistens. Next base: position 86,599 of record NZ_JBKORD010000022.1, read on the forward strand.
CCGCAGCACGCTCGACACACGACGGCGATTCAGGGAAGAAGCCAGCTCGACGGCGGCCGGTACGACCTGCGCTTCCGCGCGATTCGGCGCGGTTGAGACGGCCGATACCAGTGTTGCGGATGGTCCGGATGGTGCGTTAGCGGCTAGCCTGAGGTCATGGCAGGTAAGTCCCGCAGCTCCACGACCTCTCGTGCGCGGGCGGGATCGGCCCGAGGCAGGACCACCGCGGCACGGTCCCGCTCGGCAACACCGCGTGGTGCCGCTAACCCGCGCGCCACCGCCGCGCCGCGCGCACGCTCCGCCGCGGCCCGCCGCCCGGCCCGCCGCAAGTCCGATACCGCGCCACTCGCGGTGATCAGCCGCGGCATCAGCACCGGCTGGAATATGCTCGCGCGCGGCCTCGGTGCCACCACCCGCACGATCAGCCGGGCCGGCGAGATCGAACACGGCCATCGCCGCGACGGCATCGCGCTCGCTCTTATCGCGCTGAGCGCGGTGATCGCGGCGGCGGTGTGGTTGTCGGCGGGCGGACCGATCGGACACTGGGTCGAGGAAGCTATCCGCGCGGTCGCCGGATCGGCCTCGGCCGGGCTGCCTTTCGTGGCCACCGCGATCGCTGTCGTGTTGATGCGCACCGAGGCGCACCCGGAAATCCGGCCGCGACTTGTGCTCGGCGGACTACTTGTCGGGCTGCCGATCCTCGGACTCTGGCATGTCGCCGCCGGATCGCCGACCGATGCGCACGAACGTTCCCGGGCAGCGGGTTTCGTCGGCTTCGTGATGGGCGGCCCGCTCACCAGCGGGCTCACCGCCTGGCTGTCGGTGCCGATTCTGTTGCTCGCCATTATTTTCGGCGTACTTCTACTGACAGGGACCACCGTTCGTGAGGTGCCCAACCAGCTGCGGCACTACTTCGGCCTCGGCACCGGTGGTGACGAATACGGTGACTACGACGGCGAATACGATCCCGCCAACTACGACGCGGACGGGTTCCCGTTGCATCGTTCCAGCGGGACGACGCGTCGCGGCCGCACCCCGGCCGAGAACTATCCGCCCGACGAGTTCGGCAACTCCGATGCGGTCACCGAGGTAATCGGCGAGCCGCCGCTGCGCGACGCCAAACCCATCGCGGCCGAACCGCCCGAAGAGAAGCCCAAGCCGAAGAAGCGTCCGGTCAAGGTCGCCGACCAGACCCCACCGCCGCCGAAGCAGATGGAACTGATCGCCGACAGGGAGATCGAGGGCGACTATGTACTGCCGCCGCTCACGCTGCTGACCGACGGTGATCCACCCAAGAAGCGCAGTGCCGCCAACGAATCGATGATCGAGGCGATCACCGAGGTGCTGGTGCAGTTCAAGATCGACGCGGCGGTCACCGGATTCGTGCGCGGCCCGACCGTCACTCGCTACGAGGTCGAGCTCGGGCCCGGCGTCAAGGTCGAGAAGATCACCGCGCTGGCCCGGAATATCGCGTATGCCGTTGCGACGGAGAATGTTCGGCTACTCGCTCCGATTCCCGGCAAGTCGGCCGTCGGCATCGAGGTACCCAACGCCGACCGTGAATTGGTTCGCCTCGCCGATGTGCTCAAAGCGCCCTCGACCCGAAATGACCATCACCCGTTGGTGATCGGACTCGGCAAGAACATCGAAGGCGATTTCGTCTCGGCGAACCTGGCGAAGATGCCGCACCTGCTGGTGGCAGGCTCGACTGGTTCCGGTAAGTCGAGTTTCGTGAACTCGATGCTGGTTTCGCTGCTCGGTCGGGCAACGCCCGACGAGGTCCGGATGATCCTCATCGACCCGAAGATGGTGGAACTCACCCCCTACGAGGGCATTCCGCACCTGATCACGCCCATCATCACCCAGCCGAAGAAGGCCGCGGCGGCGCTTGCCTGGCTGGTGGAGGAGATGGAGCAGCGCTATCAGGACATGCAGGTCAACAAGGTCCGCCACATCGACGACTTCAACAAGAAGGTGAAGTCCGGTGCGATCACCGCGCCGCTCGGCAGCGAGCGGGTCTATCGCCCCTATCCGTACATCCTTGCCATCGTCGACGAACTCGCCGACCTGATGATGACCGCGCCGCGCGATGTCGAGGAAGCAATCGTCCGTATCACGCAGAAGGCCCGCGCCGCGGGCATTCACCTCGTGCTCGCCACCCAGCGGCCTTCGGTGGACGTGGTCACCGGCCTGATCAAGACCAACGTGCCCTCTCGCCTGGCCTTCGCCACGTCCTCGCTCACCGACTCCCGAGTCATCCTCGACCAGCCCGGCGCGGAGAAGCTGATCGGTATGGGCGACGGCCTGTTCCTGCCGATGGGCGCGAACAAACCCACTCGCCTCCAGGGTGCCTTCATCAGCGACGAGGAAATCCACGCCGTCGTCGATTTCGCCAAGAACCAGGCTGAACCCGACTACCAAGAGGGCGTTACCGCCGCGAAGGCAGGCGAGAAGAAGGACGTCGATGCCGACATCGGCGACGACCTCGAGGTTTTCGTCCAGGCCGTAGAACTGGTGGTGAGCTCCCAATTCGGCTCCACCTCGATGTTGCAGCGCAAACTCCGCGTCGGCTTCGCCAAGGCGGGTCGCCTGATGGACCTGATGGAAACCCGCGGCGTCGTCGGTCCCAGCGAGGGGTCGAAGGCCCGCGATGTCCTCATCAAACCGGATGAGCTGGACGGCCTGCTCTGGTCGATCCGCGGCGGCGGGGATGAATCCGACAGCGCCGATGAGGAGTAACCGGTAGCGGTGGCCGTCGTTCGCCTGTCCGCTGGTGGGTGTGGTCGATGAAACAGCCGAAATCCGTGGCTATCCGGCCTCACGGCAGGTGTCGCGAGCAGTTCGCCGTGGCGACGGGTCGAGGCCGTGCCTGATGGCGTTTCCTGCGTTGATGCCGTAGGCGAAGTCGGCGAGTGTCTGCCACAAAGTGCGGAGGTACCTCGGGACTGTGAAGTGCATAGGGCAATGGTGCGCGTCCCGAGCAGCGTCGACGAGTGGCGTCAATGACACTCTTCGCTAAGATTTGGCCATGAGTGCGATCAGGAAGCCGACGGTGTCGGTACTGGCTTACGACGGCATGACTGCCTTCGAAACCGGCATCGTGACCGAGGTGTTCGGATTGGTCTGGCCCGACATCGACGCGGACTGGTACGAACTGACCATTTGCACCGAGAGTCGTGAGCCGGTCCGGATGATCGGTGGCGCCACCCTCTCGTCGCCGTACGGTCTCGACGACCTGGCCGCCGCCGATACCGTCATCGTGCCCAGCGTCGTGGACCCGACCGTCGAGTCGTCGCCGGAGTTGGTGGCGGCGCTGCGGTTGGCGCACCAACGTGGCGCCAGGGTGGTGTCGATCTGCTCCGGCGCGTTCGCATTGGCCGCCGCCGGACTGCTCGACGGGCGGCGGGCCACCACGCACTGGCGCTACGCCGACCAACTGCGCCGACGCTATCCGGCGATCGAGGTCGACCCGCGCCCGCTCTACGTCGACGACGGTGCCGTGCTGACCAGCGCCGGTTGCGCTGCCGGTCTCGATCTGTGCCTGCACATCGTTCGCAACGACTTCGGTGTCGCGGTCGCCAACGCGGTTGCCAGGCGCCTGGTGGTCCAGCCACATCGGGAGGGCGGCCAGGCGCAGTACATCGAGGCACTGGTGGTCGCCGACGCGGACGACGACCGGGTGGCGAGCAGCATGGCCTGGGCGCGGCAGCACCTGGCCGAGCCGATCACCGTCGACCTGCTGGCGCGCAAAGCGCATATGTCGACCAGAACCTATCTGCGCCACTTCAACCGCTGCGCCGGTACCAGCCCGATCCGCTGGCTGATCGGTCAGCGGGTCCAGGCGAGCTTGCCGCTGCTGGAGACCACCGATATGTCTGTCGAGCGGATCGCCGCGACCGTCGGCTTCGACGCCCCGGTCACCTTCCGGCACCATTTCCACAACGCCATGCGCACGTCCCCGTCCGCCTACCGCCGCACCTTCCGCCCACCCGCCGCAGTCGAGCGCAAGTAGCTCATCGTGGAGTCGAACCACGCGATCGGGCCTTATGAGAGCCAGACGGCAGCCTGCATGAGCTCTATCTGTTTGAGCTACAGACACTTCCGCGCGTACGCGGATCGTTCCCTCGGCGAGATTCGAACTCGCACTATCCGACTTCTAGGGCCGGTGCCTCTACCGGTTGGGCTACGAGGGATTGGTTTTTCGGGTGCCCGTGGGTGGGATCGAACCACCGGCCCGCACCGGCGGAGAAAAAACTGAAAGGGGCCATTCCTCGGCGTGTGCCGTGGAATGACCCCTGTCGCAGGTCTTCTCGAAATCGAGACCTCAGAGGCCGCTCACACGGATCGCGCGATCGCCGGATTGCATGGCGGGACGTAGGGCATAGGTCAGCCAGGCACCATCTAGCAATCGTTGCCGTCGCTGCTGGGTCTGCCCGATCATCTGCCCGGCCTTCTGTGGTTCGTGGGTTTCGTTGTCTCCGACCGTAGCATCGGGTCTCCCGGTAGGGAACCGATTTACGGCTCGGATATCGGTATCGAAAACTGATGGAGTTGCTATCGGTGTCAGTGAAAATCCAGTCCGATCATGGTTGCTCCGAGTCGCGAGAGCGGGATCGTGTCGGTGCCGATGTGGCATCTGCGGCATGGCGGGAGGCGGGGCCGCATGTGAAATTATGAACAGCAACTAACCCGCAAGCGACAAGAACGGACAAATCGGGCATGCTTGATGTCATGATCAACCACAGGGACGCCGCATGCACGTAACCGCTGTCGAATGGGTGATCACGATTGTCGTGATCCTGGGGCTGTTCGTCTTCGACTTCTTCGCACACGTTCGCACCCCACACGACCCGAGTTTCAAGGAATCCGGGATCTGGTCGGCTGTGTACATCGGGCTCGCGCTGGTGTTCGGCGGAGTCGTCGCCTGGCAGTGGGGCTCGACCTTCGCGGGGGAGTACTACGCGGGTTTCGTCACCGAGAAGGCGCTCTCGGTGGACAACCTGTTCATCTTCCTCATCATCATGTCCACGTTCGCGGTGCCGCGGATCTATCAGCAGAAGGTGCTGCTGATCGGCATCGTGCTCGCGCTGGTGATGCGAGGCATCTTCATCGCTGTCGGCGCGGCCGCGATCAGCGCGTTCAGCTGGGTGTTCTATCTGTTCGGGCTGTTTCTCGTCTACACCGCGATCAAGTTGCTCGGCGAGAGCGGGCACGAGGTCGAGCACGAGGAGAAACGCGATAGCCGCATCGTCGCGCTTGCCAAGCGGGTGCTCCCGACTACCGATACCTACGACGGCGACAAGCTGATCACCCGGATCGACGGACGTCGGATGGTCACGCCGCTGCTGCTCGCGCTGCTCGCGATCGGCTTCGCCGACCTACTGTTCGCGCTGGACTCGATTCCGGCGATTTACGGTCTCACCGAGGAGCCCTACATCGTCTTCACCGCGAACGCGTTCGCGCTCATGGGCTTACGTCAGCTGTTCTTCTTGATCGGCGGATTGCTGGACCGTCTGGTCTATCTCTCCTACGGACTCTCGGCCATCCTGGCGTTCATCGGCGTCAAGCTGGTGCTGCACGCGCTGCACGAGAACACGCTGCCGTTCATCAACGGTGGTGAGCATGTGAGCGTGCCGGAGATTTCCACGCCGATGTCGCTCGCGGTCATCCTCGGCATCCTGATCGTGGCGACGGTCGCCAGTTTGATCAAGACGAGGGGTGCCGCGCCCCAGAAGGTCGACGGCCCCGGCGAATAAGCGACAACCGTCGGCGTCATCGTGACAGGTGACGCCGACGGTCTCGGCCCAGCGGATCCGATCAGGAAGCGAAAGCGCCCATCACCGGCGCCCACTCCACGGCGCGGACCGCGTCGATCAGCTGCTCCCGCGCGAACGGGTCCTGCTCGAGCAGGCCCGCGAGCGTGGGCAAGTCCTCGGCCCGAAACAGCAGCAACGCTCCCGAGCCATCCGGGTACGGCCCGGTGCTGAGCAGGGTGCCTGCCTCGATTTGGCTCGACAACCAGGTCCGATGCTCAGGGCGGTGGGTGTCGCGGCCGGGGACGGTCGCATCGGAATAGGTGTAGTGAACGGCGAAGATCGGCACGGGTGTCGCTCCTTAGGAGAGGTTCAACAGCATTCGAGTATTGCCGAGGGTGTTGGGTTTCACGTAGCTGAGATCGAGGAACTCGGCGACACCGGTGTCATAGGAGCGGCACATCTCGGCATACACCTCGGCCGTCACCGGCGTGCCCTCGATCTCGACGAAACCGTGCCTTGCGAAGAAGTCCACTTCGAAGGTGAGCACGAACAGCCGCCCGAGTTCCAGCTCCCTGGCTACCGCGACGAGCCGGTGCACGAGGAGTTTGCCGACCCCGAGGCCCTTGACGTCTGGATGTACCGCGACCGTGCGCATCTCGCCGAGATCCGCCCACAGCACGTGCAGCGCGCCACAGCCGACCACCCGGCCGTCGAGCTCGGCGACCCAGAATTCCTGGACCGCCTCGTACAAGTTGACCAGGTTCTTTTCCAGCAGGATCCGACCGGCGTAGACATCGACGAGGTGCTTGATCTCGGGCACATCGGAGGTTCGCGCGCGTCGCACCACGGGGGTGGAATCATGGGTGGCGGGTGCCACGCCGGTATGCGCATCGCTGGTCGGACCACCTACTGGTCCCCGAGAGGTCATGGGGTGCACAGTAGTCGGCCCGGTTACCGATAGGCTGAAGGTGTGCCGCACATCCGATCGCTCCGCTCACCGCATCGCGCCGAGCAGCGCGACCGGATGGAGAGCCGGCCATGAAGCCGCCTACCGAGGCGGAGGCATGAGCGTGCAGCCCGACGAGATCGACCAGCACTGGACGGAGCCGGCCCAGATTCGCTCGGGGTTCGTGCCCGCGCAGGCCGAGCCCGCCGTTCCGCTCATGAATATCGCGAACATTCTCACCATGCTGCGCATCGCGCTGGTGCCGTTGTTCGTGCTCGCGTTGTTCGCGGACGGGGGACATGAGACCGGTTGGCGGATCGCCGCCGCCGCGCTGTTCGGCATCGCCGCGATCACCGATCGCTTCGACGGGCAATTGGCCCGCAAATACGGGTTGGTCACCGATTTCGGCAAGCTCGCCGACCCGATCGCGGACAAGGCGCTGATCGGCTCCGCGGTGATCGGTCTTTCGGTTCTCGGTGATCTGGCCTGGTGGATCACCCTTGTGATCTGTGGCCGCGAGATCGGGATCACGCTGTTGCGGTTGGCGGTGGTGCGTCGCGGCGTCATCCCGGCCGGTCGCGGCGGCAAGCTCAAGACACTGGTGCAGTCCGTCGCGATCGCGGTTTTGCTGCTGCCGTTGGCGGGCGGATTCGCGACCGCGGGAATGGGTTTGATGTACGTGGCCGTCGCGCTGACGGTCATCACCGGGCTCGACTACGTCGGTCAGGCGGCCAGGGTGTGGTTCGCCGGCGCGCCTGGCCGGGCTCGCGGGGCATGACCGATCCCTCGCAGGGCGCGACCGATCCACTGATCGCCGACGTGCCCGCCGCCGACCTGGTGCGCGCACTCGAGGCGGCGGGACAAACCGTCGCGACCGCGGAATCTCTTACCGCGGGCCTGCTCGCGGCGACCATCGCCGGAGTGCCGGGTGCCAGCGTGGTGCTGCGCGGCGGCCTCGTGGTGTACGCCACCGATCTCAAGCACAGCCTCGCGGGCGTCAGCGACGAAGTACTCGCGACCGAAGGTCCGGTGGCCGCGAGCACCGCGGAGCAGCTGGCCGTCGGCGCCCGGATCCGGTGCGGCGCGGATTGGGGTGTCGGGCTGACCGGAGTCGCGGGGCCGGACGCACAGGGCGGGCATCCCGTCGGCACCGTGTTCCTCGGATTGGCTGGTCCAGGGCATACCGAGGTCGTCCGGTTGAAACTCGACGGCGACCGGTGGACTATCAGGATCGGCGCAACACACACGGCCATCCGGGAGTTACTGCGATATGTGCGGGCCGGAGGGACCTCGGACTCGGCACCCTGAACGCGCGGCGAAGAGAAGTTCGTTTCGCGGGAACCAACCGGGCCGTGTCCGACGTTGTGCCAGAAAGAACGGCATGCGCAATGCCTATGGGTGCTGCGTGTGGCCCGCTGTCAGTGAGCGAAGGAGAACGAGATGACGCTGCTGCGAGAGGCGATCGGGGATAGTCTGCGGCGTGCTCGTCTCGCCCAGAATCGGACCCTTCGCGAGGTCTCCACCTCGGCGCGCGTGAGCCTGGGTTATCTGTCCGAGGTCGAGCGCGGCCGCAAGGAAGCATCCAGCGAACTGCTGGCCGCCATCTGCGCCGCCCTCGACGTACCACTGTCCCGAGTGCTGTGGGATGTGAGCACGATCATGGCAGGCACCGATGGGCTGCCCGCCCGCGAGCCCGTGCAGGCCGCTACCGCGCCCGAGACCGAGCCGACGGCCGCTGCCGAACCCGCCGAGACCAGCACGCCCGAGCCCTCGACCGCGAGCATGTCGGCGGCCGGTGCCGCGACGAAGGTCCGTCCGCCGCATATCGCGCAGGACACCAGGATCGTCATTCCGGCGCCGAAATCCGACATCCTGGTCCTGGTGAAGAGCAATTGACGCAGAACGAGTGGTGGCAGCCACGGGCAACGCTGCGGACCGGTGCCGGGAACGGATAGATTCTCCCTAGGCGTCGGAAAGGTCGGGTTCTCCCGGTCGGGTGCCCACATGGTGGAGGATAGGCACATATCGGGTGCGTGACGGTCGCGCACTAGAGTCGCGGTAAAGCGCGGCGCATCAGATGGAGGCGGGATCAATCGATGGCTAATCCGTTCGTGAAGGCCTGGAAATACCTGATGGCCCTCTTCGATGCGAAGATCGAGGAGCATGCGGATCCGAAGGTCCAGATTCAGCAGGCTATCGAGGAAGCTCAGCGCCAGCATCAGGCCCTGTCGCAGCAGGCCGCGTCGGTCATCGGCAATCAGCGTCAGCTGGAGATGAAGCTCAACCGTCAGCTCGACGAGGTCGAGAAGCTCAACGCCAATGCGCGCCAAGCTGTTCTGCTCGCCGATCAGGCCGCCGGCGCCAATGACACCGAGAAGGCGATCCAGTACACCAACGCGGCCGAGGCCTTCGCCGCGCAGCTGGTCACCGCCGAGCAGTCCGTCGAGGACCTCAAGGTGCTGCACGACCAGTCGCTGCAGGCGGCCGCGCAGGCCAAGAAGGCCGTCGAGCAGAACGCGATGATGCTGCAGCAGAAGGTCGCCGAGCGCACCAAGCTGCTCAGCCAGCTCGAGCAGGCCAAGATGCAGGAGCAGGTTTCCGCCTCGCTGCAGCAGATGGACTCCACGCTGTCCGCGCCGGGCTCTACCCCGAGCTTGGATGCGGTACGCGACAAGATCGAGCGCCGTTATGCCAACGCACTCGGTTCCGCGGAGCTCGCGCAGAACACCGTGCAAGGCCGCATGCTCGAGGTCCAGCAGGCCAGCATCCAGATGGCGGGGCACAGCAAGCTCGAGCAGATCCGCGCATCGATGCGCGGCGATGCACTGCCCGCGGGTGGCGCCACCGGCGCGCCCGCCATCAACCCGGTGCAGCCACAGGCGAATCCGGCGCAGCCACAGATGAACAAGGGTCAGACCGCGCAGTAGTAGCGCGGGCGGCTGCCTGTAGGTCGCCCGAAACTACGCTGCCGGAGGCTCAGCGAGGACTGGTTCGGTGAAGGCTCGTTCGGTGCATGTGCTGCTCGGGCCTTTTGTCGAGCGCGTACAGCCCTCGCACGCACCGACGGTGGGAGGGAAGCCGTGAGCCGCAAGCGAATCCGTGAGCAGTCGGTCCGAACCGAAGCAGGCGTCGTGCGGTCGAGTCGCCGCGCGGTCGTGCGCGCGCAGTCCGCGATCGTGCCGCAGCCGGGAAGCCTTCCTGACAATCTGCGCGAGGTCGGGCAGCACGCGCTGGTCGCCGTGCGCCGCTGGGCGGATCCGAGGGAACGGGAGCTGCGCAAGCGACGAAGGGCGCGCCGCAGAAGCTTTCAGCTCGGCACGGTGTCGGGTCTCACCACTGCGGGGACCGTCGGGCTCGTCATCATCGCCGCACCGGTCTGGGCTGTCGTCGTCGTGGGCGGGGGAGCCGTCGCCCTCGTGACCGGAACCGCGCTGAGTGCGCGTCGCTATCTGCGACTGCGCAGCTCGCCGCTACCGCAGGCGACGTTCGTTGCACGCAAGCAGCCGCCGCTGTGGTCGTCCGCGCGTGCGCCGATCACCAGATTGATCCGTGCCGAGCGGGCCATGCACGGCTTGGCCGGGCAGATCGCGCGCTCGAACCGGCTGCCCGACGACGAATTGGTGGATATGGTCGAGACCGCGGAATCCGGAGCCGCCGCTCTGCACGCGCTCGCCGCGGACGTAGCCGCGATGGAGCGAGCCATCGGCGCCATGGGCGAGACGAATTCCGATGCGGCAGATGCTCTTTCGGACAATGTGCAGTTCGCGCTCACCCGCCTGGATGCCGGTGTCGTCGAATACGAGCAGGTGGTCGCCGCCGCCGGGCGCATTCTCGCGGTGCCGGAAGCCACTGTGCTTCGCCACGATTTCGACTTGATCGTTTCCGACTTGCGGCACGCCGCCGACCGTCTCGACGGCTGGGCACAGGCGCTCACCGAGGTCGCCGACTACCAGGTCGGCGCTCGAGTGCCGCCGCAGCGACTGTAGCGGCGCTTGGAAGCCTCGGACCAGCAGCAACGTCGCTTCCGCTCGGACTTCGCGGTAACTCGGAGCCTCGAGCCCGAAGGCGCGACCGTATGGTCGAGGGGACTTCGTGGGTCAGGGTGAACCCTGATATTCACCCGGATATCGGTGCTGACCTGGTGATTTATTGTCGCTGGGCTGACAGCATTGAGGAGTCGGATCGTCGGATGGCGGTTCGGGTGAGACCTTCTGGAGGCTGCAATGTTGTGGAAGATCATCGGTGTCGTAGCGGTCGTCTGGATCGCGCTCGCGATTATCGGCGCACTCATCAAGGGACTGTTTCCGATTCTGGTGATCAGCGCCGTCGTATTCGGCCTGTACCTGCTCTACAAGGCGGTATCCGGGTCGAACAAGTCCTCGGTCACCAAGCTCTAGGCCGGACTCCTGTGTCGGTGCGATGCGGTGTCGCGAGTGCTCTCGGTCGATGTGTCCGAGAGCACCGGCCCCTCGGTGAGCGGCGCCATGCTGCGATATCGCCCGGCCACTGCGCGGAAAACTTGGACACACGGTCTAATCCGCACTCAGGTGCTTGAATGTGTGCTGTGGAACAGGTTCCGGAGGACTGGCAGCGCGGGCTCGTGATCGTCGCCCACCCCGATGACATCGAGTACGGCGCCGCCGCGGCCGTCGCGCGCTGGACGGGGCAGGGCAAGGACATTCGGTACACCCTGGTGACCTCGGGTGAAGCCGGGATGGCAGGAGTCGCCCCTGCCGAGGCCAAGCTGCTGCGCGAGGCCGAAGAAATCGCCTCGGCGAAAGTGGTCGGGGTGCACGAGGTCGAGTTTCTCGGCCATCCTGACGGTCGGGTGGAAGAAAACCTGGCGTTGCGCCGGGATCTGGCCGCCGCGATCCGGCGCCATCGGCCGGAGTTGGTGGTGCTGTTCAACTTCGGTGACAACTGGGCGCCCGGCTTCGCCAACAGCGCCGATCACCGCGCGGTCGGTCGCGCCGGTCTCGACGCCATTTCCGACGCGGGCAACGAGTGGATCTTCCCGGAACTTTCCGACCTCGCGCCGTGGTCGCCGCGCTGGGCGGCCGTAGTCGGCCCCACCGTGACACACGCCGTCGACGTCACCGACACCCTCGACCAGGCTGCCGCCTCCCTCGCCGAGCATCGCCGCTACCTGGAGATCCTCAGCCCAGAACCGGTCGCCGACCAGGTCCGCGCCGTCATCGACATGGCAACCGGCCCGCAGGAGGGCTTCCCCGCAGCCCACGCCGTCGGCTTCGAGCTCTACTACTTCCGCAGCTGAACTTCGGTCCGGGTCGCGGCCGAGACTTCTGATAGTTCGCGCGATCCCGCACATGCGGTCCGAGAGGGCACGCTTCGGCGCGGAACCGGCCGGGTTGTCAGTTCGCGGCGGCGACTCGTTCGATGACGGCACGCCACGACTCCACGGGCGCTACTTCCAGTCCCACGACTTTCCCCGCGTCGTCGGCGCGACGCAGCGCGATGGCGGCGTCGAAGTCCGGATCAGCCTCGAACTCCGCGATTTCCGCCTCGTCCATGGGACCGCCCTGGGCGACCAGAGTGCGCTGGCTGGACGATGACAACACCGCTGCGTGCGCGGCATCGGTCGCCGCCAAATAGCGCTTGGCGACAACATGCAGTTCCACTAGTCGGGCGACTCGATCGCCGAGCAGTGGGCGGACAGCCTGTGCGCCGTGCCTGCCGTGCCCCGCGTCGTCGCCGGGAACGAGCATGTGGCCGATGTCGTGCAGCAGCCCGGCCACTTGCAGTTCCTCGTCGGCCGGATAGGCCAGGCGCAACAATTGCGCGCATTGCAGGTCGTGGTCGAGGATGTCGACCGGGTCGCCGCCGCGGTCCGGCATATCCCAGACGTCGTGACAGCCGGTCAGCAAGGTCATCACTGCGTCAACGTTGGCGACGGGCACATGCATCCTCCAGTTCGGCCTGAATGGTCTAGACCATCATGGTGGGTGATGGCGCGCAAGGCGATGTCCGGCGATCGACCACCATGTGAACATCGGGCATGACGTGGGTCACTCGGCGTGATCGATGGTGTGGCAGGCTGGGCGAATGCGTGTTGCCGTAGTAGCGGGGCCGGATCCAGGACATGCTTTCCCGGCATTGGCGCTGTGCGCGCGATTCCTGGCGGCCGGCGACGAGCCCGTGTTGTTCACCGGGCCGCGGTGGTTCGACGTCGCTCGTGAAGCGGGCATTCCGGTGCGTCGACTCAAGGGACTCGCGCCGCGGGTCGATGATGACGACGGCGATGCCGGGCAGCGGATTCATGAACGTGCTGCCCACATTTCGACGGAGATCCTGCCCGACCTGAGTGCGATGCTGCCCGAGCTGGTGGTGTCGGATGTGCTCACCGCCGGCGGTGGCATGGCCGCGGAACGGCTGGGTGTGCCGTGGGTGGAGCTGTCCCCACATCCGCTGTACCTGCCATCGAAAGCGTTGCCGCCCATCGGAAGTGGACTCGCGCCGGGGGAGGGCGTGCGTGGCAGACTGCGCGACGGACTGCTGCGCACCATGACAGCGCGCGACATTCGCAACGGTCAGCGACAGCGCGAGCACGCACGCGAGACCGTAGGATTGCCCGCGACCGACCCCGGTCCCGCCGCCCGGTTGATCGCCACGCTGCCCGCACTCGAGGTGCCGCGCCCGGACTGGCCGGAGCGCACTCATGTGATCGGCCCGCTGCTCTGGGAGCCGACCAGTGAGATCCTCGAACCGCCGCCCGGTGACGAGCCGCTGGTCATGGTCGCGCCCTCGACCGCACACACCGGCGTCGCGGGCATGGTCGAGACCGTGCTGGACGCACTCGATGGCGCAGGTGTCCGCGTCGCGATCTCCATGCTCGACGCCCCGCCCACCGATCTGCCGCCGTGGGCGACCGCAGGACTCGGCCGCCAAGACGAGCTGCTCACCCGCGCCGCCGCCGTGGTCGGCGGCGGTGGTCACGGCCTACTGGCCAAATCCCTCCTCGCGGGCGTCCCGATAGTAACGATCCCGGGCGGCGGCGACCAGTGGGAACTGGCCAATCGCGCCGTCCGCCACGGCAGTTCGATCCTCGTCCGTCCGCTGACCGCGGAAGCCGTCCGCGCGGCAGTCCTCGATCTGCTACACACTCCCGCCTACACCGCTGCCGCGCGATCCGCCGCTGCCGGCGCCGCCACCGTCGCCGATCCGGTCGAGCTCTGCCGTGCGGTGCTCGATAGTGTGCGAGCTCGATAGGTCGCGATTCGTCGCTGTCACGTCGCTGATCCGGTCGAGTTCTGCCGTGCGGTGTTCGACAGTGTGCGAACTCGAGGTCGCGATCCGTCGCTGTCACGCCGTTAGCCTGGTCGAACTCCCACCGTGCAGTGTTCGACAGCGTCGAGCCCATTAGGTCGTGCGGCCGGAGCGGGCCGGGCCGGATAGGACGAGTATCTTGAACACGGTGCGGTTGACTGAGTTCCAGGAGCTGTTGCACACCGAGTTCGGTGTGGCCCGAGGTGACGCCCTGCTGACCGATCATGTGATCCCCTCGTTGGGCGGACGGACCGGATCCGACGCCATCGGGGCCGGGATCGATCCTCGGGATGTGTGGCGTGCGCTGTGCGCGGATTTCGATGTGCCACGCGGCCGCTGGTGAGCGACAGGTCCGCGCCGGGCGCGAACGCGGGCGAGGCTGCCGTGCACCGCTTCGACGGGCGGTTGCGCATGGCTCCCGCTGACCGTGAACAGCTGGCCGCGCGGGTTGCGGCGGCCAGACCGGTCGGCTACGTCGAATGGCAGCAGGCCGGGATCGACCTGCTGCTGCTCGGGCGTTATGAGGATGCGCTCGACCATCTCGACCGCGCGCTGGAACTCGCCGACACCGAGCGACGGCGGGTCTCGGTGTTGATCAATCTCGGGGACGCCTACCGGTATCGAGGCGATGCGGCGACCGCCGAAATCCTCTACCTACGCGCGCTGGAATCGGCCAGAACCGATGTGCCGGAGGCGCTGTCGTTCGCGCTGCAACATCTGGGTAAAGCGATGGCCGAGCAGAACAGGCTGGACGAGGCACGCGTGCTGTTGGCCGAGGCATTGACGTTGCGCCGCGCGGAGGCCGACTCCGAGCTGGTCGAGTCCACCCGTGCGACGTTGAACGCCCTGGACGAGTTGCCCATTGCACTACCCCCGGCGGTGGCTGCGTTACTGGGTGACGCACCGGTCCGGTCGGGTGATCACGAGGGACTGAGCGGCGAAGTCTCGTTCGTCGGCAACGCGTACTGGGTCAAGCGCGGTCCTCGGGCGGTGGCGGAACATGCACGCCTGAACTGGTTGCGCGACTATGAGATTCGACTGCCGGACGTGGCCGCATTCGAGGGCGACGTGCTGGTGCTCGCCGACGCGGTCGCGCCGAGTCTGGCATCGCGCGCGGGGCTCGATGACGCCGAGGCGGCCGCGATTATGGGTGCGCTGCTGCGGCGCCTGCACAGCATTCCGATCACCGAGTGCCCGTTCGACGGTCGACTCGATGGCCTACTGGCCCAGGCGCGCCGCCGAGTGCTCGAGGGGCTGACCGATCCCGCGGACTTCGATGACGACCACGAAGATCTGACCCCCGAACAGGTGCTGGAAAGGCTCCACGCGCAGCGCCCCGACGAGTCCGACCTCGTGGTGGTCCATGGTGACTTCACGCCGTCGAATGTGCTGGAGGGTGGCATCCTGATCGACGTCGGAGGCCTGGGCGTCGCGGACCGGTACCGGGATCTGGCGTTGGCCGAGCGCGACCTACTGGATGACTTCGGCATCGACGAGGTCCGGGCGTTCTTCGCCGCCTATGGGCTCGACGAGCCCGATCGGCGGAAGCTGGACTACTACCGGCTGCTCGACGAACTCTTCTGACCTCACGTCTTTTTCGCGTAGTGGCGCGCAGCCTTGGCGCGATTGCCGCAGGTCGCCATCGAATGCCAGCGGCGGGTGCCGTTTTTCGAGGTGTCGTAGAAGAAGAGCACGCATTCGGGGTGGGCGCACTGGCGGATCCGGTCGGGGACATCGGCGAGCAGTCGCAGCAGATTATCCGTTGCCAGCCAGGCGGGCAGCCACGCCGGGTCCGCCACGTCGTCGATATCGGCGGGGCCGGCGGCGGTGAGGGTGCGCCGGATGCGCCCGTGCTCGAGCACGGCGTTGAGCCCGGAGTTCGTGGTGTGCTTCACCACGTCGTAGATCGCGGAGCGTGCGGTGAGCACCGTCTCGAGTGTCCGTTCGTCGGCGGTCGCACGGTCGGCCAGACCTGCCGAGTTCAGCCAAATGTCGAGTCCCGCGACGTCGGTCAGCAGGTCCTGTGGTCCGTTCTCGATCCACCTCGTGTTCAGCAGGTCGAGTGCCAGCGGTTCACCGAGGTGGGGGCGTGGATCGAGCATGACTGAGGGTAACGAGGTTCTTGGTGTCGGCATGACAACCACCGCCGTTCTAACCGGATAAATCAACTTTACAGGTTGACGTCATATCTCAGCGCGGCTATGTTCTAACCATTGAAATCATCAATGATGGTTTGACCTTCTGGAAGGGCGCACGATGACGACGGCAATCCAACCCCAGCTGGCCACCGGGCACATCGGACTCAACGTGTCCGACCTGGACCGATCGGTGGACTTCTATCAGCGCGCGCTGGGCTTCGAACAACTCGCGGCCAGCACCGACGACGACCGCCGATGGGCGTTCCTCGGCGCGGCCGGCAAGCTCGTGGTGACCCTGTGGGAACAGTCCGATGGTGCGTTTTCCACCGAAACCCCCGGCCTGCACCACCTCTCGTTTCAGGTCGACACCATCGAGCAGGTGCGTTCGGTCGAAGCGGTACTGCGCGAACTCGCGGTGAAATTCGCCCACGAGGGCGTCGTCGCACACGGTGAGGGCGTTGCCTCCGGCGGGATCTTCTTCGCGGACCCCGACGGCATCCGCCTCGAGGTCTACGCCCCGACCGGCGCGGAATCCGCACCCGCCCCCGCGGGTGCCGCACCCACGTGTGGATTCTTCTGACTCCAATTGTGGTCGAACTATCGGACAGGAGAATTGCGATGGGGCACTTTCACCCTGGCGAACGGATCGTCCAGCAGCGTATGGGGCAGGACCACATCGCCGAGCGCGTCGGCCGGATGATCCGTGCCGACATTCCGGAGGTCGCCGCGTCCTTCCTGGCCGAGCAGCCGATGGTGGTGATCGCGGCCGCCGACGACGCCGGGCGGATGTGGGCCGGTGAACTGGTAGGCCCGCCCGGTTTCGTGCACGCCCTCGACCGTGAGACGATCGCCGTCGACGCGCGACCGGTCCCCGGCGATCCGCTGCGCGACGCGCTGGCTCACCGGGCAAGGATCGGCATGATCGCCTTGCAACCGCAGCGCAGACGACGGATGCGGATCAACGGGACCGCGACTCCGCTGGGTGGCGGCCTGCGGATCGCCACCGACCAGGTGTACTCGAACTGTCCGAAGTACATCTCGCGCAGGCAGATCGAGTCCTACCGCCCGGATATCGGTCCCTCGGCTCCTGATCGCGGCACCGAGCTGGACGCGCGACAACAAGAGGCCATTGCCGCAGCCGACACGTTCTTTCTCGCTACCGCAGACCTCGACGGCAATGCCGATGCCTCCCATCGCGGCGGCAATCCCGGCTTCCTACAGGTCCTTTCGCCGACCCGGCTTCGCTGGCCGGACTACCGGGGCAATTCGATGTTCATGACGCTCGGAAACATCGAGGTGAATCCGCGCTGCGGAATCCTGGTCCCGGACTGGGTGACCGGCGGCTCCCTCCAGCTCGCCGGGACTGCCCAATTGGTGTGGGACCAAGCGACCTTCGCCACCGGTGCGCAATGCTCGATCGACTTCACAATTACCGATGTCGTCGAGATCCGCACCGCGGGGCCACTGCGCTGGGGTTCCGCCGAACTCTCACCCGTAAACCCCTGACCCACAGTCGAACCCGCACTCGATAAGGAGCGCCATGCGCCCCCCGCTACCCCCCTTCGATCGCGAATCCGCCGAAGCGAAGGTTCGTGCCGCCGAAAATGCTTGGAATACTCGCGATCCGGAGCGTGTCGCCGCCGCTTACACCGAGAACTCGGTGTGGCGTAACCGCGACGAGTTCTTCACCGGTCGCGCGGCGATCGTCGAATTCCTCACTCGGAAATGGTCCGTCGAGAACGGCTACGCGCTGCGCAAAGACCTGTGGGCCTTCGAAGGCGACCGCATCGCGGTCCGCTTCCAGTACGAATGGCACGACGAGTCCGGCCGATGGTGGCGCAGCTACGGCAACGAACAATGGGAATTCACCCCCGAGGGCCTGATGTCCCGCCGCGAGGCCAGCATCAACGATGTCGGCATCGCCGAATCCGAGCGCCGCATCTTCGGCCCACGGGAAGAAGGCGACGATTCGGTCCAGCCCCAGCAGTGATCTCGCTCCGAAGCCGGACGCTGCGCTGCGCGCCGGAACCGCGATAGCGGTTCCGGCGCATGGCTTGCGGATTCAGCGCTGCTATCGAATCCGCACGTTACGCGGCGACGGCCGTACGCTCGTCCTGATCCGCACCGGCAACCGCGCCCTGCCGATGGAACAGGGCGAACGCGATCAGCCCGAACACGATGCCGACCGCGGCCGATACGGCGAGCGCCGCGTCGATTCCATCGACGAACTGCGGCAGCGTCATCCGCTGCTCGGCATCGGCGACCCCGCGGAACACAGTGCCAAGCACCGCGACTCCGAGCGCGAGCCCGAGCTGCCGTGCGGTGTTGACCGCGCCTGCCGCTGTGCCGCCCTGCTGTGGCGGTACCGCCGCCATGCCGACGGCGACCAATGCCGGTGCGTTGACGCCGATCCCCGCGCCGATCACGACGAATCCGGGAATCAGTGCGATCCAGGATGACCCGGTGTCGATCAGGGTGAGCAGCCCCGCTCCGATGCCGACGACGACGAGCCCGGCTCCGATCGTCCACTTCGGTGCCGTGTCGTGCAGCATTCGCCCGAACACTCCGGCGACGACGAACGCCGTCGCGGCCATCGGCAGCATCGCAAGGCCCGCGTGCAGCGGCGTCATATGCAATTGCTGCTGAAGCCACAGCGAGATCAGCGGCGTGGCCGCGAACGCCGCGAAGGTCTGTCCGCTCGCCCCGACGAGAGTGGCGCCGAAATCGCGGTTGCGCAGCAGTGCCAGCGGAAACATCGGTGCCGCGCTGCGATATTCGACGAACCAGAAGGTCAGCAGCGCGGTAGCGCCGAGCGCGAGCGCGGCCACCGCGGGCCCGTCTGTCCACCCGTGCTCACCACCGCGGATTACGCCGTAGGTCACCGCGGTGGCGGCGGTCGCGAAACTCAGCATGCCCGGCACGTCCACGGTGCGATCGGCCCGCCGCGCCGACGGTGGAAAAACCAAGGCGGTCAAAGTGATCGCCACCAGCGCGATCGGCAGATTGACGAAGAAGATCCACTGCCATGAGAACAGATCGGTGAGCACGCCGCCGAGCACGACGCCGAGACCTGCCGCCGCGCCGGAGACCGCGCCCCAGATCCCGAAGGCGACGCCGCGATCACGGCCGGTGTAGGTCGCGTGCAGCAGCGACAGTGTGGTCGCGAACATGGCCGCGCCACCGACGCCCTGAAGTGCCCGCGCCGCAATCAGACTCGGTGCCGACTGTGCGAGTCCGCAGACCAGGGACGCGACCGCGAACACCACCAGCCCGACGAGATACGTCCGCTTCGCGCCGACCCGGTCGGCCAGCGAGCCCAGGACGAGCAGCAGCGCGGCCAGTGCCAGCGCGTAGCCGTCGACCACCCACTGCAAGCCGGACAGACCGGTGCCGAGGTCGTCGGCGATGTCGGGGAGCGCGACATTGACGATCGTGACGTCGATGAGCAGCATCAGCGTGCCGAGGCACGCGGCGAACAAGGGGAGCCATTTCTTCACGGGAGCCTCCAGGGCAATACGAACGATATCGACGCCCAGCGTGCGGCAATCAGAGGTATCCGCCTAGCCGCAGCAAAGACTGCGATAGATTCCTCCTGTGCAGCCTGAAGATGTGCAGGAATCCTCCCTGTTGGATGTTCTCGACAAGCAGATCGTGCACGCGCTGGTGACCGACGCCAGAATCGCTTTCGCCAAGCTCGGCACCATTCTGGGAGTCTCGGAGCAGACCGTGGCGCGCCGCTACCGATCACTACGCCAGCGCGGCATCCTGCATGTGTCGGGCCAGGTGAACGCCGTGCCGCTCGGCCACGCCCGCTGGGTGATTCGACTCAGATCGACGCCGGACAAGGCGGTGCGGCTTGCCGAATCGCTGGCAAGGTTCCCCGATCTGAGTTGGATCACACTGCTGTCCACCGGATCCGAGGTGACCTGCGTGAGCCGACCGCGTTCCGTCGAGCGTCGCGACAAACTGCTGCTGCACACGCTGCCCAAGGCCAGCCAGGTGACCGGGCTGATCGCGCACGAGGTGATGCACCGGTTCCCGCTCGATGAGGAGTGGCCGCACTACAGCCACCTGTTCACCGAAGCGCAGTTGCGCGAACTCGGCCAACGGGGAACAACGGCGGACTACCTCGGACCGGAGGCGCCGGTCGAACTCTCGGCGCAGGACGAGGCGATGCTGGCGATCCTCGGCAGGGACGGGCGTGCGCCGTACGCGCAGATCGCTGCCGAAATTGACTGGACCGCAACGCGAGTGGCTCGTCGCATGGCCGAACTCGTCGAATCCGGGGTGCTGTACTTCGATCTGGACTTCGCGATCGAACGGATGGGATACGCCGTTCGAGCGGCGCTGTGGCTGCGCACCAGGCCCGCTGATCTCGAGGCGACGGGTGCGGCGATCGCGGCGCATCCGGAAACCGTGTTCGTCGCCGCGACCACCGGGCCGACCAATCTGATGGCTTCGATCATGTGCGGCGATACCGCGCACCTCTACCGCTACGTCACTCAGCGGCTCGGCGCCCTCGACGGGATAACCGATATCGAGGTGACGCCCGCGCTGCGGGTGTTCAAACAGGCGCAGACGTTGCTGGACAGCGACCGGATTTCGCTGGTGCGGTGATCGGATCGCATCGATGCCGGCGGACCCGGTTGTGGGCCGACCTGGCTTAACGGGTCGGTTGCCAGGGACAGGAAAGCCGGTTTGCGTGTTGCCGGGCGCGTCGCTTGACTCGAACATCTGTTCGTCTAATGTGGTCGCCAGAACTTGTCGGTGCCGCCCTCTAATGTGGGCGCCAACCAAGAACGAAGACTTACCCGGCGAAAAGGGGATCAGGACATGGCACCACAGGCGTATGACCGCGACAAGGCGCTCGAGATGGCGTTGTCTCAGGTGGAGAAGAGCTTCGGCAAGGGCGCGGTCATGCGTCTCGGCGAAGAGACTCGCCAGCCCATCGCGGTGATCCCGACCGGTTCCATCGCGCTGGACGTGGCCCTCGGTATCGGTGGTCTGCCCCGCGGACGTGTCGTGGAGATCTACGGCCCCGAGTCCTCGGGTAAGACGACCGTCGCGCTGCACGCGGTTGCCAACGCGCAGGCGGCAGGCGGTGTCGCCGCGTTCATCGACGCCGAGCACGCCCTCGATCCCGACTACGCCCGCAAACTCGGCGTCGACACCGACGCCCTGCTCGTCTCGCAGCCGGACACCGGTGAGCAGGCCCTGGAAATCGCCGACATGCTGATCCGCTCCGGTGCGCTTGACATCATCGTCATCGACTCGGTGGCCGCGCTGGTGCCGCGCGCCGAGATCGAGGGCGAGATGGGTGACAGCCATGTCGGTCTGCAGGCCCGTCTGATGAGCCAGGCGCTGCGCAAGATGACCGGCGCGATGAGCAACACTGGTACCACCGCGATCTTCATCAACCAGCTGCGCGAGAAGATCGGCGTGATGTTCGGTTCCCCCGAAACCACCACCGGCGGTAAGGCACTCAAGTTCTACGCCTCGGTGCGCCTGGACGTGCGCCGCATCGAGACGCTCAAGGACGGCACCGACGCGGTGGGTAACCGCACCCGCGTCAAGGTCGTCAAGAACAAGGTGGCGCCGCCGTTCAAGCAGGCCGAGTTCGACATCCTGTACGGCTTCGGCATCAGCAAGGAAGGCTCGCTCATCGACATGGGTGTCGAGCACGGCTTCGTCCGCAAGTCCGGCTCCTGGTACACCTACGAGGGTGACCAGCTCGGCCAGGGCAAGGAGAACGCCCGCAAGTTCCTGCTGGAGAACACCGACGTCCGCGACGAGATCGAGAAGAAGATCAAGGAAAAGCTCGGCATCGGCGCCGATGTGACCGCGGCCGACGCGGCCGCCGAGGTACCCGCCGATTTCTGATCCGATGGACGGCCGACGCGCACCGCAACGTTCCGGTCCGGCCGCGCCCGATGAGGCGCGGCCCGACCCGGTGAACGAAACGCGGCGTCGGCTGCAAGAACTCCTGTCCGCTTCCGGCCGTTCCGCTGATTCGGTCAACACTGGATCGCACGAGTCCGGATTCGGGCGCTTCCGGTCGGCCGAAGGTGGTTCGGCCGATCCGGACATGGGAGGAATCTGGTCGAGCGCGCTCGAACCGCAGCGGGCGCGCTCGACCGGTTCAACAAGGCGTAGGCGCGCAAAAGCCACCCCATCGGGCGATTCTGATCGTTCGGGAAGCCGATGGGAGGCGGATCCGGTGGCGGCCGGATCCGAGCGGGGGCGATCGGATCCGAAACAGGCCGGTGCGCACCGGTCCTCATCGGAACCCGCCCTGCCGGGCGGGACGGTCGAGCAGGCGAGGGACGCAAGTCTGCGCCTGCTCGCCGTCCGCGCCCGCAGCCGCGCCGAACTCGCACAACGCTTGGCCGCCAAGGGGTTCACCCCCGAGGTGACCGAAACCGCCCTTGACCGCCTGGCCGGGGTCGGTCTCATCAACGATGCCGCCTTCGCCGAAGAGTGGGTGCACGCCCGCCACACCTTTTCCGGCAAAGGCAAACAAGCCCTTGCCCAGGAACTCCGTCGCAAAGGCATCGCAGAATCCGACGCCGCCCCGGCGCTGGACGCCATCACCGCCGATGACGAAGAATCCCGCGCCATCGAACTGGTCCGTCGCAAACTCCGATCGGTCCCCGCAAACCTGGACCGCGACAAAACAATCCGCCGCCTGGTCGGCATGCTCGCCCGCCGCGGCTACAACCAATCCACCGCCTACCAGGTGGTGAAAGCGGAACTGGCGAGCCACGGCTCAGCTTCCGACACCGAAGACCTCCCCGACACGATCGACTAGCTCCAGCAGTTGATCCGCCCGCTATCTTCCGAGAAGGCATGGGCCAGCTCCGCCCCAGCTCACCCAGGTTCGATGCGCCCGGCCGCATCGAACTGGCAGCCATCCTCGACCGGCTCGCCTGAACCTCACCCCGCGGTAGATCGGTCACCGGCACGAATGGCGGTGCGCTCGAGCGGATTATCGCGTCGAGCGCACCGTAGCTCCTTGCCGAGCGCTACTTCTTCGTGATATCCACGCCGGGCGCGGCATCGGTGAGGATCGAGTCGGCCGCCAGCACGGTGCCGCCCTTGTGCTTGCGTCCGCGCAACCGCTTCTCGACCCTTGTCGCGACGAGGGTCAGTGTGCTGTTGAGAGCGATCATGACGATCGCGATGACCATCAACGACGGAATCGTGTTCTGTTCGGCGGCGCCGAGTTGCTGCCCGGACCGCACGATTTCGACGTAGGTGATCTGGTAGCCGAGCGCCGAATCCTTCAACGCGACAACCATTTGTGAGATCAGCGCGGGCAGCATGGCGGTGATCGCCTGCGGCAACAGGATCAGCCGCATCAGCTGGCCCTTGCGCAGACCGAGCGCGACCGCGGCCTCGGTCTGCCCCTTCGGCAGCGACTTGATACCGGCCCGCACGATCTCGGCGATGACCGACCCGTTGTAGACCGTCAATGCGGTGACCACGGCAGCAAGCGCCAGCTGATCCACCTTGAACAGCTTGTAGTCGGAGAAGATCGCGAACAGGAAGATCATCAGGATCAGCACCGGGATTGCCCTGGCGAGTTCGACGACCGCGCCCGCGACCCAGCGCACCACCCGATGCTCCGACATCCGCAGAATGCCGAAGACCATGCCGACCACGAGCGCGAACACGATCGACATCAGCGCCGCGACCACTGTGCCCTTCAAGCCGGGCAGCAGATAGGTGGTCCAGACTTCCTTCTCCAGGAAGGGTTTCCACTTCTCCGAGGTGAACTGTCCCTTGTCGGCGAAGCCGCTGTACAGGTACCAGAGGATGCCCGCGACCGCGACGAGCACCAGCACGGAATAGATGTTGTAGCGGATGCGCGCGCGCGTGCCAGGCGCGTCGAACAGGACGGATGCGCCTGCGCTCATCGGGCAACCTCGTATCGTTTGGCGAGCCAGCCGAACAGCAGGCCCATCGGCAAGGTCAAGATCACGAAGCCGAGCGCGAAGATCGCGCCGATGGCAATCAGCGCGGCCTCGGAGTCGATCATGCCCGCCATCAGGTTGGCGGCCTCGGCGACGCCGATCGCGGAGGCGATGGTGGAGTTCTTGGTCAGCGCGATGAGTACGCTGCCGATCGGGGCGATAACCGAGCGGAACGCTTGCGGCAGCACCACGAGTCGCAGGTTCTGGCCGAAGCTGAAGCCGAGCGATCGGCCCGCCTCGGACTGCCCCATCGGCACCGTGTTGATGCCCGAGCGAAGCGATTCACAGACGAAGGCCGCCGTGTAGACGCTGAGCCCGATGATGGCGAATCGGAAGTTGTTCTGCGCCACGGAATTCGGGCCCTCCGGCGCGAGCCGCCAGCCCATCGTGGTGTAGAGACCCAGTGAGCAGAACACGATGATCAGCGTCAACGGGGTATTGCGGAAGATGGTGACGTACGCGGTGCCGACCCCGCGTGCGATCGGTACCGGCGACACACGCAGAGCCGCGACGATGGTGCCGAGCACCAGCGCTGCGATACCCGAGACCACGGTCAACTGGATGGTCACCCAGAAGGCCTCGAGAATCTGGTTGTCGTACCTCGAGATCAGGTCGAACACGGTGGACGCGTCCCTCCGATCGGTGTCGATTTACAGGGGGAAAACGACGAGTGGCTCAGTCCGGCAGGCCTGAGCCACTCGTTCGCGAAAACTCAGTACCGGTTGACCGTCGGCGGTGTCGGCGCCTGGTATCCGGATGCACCGACCGTCTCGTCGAATGCCTTCTTCCAGGAACCGTCTGCGATCATCGCCTCGATCGCGTCGTTGACCTTGTCGCGGAGTTCCTTATCGCCCTTCTTCAGGCCGATCCCATAGTTCTCCGTGGTGAACGGCTTGCCGACCACCTTGAAGGAGCCCGCACTCTGCGCGGCATAGCCGGCCAGAATGATGTCATCGGTGGTCACCGCATCCCATGACCCACCCTTGAGCCCCTCGAGGCACAGCGAGTACGTGTCGTTGGTCTGCAACTGGGTGTCCGGGAAGTTCTTCTCGATATTGCCCGCAGGGGTGGACCCCTTGACCGAGCAGACCTTCTTGCCCTTCAGGCTGTCCGGGCCGGTGATGTCGGTGTTGTCGGCGCGCACCAGCAGCGACTGACCTGCGACGTAGTACGGACCTGCGAAGTCGACCTTCTCCTTGCGCTTGTCGCTGATCGAGTAGGTCGCGGCGATGTAATCGACCTGCCCGTTCTCGATGAGCGTCTCGCGTTGCGCGGACGGCGCTTCCTTGAAGGTGATGCCGTCGGGCTTGACGCCGAGCTTGCCCGCCACATACTTGGCGACCTCGACATCGAATCCGCTGTAGGTGCCGTCCTTATTGCGCAGGCCGAGGCCCGGCTGGTCGAACTTGATACCGATGGTGAGTTTGCCGTCCTTGGCGTTGTCCAGGGCGTTCTTGCTGTCGCCTCCGCCACACGCGGCTGCGGTCGCTGCGGTCAGTGCCAAGGCGATCGCCCCGACACCGATTCGAACCGCACGATTGATCCTCATCGAGTTCCTTTCCCTCATCAATGGTTTCGATGGCCGTGACTATCAAATTGTCAGTGGCTCAATATCTTTCCGAGAAAGTCCCTCGCGCGCTCGGATTTCGGTGCGGTGAAGAATGCCTCCGGCTCGGCATCCTCGACCACCTGTCCGTCGGCCATGAACAGGACCCTGTTCCCGGCGCGACGAGCGAAACCCATTTCGTGGGTGACCACCAGCATGGTCATCCCTTCTTTGGCGAGTGACACCATCACGTCGAGAACCTCCTGGACCATTTCCGGGTCCAATGCGGAGGTCGGCTCATCGAACAGCATCACCTTAGGGCTCATCGCCAGGGCGCGTGCGATGGCGACGCGCTGCTGCTGGCCACCCGACAACTGCGCCGGGTATTTGTCGGCCTGGTTGGCGATGCCGACGCGTTCGAGCAGTTCCATCGCTCGCGTGCGGGCGTCGGTTTTGGCGATCTTGCGGACTTTCAACGGCGCGAGCATGACGTTCTCGACGATCGTCTTGTGCGCGAAAAGGTTGAAGGATTGGAACACCATCCCGACATCGGCACGCAATGCGGCGAGTGCGCGGCCCTCGGCAGGCAGCGGCACACCGTCGATGGCGATGTCGCCGGAGTCGATCGGTTCCAGTCGGTTGATGGTGCGGCAGAGCGTCGACTTTCCCGACCCCGATGGGCCGAGAACGATGACGACCTGTCCTTTGGGAACTTCGAGATTGACATCCCGCAGCACATGGAGCTCACCGAAGTGTTTCTCCACATTGCGCATCGAGATCATCGGCGCATTCGTGGCAGCGCTCTCATCCCCGGTCGTGGCGGCCCCGGTCGTGTCGGGCGCGGCAGCGGCGTCGGTCATGGATCAAGACCTTAAGCGGAAAATCCGGATTTGCCCGAGTTTCCGCGACACACCGGTTCGACACGCCGGTTCGACACGTGCATGTAACCTCCCGGCCGGTCTCACTCGGCCCAGCTAGAGGCCTCGATCACCGCCACGAAATCGGTCCGCTCGAAGTCGGGCACAAACCGGGCGAGCACGTCGGCTTTCACGTTGCCGAACGTGGTTTGCGGCCGATCCTTGATGCCGTGGGTGAATGCGGCGAGGATCCGCTTCTTGAAGTCCGGGCGCGGATGCGCGGTCACGATGGCATCGCGGAGATCGGTCGGCAGGTCGCTGTAACCGATTCCGAGGACATCGAGTTCCACACCTGCGGTGACCAATGCGATCTCCGGCCGCATCCAGTAGGGGATCTCCGGCGTGGTGTGCAATGCGATGGCGTCCCACACCAGCCGCACCGACTCCTCCGGGACGCCGTGCGCACGCAGGAACGCCGCGGCCTGCTCGGCGCCGTCGATCTCGAATCTGCGGTCGGTGGTGCGGTATTTGTCGGTCAGGCCCAGGTCGTGGAACATCGCCCCGATGTAGAGCAGTTCCGGATCGAACTCGAGGCCGCGGCGGGCGCCCTGCCAGGCGCCGAACAGAAAGACGCGGCGGGAGTGGTCGAACAGCAGGTCGTCGGTGGCGTCGCGAACGAGCTCGGTAGCGGCGGCCGCGAGGCGGCTGTCGGGGATGACGATGTCGGCGATGCGGCTCATGGGGCTCCTCGTGTCGGTGTGTTCGTCCTCCAGTTTTGTCGCGTCCGCTGCGTGTGGCCATGTCCGTATGGACAGATATCCCTCGTATTCGGCCATGCTCGCCGGATAGGCGAAACCTCCGCCTTCGCTCCGGCAATGCGCAGATTCAGGACCGGCTACGCCCGAGCGCGCCCATTAGGCTCGTGACATGTCTCTCGAGGCGCGCCACATCGTGTTTCTGGCCTATGACGGCGTGCGACAACTCGACATCACCGGCCCGCTCGAGGTGTTCGGGACGGCACGCGACCTCGGGGCGCGGTATCGCTGGTCGGTGTGCTCGACCGACGGCGCGGATGTCACGACCGCGACGGGCCGACTGGCCGTCGACGGTCGGTTCGACAGTGTCGCCTCCATCGACACCGTTGTGGTGCCCGGGTCCGCGGATCTCCCGCGCGGCCGAATCCCCGACACCCTGCTGACCGCTCTCGCCGAGCTGGCTCCCCGGGGCCGCAGGGTGGCCTCGGTATGCACCGGCGCATTCGCCCTGGCCGAAGCAGGCATGCTGAATGGCCGCCGGGCGACAACGCACTGGCGACATGCCGCCACGCTCGCTCGTCGCTATCCCGCCATCCATGTCGAGCCGGACGCCATCCATGTTCGCGACGGGAATGTCCTCACCTCCGCAGGTGTGACCGCAGGCATCGACCTCGCGCTCGCGATCGTGGAGGAGGACGCCGGCGCGACCCTCGCCCGCGAGGTCGCTCGCGACCTGGTGGTCTTCATGCAGCGCCCAGGAGGCCAGTCCCAGTTTTCCGCCGCCCTGCGTCTTCCACCCATCCGGCACGATCCACTGCGCTCGGTTGTGGACGACATCATCGCCGACGTATCGGCCGACCACTCGGTCTCGATGCTGGCTTCCCGCTCGGGCATGAGCGTCCGTCACCTGACCCGCTTGTTCCACGAACACATCGGTACGACCCCCGCCGGGTACGTCGAGTCCGTCCGGATCGAGGCCGCGCAGGCCTTCCTCGCAGCGGGCTCGACGGTCACAGATGCGGCATCACGCAGCGGCTTCGGCAACGATGAGTCGCTCCGCCGCGCGTTCGCCCGACGGCTGGGCATCACGCCCTCGGCGTATCGCGCGCGTTTCCGCAGCACGGCCTAGCGGTCGGCGCGGACAAGCCCACTGCCTGACGCGCCCGGCTCTAGTTCGTCGGCGACCGGAGGCGAGGTCACCGCATACCGATGCGCTGAACGGCGCGGATACCGACAGCCTTACCCTGGACAGGTGAATTCGATGGGCCAGGTAGAGGGAGCAGTCCGCAGTTACGAGGTCCGCACCTTCGGATGTCAGATGAACGTGCACGACTCCGAGCGTTTGTCCGGTCTGCTGGAGAACGCGGGGTATGTGCGGGCCGCACCGGGGGCGACGGCTGACCTGGTGGTTTTGAACACCTGTGCGGTTCGCGAGAACGCGGACAACAAGCTGTACGGCACCCTTGGGCACCTGGCTTCGATCAAGGCCGACCGGCCCGGTATGCAGATCGCGGTCGGCGGTTGCCTCGCTCAGAAAGACCGCGAGACGGTGGTGCGTAAAGCGCCCTGGGTCGACGTGGTGATCGGCACCCACAACATCGGCTCGTTGCCGGTGCTGCTGGAGCGGGCAAGGCACAACGACGAGGCGCAGGTGGAAATCCTGGAATCGCTCGAGGCGTTCCCCTCCACGCTGCCCGCCAAGCGGGAATCAGCGTATGCGGGCTGGGTATCGATCTCGGTGGGCTGCAACAACACCTGCACCTTCTGCATCGTGCCGTCGCTGCGCGGCAAAGAGGTCGATCGCCGCCCCGGTGATGTGCTCGCCGAGGTGCAGGCGCTTGTCGACCAGGGCGTGCTGGAAGTGACACTGCTCGGACAGAACGTGAACGCTTACGGTGCGTCCTTCGCCGATCCGGAGGAACAGCGCGACCGCGGCGCGTTCGCCAAGCTGCTGCGTGCGGCGGGCCGGATCGATGGCCTGGAGCGGGTGCGCTTCACCTCGCCGCACCCGGCCGAGTTCACCGACGACGTGATCGAGGCGATGGCGGAAACGCCCAACGTCTGCCCGCAGCTGCACATGCCGCTGCAATCCGGCTCGGACCGGGTCCTCAAGGCGATGCGCCGCTCCTACCGCAAGGCGCGCTACCTCGGGATCATCGAGAAGGTCCGCGCGGCCATGCCGCACGCGGCCATCACCACCGACATCATCGTCGGCTTCCCCGGCGAAACCGAGGAAGACTTCCAGGAAACCCTGGACGTGGTCCGTCAGGCTCGCTTCACCAGCGCCTACACCTTCCAGTACTCCAAGCGCCCCGGCACCCCCGCCGCCGATATGCCCGACCAGCTGCCCAAAGCGGTGGTCCAGGAACGCTACGAACGGCTCATCGCGCTACAGGAGGAAGTGTGCCTGGACGCCAACCGTGAGCTGATCGGCACCGAGGTGGAGCTGCTGGTCGCCGAGGGTGCCGGCAGGAAGAACGCCGCGACCGCCCGCATGAGCGGCCGGGCCCGCGACGGCCGACTCGTGCATTTCCGCCCGCCCGTCACGGAACTCGGCAGCTCCGACACGATCCGGCCCGGCGACATCATCACCGTCGACATCACCGGCGCGGCCCCGCACTACCTGATCGCCGACGGACCCGTGAGCACCCATCGCCGCACCCGCGCGGGCGACGCACACGAACTCGGCATCACTCCCAAGACCGAACCGATCGGCGTCGGCCTCGGCCTGCCCCGCATCGGCGCTCCCGCACCCGAACCGGCCGCAGGCTGCGCCACCGGCTGCGACGCATGATTGTGCGCAGCGGAGGAGTCATGTTCCAGTGCGCCTCGCGTATGCCGAAGCCGAATGTCAGCGAGGAGGCGGTATGAGCGGCGAGCTCGGCGACGGGGTGCGCGGATCCGGGGGAGTCGATCCGGTGTCCGGTCGCGATGATGACGATGTGAATCCGCCTGCGGTCGAGGGGGATTCGGATCCGGTTGGCGAGGAATCGACGGCAAGTACTACCTCGCGTAGTGGGTCGGCATCTGGTGTCGAAGGTCGCGATGGCACAGTTGACTCCGGCAGTGCCGACCATGACGACGCCGAACGGAACGAGGGCTCAGTGAATTCGGTCGAGAGCAGCAAAGACTTCGAGCAGTTCCGCGACGACCTCGACGCCGTCGAACGCCGCGTCGCCGGTGAGATCGACCCGGGCGTGCGGGCGATGGTTGTCGCGGGCGCGGTGTTCGTACTGTTGCTGTCGCTGGTGCTGCCGCACGCCGGAACCGCGCGCGGCTTCGATGTATTGCTCGGTACCGGCGCCGCGAGTTTCGAGCACATCGGCCTGCCGTCGCGAGTCTTCGTCTGGTTCGTCGTCGTCTTCGGTATCGGCTTCTCGCTGCTGGCTCTGATGACCCGCCGCTGGGCGCTGGCCTGGATCGCGGTCGCCGGATCCGCGGTCGCCAGCGTCTTCGGCGTCTTCGCCATCTGGCACCGGCAGACCCCCGGCGTCGGCGGCCCCGGCGGCGCGAACTATTACGGCGCGGGCCCGGGCATCGGACTGATTCTGGGCGCACTTGCCGTCATCGTGCTGACCTTCCACTGGGTGCGCGTCGTATGGAGCCGCACCGCATTGCAATTGGCCGCCGAAGAACAGCGCCGCGTCGCCTCCGCCGCGGCCGAAGAACGCGACCGACGCAACCGCGGCATCTGATCACAGCGTCTTTGCGCAGCATGTTCGAGCCTGCGTCCGCACTGACGATCAGAGGTTGCTGACCGCGCCCTCTGCCGCTTCGGCCCATTCACGCCACTGCTTGGCCTGCTCCAGAGCCTTCTCGGCGTCACGCTTCTTGCCCGCCGCGGTCGCCTTGGCCGCCTGCTCCTCGAATTGCGCTACCCGCTCACGGAATTGCGCCGCCCTGGCCATCGCCTCCGGATCGGACCGGCGCCACTGTGAATCGACCGCGTCGCGCACCCGCTTCTCGATGGCGCGCAGCTTGCCTTCCAGCTCCTGGATCCGCTCGCGTGGCACCTTGCCGATCGCGTCCCACTTGTCTTGCAACTCGCGCAGCGAGTTCCTTGCGGCATCGATGCCGTTGTCCGGATCGATGTGCTCGTAGGCGCGCAGCAGTTCTTCTTTGGCGGTGGCATTGTGGTCGAACTCCGCATCACGTTCGGTGACGGCGGAATTGCGCGCGGCGAAGAACACATCCTGGGCGCTCTTGAATCGCCGCCACAGCGCCTCGTCGGCTTCGCGCGGCGCGCGGCCCGCCGCCTTCCACTCGGCGAGCAGGTCACGGAACACACCCGCGGTGCCGATCCAGTCGGTGGAGTCGGAGAGCTCCTCGGCACGCACGCAGAGCTCTTCCTTGCGCGTCTTCGCGGCAGAACGTTCTCGATCCAGATCTGCGAAGTGCGCGCCACGACGACGGTTGAATGCCTCGCGAGCCTTGGAGTAGCGCTTCCACAGTGCGTCGTCGACCTTGCGGTCCACTCCGCGGATCGACTTCCACTCGTCGAGGATCTCGCGCAACCGATCGCCGGCGGCCTTCCACTGGGTGGATTCGGTCGCGATCTTCTCGGCCTCGGCGCACAGGGTTTCCTTGCGCTCGGTGTGCTCGTGCCTTGCCTTGTCCTTCTCCTCCTTGGCGTGCGCAGCCGCCTCTTCGGAGTGCTCGGCGATCACGGCAAGTCGGCGAGCGAGCCCGTCGATATCGCCGATGACCGCGGCGGTTGGCAGCGATTCGGCGAGCGTGACCGCGGCCGCCTTGGTCTTGCGAGCGTCCGCGCCAGCGGCCAGCCGTGCCTCCAGCAACGCCACCTCGGTGGCCAGGTCGTCGAAGCGGCGGCCGAAATGCGCGAGACCCTCGGCGGCGTCACCGGCCTGCCATGAGCCGACGACGCGGTCGCCATCGGCGGTCTTCACCCACGCGGTGCCGTCCTCGTCGACGCGGCCCCACTCGGCGGGATCGCTGGCGGTCGGGACGTGCACGGGATGTGGATGCTGCTGTGCGACGCCAGGAGTCGGCTTCATGGCATGCGGCTTGGGATGGGCCTGGGTGGCGCCCGGCTTGGGGGCGCCGGGCTTGGGGACGTCCGAGGGCCGCGCTGTCATGCCGGGGGTGGCCTTCGCGGTGCCGTTGCTGTCCGTCATTGCTCCTCGTCCCTGCCGCGCGTCACGGCTGCCTGGTTACGCCCTAGCTCATCCCATTGAACCCGGTTCGAGCCCTGGAAACTATCAATCGACGTCTTCGCACGAGTGGTTTCCAGGGAAGCCAACCCGTGATGACCTGGGTTGTAGCACCTCGAACACTATCAATCTCGGCCAAGTTTGCGGCAGAGACACTCGAACCCGATCGGCCGCGGGGTGGGTCGGGGACCGGTACCCGCGGTGCATCGCACCGGTCCCGCGAACGACTACGGTTACCCGCGTGTTCTCCATTGCGGCCCTGGTCCCGTCGCCGCCGATCCTGGTGCCCGAGCTCTGCGGCGGTATCGCACGTGTGACCGGGGCCGATCCGGTCAGCGCGCCCGCATTGCTGCGATCGGCCGCGCTGGAGGCCGTTGGTGCTTTGGCGGATACGCACCGCTGGATGGTGGTCGGTACCGGGGTCACCGATGAGCTGTTCGACCCTGACACACAAGGCACATTTCGTGGATTCGGTGTCGATACCCGCGTCGCACTATCGAATCCAGGCCTCTCGACAAAGTCTGCCGAGGATGTGCCTGACCCTCAACTTCCGCTGGCGGCACTGATCGCTGGATGGTTACGGGGCCAGGTCGCGCCGAGTACGGCGGCCTCGGCGCGCATTGTCGCCGCGGATACGTCGACCGCCCGCTGTGCCGAAATCGGCATCGAGTTGCGGGCTGTGCTCGACGACGTACCGGAGCCATTGGGGGTGCTGGTGATCGCGGACGGCGCCGCGACGCTGTCGACGGCTTCGCCCGGATATCTGGATTCGCGTGCCAGCGCTGTCCAGGACGATCTCGATCGAGCGCTCGCTTCAGGAGATCGAGCGGGACTGCTTGCATTGGATCCGGCGTTATGCGCGGAATTGGCGATGTCGGGACGAGCCGCCTACCAGGTGCTTGCCGGGCTCTTCGCCGCCGACCCGAGCGACCCCGCGGTCGAGACGCTCTATCAGGACGCGCCTTTCGGCGTCGGCTACCAGGTGAGTGTGTGGCGCCCGGTCCGAGGTGACGCATCGTGACGATCACCCCGGTCGCCGTCGTCGGCCCTACCGCCACCGGCAAATCGAATCTGGGCCTTGACCTCGCCGAGCGTCTCGACGGCGAAATCGTGAACATCGACGCGATGCAGCTCTACCGAGGCATGAACGTGGGCACCGCCAAACTCGCCCCCGCCGAGCGTCGCGGCATCCCACACCACCAACTCGACGTCCTCGATGTCACCGCGACCGCGACCGTCGCCGCCTATCAGGCCGCCGCGACCGCAGACGTCACCGCGATCATCGCGCGCGGGCACACGCCGGTCATCGTCGGCGGCTCGATGATGTATGTCCAAGCGCTGCTGGATGATTGGGAGTTCCCGGCCACCGACCCGGAGGTCAGGGCCCGTTGGGAGACCTTGCTCGCCGAGGGGGGCCTCGTCGCGGTGCACGAGGCGCTGCTCGCGGCGGATCCCGCCGCCGCGGCGACCATCCTGCCCACCGACGGCAGGCGGATGGTGCGCGCACTCGAAGTCGTCGAAATCACCGGCCGCCCGTTCGCGGCCTCCGCGCCCGCCATCGGCGAACCGCGCTGGGGCACGGTGATCATCGGTGTCGATCGCGATACCGCCGAACTGGATTCGCGCATCGAGCGACGCACCGCGCTGATGTTCGAGGCGGGACTCGTCGAGGAGGTACGCGGCCTCATCGATATCGGCCTGCGCGAGGGCGTCACGGCGCGCCGGGCCATCGGCTACGCACAAGTCCTGTCCTACCTGGACAACGAATACGACCTGAATCACGCGCGGGAACGCACCCTGATCGGCACGCGACGCTACGTCCGGCGACAGCGCTCGTGGTTTCGGCGAGATCCGAGGGTGCGCTGGTTGGACGGCGCGGACCCGCAGTTGGTCACCGCGGCGTTGTCCCTGCTCGAAGCACCACGTCTCGACGACAGAGAACGGACCCCGCAGTGACAAGACGTGTGAGTACCCGCAACGCCTCGGTCCAGGTCTGGCAGGCGTACCTCAACAATCGCACCAAACGCCACCGCGACAGCCGCTTCCTCGTGCAGGGTGTGCGCCCGATCACCCAGGCGCTCGCCAACGACTGGCCGCTGGAGACGATGCTCTACCGGCTCGGCACGCCGGACCTGTCGAGCTGGGCGCGCGAACTGCTCGAAACCAGCGGCGTCCCGCAGGTCGGCCTCGTTCCGGAGCTGATGGCCGAACTCGGCGAAAAGGCCACCGGCATACCGGAATTGGTGGCTGTCGCGGTCTCGCGGCAGCCGGAACTGGACACCTTCGAGCCCGGTGAGCCCGGTGACAACGCGCCGCCGGTCGTCGTGGTCTTCGACCGCCCCAACTCACCGGGCAACCTCGGCACCCTGATTCGGTCGGCCGATGCCTTCGGCGGCAGCGCAGTGATCGTGACCGGTCACGGCGCCGACCAATATGACCCACAGGCCGTGCGCGCCTCCACCGGCTCGCTGTTCGCCGTGCCGGTGTTCCGTGCCGCCGGGGCCGCGCAGGTGCTCGAATTCCGGGACCGCCAGGTGCGCCGCGGCATCCCCACCCGCATCGTCGGCACCGACGAGGACGGCGCAAGCGCGGTGTACGACCACGATTTCACCGAGGCGACCATCCTGGTGATCGGCAACGAGACCAGCGGTATGAGTGCGGCCTGGCAGGAAGCCTGCGACGACATGGTCTACATACCTATGGGCGGCACGGCGAGCTCGCTCGGTGCGCCGTCTGCCGCGGCGGCCACGCTGTACGAAATTTCCCGTCAGCGCCGGACGTTTGTCAGATGACGCACGCGCGAATCGGTGCAAGCACACAGAAGAGGGAGAACGGGAACGTGGCGGACATCGAATTTTCGAAGGGGCACGGCACCCAGAACGACTTCGTGGTGCTGCCCGACCCGGAGGTTCGGCTGGAATTGACCCCGGAGCGGGTCGCCGCGCTGTGCGATCGCCGGCGCGGCCTCGGCGCTGACGGAGTATTGCGCGCGGGGCGCGCCGGAGCCCTGCGCGACCGCGGTGTGCTCGCCGAAATCCCGGAAGGTATCGCCGCGGCCGATTGGTTCATGGACTACCGCAATGCGGACGGCTCGATCGCGGAAATGTGCGGCAACGGTGTCCGGGTATTCGCCCACTACCTGGTCACGAGCGGCCTCGAATCGCGCATGCGGTTCGTGGTCGGCAGCAGGGCAGGGGCTCGGCCCGTCACCGTGCACGCCGCGGATCCGGTCAACGGCGATGTCACCGTCGATATGGGGGTGGTACGCGAGTTGGGCCCCTCGACCGCCACCGTCACCGGTTGGGCTTTCGCCGGAATCGGTATCGACGTGGGCAACCCGCACCTGGCCTGTGTCGATCCCGGTCTGTCCAGCGACGCCCTCGCCAAGCTCGATCTCACCGCCTCTCCCGGCTACGACCCCGACATGTTCCCGCACGGCGTCAACGTCGAAATCGTCACCGCGCTGGACGCCGACAACTCCGTCGAGATGCGTGTCTACGAACGCGGTGTCGGCGAAACCCGTTCCTGTGGAACAGGAACCGTCGCGGCCGCGGCGGCGGCGCTGGCCGGCGCCGGCTTCTCGATCGCCACCGACGGTGGCGAGGTCCGGGTTCGAATTCCAGGTGGCGAGGTCACTGTGACCCTTCGCGACGGCTCCGCGCAGCTGCGCGGCCCCTCGGTGCTCGTCGCCTCCGGTCGTATCGCCGGGCAGTGGTGGCAGACGCTCTGAAATCACTGTCCGGCGCCGCACCGTAATACTCGGATGCGCCTTGTCGGTCAGTCGTGGGACCATGGATGCTGTATGACGAAACAAGAGACGTATGAATTCACACCGGCGCCCGACGATGACGACTTCACCGAGGCCGCCGATGAAGCGACCTTCGACGAGGGCGCCGATATCGGCGACGTAGTAGCCGAGCACAAGGCGCGCATGGCGCGTTCGGGCTGGACTCGGGAATCGAAGTCCGCGGACCCAACGGTCGGCGAGATGCAGCTGCAAGACCGCACGTCGCTGCGCCGAGTCGCTGGTCTGTCCACCGAGCTCACCGATATCACCGAGGTCGAGTACCGGCAGTTGCGCCTGGAACGCGTGGTGCTGGTCGGCGTCTGGACCTCCGGCAGCACGGTGCAGGCCGAGGCGAGCATGGCCGAGTTGGCCGCACTCGCCGAGACCGCCGGTTCCGAGGTGCTCGAGGGCCTCATCCAGCGCAGAGACAAGCCGGACCCGGCCACCTACATCGGTTCCGGCAAGGCCGAAGAACTGCGCGGCGTTGTGGTCGAGACCGGTGCCGACACCGTGATCTGCGACGGCGAGCTGACTCCCGCGCAGCTCACCGCGCTGGAGAAGGTCGTCAAGGTCAAGGTCATCGACCGGACCGCGCTCATTCTGGACATCTTCGCCCAGCACGCCACCTCCAGCGAGGGCAAGGCGCAAGTCGCGCTGGCCCAGATGGAATACATGCTGCCGCGACTGCGCGGCTGGGGTGAGTCCATGTCCCGGCAGGCCGGTGGTCGCGCGGGCAGCAACGGTGGTGTCGGTCTGCGTGGTCCGGGTGAGACCAAGATCGAAACCGACCGTCGCCGTATTCGCGAGCGGATGGCCAAGCTACGTCGCGAGATCCGGGAGATGAAGACCGCGCGCGACACCAAGCGGGCCCGCCGCAGTTCCAGCGGCATCCCGTCGGTCGCGATCGTCGGCTACACCAACGCGGGCAAATCCAGCCTGATGAACGCGCTGACCGGCGCGGGGCTGCTGGTGCAGGACGCACTGTTCGCCACCCTCGATCCGACCACCCGGCGGGCCGACCTGGACGATGGTCGCGAGGTCGTGTTCACCGACACCGTCGGTTTCGTCCGCCACCTGCCGACCCAGCTGATCGAGGCGTTCCGGTCCACTCTCGAGGAGGTCACCGGAGCCGACCTGCTGCTGCACGTCGTCGATGGTGCCGATTCGTTGCCCGCGGAACAGATCAACGCGGTCCGCGAGGTGATCACCGACGTGATCAAGGAGTCGGGATCGGCCGCGCCGCCGGAACTGTTGGTGGTCAACAAGATCGACGCGGCCGATCCGGTGGAGCTCACCCGCTTGCGCGGGGTGCTGCCCGACGCGGCCTACGTGTCCGCCCGTACCGGCGCGGGCATCGCGGCGCTGCGTGAGCGGCTCGCCGAGGTCCTCGGCGGACTCGATGTCGAGGTCAGCGTGCTGCTGCCGTACTCCCGAGGCGATCTGCTTGCCCGCATTCATGCGGACGGCCGGATCACCGCAACCACCCATGAAGAGGGCGGCACGCGGGTGCGGGCACTGGTTCCGCACGCACTGGCCGCCGCGTTGTCGGAGTACGCCCACGCGGGGTCCGGCGTGGTGCCGGACTGATTTCCGCTGCGGGGCTGGAGTGTGACGAAACGCTCACCATCCCGTTGTGCGAGCATGTGCGGCCCGTCGACCATTGGTCGGCGGGTTTCCTGCGTTCCGGCCGCACAACCGGTGCGATTCAGTGGATTTCGTTGGTTATTGTCGTCGAATCGACATCAGGGAGGGTTCCATGTCGCACGACAACTCCGGTTCGCCCGATTCCGGCGATCGGCCGTCCGGTGACGCATCACGCGCCATGCTCAGTGACGGTGCGCCGCTTTCGGTTTCGCTGACCGACACCGATCTGCGGGTGCTCGAAACCCTGCTCGCACCACTACGCGCTTGGACGAGCCCGCGCTTCTACGGCCTGGAGAACATCCCCACCGACGGTCCGGTGCTGCTGGTCGGCAACCACAACCTGATGGGCGGCATCGACGCGCCCCTGCTGCTGCCGGAGATCCTGCGTCGCCGCGGCAGGCTGATCCGCGGCCTGGCCGAGAACGTGCTGATCTCGGTCCCCGGCGTGCGCGACCTGCTGCACCATTTCGGCGCGGTCCGCGGCAATCGACGTAACTGCCTGGCATTGCTGGCCCGTGGCGAGGCCGTCATCGTCTTCCCTGGTGGCGGTCGCGAGGCGGTCCGCCGCAAGAACGAGAAATACGCTCTGAAATGGGAAGGGCGGTCCGGATTCGCGCACATGGCGATCGAGGCGGGCGCCCCCATCGTGCCGGTGGCGATGATCGGCGTAGACGACGCCTACGACATTGTCTTCGATGGCGACCACCCGGTGTTGCGACCGCTTCGCTGGACGGTCGAGGCTCTGGGCCTCAGCAAGGACCTGACCCCGCCGCTTATCCGTGGCATCGGCCCGACCCTGCTGCCGCGACCGGAGCGGTTCTACTTCTCCGCAGGTACCCCTATCGACCCCGCGCCGTGGCTCGATGCGCCCGACAAGCATGCAGCCGCGTTGGAGTTACGCAATGTGGTGCGCAAAGAGTTGGAGGAGGAACTACGGTTCCTTTTCACCGAGCGGGAGCGCGATTCCGGGCGAACCCTGATCGGTCGGCTGCGCGGGCTGTTGAATCGGTGACGACCGGGCCCAACCTGCGTTGTCAGCAAATTCTTGGTTAGCGCCAGCTACGGTGGTCCAATGCCAGGGACACGGAGACGAACGGCGGTAGCGGCGAGTGCGATAGTGGTGTTTCTGGGGGTGCCTGTGGCGTCGGGTGGGATCTCCATCGCCACTGCCGCATCGTCGGACCCGATCATTTCCTCCGGTTCACTGCTCGCCTCCCCTCGTGCCTCGGACGGGTCACACATCGACAGTTTTTCCATCCTGGACGACCGCAATATCGTCCTCCAGGTGTATTCCGCCGCCATGGACAAGAACATCGAAGTCAAGGTGCAGCGCCCCGCCGACGCCTCTGTGGCGCGACCGACCCTCTACCTACTATCGGGCGCGGGCGGCGGCGAAGACAACGCCACTTGGGACGTGAAAACCTCCGCCTCTGAGTTCTTCGCCGACAAGGACGTGAACGTCATCCAGCCCGTCGGCGGCGCGTGGAGCTACTACACCGACTGGCGCGAGCCCGACCCCGTCCTCGGCGTGAACAAATGGAAGACCTTCTTCATCGAAGAACTGCCGCCCCTGATCGACGGTGCGCTCGGCGCGAACGGCACCAACGCGATCGTGGGCCTATCGATGTCGGGCACCTCCGTCCTGCAACTCCCCATCGCCGAGCCGGGCCTGTTCAAGTCGGCCGCCGCCTACAGCGGATGCGCCCAAATCAGCGATCCCATCGGCTGGAACCTCGTCAACGCCGTCGTCGCCGTAGGCGGAGGCAACTCCAAGAACATGTACGGCCCCAAAGACGACCCGATGTGGGCCGCCAACGACCCCTACCTCCACGCCGACCAACTGCGCGGCACAAACCTGTTCATCTCCAGCGGCTCCGGCATCCCGGGCCAGTGGGACACCCTGGACGGCCCCTACGCCCTCCCCGGC
This sequence comes from Nocardia arseniciresistens, assembly GCF_046764875.1. NCBI lineage: Bacteria > Bacillati > Actinomycetota > Actinomycetes > Mycobacteriales > Nocardiaceae > Nocardia > Nocardia arseniciresistens. Next base: position 126,383 of record NZ_JBKORD010000022.1, read on the forward strand.
GTCGGCGGCTTGGCGAACCAGGTAACCCTCGGCGCGGGCCTCGAAGCCGCCGCCGACTACTGCTCCCACAACATGCAAAACCGTCTCGACGAGCTCGGTATCCCCGCCACCTACGACTTCCGGCCGACAGGCACGCATTCCTGGGGCTACTGGCAGGACGAGCTCGTCGCATCTTGGCCGGTACTCGCGAAGGGCCTCGGCCTCCCCTTCTGAGTCCGGTGGTCGTCGGGTCTCGATCGAAGCGTTTGCCGGGAATCTTGATCTGCTGCGGATTTCCTTGCTGCTGAACCAGGTGAGACAACGAATTTCGGACGCGAAGTGAACTGGCATTCTCTTTCCGGGTACCGTATGTGGCAACGACGGGTCGGTGTTGACCGGCCGCTGTGGTCACTAGGAGGTTGGCGTGGAGCGCACATTATTCGAACCCGAACATGATCTGTTCCGGGAGTCGTTCCGCAAGTTTCTCGATCAGCACGTCGCGCCGAATCACGCGAAGTGGGAAGACCAGGGCATCGTCGACCGCGACGTCTGGCTCGAGGCAGGTAAGCAGGGATTCCTCGGCATGGCGATGCCCGAGGAATACGGCGGCGGCGGAGTCAAGGACTTCCGCTACAACGCGATCATCTCCGAAGAGACCGTCCGCGGCCAATACTCCGGCCTCGGCTTCACCCTCCACAACGACGTAATCGCCCCCTACCTCGCAGATCTCGCCAACGAGGAGCAGAAACAGCGCTGGCTTCCCGGCTTCTGCTCCGGCGAAATCATCACCGCCATCGCCATGACCGAGCCGGGCACCGGCTCCGACCTCCAGGGCATCAAAACCCGCGCGGTCCGCGACGGCGACGACTGGATCCTCAACGGCGCCAAAACCTTCATCACCAACGGCATCAACTCCGACATCGTCATCGTGGTAGCCCAAACCGACCCCGAAAAGGGCGCCATGGGCTTCAGCCTCCTCGTGGTCGAGCGCGGTATGCCCGGGTTCGAACGCGGCGCCAACCTCGACAAGCTCGGCCTCAAGGCGCAAGACACCGCCGAACTCAGCTTCACCGACGTTCGCGTCCCCGGTAAAAACCTCCTGGGCACCGAAGGCATGGGCTTCATCCACCTCATGCAAAACCTGCCCCAGGAACGCCTTTCGATCGCCGTCATGGCGGCAGGCGCAATGGAGGCATGTCTCGACATGACCATCCAATACGTCCGCGACCGCAAAGCCTTCGGCAAGCCCATCGGCGCCCTCCAGAACACCCGCTTCGTCCTGGCCGAGTTGGCCACCAAGACCACCGCGGTCCGAGTCCTCGTCGACCGCTTCATCGAAGACCTCAACGCGGACAAGCTTTCGGTCGAAGACGCCGCGATGGCGAAGTGGTGGAGCACCGAAGAACAGGTCGACCTCATCGACCGCTGCCTTCAGTTGCACGGTGGGTACGGGTACATGAAGGAATACCCGATTGCCAAGGCGTACATGGACGCTCGCGTCCAGACGATCTACGGCGGCACGACCGAGATCATGAAGGAAATCATCGGGCGGTCCCTGAAACTGTCCTGATACCAATGGTTTCGGACTCCAGTCGGCGGCCGGTGCACCGCTCGTCGACTGGAGTCGTTCACTTCGATCCGGTTTGCCGCGGTGGCGCACGGACCGCCGCGGTGGGCTCCAGCGTCGATCACGCGGCGTGTTCACCGCCGCTGAGTGCTCGCAGGCCCGGTGCTAAGTGCGCACGCGCCCGGTGTCCCAAGTAGCGACCGCCCAGATGACGACGATGTCGAGAGAAATGATCAGAATCGACCATCCCGGGTAGTAGGGCAGCCACAAAAAGTTCGCAATGATGGACAGCGCCGCGATGAAGATCGCGGTGACTCGTGCCCAGCTCGCGCCACCGGCCAACGCGAGCCCGGTGACAGCGATCAGCAGGCCGATCACGACATGGATCCAGCCCCACGTCGTAACGCTCCAGCTGAAACTGTAATTCGCCCCGACGACGAGGATGTCGTCCTTGGCCAGCGCCGAAACTCCTTGCAGAAGTTGAAGTACACCTGCGGTGGCCAGGAGCACCCCGGCAGCCATCGAGGTGCCAGCGGCAATACCTTGCTTAATGCTCGATCTCTCGGTCACGACGGTTCATCTCCCTATGTAGGAGCCCGCCCCTGACCTCAGGATGCACCGCCACTGGATAAATCGCAGGCAAGTTCGCGATATCCAGTCCAGTGCCGACCATCCCTCGGCGAGGTCGGCGTGTCCGCTGCGGCCGGGTTGCCAGTAGTTGGCCCGCGTGTCATGTCGGGCGATTTGCCGGTACCGTCGCGAACCGCTCGGCTACCTCGGGGCGGGAGCAGTCGATTACCCAGCTCAGTCCGGCGCGCGGTGTGTGGCGGCCTCTTCGACACGTTCGCGGACCCATGTCGAGAAGGTCTGCACGTCCGCCGTTGGCAGCGTGTGTGCAGCCGTGCGGGGGAGTTCGAAGCTGCGCAGTGCGGCTTCGATGAGGGTGCGGAAATCTTGCTCGGATCCCATGATCAGCTGTGCGGCTTTGCTTTTGGACATCCATCGGCCGGTGCGGCAGAACGTGACCGAGCGGCAGCCGTTGAGCACCTGATTGTCGGTTAGGTGCCCTTCTCCTGTGGTGTGCTCGCGCACCGAGGCAAGGATCGCGGCGAGAAGGTCGCGCGGCGATGGTGTCGCGATCACCTTCCGCACCGGGTTCCCGAAGAGAAGACATTCGGCTTGATACGCGATGGAGCGATCGATGACGTACCAGAAGGCCGGTGATCGGGCCGGATCGAAGCTGGCGCGATTCGGCAGCAGCGGACCGGTATTGAGATCCAGCAAGTATCCGGCCTCACCGGATGGCCGGAGCGCAAAAGACGAATCGTAAACGACCAGTTCCAGCCCATCGGCAGGACATGGCAGGGCACGGTGGGTGAGCGCTTCGGCCAGTTCGCGCACGGAATGTCTGGGTAGCGACGGCTCGACAACAACGTTCACGTCGATGTCGCTGCGTCCGTGGCGGTAATCCGCTAGCGCGATCGACCCAACCGCGAAAACGCTGAGCAGATGCGGCCCGCAGATGGTGTGAGCACGTTGGACGAGGTCTGCCAGGTAAGGACGCAGCTCGGCGGGTACCGCTTGCGGGTCTACGAGGGAGCGGGGCATGGGGCCAGGGTATCCATCAGGTCAACCGCTGCATTGCCAGCGAAATGGAACCCTCGTCATCGCCAAAACCTGTTCTGCCGAGAGTGCTCGCCCAGGTCGTGGAAGAGGCGGACCCGTGCAGCAGGCCATCCATGTACCCTGTTCGTACGCGTACTAAAATTGACGGGATAGCGATGATCACTACTGACCTTGCCGAGGCCGGCAAGCAATCCACCCGACCATCCGACGTCGATTCCGCGGCCGGACCAAGTCTGGCGGGGCTGCTGAGCCCCTACCTGGGGAGTTTCGCCACCGTGGCGATCCTTCAGGTCATCGGCGCTGTCGCAGGGTTGGCGCCGCTGCTTGCGGTCGTCGAATTGGGTCGAACTCTGTTGTCGCCCAACCTGATCGATCACGGTCATGTCTGGATCGTGGTGATCGCGGGCGCGGTCGGCATGTTCGTCCGACTCCTGTTCACTGCCGCATCCTCCGGCATCGGGCACCTTCTCGACGGTCGGGTGCAACTGTCGTTTCGTCGGCAACTGGCGGCGCGGCTGGGGCGCGTACCCATCGGCTGGTTCGCTCGCCGCCGAACCGGTGAGCTGGCGCAGGTAGTGGGGGAGGACGTGAGTGCCGTGCACCCGTTCATCGCCCACACTCCCAGCGAGCTCGTCTCCGCATTCGTGGTGCCGCTGGTGTCGCTGATCTACTTGTTCACCGTCGATTGGCGGCTCACCCTGATCACGCTGATCCCGGTGCTGCTTGCAGTGGCGCTGGTCCCCCTGATGATGACCCCGACCCGGCTGCGCGAGCAGGAGGAGTTCGACGGGGCCATGGGACGGATCGCGAGTTCCGCCGTCGAGTTCGTGCAGGGCATCGCGGTCGTCAAGGCGTTCGGCGGATCCGGGCGCGCCCACCGCAAATTCCGCACGGCCACAGACGATTTCGTCGGCATCTTCTACCGGTGGGTGCGCGGCATCTCCGGGATCGCCGCGGGGATGCAGCTGGCGCTTTCGCCGCCGTTCGTGCTGCTTATCGTGCTGATCGGCGGTTCGGCTCTGATCACGAACGGTGGCATGGCACCGGCCGACCTGCTGCCCTTCGTGCTGCTGGGATTGGGTCTGACCGCGCCAGTGGCGGCCCTCGGTCACGGCTTCGACGATATGCAAGCCGCTCGGCGCGCGGTCGTCCGAATCCGGGATGTCCTTGCGGTGCGGTCGCTTCCGGAGCCTGCGCACCCGGTCGTACCACAGGGGCACCGGGTCGAACTGCGTGACGTCCGATTCGGTTACGATGTTGATCACGAGGTGCTGCGCGGGATCGACCTGGTGCTCGAGCCGGGGACGGTAACCGCGATCGTCGGACCGTCCGGCAGTGGCAAATCCACTCTGGTTCAGCTGCTGCCGCGGTTCTTCGACCCCTCCAGTGGTTCGGTCGTTCTGGGTGGTGTCGATCTGTGCGAGCTCGGCAGCACTCAGCTCTACCGGATGGTGTCCTTCGTCTTCCAGGACGTTCGCCTACTGCGCGCGTCGGTCGCGGACAATATCGCGCTTGCGGTACCGCAAGCCGACCTCGACGACGTGGTGGGTGCCGCCCGGCTCGCGAATATTCACGATCGAATCCTCGAGTTGCCACGCGGATACGAGACGGTGATCGGCGAAGACGTCAAGCTATCCGGTGGTGAGGCGCAGCGGATCTCACTCGCCCGCGCACTGCTCGCCGACACACCCGTCCTGGTACTCGACGAGGCGACCTCATTCGCCGACCCGCAGACAGAGCACGCAGTGCGCCAGGCACTTTCGACCCTGGCGGGCGATCGGACCATTCTTGTCATCGCCCATCGTCTGGAGACAGTCGCCGACGCAGACACCGTCGTGGTACTGGAGAACGGGTCGATCGCCGAGCGCGGCAGGCCCGCCGAACTGCTGGACCAGAACGGAAAGTTCGCCGCGTTCTGGCAATCCCACCGATCGGCGATCGCCGACGAGATCGAAACCCATTCGAAGGCGGCAGACGGGGTCGGCGAACACCGTGTGCGGCGTGAGCTCAGGCAGCGCAGCGCTGCCATTCAGGGGTCGACGAATATCGCCGATCAGACATCGCAAGGAGACGAACTCCGATGATTCGAATGCTGCTGCGGGTGCTGGGACCCGAGCACGCCGAGCCGGTGCGTCGCACTGTGGCCCTGATGACGACGACCGCGGTAGTCGAAGGATTGTCCTACGCACTGCTGGTTCCGGTGCTACAGGCGCTGTTCGGGAGCGAGCCGACGGGCGCTTGGCCCTGGCTGCTCGCCTTCGGCGCCGCGGTCGCGGTCTACGCGGCGCTGCGCTACATCAGCGATCTGTCCGGCTTCCGCGTCGGGACCACGCTGTTGCGGGGTATGTATAACCGGCTCGGCGATCATCTGGCCCGATTGCCGCTGGGCTGGTACAGCACAGGCCGCGTAGGGGAGGTGTCCGTCCTGGCCAGCCGCGGTGTGCTGGAGGCAATGGCGGTGATCGCGCATTTGCTGACACCGTTCATCTCCGCCGCGGTGACTCCACTGTCGATCGTTGTTGTGATGCTTGCCTTCAATTGGCAGCTGGGGCTGGCCGCATTGATCGCTGTGCCGGTCGTGGCGGCAATCCAGGTCAGGGCGGGACGCTCGATGGCCGCCAGCGATGCGGAGCGCATCGAACGCGGCGACGAGGCCACCGGGCGCGTCATCGAATATCTCCAGGCCCAGCCGGTGCTGCGCGCCGGCGGCCGGACCGTCGAACGCTTCGGATTGCTCGACGACTCGTTACACGAACTCCAGCGAGCGTCCCACCGTTCCGCACTCTCGGCGCTGCCAGGCGTAGTCAGCTTGACGGTCGCGGTGCAGGCGATGTTCACCGTGCTGTTGTTCCTCGGCACCTACCTCGCGCTCGGCGGAAACATCGGTGCGGCAGAGGTTTTGACGATCCTGGTGTTGGCCGCCCGCTGCGCGGACCCACTGCTGTCGCTGGCGGGTATCAGTGGCCGACTCCGGGGCGCGCGTTCCGTGCTGGCGAGACTGGACACGTTATTGCACACCGAGCCGCTGGCCGAAGCTCCAGAACCGATCCAGCCGATACGCCACGACCTGGAGTTCGAGTCCGTCACCTTCCGACACGGCGACCGCACGGTATTCGATAGCGTGTCGTTGTCCGTGCCTGCGGGACAACGGCTTGCCGTTGTCGGACCGTCGGGTGCGGGTAAGAGCACCTTGCTTCAGCTGCTGGCACGGTTCTACGACGTGAACGCCGGCGCGGTGCGTGTGGGAGGCGTCGACGTGCGCTCGATCAGTACCGAGATATTGATGGAGCAGATCGCCATCGTCTTCCAAGATGTCTACCTCTTCGACGGCACGATCGAGGAGAACATCCGTCTCGGCCGCCCCGACGCTGACGAGGCCGAGGTGCGCGCGGCAGCGTCCGCGGCGCGCCTGGACGAGGTGATCGAGCGCTTGCCCGACGGCTGGGCGACGAACGTCGGCGAGGGCGGCGCGCTCCTGTCCGGTGGTGAGCGCCAACGGGTTTCGATCGCACGGGCATTGCTGAAGAATGCCCCCGTCGTGCTGCTGGACGAGGTGACCTCAGCATTGGACCCGGTGAACGAGGTAGCCGTCCATGAGGGCATCGAACGTCTGATGGCAGGCCGGACGGTAGTCATGGTGGCGCACCGGCTGCGGACCGTCCGCAGTGCCGACCACATCGTTTTCCTGGACGGCGGTCGGATCGTGGAAGAAGGCAGCCACGACGAACTGCTGGGCCGAGGTGGTCCCTACGCCGATTTCTGGGAAGTTTCCATGACACCGGTAACGAGCTGACGAGTCAGCTGTCGCCCGCGTCGGGGCGGATCGGCAGCAATCCGTCGACGATCGCCGTCAGCCCCAGTCGATGCGAATCGCGGGTAGAGAGTTCAGCCCAGCGATCAGCGACCGCCGCGAGATTCGGGTGGGTGCCAGGCGCCAGATCAACGACGGCTTGGTCGCGATAGATCGGTTTGCCGGTCCGGGCCCGACGACGTCCGCTGTTCACGCCGATAATCAGGTTACCGACGATGTAGTACCAGATCGTGCGATAGACGTCGACGGCTTCTTCAGGTGTGCAGCCGTATTCGACGGCGGCGCCGATCATCGTTTCGACGAACCACAGGGCGGCGGGAGCGAAAAGGTCGTCGGCAGTCAGTACCTCGACAATCCAGGCCCGCTCGGCAAGCAATTCGTAGAGCAACAGAGCTGTCGCGGTGAGCCGTTCACGAGGATCGTTGGGAAGCTCCGGGTGCGGTATGTGCTCGGCGTGCGCCTCGAGCACAAGCAGCAGCAACTCGTCCTTGTCGCGCACATGGTAATAAAGCGTCATCGGCGCACTACCCAGCTCATTCGCCAGCCGCCGCATCGACAGTTTTTCCGGCCCCTCGGTCTCCAGGATGTGATCGGCCGCGGCGATAATCGCCTCCAGGGACAAGCGCGGCGGTCGGCCGACGCTCCTCGTACGCTGTCCGTCTGCGGGCATCTGTCCATCCTCCTCCACGATGAGTCGAAGCCACGAGCGCACCGGTGATCCGCCCCTCGGGAGCCGGTCAAATCCTCAGCCTTTCCATCTCCGCACAAGACACCCCTTGTCCGTGCTTTCGCACGGCACGGGTTTGGAGGTAGCCAGCTCAACGTTTCCCGAAAGCATTGCGCACGAACGTGACACGCGTGTGAGGCATGTAACAGGAGGATCGTCTCGTCCGACTACCACTGCATCGCCGCCCGATGTGCGGTGCCGCTGCAAGAGGGGACAGCATTCGGACTGGCTGAACCCGGATTTGCCTGTGACTGTGCGTGCCGATTCACCAGAAGGGTGAGTGCTGTGATGTCTCCGATGCTGTCCAAGGGTCAGAACGTTCCATTGCCGGACGATGTCGTCCGCGTCGACGTGGTGATCGGGTGGACCGAGTCGGAGATCGAGGTCGATGCATCGGCGCTGTTACTGGGGGCTGACAGAAATGTCGGTTCCGATGGTGATTTCGTCTTCTACAACCAGCCGGAATCGCCGGACGGTTCGGTGCGGTTCATGGGTACGAGTGCGACCGAGGAGGGTGCGCAGGCCCGGATCGGGATCGACCTGGCGACCGTTCCGAGCAACGTCCACACCGTGGCGCTCGTCGGCAGCGTCAGCAGCGGAACCTTCGGGGATCTCGGCAAACTCACGCTCCGTGTCGTCGACGCGGCAGGGCATTCGTTAGCGGAGTACGCCACAGCCGATGCGACCACCGAATCGGCGTTCGTCTTCGGTGAGGTCTATCGCCGTGGCGGCGAATGGAAGGTGCGGGCGGTAGGGCAGGGCTGGGAGTCCGGTTTGGCCGGTCTGGCGACGGATTTCGGTGTCGATGTCGACGAGGATGCCGAACACGAAGTCACCGAATCGGCCCTCGCCGCACCCGTAAGCGATCCGGAGCCGACCGCTCCAGCCAGCGTTGTCACGCCGGATCCTGCGCGCGAACAGCCCAACGGACCGGACGCGCGAACGACGGCGAAGAGCCAAGGTGTGCGCACCGCCAAGCGGCGGCCGACGAAGGGCAAGCCGGTCGAGTTCAAGCTCGCCGAAGCCGACAGTTGGCAGCCCGCTCGCCTGTTCTCGGTGATAGGGGTCGGTGCAGGGGAGGAGCAGGAGCGGCGTGCGACCTCGGCCCTCGTGGCGACAATGCAGGTCGTGCGTCCGTTCGCGCGGGCAGTGTGTGCGCGGATGGGCGCGCCGGTGGGAGCCTTCGAAGGGTTCGTCGAGGTGCAGTACGAACGCGGTGAATCGTCGGTCGTCCCGGATGCGGTCCTCAAAGTGTTGCGGGGCGGCCGGGTGTGGACCGGACTGCTCGAGGTGAAAACCGGCAACGGCAAGCTCAGGCGTGATCAGCTCGAAAGCTACCTCGATGTGGCGCGCAAGAAGAAGTACGACGCGGTGGTCAGTCTGTCGAATGACATCCCCGCGGGCCCCGGGGAACTTCCTGTCGAGGTCGATCGCCGCAAGCTCACCAAGGTCGAGCTGCGGCACTTGTCCTGGGCGGAGGTGGCCCACGAGGCCCGAATGTTGCTCTCGCACGGCGATATCGACAACGACATGCACACGTGGATCCTGAGCGAGTTCCTGCGTTACCTCGACCACCCACGGTCCGGAGCCTCGGAGTTCGTCGACATGGGCCGGCATTGGGTTGCCGTCCGCGAGGCGGTGACCGCGGGCATCCTCCGCGCGGGCGACCAAAAGGCCCTGACCGTGGCCGATAAGTGGGTGTCGCTGTCCAGGCACCTCGCGCTGCGACTGACTGCCGAACTCGGTGTGACCGTCAAGCACATCCTGCCCCGGCGGCACTACACCGATCCGACCGCCCGCAACGCCGCCGTCGCGGAGCGGCTGGCGGCCGACGGGACCTTCGAGGCCGTGCTTCGCATCCCCGACACCGCAGGCGATCTGGTTGTGGTCGCGGACGTCCGGACCAACAGGATTCGCTGCCACACCACCCTCGGCGCGCCGAATGAAGGAACTGCGGGCCGTCGATTGTCGTGGTTGCTCAGGCAGCTCGAGGAAGCGCCGGGCGACGTCCAGGTCGAAGCCGCCTTCTCGGAGCGGGGCACCGAGGTATGCGAACACCTCGACAAGGTGCGCGCGGATCCGAAGGTGCTGACAGCGGGACGTCCCGGCACGATCGTGTCCTTCTCACTGGAACAGAGCTTTCCGATGGGCAGCAGGCGATCCGGGACCGCGGCGAGCTTCATCGCCAGCGTGACGTCGGCGGTCGATACGTTCTACGGACCGGTGATGCAACCGCTGCGCGGATGGGTGCCCGCTGCCCCGAAGCAGTCCGAACAGCCGACGCCCGATGCCGTGCCGACCACCGGCAAGTGACCCACCGGACATCGAGACTTCCGTGCGGGAGACTACTTTCGCAAACCTCGGGTACAACGGAAACATGAGGGCTTCAAGGTATTTGGCGGTACTCGTCAGCACGCTGGTGGCCGTTGTTTCGGTTTTCGTCCTATCCGTTTCCCCCGCCTCAGCGGTCCCGACGGGTGCACATCTGGTCGACAAGGTTGCCCTGGACGCCTCCGTATCGCGGATGGACGTCTATTCCCCATCCATGGATCGCGTGGTGAGCAACAGGGTGATTCATGCGGCGGGTCGCTCAGCCCCGACGCTGTACCTGCTCACCGGTCTCGGTGGTGGCGCGGACGGTATCTCCTGGTGGGACGACACCGATGTCCGAGAGTTCTTCGCCGACAAGCATGTCAATGTGGTGATGCCGGTCGGTGGCGCGTACAGCATGTACACCGACTGGCTCGCCGACGACCCGGCTATCGGCCGCAACCGCTGGCAGACCTACCTCACGCGGGAGCTGCCCGCGGTTCTCGATGAACAGCTCGCCAGCACCGGGCGGAATGCGATCGCGGGCGTGTCGATGAGTGCGGCGTCCGCGGTCGATCTCGCCATTCAGGCACCCGATATGTACAGCGCCGTGGCGGCTTACAGTGGGTGCCCTTGGACATCGGATGCCCTCGGGGTGGCGATGGTCATCGCTCAGGTAGGACGCGGCGGGGCCAACCCGGTCAATATGTGGGGTGCGCTGGGGCAAGCGGTGTGGCGGGCGCACGACGCGTTTGCCAACGCCTCGGCTCTTGCGGGCAAAGCCATCTATCTGTCGGCTGCGACCGGCACGCCGGGCGTGATTGATGAAGGCGGGCTGCCCTTTCCTCCGATCGAGGCGATCGCGAGTTCATGCACGGCGGCCTTCGCGGGCAGGCTCGCCGAGCTCGGTTTGCCTGCGGTGCACGTAAACCGCCCCGAGGGCTCGCACACCTGGGGGCAGTTCGAAGCCGACCTGCACGATTCTTGGCCGCACTTGGCTCGCGCGCTCGGTGCGTGAAGGACCGGCAAAATCACCGACGCCACAAAATCTCACCGCGTGGCTGCGCAAGCCGCGGGCCAGCGCAGTCTGGCGATCCAGATGGTCGCGATGAACCGATCCCGGGCCAGATCATCAACTCGGTAATCGGCGAAGACACCGACGTCGCGTAGCCCGCGAGAGCTGGGTTCCTTGTTCGGACGCTATCGGCCGGACCTGGTGGCGAGGCTGCCGACGATCAGGTCGGTCAGTGCGGTGACCGCGTCGGCGGCGGTTGTCCGCTCTCGATTCAGCTCTGCGGCAATCGCCTCGGCAGCACCCAGCACGCCGACGCAGTGCAGCCGAAGCGCATCGGTCGTGAGGCTGGAGTGCGGCTGCAGCGCGGCGGCCATCAACTCCGTGTAGCTGTCGAACATCTCGTGCTGGATCGCCTCCATCTCCCGATTTCCTTTCAGCGCAGCGGAAATGGCGTTGAACTCCGGCATGTCTGTGGCGCAGGCGAAGTACGCGGTACTCATGACGCGGGCGATCTCCTCCGGGATGGGTGCGGCACCCCGCAACGCCTGTACTGTCGCCGCCCGGTGTCGTTCGTCGAGTTGCTGGTAGAGCGCGAGCAGCAGGCCGGCGCGGACGCCGAAGTGGTCATACACGATGGGCCTGCTCACTCCGGCGGCCTCCGCGAGGGTGACCAGCGTCAGATCGTCGGTGCCCTTGACACGCACGATCGCCATCGCGGTGTCGAGCAACTGCTCGCGCCTGGCCTGCTTGGACAGGCGGGTCGGTGTTGGGTTCATCGTCCTCCTTGCGTTCGAGGCCCAGCTTAGCTACAAAGTGTAGGTTACAAAATGTAGGTTGTCGGCGATGTGAGGAATCCACGGTGGAGCAGTCGAAATCAGTACTGATCATGGGCGGTTCGGGTCAGGCGGGTGCGGGAGCAGCCGCCGTCCTGCGTCGGTGGTATCCGACGTTGCCGCTGACAATCGCGGCTCGTGATCTCGATCGCGCGCAGCAGGTCGCCGACGAACTCGGTGCCGCGACAGCCGTGACCATTGATCTCCAGCGGAGCGATCTCGGTCTCTCCACCGACCACAGCTACTCGGCTGTGGTCGCGGCACTGTGGGACAACCGTCTGCACGGCCTGCGCTACGCGCAGCGCAGGGGGTTGCCCTACCTCAGCATCTCCAGCGGTCTGGTGGAGATCGCACCGGAGGTCGTCGCGGGCGCGCAACGGGCAGATGCTGCACCGATCCTGGTGGCCAGTCACTTTTGCGCCGGTCTGGTCGTCCTCGCGGCACTGGACTCGGCCCGGGATTTCGACCGGATCGACACCATTCGGATAGGTGCCGTGCTGGACGAATCGGACATCGGCGGGCCCGCGGGGATAGCGGATTTGCAGCGTTGGTCGGAGGTCACCTCTGCGGGATTGGTGCGCCGCGACAGCATCTTCACCTGGGTCGACGGGCCCGACGCGCAGGCGGGTGTGGCCAGTGTCGACGGCACCGTCCTGCCCGGTCAGAGCATCGCCGTCCTCGACGTGCCGAGCCTGGCTCTCGCGACGGGGGCGCCGAACGTTCGCTTCGACTTCGCGGTCGGTGAATCCGCGGGCAGACGCCGTGGTGAACCCGTTTCCGCCGAGGTCCGGATCGACATCGAAGGAACTGATCCGACGGGTGCACCACTCACCACGAGCCGCTACGTCGCCCATCCGGCCGGTCAGCGCCCTTGGACCGCTCTCGGCGTCGCACTCGGTGTCGAACGATTGCTGGGTCTGCGCGGCGAACCCGTGGCGCCGGGCATCCACACTCCGGAGGCATTGCTCGACCCCGTCTACGTCGTCGAGCGGATGGCAGAGATCGGCACCACCTTCGAAACGGTCTAGAGACGAGCCCGGTCCGCACCCTGCTACGCCCGTCGGTCGCGCTCGATCCGGCGGGTCGAGAAGGGGGAGGGGATGCTTTTGCGCACAGTCAGCACGTCCTCGTTAACGATGCTGCTGGTGGGCATGGAATGCTGGTCACCGAGTCCAGACTTTTTCATCATTCCCATGGACCGAATCAAAACACAGCTAGAAGGAGAAAATATGACGCAGGGTGTCGTGAAGTGGTTCAACGCGGAAAAGGGCTTCGGCTTCATCGAGCAGGACGGCGGCGGTCCTGACGTCTTCGTCCACTACTCGGCTCTTGGCGGCTCGGGCTTCAAGTCCCTCGACGAGGGACAGCGTGTGGAGTTCGAGGTCGGGCAGGGTCAGAAGGGCCCGCAGGCCACGGACGTCCGCGCCATCTGATCAAGGCGGATAAGCGCCCCTCCCACCTTCTGGTGAGAGGGGCGTACCCGTTTGTGCGCCCTTCCTGTGTTGAATCGCAGGTGCGGATAGAGCCTGAACCCCGCGGGCGACTTCGACGGGATACTTCTTCACCTCCGCGCCGGGCGTGAACCGCCTGCTCCACTTGGCATTTCGGGCGTGTACTGACATCGACGAGATATCGACTTCTGAACTGGTAATGGTTTTCGTGCCGGCTGCCGCCCACTCCTCCGGCTGCCTCTTCCTCACCGGTCCGACGAAACAGCGCACCGGACTGTGAAGTTGGCGCCTCGCCTCACATTTCGAGGGGTTGTGTCGTCGTACTGATCATGACGATGAGCTTTGGCCTGACACATAAAGCCGCCGTCACCGCGTCGCGGAACGGGTAGCGCCGTCCGGCATCGCCACACCGCGACACCACGACCCGCTCAGGAGAAACCATGACTACCCAGACCCCGGCAGCACTGTTCGCCGACCCTGCGCCCGCGCAGCGCCTGGCGCGGGCCGCCGCCGCGCTGACGGCAAACGGCTTCACCGTCGAAACCCTCGACGACGTCGCCGCGGCGCGTGCCCGCGTCAAAGATCTGATACCCGAGGGCGCCAGCGTGTTCACCGCGGCCAGCGAGACCCTCCGCCTTTCCGGTATCGATGAGGACATCAACAAAAGCGAGCGGTACCAGGCCATCAAGCCACGTGTACTGACCATGGACCGGGTCACCGGCGTCGATGACATCCGGCGGCTGCTCGCCAGCCCCGACGTTGTCGTGGGCAGCGTCGCCGCGGTAACCGAAACCGGCTCCCTCGTGGTCGCCTCGGCCAGCGGAAGCCAGCTACCCGCCTACGCCGGCGGCGCTGCCAACGCGATCTGGATCGTCGGGGCGCAGAAGGTGGTACCCGATCTGAGTACCGCGCTGCGCCGCCTCGAAGACCATGTCCTGCCGCTGGAAAACGACCGCGCCCAAGGGGTTTACGGGCGGCCGAGCGCCATCAACCGCCTTCTCGTCCTCAACGCGGAACCCCACCCCGGGCGCGGCACCGTCCTACTGCTTCGCGAAGCCATCGGATTCTGAACCGGCAGCGGCGTCGCTCAGGTGCCACTCGACGAGAGTAGGGCCGCGATGGAGCTGACGGTCCAGCCGATGTTCGCGCCCGGGCACGCCGCTAGGTAGGCCGCGATCTGTTCCGTGGTCCATCCGTGCGAATCGGCCAGACCGGCGGATAGATGGCGTAGATAGGCGGCGGCGGGTGGATTGCCAGGAACGTCGGCGCAATGCCAAGGGGCGGTGAGGGTGAGGACGGGGTACTCGTCGTAAGTGCCTGCGCAGACCAGTGTTTCGTAGCGGCCCGGGCCCAGCGTGCTGCGACCCGACGTGATGGCCTCGGTCATGTCCAAGTCGGTGCCGGGCTCGCGGTACATCTCCTGCGCGGCGATATCGGAGAACTGCGCGGCGGTGATCAGGTGGGCGCGGACGGCGGTCGCGCCCGGGGCAACCGGATCGTAGAAGGCTCGGCCGCCGGTCCAGACCAAGGATTCGGTCGCGAAATACAGTTGGCCGCGCAGCATGATCGGGACGGAACGTACCGGGTCGGCGGGGTTGCGGCAGCCGGGCAGAGCCAGGGCGCCGCCCGCAGGGGTGCCGCCAGCGAGGTAGCACCGCAACCGTGGCAGATGCATATTCGACCCGTAGGCCGCATACCAGACCAGACCGGTCCGGTCTTCGGATCGTTCCGCCGCACCGGAAATATCGTCGCTAGGCATCACCTCAACGATAGGCAATGCGGCCCGGCCCGCCTCGCTGCAACGCGACGCCACGATCAGCCCGCGCAGAACCAATGGGGGCGGCTCAGTCGCGGCACACGACCGTCAGCACGTCCGGTACCGGTGTGGGCGGAAGTGGACAACTGCGGGATAACCATTTCGCGGAGAACGGGTTCGCCGATGTGAGCGTTGCCGCGGTGGCCGAGCGCGATCGGGTGACCAAGCTTTGGACGCGCGTGGCAATGCGCAAACTGCCGAAGCGACCGTCGCATGTCCCGCAGGTTCCAGCGGTGCGTAGAAGGCCTCGCTCGCCTCTGGGACAAGATCTTGTCCATTTACCGACGGGTGCGGGTCGCAGATTGATAGTTTCGCCAACTGAGACACCAACCGGCTTCGATGAGGACGCAGTTCACTTGTTCGATTGGGATCTACGGCGCAGTACCTCGAGTATGCGTGTGCTGATGCAGTTGGCGGCCGAGCGTGGCATGAGCGCCGTGGCCTGTCTGGAGGGAACGTCCCTGTTTCCCGAAGCGGTGGTCGACCCGAGTGTCGAGATCTCCACGCACGAGGAGCTGCGAGTGCTACGAAACCTGCTCGCCCGCTTCGGTGCCGAGCCCGGTCTCGGCATCGAAGCGGGTCGCCGGTGCTACGTGTCGATGTACGGAGCGTGGGGTTTGGCACTGATCAGCAGTCGGACACTCCGTGACGCGGTAGACGTGGCACTGCGCCATGTCGACCTCGCGTTCGTCTTCGGTCAGCTCACCTTTGCCGAGGTCGACGGTCAGGCGCGGCTACGCTTCGACGACTCGGTGATTCCCGAGGATCTGCGCGGCTTCCTCACCGAACGCATCATGACCGGCATCCACACGATCGGCCAAGGCATGTTCTCGGCCGGCATCCCGATGTGTGGTGTCCGCTTTCGGCATTCGGCGCCCGCGAACACCACCCGCCACCGCGAAGTCTTCGAACTCGAACCGGAATTCGAGGCAGAGATCAATGAACTGGCTTTCGACCGCGCCTACCTCGACATTGTCATGCCGCAGGCCAATGACTGGGCGCGCGGCACCTGTGAGCAGTTGTGCCGCGCCCTGCTGAGCACTCGGCGTGCGCGGACCGGTGTCGCCGGGGCGGTGCGAGACCTGCTTATTCGCAATCCCGGCGAGATTCCCGATCAGCTCGCGGTCGCCACCGCGCTGTTCATGAGTCCGCGCACGCTCTCGCGCCGGTTGCACGATGAGGCGGCTTCTTTTCGGACGCTGGTCGACGAGGTGCGGCAGATGATGTCCGAGGAGCTGCTCACCCATACCGATATGACCACCGAGCAGATCGCGGCGCGCCTCGGCTATGCCGAGGCCGCCTCGTTCATCCGGGCGTTCCGTCGATGGAAGGGCTGTCCTCCACAAGAGTTCCGAGCCCGTGCCTCGGCACCGCGAGTGTCCGCGGCTACCCCCTCCGGTCTGGTCGGCGTCATGGGCTGAGCTGTCGAGGAGTGCGGCATCGGCGTTTCGCGGCGAAACCGAGGGTGCGGATAGACCCGTTCATGATCGTGGCGCGGCGTCCGTTTCGGATGCAAAACCCCCGGTAATCAGGCGATTTGCAAATTCGCCAAACGGTCACGTAATGTTCTCCAAGTCAGAGCGACACGGACACCGACCCGGAGCCGAGAAGCACAGCGGAAACGCTGAGCGGAGGGCCTGGGAAACGAGGTAGTACGAGGAGCGCCTGGCCGCCTTGTTCAGTAGAGATCCCGATTTGGTTCGGACTCAACGCTGAGCTACGATCGAATAACTGCCTCACCGGTCAATCAGATTAAATCTGGGCGATGGTGTGTGCGTGTGTTCTTTGAGAACTCAATAGTGTGTCGATGAATGTCAGTGCCAATTATTTAATTGGTTCCGGCCTTGCATACCCCCCG
>NZ_JBKORD010000023.1:0-139697 GCF_046764875.1 Nocardia arseniciresistens
TGCTGGTGGCCGGTGAGGCGTTCACTTCTGACACTGTGGCCGCGTTCGGTCGGGTGAGTTCGGCTGAGTTGTTCAACTTGTACGGGCCGACGGAGTTCACCGTGCATGCCACGCATGCGCCTGCGGCCGGGGCGGTGGGAGCTGTTCCGATCGGTAAGCCGGTGTGGAACGCGCAAGCGTATGTGCTCGACGCACGGTTCAACCCGGTGCCCGTCGGGGTGGCGGGTGAGTTGTATCTGGCCGGTGATCAGCTCGCGCGTGGCTATTTGGGTCGTGCTGATCTGACCGCGGACCGATTCGTGGCCGCGCCGTTCGGTGATGACGGAGCGCGCATGTATCGCACCGGAGACCTGGTGCGCCGCGGTCCTGACGGCTCGATCACGTACTTGGGTCGTACCGATTTCCAGGTGAAGCTGCGCGGTATGCGGATCGAGCTCGGTGAGATCGAGTCCGCGCTCACCGCACACGAATCGGTGGCACAGGCCGTAGTCGTGGTCAGCTCGAAAGCCAGTACCGACCAGATCGTCGGCTATGTCGTCCCCGTTACCCAGGAGGCGGGCTCGCCCGCGCCCGTGGATGCGGCCGTGTTGCGTGCGTATCTGGCCGGTCGCCTGCAGTCGCACATGGTGCCGTCGGCGATCATGGTGCTGGCGGAGTTGCCGTTGAATGCCAACGGCAAGCTGGATCGTCGCGCGTTGCCGGAGCCGGTGTTCACCACGGAGGTGGCTTTCCGGGCGCCGCGCAATCCGATCGAGCACCTCGTCGCCGAAATGTTTGCCGAGGTCCTGGGAGTGGAGCGGGTCGGCGTCGACGACTCGTTCTTCGCTCTCGGCGGTGATTCGATCGTGTCGATTCAACTGGTGTCGCGGGCGAAGGCGCGGGGTGTGGTGTTCTCCGCGCGCGACGTGTTCGAGCAGCGCACCGTCGCCGGCTTGGCCGTCGTCGCGGAAACCGCGGCGGCACAGTCGGACTCGCTCCCGGTACTGCCGGAGCTGCCCGGTGGAGGGGTGGGCGCCAGGCCGCTGACTCCGGTGGAGCGGTTCATGGTGCAGCGCCCCGGTTCCTTCCACCGCTTCCATCAGGCGGTGACGTTGGGACTTCCCGTCGGTATCGACCGGGCGGGGATCGCCGCGACTGTCGCGGCCGTAATCGATCGGCACGACATGCTGCGGTCGCGGCTGCGCCGACCTGCGGACGCCGAGTGGAGCGTGGAGACCGCCGCGCCGGGCACGGTCGATGTGGACGCGCTGATCGACCACATCGGATTCGACGCCGATGCGTCCGACGCTGAGCTGGCCGAGATCGCTTCGGCGGCATTGGATGCCGCCCTGGAGCGGTTGGATCCGGAAGCGGGCGAGGTGATCCGGGTCGTTTGGCTGGAATCAGCGTCGCCGAGCGACTCCATGAGCGGTGGTGATCGGGAGACGGGCGGGCCGGTCACCACGGCGGGTGTCGCGGATCGGGCCGGGTACGTGATCGTGGTCGCGCATCACCTGGTGGTGGATGGCGTGTCCTGGCGGATCCTGGTGCCGGACTTCGTTACGGCGTGGGGACAGCTGACAGCCGGGCAGAGCCCGCAACTGGAAGCACCGGTCACGAGCGTGCGCACGTGGGCGCATGCACTGGAGCGGGCGGCTGCCGACCGCACAGGGGAACTGGACTTCTGGCGCGGTGTGGTCGACGGGCCCGACCCGTTGTTGTCCGCGCGTGCGTTCGACCCGGCGGTCGATGTGACCAACGTGGTCGACACCATTCGGGCCGAGGTGTCGGCAGAGGTCACCCAGTCCTTGTTGACCACGGTTCCGGCGCTGTTCCACGGCGGCGTGAACGACGGGTTGCTGACCGCTTTGGCGTTGGCCATCGCGGCGTGGCGTGCACAGCTCGGTGTCCGGGAGGACTCCGCGCTGATCCGCCTGGAGGGCCACGGACGTGAAGAGGCGGTTGTGCCCGGCGCCGATTTGTCCCGCACGGTGGGCTGGTTCACCGCGATCTTCCCGGTGCGGTTCGATCTGGCGGGCATCGACATCGATGCCGCGCTGGCGGGCGGTGCCGAGATGGGCCGTGCCATCAAGACGGTGAAGGAACAGTTGCTGGCCGTGCCCGACCGAGGCGTCGGCTACGGGCTGCTGCGTTACCTGAACCGGGATACTGCGGGGTCTTTGCCGGACCGGATGCCGGGGCAGATCAGTTTCAACTACCTGGGCCGGTTTGCCGACAGTGCGGCGCCGGAGGCGTTGCGTGGCTTCGGCTGGCTCCCCGCGCCCGAACTCGCGGGCTTGGTCGGCGCCGCTGATGCGGATATGCCGGCGATGGCGCCGCTGGACATCAACGCGGGTGTGGCCGATGACCGGTTGGGTGCCCGGATCGCTTATCCGGCAACGCTGCTCGACGCCGACCGGGTGCGTGAGTTCGCCGGACTTTGGGTGCGTGCGCTGGAAGCGGTTGCGCGGCATGCGGATACGGTGGACGCGGGCGGCTACACGCCGTCCGATTTCCCGCTCGTGCGTAGTACACAGACCGATATCGACGGCTGGGAGCGCCGCTTCCCGGCGCTGACCGACGTGTGGTCGTTGTCGCCGTTGCAGGCGGGTCTGCTGTTCCACGCGCAACTGGCGGCGAGCTCAGTGGATGTGTACACATCGCAGGCGGTGCTGACCTTGACCGGGCGGGTGTCCGCGGTCCGGCTGCGGTCGGCGGCACAGGCTCTGGTGGACCGGTACGAGAACCTGCGCACCGCGTTTGTCACCGATGCGCACGGCAACCCCGTACAACTGGTCCTCGACGGTGTCGAGGTGGCATGGGCAGAGCGGGACCGCCGGTCGACCGGCGACGCGAGTGACTTGATCGAGGCCGATCGCATGCAGCGGTTCGATCTGACCGCGCCGCCGTTGATCCGGTTCACACTGATCCAGATCGGCGAGCAAGAGTGGTCGCTGGTGGTGACGAACCATCACATCCTGCTCGATGGCTGGTCGATGCCGTTGCTGATGCGGGATCTGCTGGTGCTGTACGCCACCAACGCCGACTCCGCCGGGCTGCCGCCGGTCCGGTCCTACCGGTACTTCCTGGACTGGGCGGCGCAGCAGGACAACTCGGCGTCGAAGGCCGCGTGGACCCGTGCGCTGCAAGGTGTTTCGGAGCCGACCCTGCTGGCCCGTCCGCAAACCGGGCGCGAGATCACCACGTTGTCGGGCGAATACCGCTTCGAGCTGGAGGAGACCGCGACCGCGGGTATCGTCGCGCTGGCCGCTGAGCTGGGTGTCACCGTGAACACGGTGTTGCAGGCGGCATGGGGTCTGGTGCTCGGGCGTTCGACCGGCCAGGACGACGTCTTGTTCGGCACCACCGTGTCCGGCCGCCCGGCCGAGCTGAACGGTGTGGAGAACATGGTCGGCCTGTTCATCAACACCGTGCCGGTGCGGGTGGCATTCGACCCGGCGGAGTCGCCGCGTGCGCTGCTCACCCGCATCCAGGGTGAGCAGGCCGATCTGCTGGATCACCATCACATCGGATTGGCCGATATTCAGTCCGCGGCCGGTCTCGGTGGCCTGTTCGACACGCTGATGGTGTTCGAGTCGTATCCGGTTGACGCCGAAGGGCTCCGCGCGCAGGCCGCCGACATCGACGGGATGGCGGTCGCCGGTCTGGATGTCGCCGACGCCACCCACTATCCGCTGACGCTGATGGCACAGCTGGATTCGCGCTTGCGTATTCGTGCCAGCTACCTGAGTGACCTGTTCGATGCGGACAGCGTCACTCGTATCGCCGATCGACTGGTCCGAGTGCTGACCGCACTCGTCGCCGCACCCGCCGCACCCGTGGGTGACATCGATCTACTCGGCGAGACCGAGCGTTCGAATGTGCTGGAACGCTGGGTATCGTCCGGAAATGACGGCGGCCCCGGGCTGTTCGCCGAGGCAACCACTGATCTGTCGACACTGGTCGACGCGGCGGTGGCGGCGCACGGCGACCGTGTCGCGGTGCGGTTCGGCGACGATGAACTGACCTACGCGGAGCTGGATCAGCGCGCGAATCAGTTGGCGCGCAATCTGATCGGCAATGGCGCCGGGCCGGGGCAGTTGGTCGCGGTGATCCTGCCGCGGTCGTTGGATCTGGTGGTGGCACTGCTGGCGGTGATCAAGACCGGTGCCGGGTACG
Organism: Nocardia arseniciresistens; assembly: GCF_046764875.1. Taxonomy (NCBI): domain Bacteria; kingdom Bacillati; phylum Actinomycetota; class Actinomycetes; order Mycobacteriales; family Nocardiaceae; genus Nocardia; species Nocardia arseniciresistens. The sequence continues at coordinate 4,159 of NZ_JBKORD010000023.1, forward strand.
TGCCGATCGACCCCGCCTATCCCGCGGATCGTATCGCGTACGTGCTGTCGGACGCCGCCCCGGCGAGTGTGATCGTCGACGGCAGCGTGGACGTCGAGCTGCTCGATGGTGTGACCGTTGTATCGATGGCCGGATTCGGTGTGGGGTCCGGTGATCTGGTGGATACCGGCGCGGGACCGATTACCGACGGTGATCGGATCGCGCCGTTGCGGGCGTCGAATACGGCGTACGTGATCTATACCTCCGGTTCGACCGGCCGCCCCAAGGGCGTGGTCGTGCCGCACCGGAACGTGGTGCGGCTGTTCGCGAACACTGATCGCGAGTTCGGTTTCGGCCCGCAGGATGTCTGGACGTTGTTCCACTCGAGTGCGTTCGACTTCTCGGTGTGGGAACTGTGGGGTGCCCTGCTCTACGGCGGCACGGTGGTGGTTGTCGACTACTTCGTGTCGCGTTCGCCCGAGCAGTTCCTCGAACTGCTGCGCCGCGAGCGGGTGACTGTCCTCAACCAGACCCCGTCGGCGTTCTATCAGCTGGCCGAGGTCGATCGCAACGCTGGTGTTTCGGCGCCTTTGGCATTGCGGTATGTGGTGTTCGGTGGTGAGGCACTGGATTTGGGTCGTCTCAGCGACTGGATGGCGCGCCACGGTGACGGTTCGGCCGGTTCGGCAGGGCCGCGGCTGGTGAACATGTACGGCATCACCGAGACGACCGTGCATGTGACACATCGAGTGCTCGATATCGAAACAGTCGCTGCGGCGACGGGTTCGGTGATCGGCCGGGCTATCGCAGCCCTGTCGGTGTATGTGCTCGATACGCGACTGAATCCGGTGCCGGTGGGTGTGCCGGGTGAGATGTATGTGGCCGGACCGCAATTGGCTGATGGTTATCTCGGGCGTGCGGATCTGACGACGGCGCGATTCGTCGCGAATCCGTACGGCGGACCGGGCAGCAGGCTATATCGTTCCGGCGACCTGGCGCGCTGGAACGAGCAAGGTGAGCTGGAACACCTCGGCCGCGCCGACGATCAGGTGAAGCTCCGCGGTTTCCGCATCGAGCTCGGTGAGATCGAGGCGGCGTTGCTCGCGCTGGATGAGGTCGCTCAGGCGGCGGTCGTGGTCCGCTCGGACAACCGGGTCAGCGATCAGTTGGTCGGATACCTGGTCCCGGTCGACGGTGAGGTCGATACCGAGCAGTTGCGGGCGCGACTTTCGGACACGTTGCCGCCCTACATGGTGCCGTCGGTATTGATGGCGCTGGCGGCGCTGCCGCTGACCGTCAACGGCAAGCTGGATCGTAAAGCGTTGCCCGCGCCGGTGGTCGAGGCCGCGACGTTCCGGGCGCCGGTGACCGCGGCCGAGGAGATCGTGGCCGGTGTCTTCGCCGAGGTGCTCGGTGTCGATCGGGTGGGTTTGGACGATGACTTCTTCGCTCTGGGCGGTAACTCGCTGATCGCCACCCGACTGGCTGCTCGGCTGGCGGCGGCGTTGGACACGCAGGTCGGGGTCAGGGAGATCTTCGAGGCGTCCACCGTGGCCGCGTTGGCCGCTCGCGCCGGGTCCGGAATCGGTAGCGGCGCGCGGCAGGCGCTGGTGCCGCAGCAGCGGCCCGAGCTGGTGCCGCTGTCCCTGGCGCAGCAGCGCATGTGGTTCCTCAACCGGTTCGATCCCGAATCGGCGGTGGACAACATCCCGGTGGCCGTGCGGCTGTCGGGCCTGCTGGACCGGCAGGCGCTGCAAATTGCGGTGGCCGATGTGCTGGCCCGCCACGAGTCGCTGCGCACCCGCTACCCCGAGGTGGACGGCACGGCGCATCAGGAGATCGTGCCGACCGGCAAGGTGATCCCCGACCTGTCCCCGGTGGACGTCACCGAGTCCGAACTGCCGCAGCGGCTTTCGGAGCTGGTGCTGCGCGGCTTCGACGTCACCTCCGAGGTGCCGTTGCGGGGTCTGCTGTTCGAGATCAGCCCCACCGAGCACGTGCTGGCCCTGGTGGTGCACCACATCGGCGCCGACGGCTTCTCGATGGGCCCGCTGACCAGGGACGTGATGACGGCCTATGCCGCACGCGTCGGCGGCGGCGAGCCCGCGTGGGCGCCGCTGGCGGTGCAGTACGCCGACTTCGCGCTGTGGCAGCGTTCGGTGCTCGGCAGTGAGGACGATCCGAAATCGGCGATCGCCGAGCAGATCTCGTTCTGGCGAAAGACGTTGGCCGGGCTGCCCGAGCAGCTGGATCTGCCGTCGGACCGACCGCGTCCGGCGATCGCGTCCGGACGCGGCGCGCGGTTGCGCTTCGAGATAGATTCCGACACCCACGCAGGGCTGACCGAGCTGGCGCACGCTCAGGGCACGACCCTGTTCATGGTCGTGCACGCCGCGTTGGCGGCGCTGCTGGCACGGTTGAGCGGCGAGTCCGACATCGCGATCGGCACCCCGATCGCCGGTCGTGGCGAGCGGGCGCTCGACGATCTGGTCGGCATGTTCGTCAACACCCTGGTGTTGCGGACCGAGGTCGACGGTGGTGTCACGTTCCGGGAGCTGCTGCGGGCGGTGCGTGCCACCGATATCGCCGCGTTCGGGCACGCCGACCTGCCGTTCGAGCGGCTGGTGGAGATCCTCAACCCCGCACGCTCGCAGGCGCGCAACCCGCTGTTCCAGGTGATGCTGGCGTGGCAGAACACCGGTCAGACCATGCTCGAACTGCCGGAACTGACCGTCAGTGCCGTCGATCTGCCGAGCGACACCGCGAAGTTCGATCTACAGTTGGTGCTCGCCGAACAGCCGGGCGGCGCGGCGGGCGGGATCAGCGCCGAATTCATTTACGCCACTGACCTGTTCGACGCCGCCACCGTTGCGGACGTCGCACGTCGGTTCACCCGGATAATGAAGGCGATCGCCGCCACGCCGGACCGACCGGTCGGAGATCTGCCGCTGCTCGATGTCACCGAGCGCGCGGTGCTGTTGCAGGACTGGAACGACACCCGCTACCCGATCGAGGTGTCGGCGGGCGATGCTGCGGGGACGCTGATTTCGCTGTTCGAGGCGCAAGTCGCCGCGACCCCGAATGCCACCGCGGTCACGTTCGAGGGGACAAGTCTGTCCTACGCCGAGCTCGCCGAACGTGTCCGGCAGCTGGCCCGTTGGCTGGTCGAGCATGGTGTCGGGGCGGAATCGCTGATCGCGCTCGGTATGCGGCGTTCGATCGACCTGGTGGTCGGCATGTACGCGGCGTTGGCGGCGGGCGGCGGCTACCTGCCGCTCGACCCGGATCACCCGGCCGAGCGCACCGCCTACCTCCTCGCCACGGCCGACCCGGCGTGCGTGCTCACCAGTGGCGACGACCTGCCGATCGACACCGCGCAGGTGCGGATCGATCTGCTCGACCTGTCCGGGTACTCGGCGGCACCGGTCACTGATGCGGATCGTATTGTGCCGGTGCGGCCTTCGAATACGGCATATGTGATTTTCACGTCGGGTTCGACGGGGCGGCCGAAGGGCGTTGCGGTGTCGCATGCGGCAATCGTGAACCGTCTGGTCTGGATGCAGGCCGCGTACGGTCTCACCGCCGCGGATGTGGTGCTACAGAAGACGCCGGCGACCTTCGACGTGTCGGTTTGGGAGTTCTTCTGGCCCTTGCAGATCGGTGCGCGCCTGGTGGTCGCCAGGCCGGATGGGCACCGCGACCCGGCCTACCTGGCCGAGGTGATCGACAGCGAGCAGGTCACGACCGCGCACTTCGTGCCTGCCATGATGTCGGTGTTCGTGGCCGAACCCGCTGCGGCGCAGTGCACCTCGCTGCGGCAGGTGTTCGCCTCCGGTGAGGCTCTGCCCGCGGCGACCGCGCAACGGCTGCGGGAACTGACCGGGGCCCGGCTGCACAACCTGTACGGCCCGACCGAGGCCGCTGTCGACGTCACCTATCACGAGGTGATCGATGCCGACACCGTTTCGGTGCCGATCGGTGCGCCGGTGTCCAACACCCAGGTGTATGTACTCGACGCCCGGCTGCATCCGGTGCCGGTCGGAGTAGCCGGTGAGCTCTACCTGGCCGGTGCCCAGCTGGCGCGCGGCTATGTGGAGCGGCCGGATCTGAGCGCGGACCGGTTCGTGGCCAATCCCTTCACGCCGGGCGAACGCATGTACCGCACCGGCGACCTGGTGCGATGGGTGCCCGCGAGCACGGGTACAGGCGAGCTGGAATACCTGGGCCGCACCGACTTCCAGGTGAAGCTGCGTGGTCTGCGGATCGAGCTCGGCGAAATCGAAGCCGCTCTCACCGCGCTGGAACCGATCGCACAGTCCGTCGTGATCGTGCGCTCCGACGACCGATTCGGCGATCAGCTGGTCGGTTACCTCATCGCGGCCGCCGGTCGTGGCATCGACATCGACTCGGTGCGTGCGGAATTGGCGCGCTCGCTGCCCACATACATGGTCCCGTCGGCCTTCGTGATCCTGAATGCGTTCCCGCTCAACATGTCCGGGAAGGTCGACCGGAAGGCCCTGCCCGCCCCGGTACTGGAGGCACGGGTGTTGCGCCGACCGGTCACGCCCATCGAGGAGATCGTGGCCGATACGTTCGCCGACGTTCTCGGAATCCGCGGGGACGGACCGGAAGTCGGTTTGGACGACGACTTCTTCGAACTCGGCGGCAACTCATTGATCGCCACTCAGGTAACCGCCCGGCTAGGGGCGGCGCTGGACACCCGGATTCCGGTGCGCACGTTGTTCGACGCACCGACGGTGGGGGCGTTGGCCGCACGGCTGTCGACGCACGTCGGGGCGGGTGGTCGCCGGGCATTGGTGGCCGGTCCGCGACCGGAGCAGATCCCGCTGTCGTTGGCGCAGCAGCGCATGTGGTTCCTCAACCGGTTCGACATGGCAAGCGCGGTCAACAACCTGCCGCTGGCGATTCGGTTGACCGGTGACCTGGATGTCGTCGCGCTGCAACAGGCCGTGCGTGACGTGGTCGCTCGACACGAGGCGCTGCGCACCTATTACCCGGAGACCGCTGATGGTCAAGGCGTGCAGGTGATCCTGCCTGCCGGCGCGGCGGCCCCGGCACTGGAACCGATCGCGGTCACCGCGGCGGACCTGAACGCCCGCATCGCGGATGTGGTGCTGACCGGATTCGATGTCACCGGTGGTGTGCCGGTGCGCGCTGAGCTTTTACGCCTCGAGTCGAACGAACACGTCCTGGTGGTCGTTGTGCATCACATCAGTGGTGACGGGTGGTCCATGCGGCCCCTGGCGCGGGACGTAATGGCCGCCTACGTCGCCCGCTCTCGCGGCGAGGTGCCCGGCTGGGCGCCGCTGCCGGTGCAGTACGCCGACTACGCGCTGTGGCAGCGCGAAACGCTCGGCGCCGAGGACGATCCGGAGTCGCTGATCGCCAAGCAGACCGCTTACTGGACGGCGACGCTGGCCGGATTGCCAGGGCGGATCGACCTGCCGATGGACCGCCCACGTCCGGTTGCGGCCTCCAATCGGGGTGGTGTGTATCCGTTCTCGGTCGACGCCGCGCTGCAACAACAGCTGTCGGAGCTGGCCCGCGCGCACGGCGCCAGCTCGTTCATGGTGGTGCACGCGGCGTTGGTCGTGCTGGTCGGCCGACTGTCCGGTAGCGCCGATATCGCGATCGGCACTCCGGTGGCCGGGCGCGGCGAGGCCGAGCTGGACGACCTGATCGGCATGTTCGTCAATACCCTGGTGCTGCGGACGCCGCTGGACCCGAACGCGCCCTTCACGACCCTGCTGGCGCAGACCAAGGACACCGATCTGGGCGCGTTCGCCCATGCCGATGTCCCGTTCGAGCGGCTGGTGGACGTGCTCAGTCCGGAGCGTTCGCAGGCGCATCACCCGTTGTTCCAGGTGGCGCTGTCCTTCGAGGCCACCGGTGTCGGCGGCGCCACACGGGTGACGCTGCCGGGGTTGGAACTCGCCGCGGTCGATTTCGATCCGGGGACAGCGAAGTTCGATCTTCAGCTGGCTGTCGCCGATCCCGTGGACGGTGGCCTGGCGTTGTCGTGGAACTACGCCACCGATTTGTTCGACGCGGAGACGGTGGCGGCGTTGGCCGAGCGCCTGATGCAGATCCTGCGGCGGGTGGCCGCGGATCCGGACGTCGTGGTCGGTGATATTGATCTGCTCGGTGAGGTCGAGCGTGTCGATGTCACGCAGCGTTGGGTGTCGTCGGGAAGTGACGGCGGTGTCGGGTTGTTCGCCGATGCGGCCACTGACTTGTCGACGTTGGTCGATGCGGTGGTGGCGGCGCACGGCGACCGTGTCGCGGTGCGGTTCGGCGACGACGAACTGACCTATGCGGAGCTGGATCAGCGCGCGAACCGGTTGGCGCGCAATCTCATTGCTGATGGTGCCGGCCCGGGGCAGTTGGTCGCGGTGATCCTGCCGCGGTCGTTGGATCTGGTGGTGGCACTGCTGGCGGTGATCAAGACCGGTGCCGGGTACGTGCCGATCGATCCGTCCTATCCCGCGGATCGTATTGCTTATGTGCTGTCGGATGCCGCTCCGGCGGGTGTGATCGTTGATGGCAGTGTGAATGTCGAGCTGCCTGATGATGTGACGGTTGTGTCGATGGATGGTTTCGGCTCGGGGTCCGGTGATCTGGTGGATGCCGGACCGGTTACCGATAGCGATCGGATCGCGCCGCTGCGGGCGTCGAATACGGCGTACGTGATCTATACCTCCGGTTCGACGGGCCGCCCGAAGGGTGTGGTCGTGGCGCATCGGAATGTGGTGCGGCTGTTCGCGAATACTGATCGCGAGTTCGGTTTCGGTCCGCAGGATGTGTGGACGTTGTTCCACTCGAGTGCGTTCGACTTCTCGGTGTGGGAACTGTGGGGTGCGCTGTTGTACGGCGGTACTTCGGTGGTTGTCGATTATTTTGTGTCGCGTTCGCCCGAAGAGTTCCTCGAGTTGCTGCGTCGTGAGCGGGTGACTGTCCTCAACCAGACCCCGTCGGCGTTCTATCAGCTGGCTGAGGCTGATCGGAATGCTGGTGTTTCGGCGCCTTTGGCGCTGCGGTATGTGGTGTTCGGTGGTGAGGCACTGGATTTGGGTCGTCTCAGCGACTGGATGGCGCGCCACGGTGACGGTTCGGCCGGTTCGGCTGGGCCGCGGTTGGTGAATATGTATGGCATCACCGAGACGACGGTGCATGTGACGCATCGGGTTCTGGACGTCGAAACGGTTGCTGCGGCGACGGGTTCGGTGATCGGCCGGGCCATCGCTGGTTTGTCGGTGTATGTGCTCGATACGCGTTTGAATCCGGTGCCGGTGGGTGTGCCGGGTGAGATGTATGTGGCCGGACCGCAATTGGCTGATGGTTATCTCGGGCGTGCGGATCTGACGACGGCGCGGTTCGTCGCGAATCCGTTCGGCGGAGCGGGTGAGCGGTTGTATCGTTCCGGCGACTTGGCGCGCTGGAACGATCAGGGTGAGCTGGAGCATCTCGGCCGTGCTGATGATCAGGTGAAGGTGCGTGGTTTCCGCATCGAGCTCGGTGAGATCGAGGCGGCGTTGCTCGCGCTGGATGAGGTCGCTCAGGCGGCGGTCGTGGTCCGCTCGGATGACCGGGTCAGCGATCAGTTGGTCGGGTATGTGGTGCCGGTCGACGGTGAGGTCGATACCGAGCAGTTGCGGGCGCGGCTTTCGGACACGTTGCCGCCCTACATGGTGCCGTCGGTACTGATGGTGTTGGCGGCTTTGCCGTTGACTGTCAACGGCAAGCTGGATCGAAGGGCGTTGCCCGCGCCGGTAGTCGAGGCCGCCGCGTTCCGCGCGCCTGTTACCGCGGCTGAGGAAGCTGTGGCTGGTGTCTTCGCCGAGGTGCTCGGTGTCGATCGGGTGGGTTTGGACGATGACTTCTTCGCTCTGGGCGGTAACTCGCTGATCGCGACGCGGGTGGCTGCTCGGCTGGCGGCGGCGTTGGACACGCAGGTCGGGGTCAGAGAGCTCTTCGAGGCCTCCACCGTAGCCACGCTGGCCGCACGGTTGGAGCAGAGTGGCGGTGCCGGTCGTGCCCGGCCGCCGCTGGTGGCCGGCAAACGGCCGGAACGGATCCCGTTGTCGTCGGCACAGCGGCGCTACTGGTTCCTCAACCAGTTCGACACGACCACCTCCGCGGTGGACAACATCCCGCTGGCGGTGCGACTGTCGGGTGCGCTGGACGTGGCCGCGCTGGAGCGGGCGCTCGGTGATCTGGTGGCTCGTCACGAAGTGCTGCATACGATCTATCCGCAAACGGCGGAGGGCCCGCATCAGGTGATCCTGCCCGTCGGTGCGACCGCGTGGCGGTTGGCGCCGGTGGAGGTCACCGAGGCCGAACTGGTCGGCAAGGTTATCGAATTCGCGTTGACCACCTTCGACGTCACGGTTGAGGTGCCCTTGGCGGTTGCGCTGTTCCGGATCGCGCCGGAGGAGCATGTGCTCGCGTTCACGGTGCACCATGTCTCGGCCGATGGTTTCTCGCTCGCTCCGCTGGCGCGGGACGTGATGACCGCGTATGTGGCTCGTGTGCAAGGCGATGTGCCGCAGTGGCTTCCGTTGTCGGTGCAGTACGCCGACTACGCGCTGTGGCAACACGCGGTGCTCGGTTCCGAAGAGGATCCGGAATCGCTCGCCGCGCAGCAGGTCGCCTACTGGCAGTCCGTGCTGGCCGAACTGCCTGATCAGCTGGAGCTGCCCGCGGATCGGCCGCGCCCGCCCGCGCAGTCGTTCCACGGCAAGGCGATTCGCTTCGAGATCTCGCCGGAGCGCCATGCCCGCCTGCTCGAGCTGGCCCGCGCGAACAACGCGTCGCTGTTCATGGTGGTGCACGCGGCGCTGGCGGTCTTGCTGTCTCGTTTGTCCGGCACCGACGACATCGCGGTCGGTACCCCGATCGCGGGTCGTGGTGAACGCGAACTCGACGACATGATCGGCATGTTCGTCAACACCCTGGTGTTCCGAACCAAGGTCGCGCCGGGCGACCGATTCTCCGACCTGCTCGCCGACGTAAAGGAACGCGACCTCGAGGCGTTCGCCAATGCGGACGTGCCGTTCGAGCGTCTGGTCGAGGTGCTCAACCCGGTGCGCTCCACCGCGCACAATCCGCTGTTCCAGGTGGGTTTTTCGTTCCAGAACCTGGCCGATACGACCTTCGAGTTGCCCGGCCTCTCGGTGAGCGCGGTCAACTTCGACTCGCAGCTGGCCAAGACCGATCTGCACGTCACGCTGTTCGACCGGCACGCCGAGGACGGCACGGCGGCCGAGATCGGGGCCGAAATCGGCTACGCCGTCGACCTGTTCGACGAGGCCACGGTGCAGAGCTTCGCGGATCGCTTCGTGCGGGTGCTCGACGCGGTGATGGCCGACGGGTCGGTGCGAGTCGGCGAGATCGACCTGCTCGACGTGGCCGAGAGCAACCAAATCCTGCACGGCTGGAACGACACCGCGCGCGAGGTGGATCGTTCGGCGACGCTGGTGTCGCTGCTGGATGCGACCGTGGCCGCCGGCCCGGACGCGGTAGCGATCGTGGCGGACGAGGCAGGTACCGGTGCCGCGCGGCAGATTCTGACCTACGCCGACCTCGACGTCAGGGTCAACCGTCTGTCGCGCTACCTGATCGCCCGCGGTATAGGCGCGGAGGATCAGGTGGCCCTGGCCATCCACCGCTCGGTGGATCTGGTGGTCGCCATGTACGCGGTGGCGCGCACCGGCGCGGCCTATGTGCCGCTCGACCCGTCGCAACCGGCCGACCGCCTGGACTACGTCCTCGCGACCGCCGCACCGTCCTGCGTGTTGACCACGACCGCGGTGCTCGAGTCCCGGGCGGCGGACCAGCAGTCGCAGAGCGCGGCCCTCGATTGGGTTGCCCTCGACGACCTGGATCTGTCCGGCCATCCCGGCCATGCCCTCGCACCGGCCGAGTTGGTGCGCGAGTTCGGCGCTGCCAACACGGCGTATGTGATCTTCACGTCGGGTTCGACGGGTCGGCCGAAGGGGGTGGCTGTGCCGCATGGCGCGGTGGCGAACCAGTTGATGTGGAAGACAGCGGAATTCGGTCTCGGATCCGATGATGCGGTGCTGCTGAAGACAGCTGCCACCTTCGATCTGTCGGTGTGGGAGTTCTGGACCGCCGCCGTCAGCGGTGGTCGCCTGGTGATCGCCGCGCCGGACGGGCATCGCGATCCGACGTACCTGAACGAGCTGATGCGTGCCACGGAGGTGACCACGTTGCATGTGGTTCCTTCGATGCTGGACGCGCTGCTCACGGAATCCGATGGCACACTCAGCCATTCGCTGCGTCAGGTGCTGGCGATCGGTGAGGCGCTGCCCGCCGCGGTTGCGCAGCGGTTCCGTCGTGGCAACGCCGCGTCGCTGTACAACCTGTACGGCCCGACCGAAACGGCGGTGTCGATCACCAGTCACCGAGTGACCGACGCCGATCAGGTGTCGGTGTCGATCGGTGCGCCGGAATGGAATTCGCGTGTCTCCGTCCTCGACGCCCGGCTGCGGCCGGTGCCGGTCGGCGTGTCGGGTGAGCTGTACCTGTCCGGTACCCAACTGGCGCGCGGCTACTTCGGCCGCGTGGATCTGACCGCGGACCGCTTCGTGGCCGATCCGTTCGGCACGGGTGAGCGCATGTATCGCACCGGTGATCTGGTGGCGTGGAACGGATCCGGTGAGCTGGAGTACCGCGGCCGCACCGACTTCCAGGTGAAGATCCGCGGTTTCCGAATCGAGCTGGGCGAGATCGAGGCCGCGTTGCTGGCCCTTCCGGTGATCGCGCAGGCGGCGGTGGTGGCCAAGCAGGACGAGCGTGCCGGTGATCGGCTGGTGGCCTATCTGGTGCCCGCCGCCGGTGCGCTGGATCTGGAGCAGGTGAAGTCGGCGCTGGCCAAGACGCTTCCGTCGTACATGATGCCGACCGCGTTCGTGGTACTCGACGCGCTGCCGCAAAACGCGAACGGCAAGCTGGACCGTCGGGCACTGCCGGAGCCGGAATTCGAGGTCGCTATCTTCCGGGCGCCGTCGACGCCGGTGGAGGAGATCGTGGCGGCGGTTGTGGCCGAGGTGCTCGGTATCGAGCGAGTCGGCGCTGACGATGACTTCTTCGGCCTTGGCGGTGATTCGATTCGGACGATTCAGCTGGTTTCCCGGGCCAAGGAGCGTGGTGTGCGGTTCACGCCACGGGACGTGTTCGATCGGCGCAGTGTGTCCGCTCTGGCCGAGATCGCCACCCTGAGCGAGGGAACCGAGCAGCAACGCCTGGTGGAGCTGCCCGGCGGAGGGGTCGGAGAGATCCCGTTGTCGCCGATCGTGGCGGCGACGTTGGCCAGTGACGCGCCGTTGCGGCGATTCGTGAGGTCGGTGGCGCTGCGACTGCCCGACGACATCGACAGGGAGACCCTGGTCACGATGATCGGCGCTGTCGTCGATCACCACGATGCGCTGCGGTCGCGACTGCGCCATAACCACTCCGCCGACGCGACGCAGGCAGACAGCAGCGAATCGACCAGGGAATCGACCTTGGGCGTCGCAGGCTGGGCCTTCGAGACGCGGGAGCCCGGTGCGATCGACGTCGATGCCCTGGTGCATCGGGTCGACGTGCCGGGCGGCATCGGTGCCGCCGGGTTGTCGCAGCTGGCACGGGCCGAATACGATGCGGCCCTTGGTCGTCTCGATCCGGCGAACGCGGTGATGACCCAGTTCATGTGGTTCGCGTTCGGCGGTGCTCAGCCGGACGTGCTGCTGGTGGTCGGGCACCGTTTCGTCGGCGACGATGCGTCCTGGCGCATCGTGCTCGCGGATCTGGCGGTGGCCTGGTCGCAGCGGGTGGCGGGACGGCCGGTTGCCCTGCCCGCCGTCGGCACCTCGATGCGGCGCTGGGCGCACGCGCTCGCCGAGGCCGCACACGACCCGGCTCGAATTGCCGAACTGCCGTTCTGGCAACAGGTTTCGGCTACTCACGATCCGCAGCTCGGAACTAGAGCATTCGATCCGGCGATCGACACCGTCGCCACCGTTGAGCGGGTGGAGGTGAGTGCGCCCGCGGGTGTGACCGAGGCTGTACTGACCGCGATCCCAGAGCTGTACCGAGGCGGCGCCGCTGACAGCCTGTTGTCGGCGCTCGCACTGGCGGTTTCCCGTTGGCGCGGCGAGGTGGCAGGCGGTGCGGCTCTGGTGCGGGTCGTGAGCACCGATCGAGCGGCGAACGGTGTTGCCGGCGCTGATCTTTCGCGCACCGTCGGCTGGTTCGCCAGTGAGTCCCCGGTGCGCTTGGATCTGGCCGGTGCCGACCTCACCGAGGCGTTCGCGGGCGAAACCGTCTTGGGCGGCATCGTGAAATCCATGAAAGAGCAGCTGCTCGCGGTGCCCGGCATGGGCCTCGGCTACGGCCTGCTGCGGTACCTGAACCAGGACACCGCCGACCAGCTCGGCGGCGTCGGGCACGAGGTCCCAGGTCAGATCAGATTCTGCTATGCGGGTCACCTGCCCAATGGCGCCTCGCTGACGGGCGACTTCTCCGATCAGCCTGCCGAGATGGGTCGGGTACCGGTGGCCGAACTCGGCCTGCCGGATACCGACCTCGACCCGAGCATGTCGGCCAACGCCACGGTCGACATCACCGCGAGCGTTGTCGAGGGGGCGGATGGGCCGCGACTGCGCACCTCGTTCGCCTATCCGGCCGGCCTGCTGACCCGTGCGCGGGTACAGGAGCTCGCTGAGCTGTGGGTGGCCGCGCTCACCGCGCTGGCCTCGCACGCGAGGCAGCCGGACGCCGGTGGCCGGACGCCGTCGGATCTGCCGCTGGTGTCGGTCGGGCAGTCGGACATCGAGATATTGGAACGCGAGTACCCGGTGCTGGCGGAGGTATGGCCGCTGTCGCCGTTGCAGTCCGGTCTGTTGGTCGAGGCTACGACGAGCCGTTCGGCGATCGACGGCTACACCATGCAAGCGGTCGTCGACCTCGACGGCACGGTCGATACCGCACGATTGCGGGCGGCGGCCCAGGGCATCCTGGACCGTTATCCGAACCTGCGGGCGGCCTTCACAACGGATTCGACCGGCCAATCGGTCCAGGTGATTCAGGCGCAGGTCGAGGTGCCATGGCGCGAGGTCGACCTGACGACATTGCCGCGGGAGCTGCAGCACACGGAGTTGCAGCGCCTGGTGACGGTAGAGCGCGAGACACGCTTCGATATGGCGGCGGCATCGTTGATCCGCTTCACCCTGTACCGCACCGATGCGGTCGTCGAGGATGTGGCCGCGGAGGTTGCCACCAATGGTCAGGTCGCGCCTGCTCAGGGCACCTGGCAACTGGCCGTCACGACCCACCACATCCTGCTCGACGGCTGGTCGTTGCCACTGCTGATGCGGGATCTGCTGGTGCTGTATGCGGTGCGCGGCGACGCGACCGCGCTGCCGGCGGTGGGGTCCTACCGTGATTTCCTGTCCTGGCTGGCCGGACGGGACAAGCAGGCGTCATTGCAGGTCTGGCAGCAAGCCCTCGCCGGGGTGGAGGAGCCGACCCAGCTGGCGCCGCAGCAGCGTACGACCGACACCGGCGAGGTCGGCAAACTACTCACCGAGTTCGACGCCGAGGGCACCCGCCGGATCGCCAAGCATGCCGCCGCACTCGGTGTGACAGTGAACACTCTGGTTCAGGCTGCGTGGGGCATCGTGCTCGGGCGTATGACCGGCCGCGCGGACGTAGTGTTCGGCGCCACCGTGTCAGGCCGTCCGGCCGACCTGCCCAGCGTGGAGTCCATGGTGGGTCTGTTCATCAACACGCTGCCGGTGCGCGTCCGCGTCGACGACAACGGGTCGGTCGGCGAGTACCTGCGTGGTCTGCAACGCGACCAGGCGGAGCTGTTGGATCATCACTATGCGGGCTTGAACGACATTCAGCGGATCGCCGGTGCCGGAGCACACTTCGATACCCTGCTGGTGTTCGAGTCGTATCCGGTGGACAAGGAGGCAATCGCCGCCGCCAACTCGATCGACGGCATGTCGGTCACCGGTGTCGGAGTCGCCGACACCACCACCAACTATCCGCTGACGCTGGTGGTGTCCGCCGAGTCGACGATGGAATTGGCCTGGACGTACCGGGACGGCTGGTTCACCACCGAAGAGGTGGAGGTCCTCGCCGCACGCATGCACCGCGTACTGGAGGCACTGCTGGGTGACCCGGCAACGCCCGTCGCTGACATCGACATCCTCGATGCCGCAGAGCGGGCTGCCCTTCTCGGTGAATCCAGCTCCGCTGCAATCGAATCCGCCGCCACATCGGCCGGTCACGCGAATATTTCGCTCGACGCGGGCCCGCGGACAGTGGCCGAGGTGCTCGGTGCGGTCGCCGGGGCGGACCCCTTCGCTGTGGCGCTGCTCACCGGTGATGCCGAAGTCGCCTTCTCCGAGCTGGATTCGCGGTCGTCGCAGTTGGCCCGCGTGTTGATCGGCCGGAGCATCGGTCCCGGCGATACTGTCGCCGTGGCACTGCCGCATTCGGTCGAGCAGGTGCTCGCGCTGTGGGCGGTCCAGAAGGCCGGTGCCGCGGCCCTGCTCGCCGGCGACCTGTCTTCCGGCGAGATCCTCTCCACCGGAGCCGATATCGTGATCACGGCGCAACCGGCGGATGGATCGCCGCGCGGGCTGGCGCTCGCGGAGCCGGCGACGCGGGCGGAGATGGCCGCCGCGGCGGCCCATCCGGTGTCCGACGACGACCGGGTGCGCCCGCTGCACGAGGACCACCCGGCCTTCGTGCTTCCCGCTGTCGGTCCGGCTGCGGTCTCGACTCGGACCGTCCTCACCCAAACACAAGCGCTGGACCGCGCGCGGACCCTATGTGCGGAGAACGAGATCGACTACGAATCAGTGACATACACCACTGCGGCATCGGGCACCGCGGCGGTGGCCGAATTCCTGACGGCAGCCACTGTCGGCGCGATGTCGGTACTGCCTACCGGCGATTCGGCGTCCGATCGCGCCGATGGCGAGGTCACCCACTGGTTCGTCGTGGCGGCCGAAATGAACGAGGAGGAGACCATCGATGACGGGTTGCGTATCATCGCCGAATAGCCCGGTCACCCCCAGCGGTGACGAAATCACCCCGACCGGTCGCGGAAGCTGGAGCCGTCCGATATGGCGGGCCGGACACTTCGGCGGGGCCCGGCCGCAGCCAATCGAGGGAGTCGACTGTTCGATGAAGCGTTCTGCACTGCACAGAGGTAACTTGCGGCGCACCATTGTGGTGGCGCTCGCCGCCATGGTGGGCGTCGCGGCGTTCGGTGGTACCGGCGTGGCGGACCCGGCGAAATCGCCTGCCGTCACCTCCGTCGTCAAGGACGGGCGCACGTGGCATCTGAAGGTGTACTCGGCGTCGATGGACAGCGAGATCGCCGTCGATGTGCAGCGTCCGGTCGACGAGTCCACGCCCGCGCCGAACCTTTACCTGCTGAGTGGCCTGGACGCCGGTGAGAGTTCCGCGAGCTGGAAGGACCAGACCAACGTCCTGCCGTGGCTGACCGACAAACAGGTCAATGTCATCCAGCCGATCGGCGGCAAAGGCAGCTACTACACAGACTGGATAAAGCCGGATCCGAAGCTCGGCGTGAACAAGTGGCGGACCTTCTTCACCGAGGAACTGCCCCCGCTGCTGGACAAGACGTTGCAGTCCACCGGCCGCAACGCGCTGGCCGGCGTATCGACCTCCGGTACTTCGGTGCTGCAGTTGGCGGAGGCCAAGCCCGGTCTGTGGAAGTCGGTCGGCGCCTTCAGCGGTTGCGCGCAGATCGCCGACCCGGTCGGCAGGCAGTACGTCAAGCTGGCCGCCGAAACCTGGGCCGGCGGGAATGTCGATAACATGTACGGCCCCTCCGACAGCCCATTGTGGGCGGACAACGATCCGGTTATCAACGCGGAGAAGCTGCGCGGCACCGAGCTCTACATCTCCAGTGGGAGCGGCATCCCGGTGTCGGCGGATTTGCAGTGGTACCAGGAAAATGCGCCGGGTCCGGTCGGCATGGTGAATCTCGCGGTGGGCTCTGTCATCGAAGCGGCCGTCAACGCGTGCACGAGCAATCTGAAGGGCAAGCTCGAGTCGCTCGGGATCCCGGCCACCTACGACTTCAATTCGATCGGAACGCACCGCTGGTCGTATTGGGACGACACCTTCCGTGAATCCTGGCCGATGCTCGCACGGGGCATGGGGTTGCCTGCTTGATGATCCGTTCTCTCGCGGCCGTCTGAAACGGGTCGCGAGGGCTGCGGCCAGCAGCACATCTGCCGTCCAGGCGGCCGAACGAAACGAAACCGGGCTACAACCCGTGGTGCGAGATCGACCTGCGGTGCCGCTGCGGTCGGCGCGAATGGCGTGGCGGCCCCGCTCCGATATTCGGATGGGTGCGTCCGGAGAGTGAGGATGTGCAATGAACGTGCGTCGTGACGGGCGCTCCGGTCGTCGTCGTGGGTCGGTGGTTCCGCTCTTCGGCGACCTGCTGACCGCAGCGGCGAAAACGGCCGCGGAGCATGTAGCGGTTCGATTTCAGGACCGCGAACTCACCTACCGGCAGCTCGACGAGCGCTCGGCACAGCTGGCGCGCGAGCTGATCGATCGCGGCATCGGCCCCGGCGATATCGTCGCGATCGCGATCGCTCGCAGCATCGAGTCGGTGCTCGCCGTCTGGGCGGTCGCCCGGACCGGTGCCGCGTTCGTGCCCGTGGATCCGGTCTATCCGCGGGACCGGATCGACTTCATGCTGGCTGATTCCAAGGCCGTGCTCGGGCTCACCACGTCGGCGCACCGGTCGGGGTTGGGCGAGGGCACCGAGTGGCTGGAATTGGACGATCCGGTGGTGGTGCAACAGGTGGCTGCCCGGCCGACGCACCCGTTCTGGTACGGCGATCGCATTCGGACATCGACCGTGCAGCATCCGGCCTACATCATCTACACCTCGGGCTCTACCGGTCGGCCGAAAGCGGTGGTAGTCACCAGCGACGGTATCGCGAGGGTGGCCAGCGCCCAGTACGGCATTACGGCCGGCTCCCGTGTGACCCACCTCAGCTCGCCCAGTTTCGATTTCTCGATCCTGGAGTTCCTGCACACCTTCGTGGCCGGTGCCACGCTGGTGGTCGTGCCCCCGACAGTCTTCGGTGGCGAGGAATTGGCGGCATTGCTGAAGCAGGAGCGCATCACCCATCTGACGATTACGCCCGGTGCGCTGGAATCGGTGCCGCTGGACGACTACGCCGATCTGCGGACCGTGATCTGCGCCGGTGACACCCTGGCCCCCGCGTTGGTGGACCGGTGGACCACGGCCGATCGGGCGGTGTTCAACGCTTATGGCCCGACCGAGACGACGGTGATCGCCACGACCGGGCCGATGACGGCGGGCGCGCCCGTCACCCTCGGCCGGGTCACCGAAGGAGCCCGTCCACTCATCCTGGATTCGCGGCTGCGGATGGTGCCGCAAGGAGTGGCAGGCGAGCTGTATCTGGCGGGATCGGGTCTGGCACAAGGGTATCTGGGGCGCCCCGGGCTGACCGGCGAGCGTTTCGTGGCCAACCCGCTCGCGGCCGAGCTCGGCCTGTCCGGTGTACGGATGTACCGCACCGGCGATCTGGTGCGCCGCACCGAGGACGGTGCTCTGGAATACCTGGGCCGTTCGGATTTCCAGGTGAAGATCCGTGGTCTGCGGATCGAACTCGGCGAGATCGACAGCGCCCTGTCCGCGCATCCGGACGTCAGCTTCGCGGTCACCCTGGGACAGGCTCTGCCCTCGGGCACGACTGCGCTGGTGTCGTATGTGCTGGCGCGCCCCGGCGTCACCCTCGAGCCGTCCGGGCTGGCGGAGTTTCTCTCGAAATCGTTGCCCGCCTATATGGTTCCGGCATCGATCACGGTGCTCGACGAGATTCCGCTCACCCCGGTCGGCAAACTGGACCGGGCCCGGCTGCCGGAACCCGTATTCACGGCGCGGGAGTTCCGGGCGCCGTCCAGCCGGGCCGAGGAAATCGTGGCCGAGGTCTTCGCGGCTGTGCTGCGGCCGGACGAGGACGTGCCGGTCGGCGCCGACGACGACTTCTTCGAACTCGGCGGCAACTCGCTGCTGGCCACCCAGGTCGCCGCTCGTCTCGGCGCCGCGCTCGGCACCCGGATACCGCTGCACCTGGTATTCGAGGCGAGCACCGTGGCCGAACTGGCCGCACAGCTGGAGCGCCACGCCGCGATGGCAGCAGGTGAAGCGGTCCAGCAGCTGCAACCGATGCCGCGGCCCGAGCGTATCCCGCTGTCGTACGCCCAGCAGCGCATGTGGTTCCTGAACCGGTTCGACCCCGACAGCGTGGTGGACAACATCCCGATGGCGGTTCGACTGTCCGGTCATCTGGATCTGGACGCATTGCGCGCCGCGGTGCGTGATCTGGTCGAGCGGCACGAAGTGCTGCGCACCATCTATCCCGCACTCGACGGCGAGGGCTACCAGGTGGTGCTCGCCGCCGACGATCCGCGGGCGGTGCCGGACCTTCCAGTGGTGGCGGCGGACATCGAGCAGATCCGCGCGCTGGTCGTCGAGACCTTTGCCGCGGCATTCGACGTGACCACGAGGCCACCGCTGCGGTTGCGCGCATTGCGGATCAGCGACACCGAACACGTGCTGGTATGCGTGGTGCACCACATCGCGGGCGACGGTTGGTCGCTGCGCCCGCTGACCCGCGACCTGATGGCCGCCTACGTCGCGCGCGCCGCCGGGGAGGCCCCCGTATGGGCGCCGTTGCCGGTCCAATACGCCGACTTCAGCATCTGGCAGCGCAGCGTGCTCGGCTCGGAAGATGATGCACAGAGCCTGATTTCGGCGCAGGCCCAGTACTGGCGTGCGGCCTTGGATGGGGTGCCCGACGAGCTGCCCCTGCCGTTCGACCGGCCGCGCTCGACTACCCAATCGTTCGCGGGTGGTCACCTGGTGTTCCCGATCGGGAGGAATCTGCACCAGCGGCTGCAGGAGGTTGCCCGGGAGCAGCAGGGCTCGTTGTTCATGGTCATGCACAGTGCGCTGGCGGTGTTGTTGGCGCGGTTGTCGGGTACCGATGACATCGCGATCGGTACTCCGGTCGCCGGGCGTGGTGAGGCCGCGCTGGACGATCTGGTCGGCATGTTCGTCAACACGCTGGTGCTGCGCTCGCACGTGCGCGGCGAACTCACCATCGCCGAGTTGCTCGCCGCCACTCGCGACACCGATCTGCAGGCGTTCGCGCACAGCGACATTCCCTTCGAGCGCCTGGTCGACCTGCTCGCTCCGGAGCGCTCCATGAGCCGGAACCCGTTGTTCCAGGTGATGTTGTCGTTCCAGAACCTGCCGGAGGGCACGTTCGAACTGCCGGGGCTGCGGGTCTCCGGCGTCGAACTCGAGAACGTCACCGAGAAATTCGACCTGTCGCTGACCATCAGTGAGGCCACGGCCACCGGCGACGAGCCGGGTGCGGTCGGCGCGATGGCCGAATTCTCCTACGCCACAGATCTGTTCGATGCGGCGACGGTGGCCGGGTTCGCTGACCGTTATTTGCGGGTGCTCGAGTTGATCGCGGAGGATCCGCAACGACGGGTGCGTGAAATCGATCTGCTCGATGATGCCGAGCGGGCGGCGGTACTGGGGGAGTGGAACCGGACTGCTCATGCGGTGCCGGACGTGGTGAGTGTGCTGGACCGGTTCGAGGCGCAGGCGCAGGCGCGGCCGGATGCTGTTGCGCTGGTGTTCGATCCGGGCAACGGCGCGGCGCTGGAGCAGCTGACATACGCCGAGTTCGCCGCGCGGGTGCACCGGCTGGCGCGCGAACTCATCGATATCGGTGTCGGCCCCGAGATTCTGGTGGCGGTCGGTATTCGTCGTTCGGTCGACATGCTGGTGGCGGTCTATGCGGTGCTGGCCGCCGGTGGCGGTTATGTGCCGGTCGATCCGGATTATCCTGCCGAGCGGATCGACTATGTGCTGGCCAGTGCACGGCCGGCATGTGTGTTGACCACCCGTCGTGACGAGGTCGTTTCGGGTGACGTCGCCGGAGTGTTGCCGGTGCTGTATGTCGACGAGCTGGACCTGGCGGCGCATTCCAGTGCGCCGGTGGCGGCAGGCGAGCGACGTGGGGTGCTGCGTGCGGACAATACCGCCTATGTCCTGTATACCTCCGGTTCCACCGGCAGGCCGAAGGGTGTAGCTGTCAGTAATGCCGCGCTGGTCAACCAGATGAGCTGGATGATCGGCGAACTCGGTCTGGATGAGAACGACGTCCTGCTGCACAAGACTCCGTTCACTTTCGACCCGTCGGTTCGGGAGCTGTTCGTCCCCCTGATGGTCGGCGCGCGCGCGATCATCGCCACCCACGACGGCCATCGCGATCCGAAGTATCTGGCCGAGGTCATCGAACGGTACGCGGTCACTGTGACCTCGTTCGTGCCGTCGCTGCTGTCGGTTTTCACTACTGTCGCCTCGCCCGCCGAGTGCCGTTCGCTGCGTACGGTTTTCGTTGGCGGTGAGGTGTTGCCGCCGGCTACGGTCAGCGCTTTCCGACAGGTGTCGGACGCGGCTGTGTACAACTCGTACGGTCCCACCGAATTCACCATCACCGCGAGCTTGTCGCGGGTGGGTGAGGTTGCGTCGGGTTCGGTGCCGATCGGTCCTCCGGTGTGGAATTCTCGGGCGTATGTGCTGGACGCGGGGTTGCAGCCGGTGCCGGTGGGGGTGCGTGGGGAGTTGTATCTGGCGGGGGTGCAGTTGGCGCGCGGTTATCAGGGGCGGCTGGATTTGACGGCCGATCGGTTCGTGGCCAATCCGTACGGTGCGGATGGTGAGCGGATGTATCGGACCGGTGATCTGGTGCGTTGGCACGCTTCGGGTGTGCTGGAGTACATCGGCCGCACCGACTTCCAGGTGAAGTTCCGTGGCCAGCGGATCGAGCTGGGCGAGATCGAGGCTGCGTTGCTGGCGTGCTCGCAGGTGCGGCAGGCGGTGGTGCAGGTCGTGGCGACGGTGGCCGGTGATCAGCTGGTCGGTTATGTGGTCGGCGCGGATGAGGTTGATGTAGAGGCGGTGCAGGCGGCGTTGGGGCGTCGATTGCCGTCGTACATGGTGCCGTCGGCGTTGGTGGTGTTGGCGGCGTTCCCGCTCAATACCTCCGGCAAGCTGGATCGAAAGGCGCTGCCGGCGCCGGTGTTCGAGGTACGTGAGTTCCGTGCGCCGGTGACGCCGGAGCAGGAGATCGTTGCCGGTGTGTTCGCGGATCTGCTCGGTGTCGAGCGGGTGGGTCTGGATGATGACTTCTTCGCCCTCGGCGGCAACTCACTGCTGGCCGCCCGCGCGGCGGCGCGCATCGGTGAGGCCATCGAGGGGAGCCTCGCGGTGCGAGTCCTTTTCGAGGCACCCACCGTCGTCGCGCTGGCGGAGCGGGTCGGACCCGGAGCCGTCGGGTCGGTGCGGCCGAAGCTGGTCGCGCTCGCGCGGCCCGACCAGTTGCCGCTGTCGCTGGCCCAGCAGCGGATGTGGACACTGAATCAGCTCGATCCCGAATCGCCCGCGTACAACATCCCGCTTGCGCTCCGGCTCACCGGCACATTGGATGCGCATGCCCTGCGTGCGGCCGTCGACGACGTGCTGCAACGGCATGAGTCGCTGCGCACCAGGTACCCGGCCGACGGTTCCACCGGCCTGCCCTATCAGCAGATTCTTTCGGCCGACGAGGCGCTGCCGGGCGGGCTCGAGGTTCGGTCGACTGCCGACCCGCTGGCCGACGCCACTGCCTTCATGTCCACCGGATTTGATGTGACACAGCAGGTTCCGGTGCGTGCGGTGCTGTTCACCAGTGCGGCTGCCGAGTCGTCCAGTGACCGGGAGCATCTGCTCGCGATGGTGATTCACCACATCGCCGGCGACGGCTCCTCGGTGGCGCCGTTGGCGCGGGATCTCATGACGGCCTACTTCGCGCGCAGCACCGCCAGTACACCCTCCTGGGCGCCGCTGGAAATCCAGTATGCCGACTACGCGCTGTGGCAGCGCCGGGTGCTCGGTGACGACACCGACGAAAACTCTCTTGCCGCAAGCCAATTGGAATTCTGGCGCGGTCACTTGGCCGGGTTGTCCGCCCTGCCGGGGCTGCCGCAGGATCGCCCGCATCCGCCCACGCCGTCCATGCGTGGCGCGGTGACCATGCTCACGGTGCCCGAGAACGTGCACCGAGCGCTGGATCGTATTGCGCGCGAACGGAATGCGACACTCTTCATGGTGGTGCACGCGGCGGTCGCCGTGCTGCTGGCCCGGATGTGCGGCCGCACCGACGTCGCGATCGGGACACCGGTCGCCGGCCGCGGCGAACGCGCGCTGGACGATCTGGTGGGAATGTTCGTCAACACACTGACATTGCGCGCCGAGGTGGACGGCGCGAGCGGTTTCGACGCGCTGGTCGATCAGATCCGCGAGACCGACGTGGCCGCCTTGGACAACGCCGACATCCCGTTCGAACGCGTCCTCGACGAGATCGTGCCCGGCCGGGGACTGGACCAGAATCCGTTGTTCCAGGTGCTGTTGACATTCCAGAACATCGAGGCCGCACGCCTCGAGCTACCTGGGCTGACTATCGCAGGGGTGGACCACGGTGCGGTATCGGCGAAGTTCGACCTGAGTATCGACGTCGCGCCCGGTGTGCACGCGGACCGAACCCTTGGTGAGCTGTCCATCGGCCTCAACTATGCGACCGACGTGTTCGACGCGAGGACCGTCGAGGCACTCGCCGATCGGTTCGGCCGGGTGTTGGCGGCGGTAGCCGCCGATCCGGCCGCCGCCGTCGGCGATATCGAACTGCTGGACCCAGTCGAGCGGGCCGGTTTGCTGCGCTCGGGCACCGGTGCCGAATCCCCGGCGGATTCGGCAGCGACCCTGGCGGCGCTGTTCCAGGCACGGGTGGAGCGGACGCCGGACGCCGTCGCGGTGACGTTCGAGGGCGAGTCCCTGTCCTACGCCGAATTCGCGGCTCGGGCCAATCGTCTTGCGCGGCATCTGATTTCGCTGGGTGTTGGGCCGGACAGGCTGGTTGCGCTTGGTATGCGGCGATCACTGGACCTGGTGATCGGTATGTACGCCGTTACCGTGGCAGGTGGTGGCTATGTGCCGCTGGATCCGGACCATCCGGCCGAACGCACGGCGTATGTACTGGCGACGGCGAACCCGGTCTGCGTACTGACTACCGCTGCCGATGTCGCCGATGTGTCCGCATCGGTAGACGGCGGATATCAGCTTGTCGAGCTGGATGCGCTCGACTTGTCCGGATATTCGGTTGCACCGGTGGCTGATGCGGATCGAATTGCGCCGTTGCGATCTTCGAACGCGGCGTATGTCATCTTCACCTCGGGTTCGACCGGCCGCCCGAAGGGTGTGGCCGTGCCGCACACCGCGGTAGTGAATCAAATCCGTTGGATCACCAGCGAATACGGCATCGGTGCCGATGATGTGGTGTTGTTCAAGACCCCCGCTACCTTCGACGTGTCGGTGTGGGAGCTGTTCAGCTCGCTGGTGAGTGGTGGCCGCCTCGTGATTGCCGCGCCGGACGGACATCGCGATCCGCACTACCTGGCCGACATCATCGCGGCCGAGCGAGTCACGATGACCTCGTTCGTGCCGTCCATGCTGACTGTCTTCGCGAGTAGCGCCGACGCGGACGCGCTGACCTCGCTGCGGGCACTGCTGATAGCGGGTGAGGCGTTGACCGCGACCACGGTCACCGCGATCCGCCGGATCAGCCAGGCCGCCTTGCACAACCTGTACGGCCCTACCGAAGCCACCGTCCACGCCACCTACGCACCCGTCGACGCCGACGCGACCGGCATGGTGCCGATCGGTCGTCCGGTATCCGGTACGCGGGTGTACGCACTCGATTCGCGGCTGCGTCCGGTGCCGGTAGGTGTGGTCGGTGAGCTGTATCTGGCCGGTGCGCAGTTGGCGCGCGGGTACGTTGGACGCGCGGATCTGACTGCGGATCGGTTCGTCGCCGATCCGTTCGCCAGTGGTGAGCGCATGTACCGGACCGGTGACCTGGTGCGTTGGACAGCCGCCGGTGAGCTGGAATACCTGGGTCGTACCGATTTCCAGGTGAAGCTGCGTGGTCTGCGTATCGAGTTGGGGGAGATCGAGTCCGCGCTCGGTGCCGCCGAATCGGTGGCGCAGGCAGTAGTGGTGGTGCGTGCTGACGAGCGTCTGGGCGATCAGCTGGTCGCCTATCTGGTGGCCGTGCCCGGTGCCGAGATTGCGATCGATGACGTGAGATCGGTGTCAGCGCAGCAGTTGCCGACCTATATGGTGCCGTCGGCGTTTGTGGTGCTGGACGCGATCCCGGTCAATGCCAATGGCAAACTCGACCGGGCGGCGCTGCCGGCTCCGCGTATCGTCGCGCGGGAATACCGTGCCCCCGCCACCGCGGAGGGGCAGGCCATCGCCAAGGTCTTCGCCGCCGTGCTCGGCGTCGAGCAGGTCGGCCTGGACGACGATTTCTTCGCCTTGGGCGGTAATTCGCTCTCGGGTATCCGCGCCTGCGCGGCGCTCACCGCCGAACTCGGCCGGGCAGTGTCGGTGCGACTGCTGTTCGGACACTCCAGCGTTGACGCGCTGGCCACAGCGTTGCACGACGGCATCGAGGTTTCCGACGGTTCCGACCCCGCCGCCGACGCCGTGCTCGATGCCTCCATCAGCGTTGCCGGGTGCGCCGCGCCGCGTCCGGGAGAACCGGAATCGATCCTGCTCACCGGCGCCACCGGTTTCCTTGGCGTCTTCCTGCTGCGTGAGTTGCTCGAACGGACGACGGCCACCATTTACTGCCTGGTCCGCGCGGCCGATGACGTTGCCGCGCTAGCCCGTATCGACGCCGTCGCGCGAAAGTATCGGGTCGATCTGGACGCCGATCGCAGCCGGATCGTCGCTGTCACCGGCGACCTGGCCCGCCCACTGCTCGGCCTCGAACCGGCACAGTTCGCCGACTTGGCGGAGCGGATCGACGTGATCTACCACAACGGCGCCCAGGTCAACCATCTCGAGCCATACGCTCGGATGCGGGCGGCGAATGTCGGTGGCACGACCGAGGTCCTGAGGTTGGCGAGCACCACCAGAGTCAAACCTGTCCACTATTCGTCCACGGTATCCGTGCTGAACGGCACTCCGCAGGACGACGGTGTACCGGACGGGATGGAGGGTTACGGACTCAGCAAATGGGTCGCCGAACAGCTGGTGTGGGCCGGCATCGGCCGCGACATCCCCGCCACGATCTATCGGGTCGGCCTGATCACCGGCGATTCCCGCACCGGCGCGGCCCCGGTCGAAGACGCTGCGACGACGATGCTCAGAGCCATGCTGGTTCTGGGAGTGTGGCCGGCCTTCCGTGACATCGAACAGCCGATGGCACCGGTCGATTACGTCGCCGCCGAACTCGTCCGGTTCTCGCGCGATCCGAACCCGCAGAGCAACCTTCACTACCTGGCCGGATCGAGTGACGGGGTGTGGTCGGCCTTCGCGGCGGAGGCACAGCGGCGCGGCTATCCCATGGCCGTCGCCGAGCCGAAGCACTTCGTCCAAGCGGTCTCCGATGCCGCCGAAAACGCGATCGCCAACGGAGACGATGCCCTGGTCCGGGCAGCAGCCCTCATTATCAATTTGGCCGGGGACGGTGGCGAGTCCGATCATGCCGACGAGCAGGTAGACCTGACCGGCGGCGAGGTCGAGTTGACCGAAGGCGAGGTCGAGTTGGCTGGCGAGGTCGAGTTGGCTGGCGAGGTCGAGTTGGCTGGCGGCGAGGTCGAATTGCGCAGCGGCGAGGTCGAATTGACCCTGCCAGCGGTCGATGCGACGATCCTGGCACGTTACTTCGATTACTTCATCGAGGTCGGATTCTTCCCAGCTCCAATGAGGGAGCAGCTCAGCGAGGTCGAGGCGACCTCGTGATCCGGGCCGCTCGCCCGCGGAGCCGCTCGAGCGTTGAAGTGCGGGGACCTGGTTCGAGTAACTTCACATAAGGTCCACTCCCTCGGATCCCGGAGCTCTTTCGAACAGAGCTCCGGGATCTTTTGGTTCGCCTGCGGGTGCGGCGCGCTGTGTGGCCGGCCAACGGCTGTCGCACCCCAGTTGCGTTGGGCGACAGCATGCCCTGTCCAACCCACGTACCCGCTATTCCGAAGTGCATCCGAATCGTTCGGCGAATTCGGACATCTGATCGTGTTGCCGGCCGGGGTCGGCGGTGGTGAGGTTGACGACGACACGTGCCACGCCGTGGTCGGTGAATTCCTGGAGTTGCTCGGCGGATATATCGATCGACCCCCAACGCGTGTACTCCAGGGCGCCGGGATCGCGGCCGGCTTCCACGGCTGTCTTGCGCGCCAATTCCATTTGCAGATCACGCTCGTTTTCGGCCAGCATGCCACCGGCGAAATATCCGTCGCCGCGCTGCCCGACGCGTCTGGCCGCCGCTCGACTCGATCCCCCGATATGGATCGGCAACTCGGTGACGCCATACGGTTTCGGGAAGCTGCACAGGTTGTCGAAGTCGAAGAACTCACCGTGGTAACCGACTCCTTCGGGGCCGCCCGACCACAGCAGACGTAGGACGTCGATCGCCTCGTCAGCGCGGCGACCGCGGGTGCCGAAGTCCACGCCCATCGCGTGCGCCTCGCCCGGCAGCGCGCCGAGCCCGACGGTGAGCAACCGCATCCGTCC
Source organism: Nocardia arseniciresistens (assembly GCF_046764875.1). Lineage (NCBI taxonomy): Bacteria > Bacillati > Actinomycetota > Actinomycetes > Mycobacteriales > Nocardiaceae > Nocardia > Nocardia arseniciresistens. Next base: position 30,890 of record NZ_JBKORD010000023.1, read on the forward strand.
CTTGGACAGGACATCCACGGTAGCCAGCCGCTTGGCCAGTACAACAGGATGCCGGTACGGCAGCAGCAGAACGCCGGTGCCGAGCAGGATCCGATGCGTAACCGCTGCGACGAAGCTCAAACAGTCGAGCGGGTCGAAATAGGGCAGTGTCGGGGGCAGTTCGCCAGCTCCATATGTCGCACCGGGATACAGTGCGATGTGGTCCTGTACATACAACGCCTCGAAACCGCAGCTCTCAGCGTGCTCGGCGAACGCGACGAGCCGGTCGGGATCGGTGCCGTTGAACGGCGTGCTGTAACTGATCGCAAACTTCATGGCATTCCTCGATAGACGCCGGGCAGGCGCAACGGTCTGATGTGTTCGAATGAAGACCGGCCCCGCGTCGAGCTAGTAGGTGAATTCGCACCGGGGCGTAGGCGGCGGTTCCGAGGTCGCGTCGGTGAGTTGATCGTGCAGCCGCTGTCGGACCGTGGCGAGCTTGTCGATGGCTTCGTCGACCTCGGTGAGTTTGTGCCGCAAAGTGTCGACTGAATCCGGGCACTCGTCGCCGGACAGATTGCCGGCGCGCAGGCAGGTGACGAACGGCTGAGTATCGGCAAGATCGAACCCGAGCGCCACCAAGGCACGAATCTTCCGGACGATCTGCAACTCGTCCTCGTCGTACACGCGGTAGCCATTGGTCGACCGCCGCGATCGAACCAGTCCGCGCTGCTCGTAATACCGCAACGTACGCGCGCTCGTCTCGGCGCGATCGGCAAGCTCCCCGATCAGCATGCAACCCTCCTCGCTCGACAGGTTCCACAACGCTAAACCTTGTCATCAACGTCAAGGCAACACCGGACGAGGATCCGATTACCACCTATCTCGGCGGCCAGCGATCCGCCGCGCGCCCGGCGAGCTGGCCGTAGAGGTGAAATCTGACACCGCTTATCGGTCAATTTGGGCATCACTTGGACGCTGCTCGGGTGAGTTCTATCGGTGAAATCTGACACCGCCCGGCCGTTGTCGGCAGGGGCGGCCGACACTCTGTAGAGAGTGTCGTCGGGTGCGGTGACTGTAGGAACTGACAGCGGTGACCGCGTCGGAGGGGCAACGGCTGCGGAAACCCGATAGCCCTTGTGGTCGGCTGTTCCGTACCGTTCATGCGGGAGCTGCTGAAAGAGAGAAAGCTGATGGAGAAGATCCCTACCCTTTTCGTCCGGGACTGGGACGGCAATCCGAAGTACGTGAGGCGGGAGAAGAACCCTGAGTGCCTCTGGGTTTTCGCCGGTGAAGGTGTCGCTACCCGGAAGTTCGACGGAACCTGTGTCCGCTATGACGGCGACCGCTGGTGGGCACGACGCGAGATCAAGCCGGGCAAGACTCAGCCGCCCGGCTTCATCGCTCTGGCCACCGACGGGGAGACCGGCAAGACCGTGGGTTGGGAACCGGCCGAGCAGTCCAGCTTCGCCAAGTTTCTTGTCGAGGCGCTCGACAACGGAGAATCCTGGGAGCCTGGCACTTATGAGCTGGTCGGCCCGCGCGTCAACGGCAACCCTGAGCACCAGCAGCGCCACGTCCTTGTCCCGCACGGCGGGGCGATCCTCGGGCTGGATGTGCCGCGTGACTTCGACGGGCTCGCCGCCTGGCTTCACGCCCACCCGTGGGAGGGCATCGTGTGGCACAACTCCGATGGCCGCATGGCCAAGCTGAAGGCCCGCGACTTCCCGCGTTGACATCGACAAGGCGCAAGGACGACGAGCCTCGACCAGTGACAGCCGACAACCTGCGACGGATTGGCGGCAGAAGCCCGTCACCCGAGGGCGGTGATGTCGGATTTCACCGATAGAGCACTGGTCAGGGCTGGAATTCGAGCATCGGTTCCTTCTCGGCAGGCGCTGGCGCGGGGGCTGAGGTTGTCTGGTTGAGGACTGTATGGGTCAATCGGTAGCTGTCGCAGCCGGTTTCGATGATCTTCCCGCCGAAGGTGAGTCTGTCCACGATCGCCGCGCACAGCCGCGGCTCGCTGAATTTCTTCGACCAGCCCGAGAACGCCTCGTTGGAGGCTATCGCCACCGAGTTCTTTTCCTCGCGCTCGGTGAGAACCTGGAACAGTAGCGCCGCGCCGGTCGAGTTCCATGTATCCGAGCTCGTCGATGCAGAGCAAATCCACTCGGCCGTAGCGGGCGATGGTCTTGGACAGCATCTTCTCATCGGCCGCCTCGATCCAGTTCGTTGACCAGTTTCGTTGCGAGGGTGTATTTCACGCGGTAGCCGCGCATCGCGGCCTCGGTGCCCAACGCGATCAGCAGGTGGCTCTTGCCCGTCCCGAGTCGCCGATCAGGCACAACGGCCAGCGCGAGCGGGACAAGGCTCTGGTCCAGAGTCTCGACATGCGAGAGATCGACAAGAAGAACGCGCAGATACGCGCCGGTCTCGCGGAGCAAGCTCGGAAGATCGCGGAGGCTCGGCACAAAGGGATAGCCCTTGAGGTCGACGAGCTGCGTGAGTCTCGCGGGAAGTTGACGAAAGGCGTCGCGGCAGTGTTGCAGGCGGAGCACGCGCGTGCGGTAGCGATGGTCGACAACCTGGGTCTTGATCTGAGTAGGGACCAGGCTGACGAGATGGTTGCGATGCTGGCCGAGAAGGCTGAAGCCATGTGGGCCGACGTGACGCGCGGTGTGGAATCTCTCGCCGTGACCATCGAGCGTGAAGAGAAGATCCGCGAGCATCGGGAGCGGCAGGTGGCGCAACGCGCTCGCGCAGTACGGGCGGGCATCCCCGAGAGGGACATGCGCGCGATTCAGGCGGCATGGATTCAGCCGGGGGACGCAGCATCGGCTAACGACGATCGTGAGCGTGAGGTCGTTCGGGAACGTGACCGTGTCGTAGGGCGAGATCGTCAGCGCACGCTTGGGCGCGAACCTGACTAGAACGGTGTCTGGTGCTGCCCTGAGACTGCGGAGCCATCCAGAGCGAATCTGAGAGGGCCTTGCTTCATTCCACTAGGGATAAGCGACGACAGCGCAGCAGTGGCGGTGGACACCTCGGCAACACGATCGGCGGGCAGCCCGTGGCGCCGATTCGTACCGGATCGCCCCTTCAGAGAGCAACCAGTGTCCGCAGAATCATGAAGATGGCAGTTACACCGAAACACCCGAGTCCGACGACCCATACCTTGAACATCTGCCTGAGCAGTAGCAGGTTTCCCATCCGGCCGACGCCCAGGTCCGCGATATCTTGATGCGCCTCGAATACCGCGCCATTTGCGCCCCAGGCCCCCGCGTGGAGCTCTTGCTGTTCGAAGCGTTCCAGCCACTTCGCATCTTTCCGTTCGGCGAGGCGGTGGCTCGCCATCAACATAATCGAGATGATCGACACGATCAGTGCAAGTAACGACGACGCGATCTTCGCGACGGGCGCATTGCCCTCTGCCAGCGCGATACTGAACAAGAAGGCCTGGGCGGTCAGACTGACTGTCGGCACCTGCCAGAGCAGGTTTTCGTATTGCAGGCGTCTGTCCGCCACGCACTGGTAAAGCATTTCCAGATTGGGCGAACAGTGGGGAGATGGCTCGTCCATGAGGGTACTGTGACACAGCATCAATCGCGATGTGTGCGTAGTTGTTCGATGAGTCCGGAGCGTGCCAGGATCAGGCCGCTGACCACGAGCACCCAGGCGGGGAATACCAACTCCACCCACTTGCTCATCTCGCTGACGATGAGCAGGGCCAGAGCCAGTAAATAGCTGAGGACGGCGAGCCAACGAGGCATCAGCCTGGTCTTCAGCCAAATTGTCGCGAGCGAAATCATGAATACGGCGGCCATGCGAAGCGCGTACGTCTGGCTCACCGAAACCAAGACATTCTTGCCGAACTCGACCACCTCGGCGTGGGCGGCCGGGTCGGTAACGTCGGTGTTGCTTGCCACCAACCCTGCGGTCAAGGCGGTAGAGACGAACATCATCGCTAGAAACAGCAGCCCGCTGCCGAGGAATACGGATGAGAAGAATCGGTCTTCGTAGCGTCCGAATCCGTCGCGTACGACGCCGATGAACCATAGGAAGCTGATTCCGGCGAAGGGCATCAGCATTGTTGCCATCGTGATCGAGCTGTGCTCGCTCTTCAGCCATCGAGTTGAATCCTCCAGGCCCACAGGCATTTCAATGCGGATCAGGGTCAGCGTGGTACCGAACAATACGGCGAAGGCGATTCCGGCCAGTGCGGCGGAACGCGGCGTCGACAAATGGCGCAGAGTCGGCGGCGGCTCGTGGGTTCGCGGCAGTGATGGCATGGGGTCATCCTGTCAAATCGGGGCGCAACGGGCCGGGATTCGGCATTTCCCGAAATTAACTCGGAGTGCAGCTATCGGTAGATAGCTGAATCTTTGCGAGGATGCTGTCCGGGTGCTTACCATGATTGATGTCCGGCGAACTGCGGCGGAGGGTAGGTGACGTCATGCCAGCGACCGATAAGGACTGGAGCAAACCGGCGGCGATGGCCATCCCGAAGGAGGGGTATTTCGAGCTGGAGCGGGGTCGGTACGGCCCGGTTTATCCACGGACGCCTGCCTGCTACGGGTTCTCGATCATCGCAAAGGTGAAACCGGGCCGAGAAGAGGCGATTCGCGCATACGGCAAGCAGATCGAAGATGCGGTAGCGGGTAGTCCAGATGTGTTGGCACCACTGCGGTTGCATTACCTGCGGTGGGTATTGTTCGACGTCGGCTCGGGACTGCATTTCCAGTATCAAGGCATCTTCGACACCGATTTCGACAAGTACACCGAGGACGCCGTCGCGCTCTTCAGCCAGACCGGTATCACCACCGTTTTCACCAACCTCGAGGGATTCCCGGAGGATTGGAAAGAAAACCCGGAGGCATTCGTCGAATTCGTTCGAGCACACCAGTTTTCGAGCTTCCTCGAATACGGCGAGTACCCTTACGTCACCGCCGACGAGATCAAGAAGGCGCTGCGGCTCAAGGCGGCGTTCTCCGGCATGCTCGATCAGATGCAGTAGATCGTCCGGGCCGATGCTCGAACTCGACGATATTCAGCACATCCTGCTGACCCGCACACCGGCAATGACCGGCCGCTATGAGTTCCTGTCCTTCGACGATCCCGCCGGGGGCCGGGCCTGGTTGACCGAGCTGCTGGACCGGGTTCAGTCGGCCGCGGACGTGCGAGCCACGATGGACAGCTCCGAGCGCTGGGTTACGCTGGCCTTCACCTGGCGCGGGCTGCGGGCGCTCGGGGTGTCGGAGGAAGCGCTTTCCACCTTCCCCGACGAGTTCCGTGAAGGCATGGCCGCCCGAGCCGCCATCCTGGGCGATACGGGTGCCAATCACCCCGATAGCTGGGTGGGCGGGCTGGCCGGTGACGACCTGCACGCGATCGCGATCCTGTTCGCCCGCACCGATGCCGAACACCAGCGGTGCACCGCCGAGCACAACAAGCTGGTGGCCCGCTGCCCCGGCGTGCGCGTGCTGTCGTTCTTGGACCTGAACGCGACGCCGCCATTCGACTATGCCCATGACCATTTCGGGTTCCGAGACCGGTTGTCCCAACCGGTGATCGAGGGATCCGGTGAAGAACCGACGCCCGGGTCGGGCGCACCACTGAAACCCGGTGAATTCATCCTGGGTTATCCGGACGAAGAGGGCCCACCCCACCGATTGCCGCAGCCAGAGGTGTTGTCCCGCAACGGCAGCTTCATGGCCTACCGGCGACTGCGAGAACACGTCGGTGCGTTTCGGGACTATCTGCGCGAGCACGCCGACACGTCGGACGGTCAGGAGCTACTCGCCGCGAAGCTCATGGGCCGCTGGCCGAGCGGCGCTCCCTTGGCGCTGACCCCTGACCGCGATGATCCACAGCTGGGCGCAGATCCCATGCGGAACAACGACTTCAACTATAAACAGATGGACCCGCACGGCTATGCGGTACCGCTCGGCTCCCACGTGCGGCGACTCAACCCGCGCGATACGGCACCAAATATGCAACGCCGCAGGATGATTCGCCGCGGTGCCACCTATGGGCCGGCGCTGCCCGATGACGCCCCCGATGATGGGGTGGATCGAGGCATTGCCGCGTTCATCATCTGCGCCAGCCTGGTCCGCCAGTTCGAGTTCGCCCAAAACGTCTGGATCAACGACAAGACATTCCACGAACTCGGCAATGAACACGATCCCATCTGTGGCACCCAGGACGGCACCCTGGAGTTCACGATCCCCAAGCGACCCATCCGCAAGGTGCTCGTGGGGCTACCGGCATTCACCACGCTCGAGGGTGGCGCGTACTTCTTCCTACCGGGTATCCGCGCACTGCGATATCTGGCCACGCTCGACAGTTGAGAGGTGACAGCCATGAGCACCCTGGCGCGGGCACGCACCTACAACCAGGATCACATCCCGCGCAAGCACGACGGGAGGCGGCGGATAAGCATCTATTGGACGTGGAGTTATCCGTGGGAGGCCCAACGCGATCCCGCCGAAATGTACAACCGCTTCTCCACGATGACCGAAGTCCGCAACGTGGCGTGGCCGAGTTACGAAACCCTCGAGTACGACGCGGCGCATTTCCTGCAAGGTATCGCGGGCACGTTGGAGCTGTTCCATCGCTCGACGCTGGCGTTTCAGCAACTGGCCGGTGCGGCGACCGGGCATCCTGTCGCGGTGTTCCAGCGCATCGACCAGGCCGGCTACACATTGCCGATCGACGAGCGGATCCTGGCAGACACCGACACGCTCATGGTGTTCGGGCTCGACCATGTTCTGTCCGAGCAGGAGGCCGCACCCGAAGAGTGCGCCGCGGTCCGGGAGTGGCTGCAACGCGAAGGCACCTGCCTGCTGCTAGCGCCGCACCACGACGTCGGCTTCACCGACGATTACACGCAGCGACAAATCGAATACGAGCATCACGGCGACCCACTGGTACCCCGTCAGCAGCGATTCGGCCAGTACACGCGCTCGTTGATGAAGGCGCTCGACGTGCCGGTGCACAACAAGTGGGGTCTGCGCCCCGCAGTCGTCGACGGCACCGATGAAATCGCGCCCCTGACCAGGTTCCGAGATCTGGACGCGCCCCGGCTGCTGGACAACGTCACCACATTCAACTTCCATCCCCACTTGCCGCACTACGAGCTCACCGCGCCGGAGAGCGACTCGCTTCGAGTCCTCGGTCGCCAGCGCGTCGACCCTGAACGGCCCCACCCCTTTACCGCTACCGGTGGCACGGAGTTCAACGCGCTGATCTGGATGCCACCCACCGGTCCCCGTGCAGGCGACATCGTACTGATCGACTCCACCAACTTCACCACGCTGTTCGGCGGCACCGAGAGTCTCGAGAACCTCTGGCACAACTTCGCCACCATGAGCTGATGTCACAGCCATAGAACTCGCGGACCCGCCAGCGGACCGCCACATGACATCAGCTGACCGTCGGTGGTCGGCGTCGCACTGTGACCCGCTCCCGATTTCGGCGCTCGACGAATACACGACCGTCGCACGAGATGCACAGCTTGTGCTGGTGGGCAATGTAGTTCTCGGCGTGCGTGCAACTTCGGGCATCATCGAGCTCGCTCATGCCGATGGTTCGACACGTCGCGGAACTGCCCTTCGATGAGAGGTATCTGTGCGAAGATGCCCCGGATTCGCGGGCGTCAGCGTTCGGTTACCGGTTCGCTGTGACCTGTCCACTTTCCATGCGCTGCTGGCTTCCTCAACGAAACCGCTCGACCCAGCACTTTGATGCGGAGCTGGCGAGTTGCTTACCAGAGTTGCGCGCCACGAGACCGGACTGTGGTGAGTCGAGCTGGACAAGCCGCACCGCTGCCGAACGCGTCTCGAGCTTCCGCCGGGCCTAAGCCAGAACTAGTCGAACGTCGAAAGGATTGAGGGCAAATGCGCTATATGAACGCACGCTCGGCCGATCGCGGATCAATGACCGGCGGTGGCATGTGACTGCCGCATACGAGGTTCTCGAGCTGACCGACGACTTCTATCAGGACCCGCATGCTGCGTACCGCGTATTGCGCGAGCACGGTCCCATCCATCGAGTCCGGGTGGAGGGGGTAGTCGGCTGGCTGATCGTCGATCACGATGTCGCGAAACATGCCTTCGCCGAACCGAACATCAGCAAGAACATCGGATCACCTCAGGGCCAGGCCATCCTTGCCAAGAACGGTGCGGCCGAGATGTTCCACGGGGCGATCAACAACAACATGCTCTTCGCCGATCCGCCCCAGCACACTCGGCTGCGTCGCCTTGTCTCCAAGGCGTTCGCCAGTCGCGCGGTCCGCGATCTCGGGCCGCGGATTGCCGCGATCGCGGACACCCTGCTCGATGACATGAGCACCCGGAACACCGTCGACTTGCTCGATAGCTACGCGTTTCCCTTATCTATCGCTGTGATCTGTGAGTTGTTGGGGGTGCCCGATGACGATATGGACGAATTCCGTTCCTGGACAGCCATTGTCGTCAACGAATCGGCGCCCATCGAGGAGCGCACCAGCGCCGGTATGAGCTTCTTCACCTACCTGAACGACTTGATCCCCGAGCGCACCGCCAATCCTCGCGAGGACCTCCTCTCGGAGCTTATTGCCGCGAAGGATCATGATGACCGGCTCGAGCACCAGGAGCTGATCTCCATGCTGTTCCTGCTATTGGCGGCCGGGCACGAGACCACCGTCAACCTGATCGGCAACGCGGTGCTCGGGCTCCTGCGCGACCCGGAAATCGCCGAGCAGCTCCGCGGCGACACCAGTGCGATACGCGCCTACATAGAGGAAGTCCTGCGGACTCGAGGCCCCGTGCACCTGGCCACGGCTCGCTTCACGACAGCCCCGATTGTCCTGGGTAACCAAGACATCGACGCCGGCGAGTTCATCATGATCTCCGTCGCGGCCGCCAACCGTGACCCGCAGCGCTTCGCCGAACCGGACCGCATAGCCCTCGATCGCGGCGACAACAAGCACGTTGCCTTCGGGCACGGTATCCACTACTGCCTCGGCGCGGCGCTGGCCAAGATGGAGGCCACCATCGCACTCACGCAGCTGTTGGACAGGTTTCCGACGATGTCGCTGAACACCGAGTTCGGGAAGCTGAGCTGGCGAAAGAGCCTGCTGGTCCGTGGCCTGAGCGCGCTCCCCGTCCGCCTCACACCACTGCCCGACTTGCCGAACACGCTGTAGCAGTTTCACTGCGCACGACCACTCCTCCCGCGGCGCACAAACCCGGCGGCCACGATTCGGTCGGCGGCGCAGACTGCTACGAGATGTTGCGACCGAAGCCGACGCTGTCTTCGCGAGTGCATGTGTGGCAGGAGTTTCGGGGATGACACGCCAGGGTCCTGCGTGTCATTCCCCGCTGCCCCGCCGCGCTTGCGGATCGGGGAGGCCGGCGGCCAGGCGAGTCGGCGATGGAAGGCCTAACCTAATTGAACCGTGGCAGTGGCGCGGCCGAAGAGCTTCCGCCCCCTGGACGTGGCGTCGAGCGCGATCGAAGCCACCTTGGTTATCGGATCGAGCGCCCTGACGCTACCCGTCAACTTTACGTCGCCTCCGTCGTTCGCATCAACGAAGACGGGGCTGATGAAACGGACGCCGTGTTCGCGGACCGCGCCGGGATCCCCGGCCCAGGATGCGATGTATCCAGCGCTCAGGCTCATGGTCAGCAAACCGTGCGCTACCACGTTGTCCAGACCGGCCAGGACCGCGACGCGGCTATTCCAGTGGATCGGGTTCACGTCACCGGAGACACCGGCGAAGTTGACCAGATCGCCGCGCGACAGCCTCACGGACGCAGCACCTATGTCGTCTCCGACTGAGACATCGTCGAACTCGAGGGTCGGGCGTGGAGTGAACGGCATAGCCGGTAGGGGCAATCCGGTCACCTCGACCATCGGGGCACGGGCTCCTGGCGCGTCTTGCCTTATCAGCCGTTTCGCTGCCCGAACGAGCTTCTCATCGACGATGCCGTCGGAGCGAGCTACCGCAGCGGTTCGGATGGTTTGCACGAGTCTTTCGCCGCAATCGATGACATCGGTGCTGAACACGAACTTGTCCTGGCCATGACTTCGACGGAATGATCGCAGGCTGATCAGGCAGTTCAGTCGATCACCGGACCGAATCGGGCGGTGCGAGAGGATGTACTGCTCGGTATGCAGCACCTGAGTGACGTCGTAGCCCGGCAGCAGGTCCCCGAAGATATGCTGTTGCGCAACGGCACTCAGGATTGCGGTGAAGGTGATCGGGGCGATCAGCTTGTCGTGTCCCAGCGCTGCGGCGGCTTGCTCGCGGTAATGGGCTGGATGTTTCGCCTGGACAGCGTTAGCAAACTCGCGGATTTTTTCTCGACCGACGTCGTAAGGGCCGCCGGGTAGCAGATGCGCCCGACCTGTCAGCGCATGTGTTATCCCGGCGAGCCGGTCGCCGCACGGGCTCTGTGTCATGACGAGGCCTACTGGGCTTGTTCGGCGAGGAGAAACCGCACGACATCGATATACCTGGTACGGAAGTAATCCGCGCCCCCGGTCAGGTACTCCATCCGGTCCACACCCCCGAACTCTTCGTGATCCTGCGAAACGAATCCGCCATCACCGCGTGGTCGCGCTCCGAATTGGCGCAACTGTAAGTACGACTCGGGTGGAGGAAACCGTGAGTACGCGCCCGCGCTGAAGCTGTGTTACCCGATTTCCGACGAGTCCGGTCAGGCTGAACGCCTGCATGCAGGCTTGCGCGGCCTGCCGACCAGCGAGGTTCGATACTCCGTGGTGTCCGGGCATATCTCAGTAGGGTTTGTGCCGCCCGAACGCGCGCGCTCCCAGTCATGCGGGAAATGATAGGCAGCGTTGCGACCCGAATCACGGATTTCAGTGACTGGCACCGTCATTCGGCGATTTGGGCGGAGACAGATGCTTCTCGCTCGAGTCGCTGTGGCGATTGGGCTGACGTCACAGGTCTCACGTCATGAATGTTATCGACACGTTCGGCTGCCGTTGTCTTCGAGACAGCCCGCGCCCTCACGACATTGTTGACCGTCGACCAATCCGGCAGATCCCGCGCAACGAATATCTACCGATGCGGCGCGAACGGCCTGCAAAACGCGCACAGTTGCTGTAGCCGCATCGACCGCCGTTGCTGTAAATACATCAGCAGTTGGTGCAATGTCATGTTCGCGGCGTCGCACACTCCGAATTCGTTGGACCGCTGATGTCGGCGTGAGAATTCCACAACCACTTCGGCACGAAGATTGGAGCGAAACCCCGATGATTACCCTTCCGTCCACAGTTCAGGTCGGGCTTTTCTACCGGAACTTGACGTCGCTTGTGATCGCTGGTGCAGTACCCGCTGCCGCGTTCGTAGCCGGCAGCGTCCCCGTCCCTGCTGATCCGCGGCCGCCGGTCATCTCTTTGTCGGCGCAGCATGATTCGGCGACAGCTGCCCGCCCGGTAGCCTCGGTCGACAACCCAACGGTGTTCGGAGCGATCCACTCCACCGGCGTCCGGTGCGTCGACGCCTTTGCGGGGGACAGTGTCGTGCTGGTCGGTGTCGGTCGGCATGATGTCGCACGGCCGGTGCAGATTCCGGACCGGGGCGCGTTCTCAGCGACCGATCGTCAGCCATTTCAGACGCGGGGTCTGACGGCGATCGCCGAGTCCGTGGCGCCGAATGAGGTGCCGGAAAACCTGATCCGTATCGGTAGCTTCCAGACCGATCGACCGGAATGGCTGAGTACCGAACAGGGCGGGCAAATCAACGACGCGGCAGCCGACGCGGAAGCCGGCTTGGCGCGCACGCTGGATTCGGCAGGTATCGAGCCAGCGCGGTCTGACCGAATCGCCAGCGATGTAATCGGCTCCGCCGCGATCGGTACCGCAGTAGGTGCCAGTGTCGGTAGCACCGTCGCATCCCCGATTGCGGCGACCGGCGCGATCGTCGGAGCGGTCGCAGGCCTCATCGCCGGACTCCCGTTTGCGCCCATCGGGTTGCTCGTCGTTCCCGTAGTTGGGGCCGCGATAGGTTACGCGATGGTCGCAGCACCATTCGTTGCTGTCGGAGCGGCCGTCGGAGCGGCTGTCGGAGCGGCAATCGGCGCCGCCACAGGCGCTACGGCACCGCTGGTCACCACCGAGTAGTCGACTGGTTTGTCGGCGCGTCGTTGCTGCCGGTCGGCGAGTGGATTGAGCCGACCGGTTTGCTTGGCCTCGACCTTTACGGTCGTTGACAGTCGTCATTGATACGACCGGCACGTACGACCGCAAGGCCATCTCGAAAAGGTGACATTCATGAATCAGCAGTCAGCGCAACCGTTCACGTCCGGAACGGGAGGTAGTGTCGAATCGCACGGTGCCAGTTCATAGCGTGGATTGGCGAATGCATCTCGACGACTCGATTACGCCGTGGGCTGTTCCCGAGGATGTCCATGATCGTATTCGAACGGTCATCGAACAACTCGGTCTGGAGATGAGAATCGTCGATCCGAGTGCTATTCCTCGACACGTTTTCTCAATACCTCATCAAAGAGGCCAATGCTTTCGCATAAAGCATGACGAGTGTCCGTCAAGGCTCCATCTCGACAATGCGTCCAGCAGCGTGAAGCGGATGCCGCCGTGACGGTGACGCCGGTCTCGAAGGTTGACGCGATCCAGCCCCAGAGTAATGTTAGCACCGTGTACATTGAGGCCGACCGAAGGGAAACGAAATGTTCGCGGTGACGCTGGAGGGCTACGGCGGTCCGGAGGTCATGAAGTGGGCGCAGGTCGACGACCTGCCCGCGCCGGGCCCGGGTGAGGTGGCGGTGGACGTGGTCGCCGCGGGCGTGAATCGCGCCGACATCATGCAGCGACAGGGCTTGTACCCGCCGCCCCCTGGTGTCAGTGACATCCTCGGCCTCGAGGTTTCCGGGACCATCGCCGCCGTCGGCGCGGGGGTGGAAGGGTGGCGACCCGGTGACGCGGTGTGCGCCCTGCTGGCAGGCGGTGGCTACGCCGAGCGCGCCAACGTCCCGGCGACCCAGTTACTGCCGGTTCCCGACGGGGTGAGTCTGACCGCCGCCGCGGCGCTCCCCGAAGCCGCCGCCACCGTGTGGTCGAACATCGTGATGGCCGCTGGCCTCCGCGCGGGCCAGACGCTGCTGATCCATGGGGGTGGCAGCGGGATCGGCACGCACGCGATCCAGGTCGGGCGCGCGCTGGGTGCTCGGGTGGCGGTGACGGCCGGATCGTCGTTCAAACTGGATCGCTGCCGGGAACTCGGTGCGAACACGCTGATCAATTACCGCGACGGCGATTTCGTGAGAGTGGTGACCGAGGAATACGGCGGCGCCGACGTCATTCTCGACATCATGGGAGCCGGCTATCTGCCGCGAAATGTGGAGGCGCTCGCCGAAGGGGGCGACCTCACCATCATCGGCCTCCAGGACGGCGCTGTCGCCGAACTGAACCTCGGCCTGATGCTGTTCAAGCGGGCATCGGTCCACGTGACGAACCTGCGCCGTCGCCCCGAAGTCGGGCCGGGCTCCAAGGCCGAGATCATCGCCGAACTGCGGGCGAAGCTGTGGCCGTTGATCGCCGAAGGTGCTGTCACCCCGGTTGTCTCCGCGGAGGTCCCCGTCGTCGACGTCGCCGAGGCGCACCCGCTGCTGGACTCCGGTGAGACCGTCGGCAAGGTGCTGCTCACCATTCGCGAACCCTGACGCGACCGGATCCGGTCAGGCGGGTGTGGGGCCCGGGAGTTCGAGCACCGCGAAAACGGTAGTGCGGACACGATCTTCGAGCGCCTCGGCGCCGAACTTCCCGTGCAGGTAGAGGAACGCCAGGCCGTGGACCAGCGCCCACATCGCGGTCGCGAGGGATTCCTCGTCGGCATCGGGAAACGCCTGCCGCACAATCGCTCTGACGTACTCGTGGATCGCGGTCGTGGCGGCCACGCGTTCCGGGCTGGTCGGATCGCATGGATCGGAGAACATCACCCGGAACAGCGCGGGCCGGGCCAGCGCGAACCGAACATAGGCGACCGCGATCGCGGCGAGATCCTCGGCCGTGCTCGGCGCTGGGCTGGCGGCCACGAGCTGTTCGGCCAGATCGCGGTAGCCCACGGCGGCGACCGCCGACAGCAGCGCGTCGCGATCGGCGAAGTGGCGGTACGGTGCGGCGGTGGATACCCCGGCCCGGCGGGCGGCGGCGCGGAGCGAGAGGTCTACCGCCCCGTCCTCCTCGAGGAGCTCCATGGCAGCGTGCACCAGCGCGCTGGGGAGATCACCGTGGTGGTACGGGGTATTCGACGGTGCCATGGGATCAATTTAGCAAGTGTTGACATTGCTTACATCTATCCCTGCCGCCAGCGCTTGCGCACGAATATAAGCATTGTCAAATTTGGCAATCAGAACTTTAATGCCCAGCCTCCTGGCGCACAGAACAGTCCCCGGTAGTCTCCATCGAATCCCTGAACCTCAGTCGTCGCTGACCGCTCCGGTGTTCGACTGGCTTGCCGGGGGCTTAGCCGGATCTCTGAGGAATGTAACCGCCGTTATCGGGACGTCTCCTTCAACCGCGGCGCACTCTTCGGTGTTCCGGTATATATCCAGTCTCCTCTGGATCAGCCATCAGTCAAGACCTGAACCGCAGGTTGTGGCGGTATTCTGCCGCGGTCGCACCGTCCCCGGCGCGGGGCACCGTCCCTTGGGTCATCCACCTGGGCGCACGAGGTCGTTCAGCTGCTGTTGGATGCGGTCCAGCGCCGTGCGGATGGCCTCGATCTGGGCGTTGAGTTCGGCGATCGTTGCCTCGTCCACCGGCGGCGTCTCCAGTCACCGCTTCGGCTCACACAGCCGCGCCGGAGCCGACACCAAACACCCGCACACCAAACGGTCCTTACATCTTCACGGATCGAAACCGAATCCCTGGCAGAGCGATAAGGAGAATCTGGTTTCGAGTCCGCGAAGAAGGCGAGGAGAATATGCCAATTAGTTCAAGGAAGTCCAGTACTGGCGGAAGCATGCCGCGGAAAGCGAAATGCCAGCGTAGCGAATCGGGCACAAATCTGCTGGCATGTGAAGCATCGTCGATCATACGGCCTGAAAGGAGCGCGCCATGAGCGTCATCCGTTTCGATCTCGTTGACACCCTCGGACGCATAACGCTGACGAGGGCACCGTACAACCATGTCAGCGTCCAGTTCAACACCGATCTGGCCGCCGCGGTGCACGACGCCAGTGACAGCGACATCCGCGCGCTACTGATTCAGGCCGAAGGCCCCAACTTCTCCGTCGGCCCAGCTCTGGACGAATGGGCCGGCAAGAGCTACAGATGGTTTCGTACCTTCGTCGCCGAGATCACCAGCACCTACCGCGCGATCGAAGCCCTCGAGATACCGGTTGTGGCCGCCGTCCGCGGCCAAGCCGTCGGGGGTGGCCTCGAGCTGGCGCTGTCGGCGGACTTTATCGTCGCCGCCGACAACACCCTCATGTGGTGCGCAGAGGTCGGCGGGGGGCAACTCCCGCTGGCTGGTGGCTACCAACGCCTGGCCAGCCTGATCGGGCCGTCTGCGGCGCGCCGCATGGTCATGCTCGGCGAACCCACCCCGGTCACCACGATCCCCGCGGTTGCCGACTACATCGTGCCCGACGATCAACTCGATGACACCGCGCTACGGCTGGCCACGAGACTCTCGCACGGCCCCACCCGCGGCTACGCCGCAGCCAAATCCGTGCTCAAAGCCTGGTCGGCGGGCGGCATCGCCGCAGCCGACAGGCTCATGCTCGACCTGACCATCGGGCTGTTCGACACTGAAGACTCCCACAACGCCCTCGACGCACTGCTAGGCGCACAGGCGCGCGGCGAGCAACCGGCCACCGGCGCCGACTCGCCCGGCATTACATTCACGGGCCGCTGAGTCGTAGAGGCAACGAGCGCGAACCCGCCACCCACGCAGAATCCGGTGATGCCGATCGCACCGGGTGCACTCGGAACGCCCGCCAACAACTTACTTGCCGCCGCGATGTCGTCGGAGGTCGACTTTGTAACCATGAGATTGGACCAGCCGCAGAATCTGGTTGAGCCGCATGATCACGTAGTCCAGACTCTGTTGCGACAGCCGATGGATCAGGGCCCGGTCGAAAGCCACGATCAGCATCGCCGGATCGTGCACAAAATTGAACAGTGCGCCGAAGATGATGACTTTCATTGCTCAGGGAGAGCACGAGCATGGTGTCACAGAGTTTTAGTCGGTGCCGCGGGATGCCTTCCATGACGCGCTCGCCGAGGCCATCGCCGCCTCGGGCCGACCCGCTGGCAATGTCGCCTCGGGCCAGATCGCCGAGGTCCTGGCCGCAGCCGGCGAGGGGTGGAAGCACCGCGTGGCCGATCGTCCGGAGTTCGTCGACAAGCTCGCCCTGGCCGTGGGTGTCGTGTTGCGGCCGTAGGCCATACAGTGCTGATTGTCCGCCAACAACACTGGCGCGGAAGTCATCGGTCGGGCGGCGTCGAGTCGGCGGCAGCGAACGTGGGCGGACTGCCTGCTGATCCCGCCGACCTGAGGTGACAGGTCGGCGGTGCTGTGCAGCTAGTCCAGAACTTCGCGCAGTGTCGACGCGCGCGATCGGTGGACGGTCGAGAGTGCCCGGGGCATTAGAACTGGGACCGGCTGAATATTGTTGGTTTGCAACAACTTCGATGAAGCGAAGCGTCATTGGTCGAAAGGAGGCGGGTGTGATGTGACGGCTCGTGTCTCGGGCGGCCGGATTGTTCGGCGCCGGGCGGTCGTATTGCTGGGTGTGTGCGTTCCCATGTTTGATGTGCCCTACAGGCACACTGGAGGACCGAGTCTGACCTGGGTTTTCTCGATATGGTCATTTCGGGATTATCCGAAAATCCCGCTGACCTGCGGAAATGCTGTCGCGGCTTTGTGCCCTCGGCAGGATTCGAACCTGCGACACCCGCTTTAGGAGAGCGGTGCTCTATCCCCTGAGCTACGAGGGCTTGCTAGTGGACGTCGGGGAGTCTACCGGGTTGGAGGCGGGGATCAGAATCGCTGGCGCGTCGGGGGTGGGATGGCCTGTCGCGGCGAACTGTCGGAGGCTCGGTTTCGGCGACGCCTGTTCTGGTTTTACGGCTCTTCGGTGCCGACTGCCACGATGTAGTCCGCTCACGACCCTCGCGTCCACAACCCGGGACGGCTGAAGGTTGATCGCAGCACCGGGTCGACTCTGCGCATGTCCCGGTCGCTTAGTCGCTTGCTGAGGTGGTTGGCCAGCGGTGGATAGGCGTCGCTTCGCGACGACGTCGCTGAAACCGGCCTCGGTCGGCGCTCGACGGTACCTGCGGATATCGAAATGTTCCGATTGTGCAATATGCCCGATAGTTCTCGGATGATGGCGCGGTGTAGGGCTCAGCGAAAAACCTTTGTGTACAAGGGGAAATGAACGGCTGATTCCAATGCGGTGACCTTGGTGCATGATTCGTCCACGCACAGCAGCGCATCTGCGAAATCTGTTGCTGGACGCTTGAATGGGCTGGGCCGACGCGCCGACGCTCGGCAGGAACGCGTCTGATGGTCCCGCGCTGCCGAACCGAATGAAAACGGTTCTGGCTCAGACTTATACGTCGTTCAGATTGCGTACCGCTGCTCATCGGAGCAGGGACCAGTCAAATATTGAACAGCTCGAAGGTGTTGCTGGTGTCCTGAATAGGATCGCGGTAGACGCACGTTAGGCTCCTCGCCATGACGACGACGACCACACCTGGGATGTCTACTGAAGATGATGTACGGCCGACTCCGACGCAGGGCCGGCGTATTGTGAGCCGGTTGAGCTCGTTCAGACCGCGCCCAGCACATGCGTCGCTAATTGTTTCGGGAGTGGTGGCCCTCAAGTCTTTTGAAATGTCTTTCGATGCTTTGCACGATCTTTCGATACGCAATCTGGTTGCGCCCGAACTGGCCTCGAATGTCCCGATCGCCATCGACGGCTTGGTGGTCGGCTCCATCATCGCCACCGCCTCGTTCCGGAAACAAAGCATGGGCTGGTGGTATGCCACCGCATTGTTCGCCCTCTCGACGCTGGTCTCGGTTTCCGGAAATATCCAGTACGCCCATGAGATCGGCGGCGGCATCGTATCGATGGTGATCTACGCCGGTATGCCGGTGACGATGCTTTTCGCCGTCCATCTCACGTTGATGCTGTCGGAGCGCGGCAGACAGATCGCGGGGGAGAAGGCGGCTGAAATTGCCTCCGCCGCCGACGAAGCCGGTAAGTCGGAGCGGACCACCGAACCGATTACCGTCGGAAAGCTCGAGGTCCAGCCGCTCGAGGCCGTTGCATCCGGGCTCGCCGGACGGCCGACGATCGTAGTCGGATCACGCCACCGGTCCACTTCGCTGGAAGCTATCGAGCGACCAAAAGTGGTCGCCACCGCAGTGCAGAACTAACGACGCATGCTGCTTGACCAAACCTCAGTCCCTCAGATTTCTGGATGGAGCACATAATGGCCATGTCTGTGTGGCAAGACCAAGGCGTAGACCAGTTTCGGGACATCGCGGGCCGATTGGCCTCGATCATTCAAAGCAGTTTGGATCGATCGGGCGCGATGACACAATTCACCGACGCGCTCGGCAGTGCCGAAGCATTCACCGACCTGATGATCGAATACTCGGGGCGCTGGTTCGCTGAGACCGGTGGCCGCTCGACCCTGATGGGCCCCGAGCTGTTTTGGATGTTGTCCGAGCCCAGTCCGCGTCGGGGTACCCAGTCCGGACTGCGCGGCCAGGAATCACTGGCCGATTCTGAAACCAGTGCTGGGCACCGAGGCCGAAAATTGCTCTTGATCTGTGTTTTTGAGGCACTCGCCCAAAGTCAATGGTTGCCCGAGGGGGTAGCGGAACATTCGATGACGAACGGAATAGGTTAATCCGTCCGCGAGCCGCATTCGTGAGCGGACCAGTCGATCATGGGACGTCTGGTAGCCGCAGGTCTGGGGTGGATGGGTCAGGCCGCCGGTCACCCATTCCGCCCCACACCCTGCCGCCGCGCCGCGCTCTGTGGCTCGGGGTGGTTACTGTGCGTAGATCCGGTCAGTTCACCGAGGTTCGCAGACTCGCGGCCTGTGCCTCGTCATAGTCCTCGAGGTCGAAACTCTTTGTCTTCCAGCGATAGAGCACAGTCGCGCCCGGCCAGTTATTGGTGATGCGGCCCGCGGCATTGCGGTACCAGCTCGAGCAGAAGTTCCACGGTGTGTCCTTCAGCCGCCGCTGCAACCATCGATCCCAGTTTTGCTCCGCGGTCGCCCTGGCCGCGAGGTAGCGGCCGGGCCGGTCGGTGAGGTACTCGACAACCTGACGAATGTAGCGGGCCTGGGATTCGAGCATGTAGATGATGGAACCGGCCCCGACGTTGGTGTTCGGGCCGTACATCATGAACAGGTTCGGGAAATGCGGAACGGAAACGCCGAGATAGGCGCGGGCGCCCTCGTCACCCCAGACGTCGGCGAGCTTGCGGCCGCCGGTGCCGTAGATACTCATCGGTGCGAGAAATTCGGTGCCCTTGAAGCCGGTGCCGTAGATGATGACGTCGACCGGATGCTCGACGCCATCGGAGGTGCGGATCCCCGTCGGTGTGATCGCCTCGATCGCGGTCGTCTCCACCGCGACGTTCGGCTGTGCCAGCGCGGGAAAGTACTCGTTGGAGAACAGGCCACGCTTGCAGCCCGCGGCGTAGTCGGGGGTCAACTTCGCGCGCAGTTCGGCATCGGGGACGTGCTTGGCGCGATGCCGGTCGGCGAGCGCGACCACGGGGGCCTTCATGGCCGGGATGTCGGTCAGCGCGAGCGCCAGCACCTCGAAGGTCGACCAGATCGCGAACCGTTCGGCCATCCGCGTCGGCGGCAGGTATTTGAACAGGGCCTTGTGGGCAGTGCTGTATTCGACGTCGAACTTCGGCAGCACCCACGCCGCCGACCGCTGGAACAGCGTGAGGTGCGCGACCTGCGGCTGGATGCGCGGAATGTATTGGATCGCACTGGCTCCGGTGCCGATGCAGGCCACCCGTTTGCCGGTGAGGTCGACGCCGTGGTCCCACTCGGCGGAGTGGAATGCCGCGCCGGTGAAGGTATCGATACCGGGGATATCGGGCATGGCGGGGCGTGACAGCTGACCGACGGCGGGGATGAGGATGTCCGTGGTCATGGTCGCGCCGTCCGCGGTGCTGACGGTCCAGCGGCCGGTCTGCTCGTCGAACTCGGCGTCGGTCACCTCGGTGCCGAAGCGGATGTACCGCTGTAGGTCGTGCTTCTCGGCGACGCCGCGCATGTAGTCGTGGATGTCGCGCTGCTCCGAAAACCGTCGAGGCCAATCGGATTTGGGTTCGAACGACCAGGAGTACAGCGGCGACGGCACGTCGCACGCGGCCCCGGGATAGGTGTTCTCCCGCCATACGCCGCCGAGATCCTCGGCGCGCTCCAGCACGGTGAAGTCATCCACTCCGGCTCGGCGCAGCTCGAGCGCCATGCCGAGCCCGGCGAACCCGGCTCCGATAATGATGATGGACGGCGTCGTCATGCTGCGAGCTTAAGCGGGCTGTCGGCGAGCACGAAGACAATCCGGGTCGCCGAATCAACATTTTCGGCCATGCGCGGGATGTCACCTGTTGGCTGATCGGCGGACGATAAGGGGAAGTTGCGCGTCGTCGGGTGCTCGTTGGTTCTGTCCGATCATGGTGGCCGGGTCGGCTGCCCGGCGACGCTACTTTCTGCTGGGCTGCTGGGCGAGTGTTGTTGGAGCTCACCGCCATGTTCTATTATCTGCGTATGAATGCAGATAGCGAGCCATTGGTCCCTCCGCTGGCGGAGGACCAGGTGGGGCTGGTTGTCGAAGTGTTTCGGATGTTGGCCGACCCGACCCGGGTGCAGGTGCTGTGGGCGCTGGTCGACCGTGAGCTGTCGGTGAACGACCTGGCCGGTCACATCGCGAAACCCGCGCCATCGGTCTCCCAGCACCTGTCCAAGCTGCGAATGGCGCGGCTGGTCCGAACTCGACGGGCCGGGACGACGATCTTCTACAGCCTGGAGAACGAACACGTCCAGCAGTTGGTTGTCGACGCGGTCCACAACGCCGAACACGCGGGGCCCGGCGTGCCGCCGCACCATCGCGGCGAAACTGTGGTGCGCGAGTTGCCCACCCGGGATCGGGCTGTGTCGGAATGAGCCACAGCCACAGCCACAACCACAACCACCGGCCGGGACACGATCACCCCGGCGGACTGCGGGGGATTCTGCGGGAGATCTTCGCGCCGCACAGCCACGACGTCGCCGACAGCGTCGACGATGCGCTGGAGGCCAGTGCGGTGGGCATTCGCGCGGTGAAGATCAGCCTCGGCGTGCTCGGGCTCACCGCGGTGGTGCAGGTGCTGATCGTGGCGGCCTCCGGCTCGGTTGCGTTGGCGGCGGACACCATTCACAACTTTTCGGACGCGTTGACCGCGGTGCCGCTGTGGATCGCGTTCGCGCTCGGTCGGCGGGCGGCCACTCGCCGCTATACCTACGGCTTCGGGCGCGCGGAGGATCTCGCGGGGCTGTTCGTGGTCGCGATGATCGCGTTGTCGGCCATGGTCGCCGGGTACGAGGCGGTTCGGCGGCTGCTCGATCCCGTGCCGATCGGGCATCTCGGCTGGGTCGCCGCGGCGGGCGTGATCGGGTTCCTCGGGAACGAGACGGTGGCGCTGTATCGGATCAGGGTCGGGCGGCAGATCGGTTCGGCCGCACTCGTCGCCGATGGCCTGCATGCGCGAACCGACGGATTTACCTCGTTGGCAGTGCTTTTCGGCGTCGCGGGAGTGGCTCTCGGTTTTCCGTGGGCCGATCCGATAGTCGGCCTGCTGATCACTTTCGCCATCCTGGCGGTACTGCGCACGGCGGCCCGAGATGTGTTCCGCCGCTTGATGGACGGCGTGGATCCGGTTTTGGTGGCCACCGCGGAGCAGGCGCTGGTCGCCGAACCGGGTGTGCTCGGTGTGCGCAGCCTACGGATGCGCTGGGTCGGTCATCGGTTGCATGCCGACGTCGAGCTGGACATCGCATCGACCGTCTCGCTCGCCGATGCGCACCGGGTGGCGCACGGCGCAGAGCACGCACTCACCCACGCGGTCCCCAAGCTGGATACCGCCCTTGTTCATGCCTACCCGGCGCATTCGGGCTGACCCTTGGAAACTGAGGGCGCACGCCTTTAGGTGCTCGGCACAAAGTTGTCCAGCGGACACCTCGCGTGCGGCCTACCGTTCGGTAGCATCGCCACTGTGATGTGGCTCATGGTCGAAGTGCCGGTAGACCAGCCACCGAAGAAAAAGGAGTTCCGATGTTGAGCACCATGCAGGACGAGCCGTTGTCGCTGGCGACGTTGCTGCGCTACGCATCGACGTTCGTGGGTGATTCCAGCGTGTCCACCTGGACGGGTACCGACGTGCGCACCATGACCTATCGCGAGCTTGGCGCCGATTCGGCCCGGCTGGCGAATGCGCTGCGCGGGTTCGGGATCGGTATCGGTGATCGCGTCGGCACCTTCATGTGGAACAACAACGAGCACATGGTCGCCTATATCGCGGTGCCGGCGATGGGTGCGGTGCTGCACGCGCTCAATATCCGGCTGTTCCCCGAGCAGTTGGTCTACGTGGCCAACCACGCCGAGGATCAGGTGGTCATCGTCGACGGCACACTGCTGCCGATGTTCGCCCAATACCTGCCGAACCTGAAGACGGTCCGGCACGTCATCGTCGCCAACGGCGACGCGTCCGCGCTGCAAGCGCCCGCGGGTGTGCAGGTGCACTCGTACACCGAGCTGCTCGCCGCGCAATCGGACTCCTACGACTTTCCGGTGATCGATGAAAAATCAGCCGCGGCAATGTGCTACACCTCCGGCACCACCGGTGACCCGAAGGGTGTCGTGTATTCGCACCGTTCCAACTGGCTGCACGCCATGCAGGTCTGCTCGCCCAACAGTATGGGCTTCACCGAGGCCGATAATGTACTCGCCATCGTCCCGCTGTTCCACGCCAACGCCTGGGGCCTGCCGTACGCGACCTTGATGTCGGGTGCGAATCTGCTGATGCCCGACCGGTTCCTGCAACCGGGGCCGCTGCTGGAGTTGATGGGGTCGGAGAAGCCCACCTTCGCCGCCGCCGTGCCGACCATCTGGGGCGGCGTGCTTGCGGGGCTGAGCGCGAAACCGCAGGACATCACGCATCTGCGGTCGGTCGTTGTCGGTGGCGCCGCGGTGCCACCGACGATGATGCGTGCGTTCCAGGAGAAGCACGGCGTGAAGATCCTGCACGCATGGGGCATGACCGAAACCTCGCCGCTCGGCAGCGTGGCGCACGCGCCGGCGAGTGCGACCGGTGAGGACGAGTGGGCCTATCGCTTCACCCAGGGCCGATTCCCCGCGAGTGTGCAGGCACGGCTGGTCGCCGACGACGGCAGCGTGCTGCCCAATGATGGAGCAGCGTTGGGCGAGCTGGAAGTTCGCGGACCGTGGATCACCGGCGCCTACTATTCGCCGGATGGGTCCGCGGTCGATCCGGACAAGTTCGACGATGGCTGGCTGCGCACCGGCGATGTCGGCAAGATCAGCCCGAACGGCTACCTGACCTTGGTCGACCGGTCCAAGGACGTCATCAAGTCCGGCGGCGAGTGGATCTCCTCGGTCGACCTGGAGAACGCGGTCATGGGGCATCCCGCCGTCGCCGAGGCGGCGGTTATCGGTGTTCCTGATGAGAGGTGGGACGAGCGTCCGCTGGTCGCAATCGTGCTCGCTGATGGCGGCGAGGCCAAGCCGGAAGAACTCCGTGACTTCCTCGCCGACAAGTTCGCCAAATGGCAACTGCCGGAACGCTGGACTTTCATCGCGGAGGTTCCCAAGACCAGCGTCGGCAAGTTCGACAAGAAGCGGCTGCGCGCGCAGTACGCCGACGGCGACCTGACCGTCACCACCCTGTCCTGAACTGCTGCCCCCCGTCACCACTTCAGCATCATCAGTGGTGACGGGGGGTGTTGCACAACAGATTCGCGGCCGATTGGACCCAGCCGCCGATGAAAAGCCGTTGTCGGCATAGCGCTTCGCTGCCACCCCGATCGGCGGGTTCCGCAGTGCACCCGACGCAGCCGAAATATGGTGCTGCGCCGGGCTTATGCGATGTGGCGGATCAGCAGTTACGCAGTTCCGGGCTCTGGTTCAACAGCTGAGCGCGGGTACCGACGAACGTGCTGTAGGTGTCGCCGCCTACCGCCGAGAGCGGGAAGGCCGCGACGCGGTGGCAGTTCTGGAAGGCGAGTTTCACGCCGAAGTGCCGTTCCAAACCGCCGCGGATCGCGTCGGAAGCCATGGCGCGCAGCAGTTGACCACGAGCCACCTCATCCGGCGGGGGGACCACGTTATCGGCGTATTCCTCGGTGCCGGAGTGCAGATCACCGGCCACCCGGCTGACTACCTCCCAGGCGTAGGGCAATGAATTGCGAACACATTCGACGAAATCCGCGTCGTCGATCTCGCCGCGTTCGGCGCGTTCGAGTAGTGCGGTGGGAACATCGAGGGACATAGCGCTCTCCTCCGGGGTTGGGTGGATGGCGGATGCGATGCCCCTGAAGTCTAATCGAAAGTGGTTGTCAACAATCCTGGATTCGACGTGAAAGTGCCCTTTTCAGAGCGGTTTTCGTATCGGAGGCCAGCGCGTGGACCAGTTCGCCGGCAGGTAGCTCCGAGGTGAGAGTGTGCGTCTGACCGGCCCACAGATTCACTTCCTCCGGATTGCCCGCCGCTCTGGCAGCGGCGCGCAATGGTGCTGTGGCGAAGTGGATTTCCGGATAGGCGACAGGCGCGGTCGCGCTGTGTTCGTCCATGAACCGGTTGCGCAGGCCGCGCGCACGGCGTCCGGTGAACGCGCGGGTGAGCATGGTCGGGGTTGCGGCACCGAGCGCGGCGCGATGTACCGGGTTCGTGCCCGCCTCTGGACAGCGCAGAAACGCGGTGCCCAGTTGGGCAGCCGCGGCGCCCGCGGCAAGTGTCGCCGCGATGCCCGCGCCGGTGCTGATGCCACCCGCGGCGACGATCGGTAGGCCGACGGTCGCGGAGACGACCTGCAACAGCGAAAGCAGACCCAGCGGATCGGTGCTGTCATCGGCGACCTTGTCGACGAAGGTGGCGCGATGTCCGCCCGCCTCCGCGCCCTGGGCTATGAGCACGTCGGCCCCTGCTTCGGCCGCGATGCGCGCCTCGGCGGCGGAGGTGACCGTCACCCATACCTCCGATCCCGCGGCTCGCAGGCGGGCGACCTCCTCGGCGGTCGGACAACCGAAGGTGCAGGTGACCACCGCGACGGGTGCCGCGACGAGTAGATCCAGCTTCGCGTCCCAATCGTCGGCGTCGTACTTCGGTGTGCCGAGCTCGTGCGTCGCGCCGAGCTCGGCCAGATAGTCGGCGAAGGCGTCGGGCGGTGTCGGCGGTCCGGGAGTGAACAGGTTTATGCCGAACGGCGCGGTGGTCAGCTCGCGGGTCGCGGCGAGACGCGCGGCGGTATCGGCGGCGCTCAGATATCCGGCTGCCAGTAGTCCGAGTCCGCCCGCCGCGCTCACGGCCGCGGTCAGCTCTGGAGTGGAGGGTCCGCCCGCCATCGGGGCCAGCACGATCGGGACGCTCAGTTCGTCGATGATCACGGTCCCAGTGTCGTCCATCTGGAAATATGCCCCGGCCCCACCTGCGATTTCGACACAGAAGGTTGCGGAATGGTCACGACGGGGTAGAGTTCCCGTCACAACGGATACCGAAACGTTATCTAGCTCGGAGCCGCCAAATCGTTATAAACGGTGGCTTCGGCGCGGTGCTCGTTGACCACCAGTGTAGGTCGGAAGCTAGGACGCAACATTGTCGCACCATCGTGTACGCCCCAGTTCTATAACTGTCATGAGCCTTATCGGCGACGGTGATTCGGGTCGGCCCACGCGGCATCGCGCCGAGTCGACCGCAACCGATCGGGTGAAGGTCGCCGCAGGCGTCGCGGTCGCCGCGAGCGCACTGCTCGGCACCGCGACCCAGGTTGCCCCCGCCCTCGCGGCCCCACTGCTGCCCGGCTCACACGACGCCGATGATGCCGCCCCCGTCAGCTTCAAGGGTGCAGGCGCGCAGCCGGTCTCGCAGGCGAAGGCCGCGGCGACTCCGGTCGCCGAGACCCTCCCCGCGCCGCAGGTTGCCGCGCAGGTGGCTGCTCCGATCGCCGCACCGTTCGGCATCGGCAACCTGCCGCCCGAGATCGCGGGCCCGCTTGCCCAGGTCGAGCAGATCCTGAAGGGCGCGCAGCAGCAGATCGCTCCCGCCCCCGCGGTGCGCCCGGTCGCCGGCGAGATCAGCTCCGGATTCGGCAGCCGCTGGGGTGTGTTCCATTACGGCCTCGACTTCGCCGATCAGATCGGCGCTCCTATTCACTCTGTCAGCAACGGCACCGTCATCGAGGCGGGCCCGGCATCGGGCTTCGGCCTGTGGGTCCGCGTGCTGCAGGACGACGGCACCGTCGCGGTCTACGGCCACGTGAACGAGATGCTCGTGCACGAGGGCCAGCGGGTCAACGCGGGCGACCTCATCGCTACCGTCGGCAACCGGGGTAACTCGACCGGTCCGCACCTGCACCTGGAGATCTGGGACCAGGCAGGCAACAAGATCGACCCGATGCCCTACCTGGCTGCCAAGGGTGTGCCCCTGCAGTGGGGTCCCTCGGCGCACTGATTTTTCCTTGCCCGGCTTGATATTCGGTGGCTCGCGAGGCTCACGCGAGAACCAATCGGTCGTTAGGATCTTGCGGTGACCGCGCTTGGCGACATCTTCGAGCCTGGATCGCCGGACGGCCGAACCTATGCCGTGCTGGTGCATCATCCGCGATCGAGCCTGTCCGATATCGCGAGCTATCTGGGTGTGCCCGCCGATGTGGCCGAAGCCTCGCTGAAGGTGCTCGCCGACCTCGACGCCGCCGAATACCTCATCGGCTCCGACGGGGAACCACTGTGGGATGCGCACGCCCCGGAGTCGTTGTCGGAGGCCGAGGCTCGACGCAGGCAGCAGGACATCAACCACATGCACGCTGCCGCATCGCGCCTGAGCGAAACCTTCCGGTCGGTGCGGCGCTCGCCCCGCGCCAACGGTTCGGTTGTGCCGGTATTCGAGCGGCTGGAGATGCTTGCCGACTTCGAGGAGATGCAGAGCGCGGCGCGCAGTAGCGTGAAGGTGATCGAGCGCGGCCCCTATCTCAGTGACATGGAACGCGAGCAGCAGCTGTTCCAGCTCAAGCGGGCCAGGATGGGCGAGGGCATCCGCTACCAAACCCTGTACCAGGACACCATCTATCAGGATTCGGAGCGGCTGCGGCACGCGCTGACAACCAATGCCAGTGGGGCGCAGGCGCGGACGCTGCCCGAGCCGCCGTTCAAACTGATCATCAGCGATGACGAACGCGCCAGCCTGGTGCTGCACGCCGACGAGCGGCGACCGGACCCGATGGGTTTGCGCATCACCGGCTCCGCGGCATTGCGGATGGCGATCAAGACATTCGATGTGCTGTGGTCACTGGCCGCGCCGATCTCGGTGAACCCGGCCGCCGATGAACTCGACGAAAAGGACAAGGCGATCCTGACCCTGATGGGCCTCGGCGCGACCGACGACACCATCGCGCGCAGGCTCGGAATGTCGCGGCGTACCGTGGTGCGCCGCACCGCCCGATTGCTGGAGCGGCTCGGTGCGAGCACGCGTTTTCAGGCCGGTGTTCAGGCGACCCGTCGCGGCTGGCTGTGAAGTGACAGTCTGCGGCGCGCGCCTACACTTGTTGCGTTGCTCGGGCGCACTCGCCCGGAACGACGACCTCGAACTGGGCTTTGGAGATAGTTGGGCCGTATGGCCCAGCTTGACGCGATAGGTGAATGCACTCGAATGGATACTGCTCGGCGTTCTGTTCGTGGAAACCGCCGCCGGAGGTCGGGGGCGTCGCTTTTCGGGCAGCTGCTGACAGCGGCGGTCGAGTCGGCGGCGGACTCGGTGGCGATCCGATTCAATCCGACCGGTGATCCGGCCGACCAGCGCGAGCTCACCTACCGTGAGCTGGACCATGAGTCCTCGCGGCTGGCACGTGAATTGATCGATCGCGGTGCCGGTCCAGGGGATCTGGTGGCCATCGCGATCACTCGCTGCGTGGAATCGGTGCTCGCGGTGTGGGCCGTCGCCAAGACCGGCGCGGCCTATGTGCCTATCGATCCGGCGTATCCGGCGGACCGGATCGCGCACATATTGTCCGACTCCCAGGTCGTTTTCGGGCTCACTACCCAGGCGCATCGCGCGGGCCTCGGGCGATCGGTCTACTGGATCGAACTCGACGATCCTGTGGTCGCCGAACGGTTCGCCGTCCGGCCCGAGCACCCGATCTCCTACGCCGAACGGGTCCGGCCACTCGTCGAAACGCATCCCGCCTACGTCATCTACACCTCGGGCTCGACCGGGCTGCCGAAGGGCGTGGTTGTCACCCACACCGGTCTGTCCGGGTTGGTCTCCGCGCAGTGTGAGCGTTACGGGGTGACCGAGGAGTCCCGTGTCGCCCAGCTGAGCTCGCCGAGCTTCGATTTTTCCCTGATGGAGATGCTGTTCGCCTTCTCATCGGGGGCCACCCTCGTCATCGTGCCTCCGAAGGTGTTCGGCGGCACCGAGCTTGCCGATTCGGTCCGCCGCGAGCGCATCACCCATCTGTTGATCGCACCGGCCGCGCTGGAGTCGGTCGAGCCGACCGACCTCGATGATCTGCGGTTTGTCGTAGTCGGCGGCGAGGAGGTCGATCCCGACCTCGTCGGCCGCTGGGCCACCGGCGACCGTGAAATATTGAATGCTTACGGCCCCACCGAGGCCACGCTCATGATCGCCACCACCGAGCCGATGCGGCCACGAGCCGACGTCACCATCGGTGCGGCCATTCCCGGGGTGGACGCGTTCGTGCTGGATTCGCTACTGCGCCCGGTCCCCTCAGGCGCGGTCGGTGAGCTGTACCTTTCCGGGGCTGCGCTGGCGCAGGGCTATCTCGGGCGGCAAGGGCTGACCGCGGAACGTTTCGTCGCGAGCCCTTTCTCCGCGGATACCGGTCACGCGGGCGGTCGGCTCTATCGCACCGGCGACCTGGTCCGGTGGGACGACTCCGACGATGTCTTCGTTCTCGACGAAATTCCGCTCACCCCGGTGGGGGAGCTGGACGGAGACGTGTGGCCGGAAACGGTGTCCGCGGCCGAACAGTTCCGCGCACCGGACACTCGGGCTACGGGACCAGTGATCGGCTCGCTGCCGCGTCCCGATCGGATCCCGTTGTCGTATGCGCAGCAAAGGATGTGGTTCCTGAACCGCTTCGATCCGGCGAGTGCGGTCGACAACATCCCGGTCGCGGTGCGACTGTCGGGCAGGCTCGATATCGACGCGCTGCGTGCCGCGGTGGGCGATCTCGTCGAACGGCACGAGTCGCTGCGCACGATCTATCCCGATGTCGACGGTGCAGGCTCACAGGTCGTGCTGCCGGTCGAGGATGCGCGGGCGACCCCGGAACTCGTTGTCCAGCAGGTCGCCGGGTTCGATCTGCCCCGCTCCGTCACCGAGGCCGTAGTCGATAGCTTCGATGTGACCACCGCGCCGCCGGTGCGGCTGCGGCTGTTCCAGAGCGGCGAATCCGAGCACGTGCTGGTGTGCGTTGTCCACCACATCGCGGGCGACGGGTTCTCGATGCGGCCGTTGACCAGGGACCTGATGGCCGCGTACGCGATTCGGACGCAAGGCGGCGATCCGGACCGGCCGCCGCTGGCAGCGCAGTACGCCGACTACACGATCTGGCAACGGACGGTCCTCGGCAGCGAGGACGACGCGAATTCCCTGCTGGCCGCGCAGATCGCGTACTGGCAGCACGAATTGGACGCGCTGCCGGACCAACTGGACTTGCCGGTGGACCGGCCGCGCCCGGTGGTCGCCACCAACAGCGGCGCCGTCCTCGCCTTCGAAATCGATGCCGAGGTGCACGAGTCACTGCGCGTCCTTGCGCAACAGCACAATTCGACGTTGTTCATGGTGGTGCATGCCGCGCTGGCGGTGCTGTTGGCGCGGCTGTCCGGTACCAGGGACATTGCGATCGGTACACCGGTCGGCGGGCGTGGTGAGCCCGCTCTCGATGACTTGGTCGGCCTGTTCGCCAATACCGTTGTGCTGCGCGCCGATATCAACCCCGACAGCAGCTTCGATCAAGTGCTTCGCGAGGTCCGGCACACCGATGTGCAGAGCTTCGGCCATGCCGATGTGCCGTTCGAACGACTGGTGGAGTTGCTCGACCCGATTCGATCCACCGCGCGTCATCCGCTGTTCCAGGTGATGCTCACCTTCCAGGACCTGGAGTGGCCGACGCTGGAGCTGCCCGGCCTCACCGTGTCGGGCATGGAGCTGGCGATACCGCGCGCGAAGTTCGACCTACAGCTGGAAGTGGTCGAGGACCTCGACCTCGACGGCGTCGCGCAGGGCATTTCGGCGCTGTTCACTTATGCGACGGACCTGTTCGACGCGGCGACGGTGCAGGACTTCGCCGACCGCTTCCGCAAGATCCTCGCCGCGGTGGCCGCCGATTCCGCCACGATCGTCGGCGATATCGACGTGTACGCGCCGGGCGAACACCAACTGGTACTGCACGAGTGGAATACCCTCGGCGTGCGGGTGCCCGAGGTGACGCTGGTCGATCTCATCGCCATGCAGGTACGGCAGCGGCCGAACGCCGTCGCCGTGCGTTTCGGTGAAACCACGCTCACCTTCGGTGAGTTGCAACGCCGCGCGAACCGGGTGGCGCGGGCATTGATCGCCCGCGGCGCAGGGCCGGAATCGCTGGTGGCCGTTGCGGTTGGGCGGACCGAAGACCTACCGGTCGCCCTGCTCGCCGTGCTTACCAGCGGCGCGGGGTACCTGCCCATCGATACCACCTATCCGGTGCGGCGGCTGGAGTTCATGCTCGCCGACGCGGCACCGGTGTGCGTGCTCAGCACCGCGAGCGAGTGGGAGGCCTTGCCCCCCGTTGACATTCCGGTCGTGCTGTTGGACGAGGCCGCCGAATTCTCCGACACCAGAATCACCGATGCCGCTCGGCTCGCGCCGCTGCGCCCCGACAATCTGGCCTACGTCATCTACACCTCCGGCTCGACGGGCGAGCCGAAGGGCGTCGGTGTCGCGCACCGCAACGTCCTGGAACTGTTCGCCAACACACAGCTGCTTTTCGAGTTCGACGAGACCGACGTATGGACGCTGTTGCACTCCTTCGCCTTCGACTTCTCGGTGTGGGAGCTGTGGTGCGCGTTGGCCAATGGCGGCTCGGTGGTGGTGGTCGACGACTTCACCTCGCGTGCTCCGCAACAGTTCCGCGAGTTGCTTATGCGCGAACGTGTCACCGTGCTCAACCAGACGCCCTCGGCGTTCTATCAGCTCGTCGAGGCCGATCGCGCCGCGCACGCCGCCGACGCGGGCAAGCTGGCGCTGCGCTATGTGGTATTCGGCGGCGAGGCACTGGATCTGCGCCAGCTGCAACCTTGGTACGAGCGGCACTCGATGAACGAGCCGTGGTTGGTGAACATGTACGGCATCACCGAAACCACGGTGCATGTGTCGTTCCTGTCGCTCGATGAGCAGCTCGTCGACAACGCCGCGAGTGTGATCGGGCGCGCGCTGCCCGGCCTGGACGCCTACGTCCTCGACAGCCGGTTGCACCCCGCGCCGGTCGGAGTGGCCGGGGAAATCTATGTGGCGGGCGCTCAGCTGTCGCGGGGATATCTAGCCAGGCCGGGGCTAGCGGCGACCCGATTCGTCGCGAATCCGTTCGGCGCGCCCGGATCTCGGATGTATCGCAGTGGCGATATCGGCCGCTGGGTCGGCTTCGGCGGCGCGGCGAGCCTGGAGTACGTGGGGCGCGGTGATCAGCAGGTGCAGTTGGGCGGGTTGCGCATCGAGCTCGGCGAGATCGAATCCGCGCTGCTGCGCTGTACGGGAGTGAGTCAGGCCGCTGTGCTCGTGCACTCCGACGAGCACACGGGTGATCGGCTCATCGGATACGTCGTGCCCGCGTCGTCCGAGGACGGCGACACGGTGCTCGATCCGGTCGGGCTACGCACTCAGGTCGCCGAATTCCTCACCGGCTATATGGTTCCCGACGCGTTCGAGATCATCGAGGCGCTGCCGCTCACACCCAATGGCAAGCTCGACCGCAAGGCACTGCACGCGAGCACCGCCGGCACGCTCGCGGCCCGCATCGTGCCCGGCGCCGAGGCGGACAGCGCGGCAAGGCCGCCACTGGGGCGCGCGGCAAGGCCCGACCGTATTCCGCTGTCGCTGGCGCAGCAGCGGATGTGGGCCCTGAATCGGGTCGATCCGAACTCGCTCGCCTACAACATCCCGATGGCGATCAGGTTGACCGGTGCGCTGGATGTTTCCGCGCTGCGCTACGCCATCGGCGACGTGCTCGAGCGGCACGAGTCGCTGCGTACCCGCTACCCGGCGGATGGTCCCGGTGGGGCGGCCTATCAGGAGATCTTGCCTGTCGACCAGGTGCTGCCCGGTGGCCTCGCGGTAGAGGTCACCGCAGACCCGGTCGCCAGGCTCACCGAAATGATGTCCACCGGATTCGATGTGACAGAGCAGGTTCCGGTGCGGGCACTGCTGCTGAATGTCACCGCCGCGGTCCGCCGCGCCGGTTCCGCGGAGGTACATCTACTCGTCCTTGTCGTGCACAACATCACCGCCGATGGCGCATCGATGGCGCCACTGTCGCGGGATCTGATGATTGCCTATCTCGCACGCATTCACGGCAATTCGCCGAGCTGGCGACCGCTGGAGGTGCACTACGCGGACTTCGCGATCTGGCAGCGCGCGGTCATCGGCGACGATGACGACGAGAACTCGATCGCCGCAAAGCAATTGGCGTACTGGCGCGAACAGCTCGACGGATTGTCCGGCGAATCGGTACTGCCGCTGGACCGTCCGAGGTCTGCCGCGCCGTCCACGCGGGGCGCGTCGACCGCGATCCGGGTGCCCGCTGTCGTACACGAAGGTCTCGTGCGCATTGCGCGAGAACAGCATTCGACATTGTTCATGGTCGTGCACGCGGCGCTGGCCGTGCTGCTCGCGCGATTGTCCGGAGGCTCCGATGTCACGGTCGGCACGCCGTTCGCCGGACGGGCCGAACGCGCACTCGACGATCTGGTCGGCACGTTCGTCAATTCGTTGACACTGCGCGCGGCCGTGCCGTCCGGTATCGGTTTCGCCGATCTTGTCGAGCAGGTCAGGGAGACCGATCTTTCGGCGTTCGCCAACGCGGACATCCCGTTCGAACGGGTCATCGAGGAGACCGTTCGCGAGCGCGCCGCGGGACATCCTCCGCTGTTCCAGGTGGCGCTGTCGTTCGAGGACACCGAGCCGCCGACGCTGGAACTGCCGGGGTTGACGGTGACGGGGTTGGACGCGGGCACGGTGACCGCGAAGTTCGATCTCCAGCTCATCGTCGAACCGCGCCATGGCGGCGACGGATCTCCGGAGGAGATTGTCGCGGTATTCGCCTATGCGACAGATATTTTCGACCACGCCACGGTGCAGGCCTTCGGGCGGCGCTTCGAACGCATCCTCGCCGCCGTCGTGGCCGACCCGCAGGTATGCGTCGGCGATATCGACATTCTCGACGCGCAGGAGCGTCACCGGGTGCAGGCGGGTCCCGCCGTGACCGATGGCGAAGGCGCCGAGAATTCCGCGTCGACCGCGCGGATAGCCCCGACCCAATTGCTGGCCGTCGCGGTGGAATCCGATCCGTTCGGGCCCGCGGTGGTATCCGGCGAGGCCGAACTGTCCTACCAGGACCTCGATGCCCGCTCTTCCCGACTGGCCAGGATATTGATCGGGCACGGCTGCGGACCTGGCTCGGGAGTCGCGGTGCGCCTCGACCGAGGTAGCGCCGCCGCGACCACCATCTGGGCGGTGTTGAAGGTGGGTGCCGCACTGGTCCCGCTGGGGGCGACGGATTCGGCGCTGCCGGACGAGCCGGTGCTGAAGGTGGGCATCTGTGCGGCCAGCGAGGTCGAGCCCGGGGATGTCGCGCCGAGCGGTGCCATCGACTGGCTGCTGCTCGACGACCCGGGCGTCGCCGCGCAAATCGGCCTCCAATCAGCCAAACCCGTGACCTATGCGAACCGGACGAGGACACTGCGCGGTGACGATCCCGCGATCGTGCTCCCCGACACCGGCGAGACACTGACCTACGACGAACTGGCGATCGCGGCGGAACGGCTGGTCGCCCGCGCCGGGCTCACCTTCGAATCGCGTACCTTCCGGCACGGCCGCCAGGAATCGATGGCCGCGCTGCTCGAACTGGTTGCCACGGGCGCGGTCGGCGCCTCGGTGGTTGTCGCAGCCGAGACAGCGCAGCTCGAGTTGCCCGCCCTGTTGGCCGAGGAATGGGTCACGCACCTGTTCACCGACACCGCGGGGATCGCCGCCGTGGAGCTGGTCGAACCGGGAGACCTGCAGGTCGTGGTGCTCGACGACGGTGCGGCTCGCACGATGCTCGTCGCGGACAAGTCGGTCGAGGTGCTCGCTTTGCCCGATCTGCTCCGGTAGTCGGCCCGAATTTTCCTCCGCGACCCCATAATGTAGCGGTGTTATTTCGAGTGACCTGCGAGCAGCCGCAAGAGAGTCGTTATTTCGGGCGACCTGCAAGCAGTCGCTAGTGCGTCCCCTACGGCAGCGGTTGCCTGGCCCGTCGAGAGCTCAGGCGAGGTAGCGGTTGCCGTGCCCCCGGCGATGTCTCGGCAGGCGCTGTGGCGGGGAGGCATGTTCGTGTGAATAGGTAAGGTGAGCTGCTTCATGTTTCGCGTGGTCGGACAACATCGCAACGAGACATGGACAGCGGTGCACGTATGACGCGCACCGCCAGAGTCCGGCCCGCAAGGACCAGCAGGGCGCGCGCCACCACGTTGCCGCAGTTGATCGCGGCTGCGGTGGAAGCGAATCCGGCGGGCACCGCCATCGTGTGCGCCGACGCGACCAGCAGATCCGTCGCGCTGAGCTACGCGGAACTCGACGAGCGCTCGACCAGGCTCGCGCGGCTGCTCATCGAGCGGGGTATCGGCCCAGAAGACCTGGTCGCGATCGCCATGGCGCGGTCATTGCATTCGGTGCTCGCGGTGTGGGCGGTCGCCAAGACCGGAGCCGGATTCGTTCCGGTTG
This sequence comes from Nocardia arseniciresistens, assembly GCF_046764875.1. NCBI lineage: Bacteria > Bacillati > Actinomycetota > Actinomycetes > Mycobacteriales > Nocardiaceae > Nocardia > Nocardia arseniciresistens. The sequence continues at coordinate 66,137 of NZ_JBKORD010000023.1, forward strand.
ACCCGAACTATTCGGCGGAGTGGGTAGCGCACCTGGTCGGCGATTGCGGTGTGAGCTTCGGGCTGACCGTTGCCTCGGTCGGCGACGACTTGCCCAACCTGGCCGAGTGGCTGGTGCTCGACACACCGAGCACGGCACGGCTGTTGGAGGAGTATCCGGCGGACCTGATCACCTATCAGGATCGGGTGCGCCCGCTGCATCCGGAACATCCCGCGTATGTCATCTACACCTCGGGTGCCACCGGCACACCGAAGGGCGTTGTCGTCACACACGCCGGTCTCGGGCTCCTCTGCGATGAGCAGCGCGCCCGCTATCGCGTCACGCGCACCGCGCGCACCCTGCATTTCGCGTCCCCGTCGTTCGACGCGTCGGTACTCGAGCTGCTGCTGGCACTCGGCGGCGCCGCGACCATGGTGGTGGTTGCGCCGACGGTTCTCGGCGGCGCGGACCTGGCGACCGTGCTGCGCAGAGAAGCTGTGACCCACGCGTTCGTCACGCCCGCGGCATTGGACTCGGTAGATCCAGCGGGCCTCGACGAACTGGCCGTGGTGATCGTCGGCGGCGACGTCTGTCCGCAGGAGCTGGTGCGGCGCTGGGTGGTTCCGGTCGGCAACGACGGTGCGGTGCGGGAGTTCTTCAATGCCTACGGTCTCACCGAAGCCACGGTGGCGGCCACTATCAGCGAGCCACTGCTGCCGGATGTGCCGGTAACTGTTGGTGCGCCGATCCGCGGCGTCACCGCCTATGTGCTCAACGATCGGCTACAGCCGGTGCCCGATCGGGTGATCGGCGAACTGTATATCGCGGGAGCGCAATTGGCTCGCGGCTACCACGACCGGCCCGCGCTCACCGCCGCACGCTTCGTGGCCAATCCGTTCGACCCCGGCGGCGGCAGGCTCTACCGCACCGGCGATCTGGTGCGCCGTACACCCACCGGTGAGCTGGAGTACTCGGGTCGCAACGACCCCCACGGGGTCGCGCGGGTCGGTCTGGACGACGACGTCTTCGTTCTCGGCGACAATTCCCTGCTCGCCACCGAGGTGACTACGGGATCGGCCGCCGAGGTGGAGCAGCATGGCGATGTCGGCGTGCAATACGCGGACACCAGTATCCGGCAGCGCGAGCTGCTCGGCGCGGAAACCGATTCGGACAGTGCGATTTCGGCGCAGGCCGGATACTGGCGCGGCGCCCTGGCCGGGCTGCCCGCCGAGTTGAACCTGCCCGCCGACCGCGCCCGTCCCTCGGTGCGGACCTTCGCGGGCGGCACCACGGATTTCGCGGTCGACGCGCAGGTATACGCCGGATTGCTCCAGCTCGCCAGCGAACACGATGCGACCATGTTCATGGTGGTGCACGCCGCGCTCGCGGTGTTGCTCGCCAGGCTGTCGGGCACCGACGACATCGCCATCGGCACCACGGTGGCGGGGCGCGGCGAGGCCGAACTCGACGACATGATCGGCATGTTCGTCAATACGCTGGTGCTGCGTACGCAGGTGCTGGGCGAGCTCACCTTCGGTGAGCTGCTCGTGCGGACCAAAGACACCGACCTGGAAGCGTTCGCGCACGCCGACCTGCCTTTCGAGCGTCTGGTCGAGCTGCTCGACCCGCCGCGCTCGACCGCGCGCCATCCGCTGTTCCAGGTGGCCCTGTCGTTCCTCGATGGTCCGGACAGCAGCTTCGAACTGCCGGGACTGAGCATCCAGCCTGTCGATTCCGACATGACCACGGCGTCCTATGATCTGTCGCTGAGCATCGGGGCGGTGGGTGAGGTCGCCGAAGGCGCCGGTTTGCGTGGCGAATTCGCCTTCGCGCGTGATCTTTTCGACGACGCGACGGTGCGCGTATTCGCCAAGCGCTTCACCCGGTTGCTCGCCGCGATCGCCACCACGCCGCAGATCCCGGTCGGCGACCTGCCGCTGCTCGACGCCGCCGAAAGCGCGCTGCTGACCGGTCAGCGCCGGGACCAGGTGATGGCCACCGGTCTGCTGCCCGACTTGCTGACGCGTACCGTTCGCGCCGATCAGGACGCCATCGCCGTTCGGCACGATGGTCGCTCGGTGACCTATCGCGAACTCGACGAATACTCTTCGCGGCTGGCGCGGGTGCTGATCGATCGCGGTGTCGGCCCGGAGAAACTTGTCGCGCTGGCCTTCCCGCGTTCCTACGACATGATCGCCATGGTCTGGGCGGTGGCCAAAGCCGGCGGCGCGTATGTGCCGATCGACCCGAGCTATCCCGAGGAACAGATTCGGCACATGGTGACCGACTCCGGTGCGCTCGTCGGCTTCACCGCCGCGCGGTACGCCGATGAGCTGCCCGGTCGCGGTTGGCTGGTGCTCGACGATCCCGGCACCCAGGCGGTGGTGTCCGCGTACGCGTCCGATCCGGTCACCGACTCCGACCGGCTCGCGTCGTTGCTGCCGCGGCATCCGGCCTACGTCATCTACACCTCGGGCTCGACCGGTATGCCCAAGGGGGTCACCGTCACCCACGCCGGGCTCGGCGGTCTGATCGACTACGCCACGGAGATATTCGAGGTCGCACCGCAGCACCGGTTCCTGCACCTGTGCTCGCCGAGCTTCGACCCCTCGATACTGGAATGGCTGTGCGCCTTCCACACCGGCGCGACGCTGGTAATCGTGCCGCCGACGGTCGTCGCGGGCCAGGAGCTCACCGAACTGCTGCGCGCCGAACGGGTCACCCACGCGATATTCACGCCCGCGCTGCTGGGGACGGTCGATCCCGCGGGGTTGTCCGAGCTCGAATTCCTGTGCGTCGGTGGCGATGTGACCACACCGGAACTGGTGGCCGAGTGGCAGCCGGGGCGTCGGTATATCAATGGATACGGGCCGCTCGAGGCGACGGTCGCGGTGTCCTACGGCGATCTGAACCCGCAGCGGCACATCACGATCGGCAAACCGGTCCACGGAATGTCGCTGCTGGTGCTGGATTCGCGTTTGAATCCGGTGCCGCCCGGTGTGGCCGGTGAGCTGTATGTGGCCGGTGACGCGCTGGCCCGCGGCTACCACAACCGCACCGGGTTGACGGCGGATCGCTTCGTCGCCGATCCATGGGGCGCTCCTGGTGCGCGGATGTACCGCACCGGGGATGTGGTGCGGTGGTATGCCGAACCGGGGCAGCGGGCGGGCAATGCCGCTGTGCCATCGGTGGATTGGGAACTCGACTTGGTCGGGCGCTCGGACTTCCGCATCCTGCCGCCGAACATGGTGCCCTCGGCGATCGTGGTGCTCGACGCGATTGCGCCGACCCCGGTCGGCGAGCTCGACCGCGACGCGCTGCCCGAGCCCGAATACCGTGCGCCCTCGACCCCGCGGGAAGAGATTGTCGCCGACCCCTCGGTCGAGGTGCCGGAAGTGGCTGTCGCACCGGCGGTCCCGCCGATGCACCGGGTCGATGAGGCGTCGGAGGATATCGCGGCGCTCGAGGACGAAGTTCCCGAAGTCGGCGTCGCGCCCGTAGTTATGACAGCGCCCGGTCCGGAGCAGGCCCCGGAAGCACGTGCCGCAGCCGAGTTCGAAGGGTCGGAAATTGTCGTTGCGCAGGTGCCTACGGCCGCGCCGCGTGTCGAACAGGCACCGTATACGGCAGCCGCGCCCGCATACGTGGTGCCGCCACCGCAGCCCGCGGACGAGCCAGACTACGCGGCGGGTCCGCTGCCGTTGACCCCGAATGCGGTGCGGTTGCTGGAGGCCGGGGTCGAGGTGCGGGCGATTGTGATCGACGTACCGTCGACTTGTCCCGCGGAGGCCGTGCAGGCGGCGGTCGACACTGTGCTCGAACAGCATCCGATGCTGTGGGTCCGGCTGCACAAGGGTGAGCGGTCCGGCGCGCCGGTATTCGAGATACCGGCCGCGACCGAGCGGTACGACGAGGCGTTCCTACAGTTGGATCGGACGAACGCGGAGACGGCGCCGCCATTGGACGACGTCGTGCGCGAAGTAGCCACGGAGTTGGATCCCGCGCTCGGCCGCAATATTCGTTTCGTCCTGGTACGTGGGCCGGACGCCGCGACGCTGGTGGTGGTGGCCAATGGTCTTGTGGTGGACGACGCTTCATGGCGCACCATCATCGACAAGCTGTCGGCCGCGTGGTGGCGTGGCAGGCACGCCACCCCGGCGGTGCCGGAGTCGGGTCTGCGCGAGCTGCTCGACGCGCTGTCACGACGTTCCGAGGGCATGCATGTCATCGATGAAATGACCTGGTGGCAGGACACTTTGGGGGCGGTGCCCGCCACCCTCAATCCCGCGGGCGGCTCGAATCCGGGATCGCGACGCCGGGTATCACTGACCATCACGGCCGAGGGCACCGCGGCCGTCGCCGCGGCTGCGGCGGCATATCAGGCCGGGGTCGACGAGGTGCTGCTGACCGCGGTGGCTCTCGCGCTTGTCACCGCCGCCGGTGAAACGGTCACTCGCACCATCGGCCCGGTGATCAGGCTGGCGGCCGACGCGCGCTGGGTGACTCCCACAGACACCATCGTCGGCGGCTTCACCACGGACTACCCGCTCCCGCTGCGGCTGGACGGTATCGACGTGGCGGACGCGCTCGTCGGCGGACCGGCAGCGGGCGTCGCGATCGCACAGATCAGCGAACTGTGCAGGTCGGCGCCCGCGCGCGGCGTCGGCTACGGAGTACTGCGCTACCTGAACGCCCAAACCGGCGCTCGTCTGCGCGGGCTGCCCAGGGGCCGTTTCGCACTCCGATATCGCGATCTTCGCCCGGCAAGAGTGCATAGCGAGGCGCCGGCAGGTGACCTACTGCTCGACCTCACCGCCGACGCGACCGCCGAAGGCCTACTGATCCGGTTCGACTACGCCGCCGACGTGTTCGGTGGTGACGAGGTGAAGACCTTCGCCGAGCACTGGATCCGCGCGTTGGGCGGGCTGGCCGAGCACGGACAGCAGCTGCTCGGTGGGTGAATAGAGCCTGCGTCGGCCGGTCCGGGATGAGCATGATTGGCCAGGTCAGGCATGATGGGGCAACATTGCAGTAACGATGGCCCTGTTGTCACGACTACATGGGCCGTATGGTCGGCGTGGTGCCGAACCGTGGATACCTGGCGGCCTGGGGAAAGCCCAACCGCAATCTCGATACGAAGTGAAGGTGTGAAATTGATCCGTCGACATTCCCGGCGCCGCGGTACGCGGGCCGCCGCGATGATCGCGGCAACCGCTGTTCTCGCGGGTGCCATGTCCGGATTCGGCACATCCACAGCGACGGCTGACCCGATCATGGATTCGAAGGCGCTGCTCGGCAACCCGATCGCGCCGGACGGCTCGAAGATCACGAAGGCCGAATACAAGGACGAGCGCAGCATTCGCTTGACCGTGTACTCGGCGGCGATGGACCGGAGCTTCCCGGTCGACGTGCAGCGCCCCGCAGATGCCTCGGTGCCTCGGCCGACCCTGTATCTACTCAACGGCGCCGGTGCCGGTGAGGACGACGCGTCGTGGGTCGCCCAGACCGACGCACTGCAGTTCCTCAGCGACAAGAACGTCAACGTCGTGCAGCCCATCGGTGGCAAGTGGAGCTACTACACGGATTGGATCAATGACGACCCGGCGCTCGGCCGTAACAAGTGGAAGACCTTCTTCACCGAGGAGCTGCCGCCGCTGATCGACGGCGCGCTGGGTGCCAACGGTGTCAATGCCATTGCGGGCCTATCGACTTCGGGTACCACCGTGCTGGCACTTCCGATCGCGAAGCCGGGTCTGTTCAAGGCCGCCGCCGCCTATAGCGGTTGCGCGCAGACCAGCGACCCGGTCGGCTCGGAGTTCGTGAAGCTGACCGTGGAGACCTGGGGCGGCGCCGATGTCGAAAACATGTGGGGCCCGATTGGCTCGCCGGAGTGGACGGCCAACGACCCGTATGTGAACGCGGCGGGTCTGCGCGGTGTCGACCTCTACATCTCGACCGGCAACGGCCTGCCCGGCCAGTACGACCAGCTGAACAACCCGTACGCGCTGCCGGGTTCCTTCGGTCTCGCCAACCAGATCCTCATCGGCGGCGTGATCGAGGCGGGCACCAACTACTGCACGCACAATCTCCAGGGCAGGCTGCACGAGCTGGGTATCCCCGCGACGTTCAACTTCCGTAACTCCGGCACCCACTCGTGGGGCTACTGGAACGACGAACTGCACGCATCCTGGCCGACCCTGGCCAAGGGCCTCGGCATCTAAAGCTCACTGACCTGGTCTGATTCCTATCGACCGCCCTGTTGCACCTCCGGTGCGACCAGGGCGGTCGAATTTTTTTATATGCAGACCAACGAAAAAGTTCGGTTACCCGTAAAATTCTGTTCTGTGAGTACAACCCTGGCCGAATCGGCGCGCAACGCGTCGAGTCGGGCGAGATCTGTCAGTGTCTTGCTCGGTCCGGCATTCGTAGCTGCCATCGCCTATGTCGACCCCGGCAATGTGGCGTCGAATATCAGCGCGGGCGCGCAATTCGGATACCTACTCGTCTGGGTCATCGTCATGGCCAACGTGATGGCGGGGCTGGTGCAGTTCCTGTCCGCGAAGCTGGGGTTGGTCACCGGCATGTCGCTACCCGAAGCCGTGCGGGAGAAGGCGAGTCGCCCGGTGCGGCTCGCGTATTGGGGCCAGGCGGAGACCGTCGCGATGGCAACCGACCTCGCCGAGGTCGTCGGCGGCGCGATCGCGCTGAAGTTGCTGTTCGGGCTGCCGCTCGTGGTCGGTGGCGTGATTACCGGTGTGGTCTCGATGGGTCTGCTGCTTGTCCAGGACCGTCGCGGGCAGAAGCCGTTCGAGCGGGTCATCACCGGTCTGCTCGCCATCATCGCCATCGGCTTCCTTGCCAGCGTGGTGATCTCGCCGCCGTCGGTGTCAGGCACGGTCGGTGGCCTGCTGCCGCGCTTCCAGGGCAGCGAGAGCGTGCTGCTCGCGGCGGCCATGATCGGTGCGACGGTGATGCCGCACGCGGTGTACCTGCATTCCGGGCTGGCCAGGGACCGGCACGGTCACCCGGAACCCGGCCCGTTTCGGGTCCGCCTGTTGCGCGTCACCAAGTACGACGTCGGACTCGCCATGGTGCTTGCGGGCACCGTCAACCTGGCGATGCTGCTGATGGCCGCGAATACCCTGCGTGGTCGCGAGAATGTCGACACCCTGGAGGGCGCTCACGCCGCCGTCGGTGACGCGCTCGGTCCCGTCGCCGCACTGCTGCTCGCGATCGGCCTGCTGGCCTCTGGCCTCGCCTCGACGTCCGTCGGCGCCTACGCGGGCGCGATGATCATGGAAGGGCTATTGCGCCGCAAGATTCCGCTGCTGGCCCGTCGCGTTGTCACCTTGATCCCCGCGATCACCATCCTCGCGGTAGGTGTCGACCCCACTCGCGCCCTGATCATCTCGCAGGTGGTGCTTTCCTTCGGTATTCCGTTCGCGCTGATCCCTCTGGTCCGCTTCACCAGCGACCGCATCCTCATGGGCGCGGATGTCAACCATCGGGTGACGACATCACTCGCCTGGCTGGTCGCGATCATCATCAGCCTTCTCAACGTGGCGCTGATCTATCTGACCATCACCGGGTAGCCAGCGGCTTATGCCCAATTCTCGATCCAGTACTTCCAGATCAGCGGCGCGTAGGCGGCCAGCGGCGGCACCTTGATTTCGCTTCCGCTCAGCGCCGATGTGGTGCGACGGCAGTCGAACCAGCTGGCGAATTCGCTGTGCTCCAACATATCTCGTGGAACGCCGACGTGGGGGAGCAGCCAGCTCGCGCCAGGAACCCGCAGCACCATGTCCAATGTGCGTTTGGGCATCACTTCGACCAGGTGGGGCGCGCCGGCCTCGTCGGCGAACAGGTTGAGCGCCTCGACGGCACTCTGTCTGCGCGGATCGACGAGGTGATAGGTCGTCGTTGTCGAACCAGGCTGGTGGGCGAGGTAATCCAGGGCGCGAGCGACGAAGTCCACCGGCACCATATTGGTTTCGCCCAGCTTCGGCACCAGCACCGGCAGGATCCTCGGCAGCTGCCCGGCCATTCTGAGCAGCCGGAAGAAGTAATAGGGCCCGTCGATCCGGTCGATCTCGCCGGTTTGGGAGTGGCCGAGCACGATCGGCGGCCGATAGATCCGCCAGTTCAGTGCGGACTCGCGCACGATCCGCTCGGCCTCGAACTTGGCCCGCTGCAGCGGCGTCGTCAGCACCTGGCCCTCGTCGAACATGTCCTCGGTGAAAAGGCCCTCGAACGAGCCTGCCACCTCTACCGTCGAGACATGATGCAGCAGACCGACTTTCAAGTCCTCCGCGACATCGACCAGGTGCCGGGTACCGTCGCCGCGCTCGGTCACGTCGTAGCTGGAGGCCAGGTGGAAGACCTGGTCGATCGTTCCGCGATGCTCGCCGAGCCACGTCGGGTCGATACCGAGCCCGTCGGCGCCGAGGTCGCCGCGGACCGGCCGCACCCGATCCCCACCGTCCCACTGGCGGGCACAGCAGGCGTACCGGGCGGCCGAGTCGTCGCCCGGCCGGACCAACACATGGATATCGCCCTCGCGTTCGAGCAGTTCGGGGATCAGAAACCTACCGATGAACCCCGTTGCCCCGGTGACCAGGTAAGCCATAGCCGATGAACATATCTTATGCGCTCAAACGCCGAAGACCGGCTTGCGTTTTGTGAGCATGGCGGTTGCGCCTTCGATGAAATCGAGAGATTGCAGCAGCTCGGTCTGGCCGGACTTTTCGGCTGCCAGCGAGGCGTCGAGCTGGGTCAGCGTGGCCGCGTTGAGTGCCTTCTTGGTGAGTTCGAGCGCGCGGCGCGGACCTGCGGCGATCTTCGCCGCCGCGGCCTCGACCTTCGCGTCCAGTTCGTCCTCGGCGACCACCGCGGTGAACAGTCCGGCAGCCTTGGCCTGCGGGGCGGGCAGCCGTTCGCCGAGCAGTGCCATCTCCGCCGCGAGCGGGCGTCCCGCGGCCGCGGCGACCATCGTTGCGGCGCCGCCGTCGGGCATCAGGCCGATATTGATGAAGGCGAGCAGCAGGTAGGACTCGGTGCTCGCATAGACGAGGTCGGCGGCGAGCGCGATGCCGACACCGACCCCCGCGGCCGCGCCCTTGACCCGTGCGATGACCGGAATCGGCGCGTCCACAATGGCTTTCACGAGTCGATTGGCCGCGTCCATCACCTGGTCGGAGGTGATGCCGCGCTGCGCCTCCGCGGCGGTCGCCGCCAGATCAGCGCCGGTGCAGAAGTCGGATCCCTCGCCGGTCAGTACGATTACTCGCACCGAGGAATCCTCGGCGGCGGCGAGGAAGGTATCGCCGAGGGCGACCATCGTGTCGTAGTCGACGGCGTTCTTGCGCTTGGGCTTGGTGATGGTGACCCGGAGCACCCTGCCGTCGTTGACGGCGGAGAAGCCCGCGGGAGTAGTCGCGGAATCGGGGTTGCTCATGTGGTGCTCCTCTTTCGAGCGATCTGCTACGGGGTGCCACGAATAATGGTTAACTTTGCGAATTGTGGTTAACTTAGGTTGATTTGTCCGGCGCTGTCAACCAGCAGCGCCGCCCGAGAACGGAGAGGTCCATGGTCGCGGAACGCAGCGAGGTCGAACTCGCTCCCGCGCCACCCGATGCCGGCAAGTCGGTGCGGCGGCGTCCGAAGGATCGCAAGGTGCAGATCATCCGGGCGGCCGCGCGCGCGTTCAGCGACCGCGGGTACTACCCGGTCGGTGTCGACGAGATCGCGGCCGAGGTCGGGATCTCGGGGCCCGCGCTGTATCGACATTTCCGCAACAAGTACGCGCTGCTCGTCGCGGCCGCGGAGGAAGGCGCACGGCACCTGCTGAACGTCGCCCTGGCCGCGGACGATCCACAGCTCGATCCCGCACAGCGGCTGGACGCCTTGATCAGGGCGATGAGCGAGCACACCATCGAGATTCGGCGCGAGGCCGGACTGTATCGCTGGGAGCGCCGCTACCTGGAGCGTGCGGATCGGATCCGGATTCGGAAGATCTACGACGACCTCAACGCGACGGTCGCGGCGCCGATCGCGCAACTGCGGCCGAGCGCGCCACCGGAGGATGTGGCGATGCTCGCGGCAGCCGTGCTCAGCGCGATCGCCAGCGTCTCCGCGCACCGCACCGCGTTGTCCACCACACGACTGCTGCCGCTGCTGCACGACATGTGCTGGTCGATCCTGCGCGCCGAGCTGCCACCCGCGCCGGGGCAGCCCGATCCGGGGCCGGTCACCCGAGGCCTTCCCGTCACTTCGAAACGTGAACAGCTGCTCACCGAGGCGATCCGGATCTTCGGCAGACAGGGCTACCACGAGGCCAGTATCGAGGAGATCGGCGCGGCCGTCGGTATCAACGCCTCCAGTGTGTACCGGTACTTCACCAGCAAGGCCGACCTGCTGGCCGCGGCCTTCCATCGCACCGGTGACCGGGTCGCCATCGCGATCACCGAGGCGCTCGCCGAGGCGACAAGCCGACCTGACGCGGTCCGACGCATCGCATACCGCCAGGCTCGGCTCACCTTCTCGATGCCGGAGATCATGCCGGTCTACTACGCCGAGTTCAGTAATCTGCCGCAGGCCGAGCAGCACAAGCTGCGGGCCATTCAGCGCCAGAACGTCCTCGAATGGGCCAATCTACTCGACGGTGACGCGGTCGAGGCCCGCTTCCGGGTACACGCCGCCATCGGCCAGGTGATCGATGTCGGCAGGCTGACCAAGTTCGACTCCCGTCCCGAACAACTGGCCCGGGTCTGCGCGCTGATGGAAGCGGTGCTCCTCGGCGCGAGCTGACTCGACCCCATCAGCCGCGAGCTGAGTCAGCCCATCCTGCGGTGGCGCAGTCGGAAGATGGCCTTGGCCAGGCGTAGATCGCGAGGATGGCGGTCGAAGGTGGACAGGTTCACCGGTGCTCGGTAGCGCTTGGTGGCGACCGCCAACGTCCTGCTGAACTCGCGCAGCCCCTGGTCGCCGTGATGGTGGCCCTGGCCGTATTCCCCGACTCCGCCGATCGGCAGCGCGGGGATCGCGCCGTAGGTGGTCGAAGAATTGATAGTCACAACGCCGACCCGCAGTTGTTCGGCGAACGCCTCGACGCCGTGCACGTCGCGAGTGAACATCGAGACCGCGACACCGTTGCCGACCGCGTTTATCCGCCGCACGGCCTCGTCGACATTCGCCACCTTGTTCACGATCAGTACCGGCCCGATGCCTTCGCTGGTGATCGCGACGCTCTCCTCCGGCACGTCGGTGAGCACGATGGGCTCGATGTAGGGCTCTCGGATGGAGTCCATCCCGCCGACCACTGCCTTGCCGCCGCGAGCGAGCGCGTCACGAACCTGTTTGCGCACCACATCGACCTGGGACTCCAGAATCATCGGGCCGTAGGACGCGCGCTTGTCCGCGCCGGGTCGCAACCGCCGCGCCTGATCGGCCACCAGCTCGAGGAACCGGTCATAGACCGAGCTCGCGACATAGGCACGTTGAATACCAGTGGCATTCTGGCCCGCGTTGGCCATGGCGCCGAATACCGCCGCCTCCGCGGCGTCCTCCAGCTTCGCGTCGACGTGGACGATCATGGCGCCCTTGCCGTTCCGCTCGACGACGACCGGCGTCATCGTCTGCGCGCAGAGCGAGATCACCTCACGCGCACCCGCGTCCGAGCCCGCGTAGGCGATCTTGTCCACCTTCGTTCGACACAGCGCGGCCGCGGTCCCGTGGTCGCCGGTGACCACTTGCAGCACAGGTTGATTCGGTGCGAGCCGCGACCAACTCTCGGCCAGCCAGACGCCGACGCCGGTGGTGAGCTCGTTCGGTTTGAACACCACGGTGTTGCCCGCGGCCATCGCGTAGGCGATCGAGCCCATCGGGGTGAGCACCGGGTTGTTCCATGGTCCGAGCACACCGACGACGCCGAGCGGCAGGTAACCGACCGACGCGCGCTGGTTGCGGGTCAGCCAGGTGGATCCGAGCCGATGCCTGCCGAGCACGCGGGTGGCATTGCGTGCCGCCCAATCCAGATTCTCGATGGCGAGCATCACCTCGATCGCGGCGTCCGCCTCCGGTTTTCCGGTCTCCTCGCACAGGATCTCGACCAATTCGCCTGCCCGCCTGGCGATGCTGCGTTTCCAATCGAGCAGCCAGCGTTTACGTCCGCTGAATCCCAGTTCGGCCCACCATTTTTCGGCTGAGCGCGCGGCGCGCACAGTGCGGTTCAACTCGCCAGGGCTCATTACGGCGTAGTTGCCGACGACTTCGCCGGTGCGCGGGTCGAAGGATGTCAGCACGTTCGATCGGCCCGATCGCTGCGCGGTCTCGGCCATGGTCAACTCCCGCGGTCGCAAGCGGTCCGGCACAGACGCTTTGGGGAGAAGCTGCGCTGCCGCCGGTGAAAAAGTTCGTAATGTGTTCCCCCGATTAGCAGACTATGGTCGCCGCGGCGGCCCGACAAGGCGTTACCGCCGCCCCAGCACTGCCCAAGACGGCCTGGACCGGCATCGCTCCAGCGTTGAGCCGATCGGCCAGCGCGAATGTGAGCAAGCACACACTTCGATGCGCCGGCCTGTTGGGACCGCGCTGGCGACCGTTCGCGGATCGACCTGCCGGTAACATCACGCCAGGCGGTACGGATCACCAACCCGGACGTACTTATGCGTGCGCCTGGCGACCTGGTCGCCCCCGGCCGATAGTGGAGAGTTGATGCCGAGCTTGAACCAAGCAGATTCACACCCTGACGATGCCGTGTCCGGCACCAGCGAGGTCCGCGACGTCGAGTACGCGGTCATCGTGGACGATGTCCGGAAATCGTTCGGTGAGGTGCACGCGCTGCAAGGTGTCAGCTTCCGCGCCGAGCAGGGGAGCGTTCTCGGCATTCTCGGTCCGAACGGCGCGGGCAAGACCACCGCGGTGAAGATCTTGTCCACGCTGCTGCGCCCGGACTCCGGCACGGCGACCATCGCGGGGTACGACGTCCGCAAGGACCCGGCCGGGGTGCGCCGATCGATCATGATGACCGGTCAATACGCCGCGCTCGACGAAAACCTGTCCGGCCGCGAGAACCTCGAACTGTTCGGCCGCCTGATGGGGCTGGGCAAAGCGGCCGCCCGCAAGCGCGCCGACGTGCTGCTGGAGGAATTCGACCTGGTCGGTGCGGGCCGCAGGCCGGTACACGGCTATTCCGGCGGTATGCGTCGCCGGGTCGACATCGCCTGCGGTCTTGTGGTGCGGCCGGAGGTGGTGTTCCTCGACGAGCCGACCACCGGCCTCGACCCGCGCAGCCGCCAGGGTGTCTGGGATCTGGTGACCGCGCTACAGAACCAGGGCATCACGGTGCTGCTGACCACCCAGTACCTCGAGGAAGCCGATGTGCTCAGCGACAACATCATCGTCATCGACAAGGGCATGGTGATCGCCGAGGGCACCGCCGACGAGCTCAAGGCGAAGACCGGCGGCAGTTACTGCGAGGTCGTTCCTCTCGACCCGAAGCGGCTGAACAACGCCGCTGTCGCGCTCGGTGATCTGGTTCCCGCCACAGTGCTCGCCGAAATCAACGGCGGCGACCGGATCTCCATTCCGGCGCCCGAAGGCGCTGCCACCCTCACCGAGGCGCTGCGCAGGCTCGACTCCGCGGGGATCGAGCTGGCCGACATCGCGCTGCGGCGGCCCTCCCTCGATGACGTCTTCCTCTCCATCACCGGCCACACGGGTGGTGCGGCGTGACCGCTTCCACCGCCGAGCGCGCCCTCGACATCGACGCGGCGGCGCTGTTCGCCGAGCTACCCACGGCACGGCGGTCGTCGTTCGGGCAGTGGCGTTCGCTGACCGGCCGGATCGTCAAGACGATGGCAACAAAGGGTGAGTTGATCGTCGCGATCATCACCCCGCTGGTATTCACCATCGGTTTCTATCTGCCGCTGCGCTACGTGATGAAGTTCCAGGGCATCGACTACGCGCAGTTCGTGATGCCGATCATCGTGTTGCAGACCATGGCATTCACCATGATGTCGAACGCGCAGCTCGCCGCATTCGAGTCGTTGACCGGATTCACCACTCGGTTGCAAACCATGCCGATCGGCAAGCTTGTCCCGTTGACGGCGCGGATCTGCGCGGGGATGGTCCGTTCGGTCACCTCGTTGACCGCGGCGCTGATCTTCGGTCACATCATCGGCTTCCGTTTCGTCGCAGGCTTCGGCCAGGCCGTGCTGTTCTGTGTGTTCTCGCTGGCGATCGGGACCGTGCTCGCGATCGGCGCGGACACGCTCGGCATCCTCACCAAGAACCCGGAATCGCTGAGCCAGGCACTGACACTGCCGACCCTGATCTTCGGCATGCTCTCGTGCGGGTTCGTCCCGGAACGCAGCTTCCCGGAGTGGATTCAGCCGTTCGTGCGCAACCAGCCGATCTCCCAGTTCTCCTTCGCGCTGCGCGATATGGCCCATGGCGGGGTCACCTGGCAGGTGCTGTGGGTGCCATTGGCCTGGGTGAGCGGGCTGGCGATCGCGTTCGTCCCATTGGCGGTCTGGGCGAGTGTGAGGCGGCCATGAGTTCAGCAGAGGCAACCATGACCCATCCCGTCACCGAGGACATCGAACCGGCGGGCAACTCCCCGCTTCCCGTGGTGACCGCGCAATCCGAACGCGCGTTGAGCACCTGGCTGGCTCACAGCGTGATCCAGTGCAAGCGATTGCTGCTGACCTGGGTGCGTGACCCGTCGACGACCATTCAGACGCTGCTCTATCCGGCGCTGACGCTGCTGATGTTCCGTGTCGTGCTCGGTAATTCGATCACCGCGGCCACCGGTATTCCGAGCATCTACGGTCAGGTCGCGATGATCACACTGATCGCGGCGATGACCGGCGCCGTTGTCAGCGCGCTCGGCGTCAAGCGGGAAAAGGCGACCGGCCTGCTCGGTCGCTTCTGGACCATGCCGGTGCACCGGGCGGCGGGGCTGACCGGTCGGATCCTCGCCGAGGCCGTCCGCATCTTCTTCAGCACCCTGTTCGTGATCGCGGTCGGCTTCGCCATCGGCTTCCGCTTCGGACAGGGTCCGCTCGCGGCCATCGCACTGATCAGCATTCCGGTGCTGTTCGGTATCGGGTTCGCCGTCCTGGTCACCGCGCTGGCGACGATCACCGAAGGCACCTTGCTCATCAGCCTCATCGGCATCTTCAATACCCTGCTGATGTTCTTCAACACCGGCTTCGTCCCGGTCTTCGCCTACCCGGTCTGGCTACAGAGCACGGTCGAGAATCAGCCCATGAGCTGTGCCGTCGATGCGATGCGCGGCCTCTCCTATGGCGGGCCGGTGGCCGAACCCCTCACGAAGAGCCTCGCCTGGACCATCGGCCTTATCGTGGTCTTCGCCTACCCCGCCATTCGCGGTTACCGCCGCGCCGCCGAAACCGGTCGCTGATCCAGCAAGCAGTCGCTAGCTGATCCTTTCGAGCGACCTGCAAGCAGTCGCTAGCTGATCCTTTCGAGCGACCTGCAAGCAGTCGCTAGCGGATCCTTTCGAGCGACCTGCAAGCAGTCGCTAGCGGATCCTTTCGAGCGACCTGCAAGCAGTCGCTAGCGGCGCACATGCCGTTCTGCACCTCGCGGCGACTCGGTGAATGGGTACTCGACCCAGCGGTTTCGATGGGTCCACCCCACCAGGTCGTAGCGCCAGTGGAAGGGCCAGGTGTGCGCGACGGTGTTGAACAGGACGGCGCCGAGCGCGGTGTAGTCGGCGTGCGCCGAGAGCAGCGCGCGTTGGCCGCGTGGTGCCGCGGTGAAGAAGGCGTCGAACATGGAGATGGACTGTTCGGTGCTCAGGCGGCCGAGGCCGAATAGTCCGCGCGTGCGCATCCAGTAGGTCAGGCGGGCCTGCCACGGCCATAGCGCGGCGATGGGGTCGCGGCCCTGCTGGAGTGCGGCTATCGCGGTGTCGACGAGGGCAAGGGAGTCGGCGACGCTGTAACCGGTGCACGGGTGCATCATGCCGCCACGGGAACCGAACGGGATCGCTTGCGCCGTACCCTTTTTCGGCGGCGGCCGCTGATCGAGCGGGTAATGCGCGGCCTCGTTCGGCTCGGTGCCGGTGAGCGTGATGCCGTGCGCGGCAAGCCGGTTCAGCGTGCGCTTGCGCAATTCATGCTGTGGCATACCGCCGCGCAGGCCGAGGCTGGTTTCCTCGAAGATCACGGTGCCGTCGCCGAGCGGGACGGCATAGAGGAACGACGGCGGCTCGTCGGGGCTCGCGCCGTTCTCCGGCCGCCAATCCAGCAGCAGCCCTTCGCCTTCGGCGACCATCGGCGCCGCGGTCTCGGCGTCGACGAAGATGCCGTGCGCGCTCGCGGCCCGGCGCCGCCCGAGCGCGGGCAGCCCACGCGTGTCGAAAACCGTTGCTGCCCTGAGGATTGTGCCGTCGGCGAGCTCGACCTCATGTGCGTCGAGCCTGGTGGCTCGTGCCGCGATCACGGTGGCGTCGTCGAGCGGCAGTGCGTCGCGCAGTCCGGTTTTGGACAACACGCAGTAGGGGCGTTCGATGCGATGCTCGGTGCTGGTCCATACGGTCGGCGCGGCGATCCTGGTGGCAATCGCGCTCGGGGGCAGCCAGTCCGGCAGTTCATCGACCCAGCAGGAGTAGGTGGGCATCCACAGCCGGTCGGGCCGCGGATCGACCGCGGTGACCCGCAGTCCGGCCAACATCGCCCGGTGTGCCAGTGCGCGGCCGGTCGGGCCGAGCCCGACAACGCAGAGATCGACTTCCTGGACCGCGCTGACACTCATACCGGCATTCAAACCCCGGGACCACGCCGATGCAACTGTCTGCGACACCGGTCACCGTACTTTTTCGAGGCGGCCGCCACCGCCGGCCGCACCTGCTACTTCGGGGTGATCCAGGTGGTGATGTCGGCGTGTACGACCTCGAGGCCGTTCTTGTCGTAGATCGACACGGGCACGATCAGGTCCTGCCCCTCGGTGATCGTGGCGAAGTCCGGGAGTTCGGGGAGCTTCGCGACCGCGCGCAAGCCGGTCTCGGCCTTGGCCAGATACTGCACGTTCATCGCCTTCGGGATCCAGCGGTGGGTGCCCGGCACCGTCGCCTCGCTCAGCATTCCCATCGCCACCTCGGCCAGGTTGCACGCCGCGATGGCGTGGTAGGTGCCGAGGTGGTTGTGGATGCCGAACCACTTCGGCGAGGTCACCTCGCACAGGCCCGGCTCCAGCCGCACCACGCTCGGCAGCACTGTGCCGAAGTACGGCACCCTTGCGACCATGCCGAGGGAGAACAGGGCGTGGCCCAGCCGGTTGTCGGGTAGTTTCTTCCAGCCGCGGTAGGTGGCGGTCTCTTTCGTCATACCCACATCTTACTCATAAGTAAGTTCTATCGCGGTAGCGTGCCGAGCTGCCGTTTTGGTGGCGCGATTGCCGCGGGGGCGCGCCCGGGATCCTGGCTCTGACCTGCGTTGGGGGCGGGCGAAGCCGTCGAGCGGGGGGTGGATTTGAAGTCGAAGGGGGCATCGGGCATACTGTTCGGGTTGCCTTGCACCGGGCCATCCCTGCTCTACGGGTTGTGGCGGGTGGCAAGGCGTGTAGTACCCAATCGTGTACCTCGCTGGCTTCCAGCGTGGGTACGTCCGGGACACTGTTCCGAAGCCTGAGGCGAATTTCGATTCCTGGGCAGAAGAATGAGCGGATGGGCGACACGCCCGACCGCGTGGACCGGAGAACCATGACAGATGAACAGCGGCGAGGACCGGGCGTGGCTCGGTCGTGTTCTCTTGCGGGACGTCTTCGTGTGTTCGGGCTGTGCAAATTGAGGGTGGTACGGAAGCCAGCTTCCGGATCACGAAGGAAAAGCGGAGAAAAGGACACTTAGCGTGGCGGGACAGAAGATCCGCATCAGGCTCAAGGCCTACGACCACGAAGCGATCGACGCGTCAGCGCGCAAGATCGTGGAAACGGTGACCCGCACCGGGGCCCGTGTCGTCGGGCCGGTGCCGTTGCCGACCGAGAAGAACGTGTACTGCGTCATCCGTTCGCCGCACAAGTACAAGGACTCGCGCGAGCACTTCGAGATGCGTACGCACAAGCGACTGATCGACATCCTCGACCCGACGCCGAAGACGGTTGACGCGCTTATGCGCATCGACCTGCCGGCCAGCGTCGACGTCAACATTCAGTGACGGGGACTCGAGACATGACTGATAACAAGAACAGGCCAGCGGCCGGCATCCTGGGCACCAAGCTCGGTATGACCCAGGTGTTCGACGACAAGAACCGCGTCGTTCCCGTGACCGTCATCAAGGCCGGACCGAACGTCATCACCCAGATTCGCACCGTGGAGCGGGACGGCTACAGCGCCGTCCAGGTCGCCTTCGGCGCCATCGACCCGCGCAAGGTGAACAAGCCGGTCTCCGGTCAGTTCGCCAAGGCCGGTGTCACCCCGCGTCGCCACGTCGCCGAAATCCGCGTTGCGGATGCTTCCACCTTCGAGGTCGGCCAGGAGCTGACTGCCGAGGTGTTCGAAGAGGGCGCGTACGTGGACGTGACCGGCACCAGCAAGGGCAAGGGCTTCGCGGGCACCATGAAGCGTCACGGCTTCGCCGGTCAGGGCGCCTCGCACGGCGCGCAGGCCGTGCACCGCCGCCCTGGCTCCATCGGTGGTTGCGCGACCCCTGGTCGCGTGTTCAAGGGCATGCGGATGTCGGGCCGGATGGGCAATGACCGCGTCACCACGCAGAACCTTTCGGTTCACAAGGTGGACGCCGAGAACGGCCTGCTGCTGATCAAGGGAGCGATCCCGGGTCGTCGCGGCAACGTTGTCGTCGTCAAGAGCGCCGTGAAGGGTGGTGCACACGCATGACCAGCCTCGAAAAGAAGGCCAACCTCACGCTGCCGGTGAAAGAACTGGGCGGCAAGACAAATGGCACCGTCGAGCTCCCCGCGGAGATCTTCGACGCGACCGCCAACATCTCGCTGATGCACCAGGTCGTCGTCGCGCAGCTTGCCGCGGCCCGTCAGGGCACGCACTCCACCAAGACCCGCGGTGAAGTCCGCGGCGGTGGCAAGAAGCCGTACCGGCAGAAGGGCACCGGCCGCGCCCGTCAGGGCTCGACCCGCGCGCCTCAGTTCGTCGGTGGTGGCGTCGTGCACGGCCCGCAGCCGCGCGACTACAGCCAGCGCACCCCCAAGAAGATGATCCGCGCAGCACTGCGTGGCGCACTTTCGGACCGGGCGCGTAACGAGCGCATCCACGTGATCACCGAGCTGGTTACCGGGCAGGCCCCGTCGACCAAGGTGGCCAAGAGCTTCCTCGCGGAGATCTCGGACCGCAAGAAGTTCCTCCTCGTCCTCGGACGTGAGGATCTCGCGGCTTGGAAGAGTGTGCAAAACCTGGAGTTCGTGCACCCGATCGCGCCGGATCAGCTCAACACCTACGACGTGCTGGAAAGTGACGAAGTGGTGTTCAGCGTCGAGGCCTTGAATGCCTTCGTGCATGGCCCGGCCGAAGCCGAACAGGATGCACAGGAGGAGAGCAAGTGACCACCATCGCCGACCCCCGCGACATCCTGCTGGCGCCGGTCATCTCGGAGAAGTCCTACGGACTTATCGAGGAAGGCACCTACACCTTCATCGTGCACCCGGACTCCAACAAGACGCAGATCAAGATTGCCGTCGAGAAGGTCTTCGGTGTCACGGTCACGAGCGTCAACACCGCCAACCGTCAGGGCAAGCGCAAGCGGACCCGCTTCGGTTACGGCAAGCGCAAGAACACCAAGCGCGCGCTCGTGACCATCTCGGCCGACAGCAAGCCCATCGAGATCTTCGGAGGCCCGGTCGCGTAAGCGCCTGGGACTCCAGAAAGAAGAGAAGAACTCATGGCAATCCGTAAATACAAGCCGACAACACCCGGTCGCCGTGGCTCGTCCGTCTCGGACTTCGCCGAAATCACTCGGTCGACCCCTGAGAAGTCGCTGATTCGCCCGCTGCACAGCAAGGGTGGTCGTAATGCGCACGGTCGCATCACCACTCGGCACCGCGGTGGCGGCCACAAGCGCGCCTACCGTCTGATCGACTTCCGTCGACTGGACAAGGACGGCGTGCCGGCGAAGGTCGCTCACATCGAGTACGACCCGAACCGGACCGCCAACATCGCGCTGCTGCACTACGCGGACGGCGAGAAGCGCTACATCCTGGCGCCGAAGGGCATCGCGCAGGGCACCCCGATCGAGTCCGGCCCCACCGCCGACATCAAGCCGGGTAACAACCTGCCGTTGCGCAACATCCCGACCGGTACCACGATTCACAACGTGGAACTGCGTCCGGGCGGCGGCGCCAAGATGGCTCGCTCGGCCGGTGCCAGCATCCAGCTGCTCGGTAAGGAAGGCCCCTACGCCACGCTGCGTATGCCCTCCGGTGAAATCCGTCGCGTCGACGTGCGCTGCCGCGCATCGGTCGGCGAGGTCGGCAACGCCGAGCAGTCGAACATCAACTGGGGCAAGGCCGGCCGTATGCGCTGGAAGGGTCGCCGCCCAACCGTCCGTGGTGTCGTCATGAACCCGGTCGACCACCCACACGGTGGTGGTGAGGGTAAGACCTCCGGTGGTCGCCACCCGGTCAGCCCGTGGGGACAGCCGGAAGGCCGCACCCGCAAGCCCAACCGTCCGAGCGACAAGCTCATCGTCCGCCGCCGCCGCACCGGCAAGAACAAGCGATAACCAGGAGGGAGTAGAAGATGCCACGCAGTCTTAAGAAGGGCCCGTTCGTCGACGATCACCTCCTCGCGAAGGTGGACGTTCAGAACGAGAAGGGCACGAAGCAGGTCATCAAGACCTGGTCGCGTCGCTCCACGATCATCCCCGATTTCATCGGCCACACTTTCGCCGTCCACGACGGTCGCAAGCATGTCCCGGTGTTCGTATCGGACAACATGGTCGGGCACAAGCTCGGTGAGTTTGCGCCGACGCGCACGTTCAGGAGCCACGTCAAGGACGACCGGAAGAGCAAGCGGCGATGACCACTGAGACTCAGAATCCGACGGCTCGCGCGACCGCTAAGCACGTTCGCGTGACCCCGATGAAGGCTCGTCGCGTTGTGGACCTGGTCCGCGGCAAGCGAGTCGAGGACGCACTGGCGATCCTGAAGTTCGCGCCGCAAGCCGCGAGCGAGCCGGTTGCCAAGGTCGTGGCGAGTGCCGCGGCGAATGCCGAGAACAACCTCGGCCTCAACCCGGCCACGCTCGTTATCTCGACGGCTTTCGTCGACGAGGGCGCGACCATGAAGCGGTTCCAGCCGCGTGCACAGGGTCGGGCCTTCCGGATCCGGAAGCGCACCAGCCACATCACCATCGAGGTCGAGAGCGTTCCCACCGCCGGTGGATCCACTCGTAACCGCCGGAAGGGAGGGGCAAAGTAAATGGGACAGAAAATTAACCCCCATGGCTTCCGCCTCGGCATTACCACCGACTGGAAGTCGCGTTGGTACGCGGACAAGCAGTACGCGGAATACGTGAAGGAAGACGTCCAGATCCGCAAGCTCCTCGCCACTGGCATGGAGCGGGCAGGTATCTCGAAGGTGGAGATCGAGCGCACCCGTGACCGGGTTCGCGTCGACATCCACACCGCGCGTCCAGGCATCGTCATCGGTCGCCGCGGCGCCGAGGCCGACCGCATCCGTGCGGAGCTGGAGAAGCTCACCAAGAAGCAGGTGCAGCTGAACATCCTCGAGGTGAAGAACGCCGAGTCGGATGCGCAGCTCGTTGCCCAGGGTGTGGCCGAGCAGCTGTCCAACCGTGTGGCGTTCCGTCGTGCGATGCGCAAGGCCATCCAGTCGGCCATGCGTTCGCCGAACGTCAAGGGCATCCGTGTGCAGTGCTCGGGCCGCCTCGGTGGCGCCGAAATGTCGCGCTCGGAGTTCTACCGTGAGGGTCGGGTTCCGCTGCACACGCTGCGTGCGGACATCGACTACGGCCTGTACGAGGCCAAGACCACCTTCGGTCGCATCGGTGTGAAGGTCTGGATCTACAAGGGCGACATCGTCGGTGGCAAGCGTGAGGTCACGGCTTCGGCCGCGCCCGCAGCCGGTGACCGCCGCGAGCGTCGTGAGCGGCCGAGCCGCCCGCGTCGTTCCGGTTCCGCCGGCACCACCGCGACCAGCACTGAGGCCGGGCGTGCAGCCACCGCCACTGCGGTTGCGGACGCTCCGGCAGAAAAGCAGGAGGGCTGACGCATGTTGATGCCTCGGAAGGTCAAGCACCGGAAGCAGCATCACCCGGGTCGTTCCGGAATGGCAAAGGGCGGCACCTCGGTCGCGTTCGGTGAATACGGCATCCAGGCTCTCGAGCCCGCCTACGTCACCAACCGGCAGATCGAGTCGGCTCGTATCGCGATGACCCGCCACATCAAGCGTGGCGGCAAGATCTGGATCAACATCTACCCGGATCGCCCACTCACCAAGAAGCCTGCCGAGACCCGCATGGGTTCCGGTAAGGGTTCGCCGGAGTGGTGGATCGCGAACGTCAAGCCCGGTCGCGTGATGTTCGAAATGAGTTACCCCAACGAGGAGACCGCTCGCGAGGCCCTGCGCCGCGCGATGCACAAGCTCCCGATGAAGTGCAGGATCGTCACGAGGGAGGAGCAGTTCTGATGGCTACCGGAACACCGGCCGCAGAGCTCCGCGAGCTCACTGAAGAGGAGCTTGTCGCCCGCCTGCGTGAGTCGAAGGAAGAGCTGTTCAACCTGCGCTTCCAGATGGCGACGGGTCAGCTCGACAACAACCGTCGGCTGCGCGTCGTTCGTCACGAGATCGCGCGCGTCTACACGGTCATGCGTGAGCGCGAGCTCGGCCTGGCCACGGCACCCGCTGGCAAGGGAGATGCGGCATGAGTGAGAACACGGAAGAGCGCAACAGCCGCAAGGTACGTAGTGGCTACGTTGTGTCGGACAAGATGAACAAGACGATTGTCGTCGAGCTGGAAGACCGTCACCGGCACAAGCTCTACGGCAAGATCATTCGCACCACCTCCAAGGTGAAGGCGCATGACGAGAACGAGACCGCCGCTGTCGGCGATCACGTTCAGCTGATGGAGACCCGTCCGCTGTCGGCCACCAAGCGCTGGCGTCTGGTCGAGGTCCTCGAGAAGGCCAAGTAACCGTAAGGTCAGCCTCATCTCGAAAAACTGAGTTCACAAAGTCGAAGGCCCGCTTCCCTTTTGGGAGGCGGGCCTTCGTCGTTTGTCCGGAGTCGCGTATATCCGTCCGACGACAGCGGAAGTTCATGTTAGGACTTGCGTTATACGTATACATCTACTTATAGTGAGTCCCGACGCGATGTAGTCGGCAACTGGGTCGGCATCGTCGGGGAAAGCGGTAGATCAACCAGCGGCGGGCCGACGGGGGCCGTGGCCAGTGCTTCGATGCATATTTGCGCATCCATTGATGAATTGAGGAACCATGTCCACCGATGAACGCGAGCTGATCAGCGACGAGAGTGCTTCAAGCGCCGAGCGTCCGGCGGAAACCGGCATCGACATGAGCAAGGGCGCTTCGGGGGAGTTTCACGAGGTACTTGTGAAGGTCGGCCCGGGCGGAGTTCGCAGGCAGCGGTTCTTCGGCAGGGCCATCGGTGAATCGCGGCAGTTCACCAAGGTCGGCATCCAGACCGTTCGGGTTTGGGTGAGTCGCAAGGGCAAGTTCGTGGTGCAAGTGCGGCGGTCGGAGTGGGCAGACCTCAGCGAGATGACGAACCTGATCAAGGACTGGAAGAACTGGCGTACCACGCTCGGCACCGACGATTTCGGCTGGGGTGACTACACCGTAGACGTGCTGGATTCGGTCGAGGAGTTGCGCGACCGGGTGCCCGAGCGGATCTATCGCGCACTTGCCGACGCCGCGGGCAAACCGTACACCGAGGACATCAACGCCTGAGCCTGGAATTCGTTCCTCGCCTGGCTCTTCCTATTACGAAAGGCATTCTCTCCCATGTTCGCTCGACTGGGGCGCGTTGTCGTCCACAACCCGTGGAAGGTGATCGGCGCCTGGCTGCTCATCGCGATCGCGGTGGTGCTCTCGGCGCCGAAACTCACCTCGACCACCGATCAATCGGCGTTCCTGCCATCGCATTACGAGTCGATCCAGGCGATGGAATTGCAGCAGAAAGCATTTCCGCAGAGCGCGGCGCCCGCGGCGATCATCGTCTTCGAACGGGCCGACAACGCACCGTTGACCGAGGGTGATTCAACCGAAATCGCCTCGGCCGCAGCGAAACTCACTGAAACAAATATCAATGGTGTCACCGGGATGCAGGTTGTTCCGCCCTCGGAGAACCGGTTGATCCAGATCATCGCGGTACAGATGACCAAGGTCACCAACCCGTCGGACAAGACGCAGAGCGATGCCGTCAAGGAGCTGCGCGACGACCTGAAAAAGCAGGTGGAAGGCACTGACCTGAAAGCGGGTATCACCGGTCAGGCGGCGCAGATGCTGGACCAGACCGAGTCCAGCGAGAAGGGCATGGCGATCATCGGCGTTGCCACGATCGTGTTGATCCTGGTGCTCTTGCTGATCATCTTCCGCAGCCCGGTGATCGCGCTGCTCCCCATCGTTGTCATCGGCGCGATCTCCAGCACCGTCAATGGACTGATTGCCATGGTCAGCAAGGCTTTCGACCTCGAGATGGACACGTCGGTGACCGCGATCCTCCTGGTCGTGCTGTTCGGCGTCGGCACCGACTACATCCTGTTCCTGATGTTCCGCTACCGGGAGCGGCTGCGTGCGGGCGAAGACCCGAAGACCGCCATGGTCAGCGCCGTCACCAAGGTCGGCGAGGCCATCACCTCGGCGGCGGCCGCGGTGATCATCGCGTTCATGGCGCTGACCCTGTCCAGCCTCGGCATGTTCCGTGCGCTCGGTCCGGCATTGGCGATCGCGGTCGCCGTGGCACTGCTGGCCGGACTCACCCTGGTGCCCGCCGTTGTTTCGCTGCTCGGCACGAAGGTGTTCTGGCCGTCCAAGGCATGGAAGGTGGAGCCGAAGAGCGCTCGCTTCGCTGCGGTCGGTGCCGCACTCGGTCGGCGGCCCGGTGCGTTCGCGGTCGCATCGGGTGGTGTGCTTGTCGCGCTGGGTGTGGTGGCGTTCGGCTTCAATCCGACTTTCGATCTGAGTTCGGGCTCGACGTCGGACGCATCCGAATCCACGGTCTACAGCAAGGAATTGCTCAAGGGGATGCCTGCGGGCGCTACCCAACCCTCGGATGTTCTTCTGAACTCGCCGGGCGGGCAGCTGACAACTGAGCAGCTCACGACCTATCGTGCCGCGCTGGTCGGCGTACCAGGAGTGGGTCAGGTGGGGGAGCCCCGAGTGTCGAATGACCAGGCGAGCGCCGAATTTCAGGTGACGCTCAACTCCGTGCCCGAATCGGATGCGGCGCTCGAGACGGTCCGTGGTCCACTGCGCGATGTCGCGCATGCGGCGGCACCGGCTGGAACAACTGCTGCCGTTGGCGGGATGACCTCGGTGTTCGTCGACTTCCAGGATGCGATGAACCACGACTACGCGATCGTGTTCCCGGTGGCGGCGGTCCTGATCATGATCGTGCTCGCATTGCTGCTGCGCAGTCTGGTGGCGCCGTGGTATCTGATGGCGTCGGTGTTCCTGGGATTCGCCGCCACTCTCGGTGCCGCCGTGTTGGTGTTCCAGAACATTCAGGGCAATTCCGGTCTGATGTTCACGATCCCGCTGATCATGTATCTGTTCGTCGTCGCACTGGGCACGGACTACAACATCCTGATGGTCGCGCGGTTGCGCGAGGAGGCCCGTGCGGGTCGCGACCCGAAAGAGGCTGCCGCGCTTGCCCTTCGGCATACCGGTCCGACGGTCGCGGCCGCCGGTGTGATCCTGGCGGGAACATTCGCGTCGATGATGCTGGCGGGCAACAACGTGCTCTCCCAGATGGGCTTCGCCATCTCGGTCGGCATCGGGATCGCCGCCTTCGTGATGGCCATGTTCTTCACCCCGGCCGTCACCGCGTTGATCGGCCGCCGTGCCTGGTGGCCGGGTCACGGCGATCGTGGTGCGACACAGAACGGTGCGAGCCGGTCGTCCGCCGTTGACTACGCCCCGCGTCGCGACGAAGCCCAAAAGGCTCCGGCTGGTGGTGGTTGGTCGAACACCAGGGAGTGACGCCAGTCGTCGTGCACGAAAGGCCGTCCGCTCGGAACATCCGAGCGGACGGCCTCCCCTGTTGGCGATGCAAGCAGATGCAGGACGGTCGCCGCTTGTCGAACTGGGTTGGTCCAATACCGCCGAATGGCGTAGGTACTCGCGCACGAAAAGGCGGTCAGCTCGCAAGTTCCGAGCCGAGCGGCCCCTTCGTCTCAGCTGACGGCGTACGGGCGGCGGACCTTGCGGGCGGATTCGAGTACGCGGGCGACTGCGGCGCGTGACAGGCCGACCTCGTTGCCGATACTGGTCGGGGTCCAGGATTGGTCGGCGAAGATGAGGATTTCGGCGAGCTGCTCGACCGGGAGCGCGGAGAGGCCGCGTTCGGCGATTTCCCTTGCTACCGCCCACACCTCGACGTCGTCGAGCTCGGCGACCATGTCGTCGCTCTCGGACAGGATGGTGTCGGCGGCGAGGGCCTGCACGGCTTCGTTGATCACATCGACCGAATTGCGACGCTCACTGTCCAGCTGCTCGGCGCTCGCGCTGGGATCGATGGCGTTGGGTGGCTGCTGATTCCGGAGTTCGGCTTGGACGGGCAGCTGTTCGGTCCAGGGGCGTTGGCTGTTCGCGCGGGATTCGGTGTGGTCGCGTGGCTGCGGGCTCTCGTTGTTCCCGCCGCGCTCTGTGGGTTCGTGCGACTCCGGTTTGTGTCTGTCGGAGGGAGCATCGGCGGACGGTTGGTGCTCGGCCCCGTTGGAGTTCGGCTGAGTCTCGAGGTTCGACCCAGCGTTGGGCTTTGATTGGACTTTGGACTTCGACCGGGTCTTGGAATTCGATTGAGCGGCGGTCGTTCCCGCGTGCGCTGTGCCGTTGCGCCGAGTGAGCGGGACCGCGCGCAGCGGATAACCGATCGACGGCTCGGCGGGTGTCGCGCCATTGCGGCCGCTCGGTTCGGTGATGTCGGCCGAACTCTGCGCGGGCACCGGATTGATGATCGCCTCGATATCGCGTGCCGCGAGCAATTCCAATAGGTCCGTCGGCTCTTCCCGTGGGATGGCGGTGACAGGGGCGGCGGTGTCGACTCGGTGGCTCGGCGCAACGTTGGGCAGATCGTTCGACTCGACCACCGGCGCACTGTCGATCAACAGTGCGTAGCGGCCGGATACCCAAGCGTGTAGCCAGATCACGACGCCGACCATGACCGGTGCGATGGCGTATTCGGCGGCGCGACCAAGCGCGCCCGAGGCCATATGCGGGCCCGCGTTCAGTGCGATGGTGGTGCCGAGCAGCGCGGCCTCGAAGAAGATGACCTTGCCTCTGGCGAGTTCACGGCCCCACCGGGCGGCGGTCGTCGCGGCAACCATGATGGTGATGATCGGGATCGAGATCATCGCCTCGATGCCATAGCTCAACCAATACAGCGGGTCGGACATGTCACCGCTCGGTACCAGGTTGTGCTGCACGTTCACTCCGGCCCACACCATGCCGAGCACCACGATCGCGATCAGCGCACGCGACGACCATTCGGCGCGCCGGTACAGCTGAGCAAGGCGCGCATCCTGATTCGACACCCGCCGCCGCGCCGCGAGCGCACGCCGGTGCCAGCGCGCGTCGGCATCGTCGGCCTTCCTGATGGCGGCGGCGGTGCGCCGATCGCGCTCCTCCGCCGCGAGCTCGTCCTCGACCGCCCGCCGACGCTGCCCGCGCCGCTGGGTCCGAACCCATTCCGCGAGTTCTCGTTCCGCCGCGATCTCCGCATCCGACAGCACCGCCAAAAGCGCCGCGTCGTGTTGCAACGGCAACTTCCCGCGCGCGGCAGCGACTTGCTGTGCCAATACGGCAATTTCGGAACTGGCGAATTCGGAATTATCGGTCGACGGTCCGTCGCGCATCGCGAGCCTTCCCGGGAGCAGGTGTCAGAACGTGAGACCTACTTGCTCGAACATATGTGTGATCGCAGTGAGATTAAACCGTCATCTCTGCGAGGTCAATGCCGACGCTCGAACAAGTGCTCGAATCGAAGAATGCCGAGAAATATAGCGATTCAGCTCAGCGTCGTATGCCAGACGATGGCGGCGGCGAGGGCGCCGGCACCGTTGACCGACCAATGCAGGGCGATCGGTGCGAGGAGGCTGCCGCTGCGGCGGCGCAGCCAGGTGAAGACCATGCCCGCGACGGCGGTCGCCACGACGGCGAGCAGGATGCCGATGATCTGGCCCGCGACGCCACCGCCGACGAATCCGCTCAGTCCTCGGTTGCTGGAGGTAAGGCCGAGTGAGGAGGCGATATGCCACATTCCGAACAACAGCGACCCCGCGGCGAAAACACCTCTCGCGCCGTAGACGCGATCGAGGGTGCCGTGCAGGACGCCACGAAATGCCAGTTCCTCGGGGATCACTGTTTGCAGCGGGATCACGATCATCGACGCGACCAGTGCACCAGAAATGGTGGCGTAGCGGTCGGCGAGGAAAAACGGGCGCGTCATCGGCAGTATCGCGCCGATCGCGACGACGGCGAGCACAAGTCCGACCGCGCCGAGCGCGTAGACAGTGCCACGGCGCCAGTGGCGTGGCGAGAGGCCGAGCTCGGACCAGCCGAGTCCGCGACGTCGAACCAGCGCGAGCAGTACGACCGCGGCGATCGGGACGGTCACGATGCTGGCCCACGCCGTGGTGAAGTGAGCGATCAGATTGGTGCCTGCCAGGACGACCACGACCACAGCCACATCGATATAGGCATGCAGTTTGTGGCGGGGCGGGGCCGCTTCCTCGAGGTCCTGTTGAAGCATCTCGCCCAGTCTACGTATCCACCTGGCCCTGGGAAGGCATGGTGACCAACGGCGCAAGTCGCTAGCGGCCCCAGTTGTCCCGCTCGTGCCAGGCTTGCAGGCTGCGGGTGGTTTCGAAGCGGCGCGGGGCACCGCTGATCGGATCGGTGAACTCGAGCGACGCGGCGAGCAACTGTAGTGGCCTGGTGAAATCATCCACCGGCTTGTCCGTGATTGCCGGGTAGAAATCGTCGCCGAGGATCGGGATGCCGAGACCGTTCATATGCAGCCGTAGCTGGTGGGTGCGGCCGGTCAGCGGGCGCAGCCGATAGCGGCCGAGCCCGTCGCGGTGCTCCAGCAGGTCGATCCGCGTTTCGGCATTGGGCTCACCGGCCACTTCTTGCGCGACGAGCACCTGCTTTTCCTTGATGATGCGGCTGCGAACCGTGCGCGGCAGCTCCAGTTCGGGATCGAACGGCGCGATCGCCTCATACTCCTTGCGGACGGTGCGCTTGTGGAACATCGTCTGGTACGCCCCGCGCCGTGCCGGATCGACGATGAACAGAATCAGCCCCGCTGTGACGCGATCGAGCCGATGCGCGGGTACCAGGTCGGGCAGGTCGAGCTCGCGGCGCAGCCGGACCAACGCGGTCTGGAGGATGTGCCTGCCACGGGGAATGGTCGCGAGGAAGTGTGGTTTGTCGACCACGAGCAGGTCGTCGTCGCGATGCACGATGGAGATATCGAAGGGCACCGTTGTCTCGTCCGGCAGGTCGCGGTGAAACCACACCGCGCCACCGGGGACAAACGGCGCGTCGGGTGCGAGCGGCCCCTCGAGATCGACGATGCCGCCTTCGCGCAGCAGTTGGTCGATTCTGGCCACGGGAACTCGGGGCAGCCGATCGACCAGATGGTCACGAACGGTCGCCCACTCGCCCTCCTCCGGCATCCGGAGGCGGGCCGGATCCAGGCCGTGCCGCTTGGGCAACGGCGGCTGCTGCCGCCTTCTCATCGGACCTAACAGTAGTCGGGCCGCCCCATCGACCGGGACGGCGATGGGTCAGAATCCGCGCAGCCGGTCCGGCCGGACCCGGACGGCGACGGAGTACTCGGCGAAGAACTCTTCCTCGGTCATCGAGATATCGACGAGTCCCTCCGTGTACTTCTCGACGTAGGCGGTGATCTCCTCCGCGGACGCGCCGGATTCGTCGACCCGCGCGGTGCCGGCGAGGATGACGACCTCGCCGCCGGTTTCGGTGGCGTTGAGGTTCAGCGAGACCCGGGGGTTGCGCGCGATATTGCGCAGCTTGGGCTTGCCCGCCTGGCTGAAGAAGAGAAATTCCTCGCCGTCCCAGCGGAACCAGACGGGGTTCGGTTGCGGGGTTCCGCTGGCACCGACGGTGGTCAGCCAGACGGTTTGTTCGCTGTCGAGCCGGGCGGCGACTTTCGCGCCGAATGTGGTGCTGGTATCGACGATTGGTTCGGAGCGATCGGATTCCGTTGTGGTCATGCCGGTGGCCAACGTCGCCGCACTGTTGTCGATTCCCCTGGGCCACGGTTGCCGTCCTTGTCGAGCAAGGGCCTTCCATCGGGGGCCTGCGGTGACAGGTTGATAACTTAGCCTTACCTATCTTCGGAGCATTTCTTGTGTGAAGATGGGTGCCGATTCCGGCTAGATGCCCCACGAAGGTCGAGAGGCGAGACATATGACGGTGGAGGTCGAGCCACTACCGGTGGCGGAGACGGGGAACCGAGCGCCGCAGGCGGTGCGGAAAGAGCGCAAACAGCACGAGGCGGCGGCGCGCAAGGAGATCCTCGCGCCGGTCCGGCGAACGCTGACACTCGCGAGCATCATCGTGGCCATCGCCTCGGTGTGCACCGTGGCGCCGTTCATTCTGATCGTCGAGGCGTGCGGGGAACTGCTCGCGGATGTGGTCGACACCGATCGGGTGTGGCGGCTGCTGCTCATCGCCGTTGTCGTGCTCATCGCGCGTGGCCTGATGCAGGCCGCCGCGCTGACCTGGTCGCATCTGGTGGATGCGAACTATCAACTCACGCTGCGCAGGTTGCTCGCGGCCAAGCTGACGCGGGTCCCGCTCGGCTGGTTCGGCGAGCGGTCCTCCGGCGAGGTGAAGAAGTATCTACAGGACGATGTCGAGGCGCTGCACTATTTGGTTGCGCACGCGCGACTGGAATTCGTCGGCGCGCTGACCGTCCCGCTGGTCACCCTCGGCTACCTGGTCACCGTGGATCTACGGCTCACCCTGGTGCTGCTCATCCCGCTGATCGCCTACGCGGTGCTGTTCAGCAGGATGATGGATCAGGACGGCCGCGACCGGATGGCCGTCTACAACCGGTGGGAGCGCCGCACCCAGGACGCCGCCATCGAGTTCGTCGACGGCATCCAGGTGGTCCGCGCGTTCGGCCAGGCAGGCAAGGCGCACACCGTGTTCCAGGAGGCGGTGAACGGCCAAGCCAAGAGCCTCGACCGATTGAAGACCCCGATCATCCGGGTGCAATCGGCCTCCGACATGGTGGTCGCTCCGGTCTTCGTAATGCTGGTCGTCGTTATCGGCGGGCTGGCCGCGGTCGGCCTGGAATGGGTTGCGCCGCTCGACGTGCTGCCATTCCTGCTGGTCGGACTGGGGCTCGGCAGCTCGTTGCTCGGTCTCGGCTACGGCTCTCAGGCGCTGCGTGCGGCGGGCGCCGCCGCGGTGCGGCTGTACGAACTGCAACAGACACCCGAATTGAGTTCGGGGGCATCGGAGTCGAGCGACGACGAGCCGAAACCCGCCGGTGTGGTCCGCTTCGAGGGCGTCACCTTCGGCTACCGCACCGACCATGAGGTATTGCGCGGCATCGATCTCGAGCTCGAGCCGGGCACCCTCACCGCCCTTGTCGGCCCGTCCGGATCCGGCAAGTCGACCCTCGCCAAATTACTGCCCCGCTTCTACGACGTCGGTGCGGGACGAATCACCATCGCGGGCAGGGATATCCGCGACTACTCCTCCGACGAGCTGTATCGCACTGTGGGATTCGTGTTCCAGGACGTCCGATTGATACGCGGCACGGTGCGCGAGAATCTTCGACTGGCCCGGCCCGATGCCGATGACGCCACCATGGAACGCGCGGCGCGCGCGGCACAGATCCACGACCGCATCCTGGCGTTGCCGCGCGGCTACGACTCCGAGATCGGTGTCGACGCGACATTGTCCGGCGGTGAGGCGCAACGACTTTCGATAGCAAGGGCACTACTGGCCGATACCCCGGTGCTCGTGCTCGACGAGGCGACCGCCTTCGCCGACCCGGAATCGGAGGCGGCCGTTCAGGATGCGCTTGCCGTGCTTGTCGCCGGGCGCACCGTGCTCGTCATCGCGCATCGCCTGCACACCATTACCGGAGTCGATCGAATTCTGGTGCTGGAGAACGGGACCCTGGTCGAGCAGGGTGATCACCGCGGCTTGGTCGCCGCGGGTGGCACCTACCAGCGGCTATGGGAAATCAACGAGGCGGCGCTCGGCGCTATCGCGCTTGTCGAGAATGCCGCTGCCAACGAGGGGACACGATGATTCGCAAGGTTCTCGGACTCGTCCCCGGCGAGCTCACCCATCTGACACCGAAGCTGCTCGCCGCCATCATCGCCCAGGCGCTGAGCCAAGCCGCGGCCTATCTCCTGTTGGTGCCGGTACTGGAGGCGTTGTTCGACAACGATCTCGGCCGGGCGTGGTTCTGGGCGCTGTGGATGCTCGCCGCCGTGGCCGCCGTGGTGGTCTTCGGCTATCTACAGGCCGCGATCGGCCTGCGCATCGGCGTCGGCATGCAGCGCGGACTGCAAACCAGGCTCGGCGACCATCTCAACGCGCTGCCGCTCGGCTGGTTCGAGACGCACAGCGCGGGACCGCTGTCACGGATCGTCGTCGAGAACGTGCGCGAGATCCAGGGATTGATCGCCTACCTGCTGACCAAGGTGCTCACCAGCATCCTGGTGCCGCTCGGCGTCGCGCTCGGAATGCTGTTCATCGACTGGCGGATCTCGGTGGCCATGTTGCTCGCCGCACCGGTGCTTTTCCTGATCAACAGCGCGGCGAACCGGGCGTACTCCGGTGCCGACGAGCGGATGCACGCGGCGGCGGCCGAAGCCGATTCGCGGGTGGTCGAATTCGCGCAGGCGCAGCCGGTGCTGCGGTCCTTCGGTGCGGTCGGGCCGGGCAATAGGGCCCTCGACGACGCACTTGCGCGACAGCGTTCGGCCATCTCCCGGCTGATGTTCGCGACGGTGCCAGGTCTGATCGTGTTCGGTCTGTTCGTTCAGGCGGTCTTCCTGGTCCTGGTCTACATCGCAGTGGGCAGGGTGACCGACGGTGCTGTGTCGGCGGCCGCGGCGATCGCATTGATCGCGGTGAGCTCCCGGTTCATCGAACCGCTCAACCAGGCCGCACAGCTCGGCAACGCGTTGCGATCAGCGGCGGCAGCGGCCGACCGTGTCACCGGTCTGCTCGCGGAACCGCTACTGCCGGAGGCGAATACGCCGGTCGAGCCTGGTGCGCCCTCGGTCGTCTTCGATGACGTCTCATTCGGGTACCTGCCCGGTGCGCCGGTGGTGTCCAACCTGACGTTCTCCGTGCCCGCCGGTACCACGACAGCCGTCGTCGGCCCGAGCGGTGCGGGCAAAACGACGCTACTGCGGCTGGTGGCCAGGTTCTACGATGTCGACTCGGGTCGAGTCGCGGTCGGCGAACACGACGTGCGTGCGCAGCCCTCGGAGACATTGCTGAACCAGCTTTCGCTGGTCTTCCAGAACGTCTATCTGTTCAATCAGTCGGTGGCGGACAACATTCGGATCGGTCGCCCCGACGCCACCGACGCCGAGTTGCGCCGCGCCGCGACGGCGGCGAACGTGGACGAGATCGTCGACCGGCTCCCCGACGGCTTCGACACCGCGGTCGGTGAGGGCGGCGCCACGCTGTCCGGTGGTGAGCGGCAACGGGTTTCGATCGCGAGGGCGCTGCTCGAGGACGCCCCGATCGTCCTGCTCGACGAGGCGACAAGCGCGCTCGACCCGCACAGCGAGGCGGTCGTCGTGCGTGGCGTGCACGAGCTCACCCGCGACAAGACAGTGATCGTCGTCGCGCACCGTCTCGCGACCATCGCCCACGCCGACCAGATCCTCTTCCTCGACGGCGGCCGCATCGTCGAACGCGGCACGCACACCGAGCTTTTGGCGCACAACGGCCGCTATGCCGACTTCTGGAACGAACGCTCCCGCGCATCGGGCTGGCGGCTGGAACCGGCTCCGGTATGAACGACCGACCGGCCCCGTCGTCTCGGTGACGACGGGGCCGGTCGGCTAGCGTGCGTCTCCCAATGCTTGTTGCGCAGGATAGAAGCGGGCCATTCTTGTCGGTGCCTGGTGGGATGCTTCTGCTGTGGTGCGGCACACGTCATGAGGACGGTGTGTACCGATCTCACCGATCGGGAGACACGCTTTATTTCCAGTAGGCCCGTGACTTGATCGCGGTCTTGGGCAGCGCGTGCGTTCTCTCGAGCGTCTTGACGATCGAGCGCGTGGTGTGTCCATCGCAGGCCACCCAGGCGTAAGTGTTTTCGGCGCAGTCGATTTCCTGGGCCTGCTCACGCAGCAGCCTGCCGTCGTCGATGCGCTGCACCCAGGTCACCTGATGATGTGGCTTGTTGCGGACGGGTAGCGCAGGATCGGATTCGTACTGCCATTCCAGCCACACTTTTGCCGGGACGTCGCTGATCGCGTCGAGCAGCGAATTGATCGCGGGCAGCGAGGCGGTGTCGCCGAAGATGACGAACTCGCTCGGCAGTGGATCGGGCAGTTCGAAATCCGAGCCGAGCACCGAGACGTCGATTTCGTCACCGACGGCGGCCTTTTGCGCCCACATCGAGGCGGGTCCGTGGTGCACGGCGAACTCGATCGAGAAGGTGTCGCCGGTCGGGTCCGGATCCACGAGGGTGTAGCCGCGCTGATGTTCCTTGTCGCCGTTGGGGATCCACAGTCGAACCCACTGGGTGGGGTGGACGGGATGATCGGCGAGCAGGCCCCCCGCGGTGAAGCCGAGTCGTAGGAATTTGTCGGTGATGTATTCGGTCGAGGTGACCGTCAGCCGATAGTCCTCGGCGCGCCACGCTTTCAGCATCAAGCCTTCGAATCCTCTACCCATGTTACTAAGGTTAGCCTAAGATCACTCGAGAGTTGAATGTGGCGTGGCACACATGACATGGATATGGCAATGGCCCCCGAATTCGGGGGCCATTGCCGTTGTGGCGCGGGGTGTTACACCGTGCAGGGCAGCATCGCGACGCTCGCCACAGTGCACTCGGCCTCACGGGTGAGCTTCCAGGTGCCGTCGATCTGCTTCCAGGAGATCTCGAAGAACCAGGGGTCGTAGCCGTCGATGGAGGTCTTCAGCTGCGCGGTGAGCTGATTGCCCGACACCGAGACCGGGCCGAGCACATCCCAGCGGAAGCTCGGCGGCGCGGCGGCCATCACGGTGCCGACCTGGTTGACGAGGCCGATGCCCGCATCGCCCGCTTCGAGCTCGGCGGCACGGGCCGAGCGTGAGGCGCCGGTGTTCAGAACCAGCTGCAGCTTGGCCTTCAGCTCGCCGACTCCGGGAGCCTCGGCGCGCATCGGCGTGCCGATCGGCGCGGCTGCGGCCGGGGTCGCGACGGTGCCGAAGGTGCCGACAAGCGCGGTCGCGGCGAGCGCGAAGGCCGCGGCCGCGAGGCGCGCGACCGGCTTCTTTCTGGTGCTGATCATCTCTTCATCCATTCGTTCGTCGGTGCGGGTTCCCAGGCTCGGGCACTGGCACTACCCTGCAATATAAGGTAAGCCTATGCAAAGAAGATAGCGGCCTGGGTGCGGCAGATCACCGCGGGAAATCGAGTAGAGGAGAACCGGTGGAAACGCTTCTGGTGGTCGGAGCTGGACCGAAAGCCCTTGCGGTGGCGGCAAAAGCGCACGTGCTGCGGCAGCTCGGCCTGCCCGCGCCGCGGGTCGTCGTCGTCGAGGCGCACACGGTCGGCGGTAACTGGCTGCCGAGTGGTGGCTGGACCGACGGGCAGCATCGCCTCGGCACGAGTCCGGAAAAGGACGTCGGCTTCCCGTATCACTCCACCTGGTCGCGCGGGCACAACCGGGAGATCGACGCGGCCATGACGGCCTATAGCTGGACCTCGTTCCTCGTCGAGAACGGCACCTACGCCGAATGGGTCGACCGCGGCCGACCGAGCCCGCACCACCATGTCTGGGCCAAATACCTGCAATGGGTCGCCCGTGCCATCGACCTCGACGTGGTGTTCGCAACGGTGCGTTCGGTGGCCGCGGCGGCGGACGGCTGGCTGGTCTCGGTGGCCGACGCAGACGGTCTGATTACTGAAATCGACACGGACGCACTGATGATCACCGGTCCTGGGCGCAGTACCCGGGCGCTGGCCGAGCATCCTCGGGTACTGAGCATCGCCGAGTTCTGGGATCTGGCGGGCAAGCGCGGGCTGCCGGTGTCCTCGCGGGCCGCGGTGATCGGCGGCGGTGAGACGGCGGGCTCGGCCCTGGACGAGCTGGTCCGGCACGACATGCTCACCATCTCGGTGATCTCCCCCAAGGCGACCATCTACACGCGAGGTGAAAGTTATTTCGAGAACTCACTTTTCAGCGACCCGGTCAAGTGGAGCGCGCTGAGTATGGAGGAACGCCGTGATGTCATCCGGCGGACCGACCGCGGCGTGTTCTCGGTGCGGGTGCAGGAGAGCCTGATCGGGGACAACCGCGTACATCACCTCCAGGGCCGGGTGGTGCGGGTGGCCGAGCACGGCGACGGCGTCGCGATGACGCTGCGCAACGAGCGGCGCGCGGACCAGGTGCACGCCTTCGACCTGGTTGTCGACGCCACCGGCGGGCAGCCGCTGTGGTTCCTCGAGCTGTTCGATTCGAACGCGGCCGACCTGCTGGAACTGGCGGTCGGCGGTCCGCTGACCCAGTCGCGCATCGAGGCCTCGATCGGCTACGACCTCGCGGTGTCCGGTCTGGACACGAAGCTCTATCTGCCGAACATGGCCGCGATGGCGCAGGGGCCAGGATTTCCGAATCTCAGCTGCCTCGGCGAACTTTCGGACCGCGTGCTGCGGACCGCTCCGGCCCGTTCAATGGCGGGACCAGGGCGCGCGGCGGCGGCTCGGGTGGCCTGAACTCGGCCGAAAATCAAACAGGCTAGGCTACCCTTAATTCGTCAATAGGTGAGGTTCGGTTCATGCGTATCGTGTCGTTCGGTTTCCAGACCTGGGGTCGTGAGACTCTCCGGGCCCTGATCGAATCGGAGCATGAGGTGGTGCTCTCGGTCACCCACCCGGCCAGTGAGCATTCATACAAGGGGATCTGGTCGGATTCGGTCGAGGAGCTCGCCCGCGAGCACGGCATTCCCGTTCATCTCACCGAGCGGGCCGACGAGACGACCATCGACCTGGTCAAGCGGGCCGAGCCGGACGTCATCGTGGTGAACAGCTGGTACACCTGGATGCCCGCGGAGCTCTACAACCTGCCCGTGCACGGCACCCTGAACCTGCACGATTCATTGCTGCCGAAGTTCACCGGCTTCTCTCCGGTGCTGTGGGCGCTGATCAGCGGCGAATCCGAGACCGGCCTGACCATCCATCGAATGGACGAGGGTCTCGACACCGGCGACATCCTCGTGCAGCGCTCGATTCCCATCGGCCCCAACGACTCCGGCACCGAACTGGTGTTGCGCGGGATGGAGCTGATTCCCGATGCGCTGCGCGAGGCCCTCGGCGCGCTGGAGTCCGGTACCGCCCAGTGGCGGCCACAGCGTAAAGCCGAGCGCACCTACTTTCATAAGCGTTCCGAACGCGACAGCCGGATCGACTGGACCTGGTCAGCGATCGATCTCGAACGCTTCGTGCGCGCGCTCTCGGAGCCGTACCCGCGCGCGTTCACCCACTACCGCGGCGAACGGATCGAGGTGCTCGATGCGGTGCTCTCCGAGGCGCGCTATGGCGGCACGCCCGGCCGGGTCATCGTGCAGGAGGGTGGTGGCGTGGTGGTGGCGGGCCGGGATGCGCATCGGGGACTCGAGCGCGGCTTGGTGATCACGCGCGTGCGCGATGCCAGTGGTGCCGAGCACTCGGGGGCCGAATTCTTCGCTCGCGGTGGCTATCTCACCGATCAGGTTTGAGGTGATGTAGATCGCCTCGGGACGCACTAGATCGCTGGACGTATTAGGGTAGCCTCAGCTAATATCGATCGACGATATCAAGACCACATCAGATAGTGCAGCGAGCCGGGGGGTGTTGTACGCCGCCGATTTCCATGGCGTTTCACGGTGCGATACATAGTGCCGCAAAACGTTCGGCGGAAGCGCAGGAGTCAAGAAATGCCAGCAAATCTCGGTTGGGTACGGCAATTCCACAAGCCAGGCTCCATCGCTGGCGACCGCACGCCGGTCGCTCGAAATGGCGCAACCCGTCCACCCCTATTGATCTGCCCGCATGCGGGCAGCGGTGCCTCCGCTTATCGGGCGTTTTCCAAGGTGCTCAGCGAACACTTCGATGTGTTGATCTTCCAGTACCCGGGTCGTCAGGATCGGGCGCGTGAAGCCGCCGCGTCCACATTGACCGAGCTCGCCGCCGGAGCTTTCGCGGAATTCCGCGGCTCCGAACACAACCGGGGGCTACCGCTCACGGTGTTCGGCCACAGTATGGGCGCGATGGTGGCGTTCGAGCTGGTCAGGGCGGCGGAAGCGGCGGGCATCGATGTCAGGCTGCTCGCTGCTTCCGCGGCGGTCTCACCGGGGCGGGCCGCCGACCTGCCACCCCATCCCACCGACGACGAGCAGATCCTCGACCATCTCTCCAACATCGAAGGCACCGGCGCGGATGTGCTGGCCAGCCGTGAGGTGATGCGGATGGCGCTGCCGGTCGTGAAGGCCGACTACCGAGCCTTCGACGCATACACCTGCCCGGTGGATGTACGAGTGCAGGCCAGGATTCACGTGCTCGGCGGTGCCGAGGATCTGCTCGTCACGCCGCGCGAACTGTATGGCTGGGCCAATCACAGCGACCAGGAGATCGAGGTGACGGTGTTCGACGGCGGGCATTTCTATCTGCACGATAATGCCGCCGGAATCGCCGAATTGCTTGCGCCGGAATTGAATCGCGTCGCATGACCCAGGCCGTGGACCACATTGTCATCTCCGGAATGGCCGTCGAGGCGCCCGGCGGCGTCGAGACGCTTCCGGAATTCTGGTCGGCGCTCGCCGAATCACGTGAACTGATCGGCCCGTTTCCGCGAAATAGGGAATGGCCGATCGAACAATTGCTCGCTCTGCACCGCGCCGAAGGGTGGAGCCGCGTCGCCGACGCCGGTGGGTTCCTGGCCGGGGCAACCGAATTCGATCCGATGTTCTTCGGCATCACACCGCGTGAGGCTGTCTCGATGGACCCGCAGCAGCGAGTCGCGCTGCGGGTGGCATGGCGGGCGCTGGAGAACGCGGGCATAAACCCCGGTGCGTTGGACGGTGCGGACGTCGGCTGCTTCATGGGCGCCTCGATCAACGAATACGGCCCGATCGCCGGCGCGGTCACCGAGTACACCGGCTACCGGGTCACCGGTAGCGCGCTCGGCGCGATCGCCGGACGAATCTCACACAGTCTCGGCCTGATCGGGCCCTCGCTGACCACCGACACCGCGTGCGCGTCCTCGCTCACGGCCTTGCATCTGGCCGCGAATGCGGTGCGAGGTGGTGAATGTGATTGGGCGCTGGCAGGCGGTGTGTGCGTAATGGGTTCGCCTGCCGCCTTTTTCGAGTTCTCGAAGAACAACGCGCTCGCCGTGGACGGACACTGCCGTTCCTACGGCGCTGATGCCACCGGAACACTCTGGGGCGAAGGCGCCGGAGTCGTAATCGTCGAACACGAGTCGCGGGCAAGGGAATTGGGCCATCGAATCTATGGCCGCCTGCTGGCCTCGCGGGTCAACCACAATGGCAAGGGCGCACCGATCGCGGTGCCGAGCACCTCGGCGCAGCAACGGCTGATCGAGAAGACCCTGTCCGCGGCGGGTATTCGCGCCGAGGACATCGGCCTGATCGAAGGACACGGCACTGGAACACCGGTCGGTGATCCGCTGGAGTTGACCGCGCTTGCCAACGCCTACGGTGCGCCCGACCGGGCGACGCCGGGACCGCGCCTCGGTTCGGTGAAATCGAATATGGGTCACGCGCAGGCGGCCTCCGGCATGCTCGGGCTGATCAAGGTGCTGTTGAGCGGGGCCAACGGACAGATCCCGCCGAGCCTGTATGCGGACAACCCGACCACCGAGGTGGATTGGGACGCCACCAGCCTGCGGCTGGCCGCGAAACTCGAACCATGGGAGCCGGTCGACGGCGTCCGTTACGGAGCCGTCTCATCGTTCGGCGTCGCGGGCACCAACGCACACGCGATCCTGGCCATGCCTGTGCTGGAGGACATCAATGCCTGACTATCGGCTGCCGGACGGCGCCATTCCCGTATTGCTGTCATCGGATTCCGTCGACGGTCTGCGTGGCGAAGCCGCCGCGATACTGACCTATCTGGAACATAACCAGCATGTCGTGCCGGATCAGGTGGCGGACATGCTGTTCCGCACGCGGACGGCGAAACGTCGCCGCGCCCTCGCGATGGTGACGACACGTACGGAGCTCATGGACGCGCTGCGTTCGGTCGCCGCCGACACCGAGCACCCAATGGTCGTCTCCACCATCGGGGTCGCCTCCGATCGGCGGATCGGCTTCGTATTCCCCGGTCAGGGTAGCCAGCGACCGGGTATGGGCAAGATGTACTATGCCGCCTCGCCCGCCTTCCGCGCGGCGATCGAGGAATGCGCGGCGATCTTCGAAGACCGCTTCGGGCATGCCGAGCCGCTGCGCTACCTGCTCGGCGATGAGGGGCAGTTCGAGGACTCGGTGCGAGTTGTACAGCCCGCGCTGATGTTCCAGATGTCCGGACTGGCCGCCATGTGGCAGGCGGCGGGCGTCGCTCCCGCGGCGACCATCGGCCACAGCCAGGGTGAGCTCGCCGCCGGTGCGGTGTCGCGGATCATGACACTGCGGGATTCCGTACTGGCGGTTGCCCATCGGGCCATGCTCGTCGACCGGATTTCGCCGCGCGGCTTTTCGATGGCGGTGCTCGGCATGGATCGCGACCAGTGCGAGGCGCTGCTGGCGCGGCATTCCGGATGGGCGGAGCTGTCGGTGGTGAATTCTCCGCACATTCTGGCGATCTCGGGTGACCGCGACACCATCGTCGATATGGTCGCGACCGCGAACGCCAAAGGTCAGTTCGCCAAGGAAATTCGGGTGGCCTACCCGGCGCACACCTCGATCGTCAGCGAATACCGCGATGACCTGGAGGCGGCGCTCAATGACGAGATGAGCGGCCCGAACTTCCTCGAGACCGAGATCCCTTGCTATGGAGCAACCCTCGGCGAGGCAATCGGTCCGCATCTGGCGCACAGCGCGTACTGGTATTGGAATCTGCGCAATCGTGTGCGGTTCGACCGCGCGATCGTCGCGGCCTCCGCCGATGTCGACACCTTCATCGAGATCGCCGAACACCCCATGCTGCAGTTGGCGATCCAGGAAAATATCGGGCTGGTCCCGCACGATCCCGCGCTGCCACCGCGCGACTTCCGGGTCGCGGGTACCTCCCTGCGCACCGCCGTGGGCCTGGGCGAGTTCACCAGGAACCTGGCCACCATAGCGGTGCACGACCTGAACTACCGTTGGGAGGCGCTGCGCGTCGAATCCAACTCGGGTACTGCGCGATTGCCGTTGCGCGACTTCCCGAACACGGTGCTGAGCCGGCAGCAACTGTGGGCGCCGTATCAGTCCGCGCCCACGTCCATCGGCGGACCCGAATCCGGCGACATTGATCAGCGCCCGACGCGGCTTGCTGAGAACTGGGTACGACTCGAGCGCCGATCGCTGGTTGCGCCACGCACCTTGCTTGTCGTCGACCACACCGGGCGTTGCGGCGAACTCGCATCGGCGCTGTGCACCGCGGCCTACAACCATGGGGCGAGCGCGACGGCCTACGACCCGGATAGGCCCGCGGTGACCGCGGACTACGACTCGGTCGTCGTTCTGCTGCCCGAACTTCCGGACATGGACGGGCCCGCCGCTGTCCGCGAGCTCGCCGACTTCTACGCCTCCCGATGGCTGCCCGCCATCGATTCGACCGTCGGGGACTGCTGGCTGCTGACCGTCGGCGGCGAATCGGTAGTCGCCGAAGATCCAGCACCGCATCTGTTCAACGGCGCGGTGTCCGCTGGCTTCCGCTGCATCGGTCTCGAGCACATCGGTACCGCGTTCCGGCATCTCGACCTGGGAGCGGGCGATTCGGATGCACCGCGAGCGGCGGCGATCGTGCGCGCACTGCACACCAAGGACGAGGCGCAACTCGCGTTGCGCGTCGGCGGGCTCTACGCCAAGCGGCTCGAAGTGGATTCCGCGCGCCCGACCGAGGCACCGGATTCCGGGGATCTGGAACACGTGGTCATCGTCGGCGGTACCGGGACCCTCGGCCTGAAGTTCGCCGAGTACCTCGCGGGTCGTGGCGCCGGACGCATCACCCTGCTCAGCCGGTCGGGCGAGACCGAGGCGATCGCCGGCCGATTGCGTGCCGTCCGGGAGATCGGTCACGCCGAAGTCGTCGTCGCCGCCTGCGATGTCAGCGATGAATCCAGCGTCCGCCGACTCGCCGCCGGGCACGCGGATTTACCCGCCACCATGCTCGTGCACGCGGCGGTGAACTATGTGAGCGCGGAACTCGCCGACATCACCACCGAAAAGGTGCTGGA
The DNA here is from genome assembly GCF_046764875.1 of Nocardia arseniciresistens. Classification (NCBI taxonomy): domain Bacteria; kingdom Bacillati; phylum Actinomycetota; class Actinomycetes; order Mycobacteriales; family Nocardiaceae; genus Nocardia; species Nocardia arseniciresistens. Next base: position 108,918 of record NZ_JBKORD010000023.1, read on the forward strand.
GATGGCGAGCTCGAAGATCATCGGCACCGATCATCTGCTTCGGCTGTTGCCGCTCGCCGATGATTGCCGGGTCATCATCTGCTCCTCTGCGGCAGCCGTATTCGGCGGCAGGGGACAAATCCTCTACGCCACCGTCAACCGGATGCTCGACGTGCTGGCCTGCCGGTTGCGGGCTTCGGGCACGAATGCTGTTGCCGTGCAGTGGGGAATTTGGGATCTCGAAGGACCGCTGCACGCCGTCGGTCTGGACCGGATTACCGCCGCGGGCGGGGTCTCCATGAGCCCACGCGATGCCCTCGCCGTCGGATTCACCGAGCACGCCGAAATCGGTCGTCCCGGAAACCGTCTCGTGATGGCGGCCGATTGGGCGCAGTTGTCCGACATCATCTCGGCGGTCGGCTGGGGTGCGTTGCTCACTGACGTACTGGCACAGCTACAGCAGCCGACGCGAGTGCCGGTGGCTGTCACCGAACCCGTTGACGCGCAGCGGTTCACCGTGTCCGAAGCGGGCGCGGCCGATGTCTCGCTGTCCGACCAGGTGCTGCGGCAGCTGGGCAAGGTGATGGGTACCGAAGGGCTCGACACCATCGACAGTTCGGTGCCGCTGGTCGCCCTCGGCCTCGATTCCCTACAGGCGCTGGACTTCCGTAAGCGAGTGCAGGCCGAACTGAACCGCGATCTCCCGGTGGCGGCCATCCTGGGCGGCGCGTCGTTGGACGACGTCGTACGCCTGATGGCCGGCAGCAACGTCTAGGCGAGGATGTCATGTCGAACAACGAGATCACCAGCGTGCTCGACCGCCGCAAGGCGTTGCTGCGCCAGCGACTTGCCGAACGCGGCCTGGCCACAGCACAACCCGCCGCCGCACCGGTCCCACGCGCGACGCCGGGGGAGCGCTACCCGCTCTCGGCAGGCCAGCGTCGCATGTGGTTCCTGCAAACCCGCGACCCCGAGGACACCACACTCAATGTCTGTGTCGCCTACCGCCTGACCGGTGCGCTCGACCAGGCGCGGCTGCGCGATGCGGTCGCGACCGTGGTCGGCCGCCACGATGTGTTGCGGACCACCTACGGCCTCGGCGAGGACGGTGATCCTTACCAGATCGTGCGCGCGGATCTCGAACTGCCCTGGTACGCGGACGATCTCACCGAGCTGCCCGAATCCGGCAGACCTCGCCGGCTGGAGGTGCTCGCGCGCAGGGAGTTCGGTCGCCCGTTCGATCTGGCTACCGAATCACCACTGCGAATCACGCTGGTGCGCACCGCCGCCGAAGAATTCGCGCTCATCCTGGTCGCACATCACATTTGCTGGGACGACGATTCCTGGGCCGTGTTCTTCGCCGAACTCAACACTGCCTATCGAGGCGAAGCGACCGCCGCCGCGCCGAGCGCGCAGTTCATCGATGTCGCGGTCCTCGGCGACACCGCCGCCGAGGATGACGCCGAGCAGATCGAGTTCTGGCGCGATACTTTGCGCCCGCTCCCCGAGGCGCTCGAGCTGCCGGGCACAGCAATCGCAGGTGCCACCGGACCCAAGCAGGCCGATCGCTGCACGGTTGCGCTGCCGGGTGAGCTGGTCGGCCGCGTAGAAGCATTCGCGCGCACCCACGGTGCGACACCGTTCATGGTCTGGCTCGCCGCCTACGATGCCGTGATCCACCGTTACACCGCGGCTACGGATTTCCTGGTCTCGGTTCCGATCACGGTGCGCCGCGACCCCGCGGCGCGAACGCTCATCGGTTACTTCGGCAACACTCTGCTGCTGCGGGCGACGATCGGCGCGACCGACTCGTTCGCGGATTTCACCGAGACCATCCGTGACACCTGCCTCGGCGCGTTCGCCCACCAGGATGTCGGTATCGATCGGGTTGTCCGAGAGGCGAATCCGGACCGGGTCGGCGGCCGTGACGGACTGGAACAGTTGGTGAGCCTCGGCTTCAGCGTGCGCAAGAGCGCCGAAGGCTTCGCAATGGAAGCCGTCGCAGCCACCCAACTGGATCTCGGCACCCAGGTGGCGCAGGTTCCGTTGGGTGTCACCGTGGTGACGGCGGACGACGGCGCGTATCTCGAGGCGGAGTATCGGACCGCGGACCTGGAATACGCACTGGTGGAACAGCTGCTCGGGCACTACGTGCAGCTTCTGGACAGCGCACTGGCCACACCGGAGCGCAGGCTCGGTGAGATCGATATGCTCGGCGCCGCCGACCGCGCCGAGATTATCGGGCTGTCGCACGGTGCGATCGTCGAGGCCGCGCCGAGCACCATGGTCGCGCTGTTCGAGGACCGTGTCGGGGCGAGCCCGGATGCGCTGGCGATTGTCGCCGGCGACTGCTTGCAGGTCGCTCGAAACAACACCGCGCCAGGTGCGCGCGGCACCGCCGACATCGAACTGAGCTATGCGGCACTGAACCGGCGCGCGAATCGGCTGGCGCACTGGCTGATCGGTCAGGGCATCGGTGCCGAAGACATTGTCGGACTGCGATTGTCGAACTCCGTGGAGTTCGTCGTCGCGGTCCTCGCAGTGCTCAAGTCCGGTGCCGCCTACCTTCCGATCGATCCGGCGTACCCGGACGATCGCATCGACTACCTGGTCGAGGACGCCGCACCGCGCCTGGTCCTCGGCCAGATGGAGCTGGATGCCGCCGAGTCTGTGGCGGCGGAGCTGTCCGAGGCCGACCCCGGCGACCTCGACCGGGTGCGACCACTGCTGCCGGACAATCTCGCGTACGTCATCTACACCTCCGGCTCCACCGGGAAGCCCAAGGGCGTCCCGGTATCCCACGCGGCGATTACCGAGCACCTGGATGGTTTCGTGGCGGAATGGAATATGACGGCCGAAGATCGGCTGTTGCAGTCCTCCTCGGTGAGTTTCGACGCCTCGTTGCTCGACATCTTCGTGACTCTGACCCTCGGCGCCCGGCTGGTGATCCCGAAACCGGACGCCTTCCGCGACATTCCCTACGTCGCCGAGCTGATCACCCGCTGCGGCGTCACCGTGCTGCACATGGTCCCCTCGATGCTGAGCACCTTCCTGCTGCTGCCCGAGGTGAGCGAATGGCGTGCGCTGCGCCATGTTCCCGTCGGTGGCGAGGCGCTGCCCGGCGAGGTCGCCGATAAGTTCGCGGGTGTCTTCGATGCCGAACTGCGAAACCACTACGGACCCACCGAGGCCGTGGTCTGCGCGACCCATATGTCGGTGGAGGGCCCGCAGGGCACCAGGATCGTGCCGATCGGCGTGCCCAACCAGAACGTCACCGTGTATCTGCTCGACGAAGCGCTGCAACTGGTGCCGACCGGCGTTGTCGGTGAGATCTACCTCGGCGGTGCGCAACTGGCGCGCGGCTACCTGAATCGGCGTGGCCTGACCGCGGAGCGGTTCGTCGCCGACCCGTTCGCGCCGGGTGCACGGCTGTACCGCACCGGAGATCTGGCGCGGCGCAACAGCAATGGCGAGATCGAATTCGTCGGAAGGGCCGACGAGCAGGTCAAGGTGCGCGGCTTCCGCATCGAGCTCGGCGAGGTCGAGGCGGCTATCGCGTCCTACCCGGGTGTCGGGCACTGCGTCGTGATCGCGGTGGCCGACAAAGCCATCGGTGCGATGCTGGCCGCATACATCGTTCCCGCGAACGGTCTTTCGGAATCCGCGCTCAATCTCGAGGACGTGCGCGCACACGCCGCGGCCACCCTGCCGGAGTACATGGTGCCCGGCGCCTTCGCCGTCATCGACGAGATCCCGCTGACCGTGCACGGCAAACTGGATCGGCGCGCACTGCCCGACCCGGAGCGCGCCGCCACGCAGCGCTACCGGGAACCCGGCACCGCCACCGAGATTCGACTCGCCGAACTGTTCGGCCAGATCTTCGGCCGTGCGCAGATCGGCGCGGACGACTCCTTCTTCGAGCTCGGCGGGCACTCGCTGCTCGCCACCCGCCTCGTGGTGCAGATCCGCACCGAATTCGGTGTCGAGATCGATGTCCGTGCCCCCTTCGACACTCCCACGGTGGCCGGCCTCGCCGCGTTGATCGAGGCCGCTCCGTCACGTGTCGGCACGGTCGTGCCCGCGCTCGCGAAACGGGAACGGCCCGAACATGTTCCGCTGTCCTTCTCCCAACTCGCGCTGTGGTTCCAGCGCAAGCTGGAGGGGCCGAGCGCGATCGGCAACATTCCGTTCGCGGTCCGCGTCGACGGCCCACTGGATGTATCGGCACTGCGCGCTGCCCTCGGCGACGTGGTGGCGAGGCACGAGGTGCTGCGCACCGTGTTCCCGGAGAGCGGCGGTGTGCCCTATCAGTCGGTGCGGCAGGCGGGACCGATCGAGGTCGAGGTCACCGTGCTCGACGATCCGGATCGGCTGCGCGCCGAGCTGGCCGAAGCCGGACGGTACTGCTTCGCGGTGGACACCGAGCTGCTGATTCGCCCACAGGTCTTCGTGCTGGACAGGCACACCCATGTGCTGTCGCTACTCGTGCACCACCTGGTCGCCGACCACTGGTCGTTCCGCACGATTCTCGACGACCTGGCCGCCGCGTATCGAGCACGCATCGCAGGTGCCGCACCGCAGTGGTCCGCGCTGGAAATCCAGTACGCGGACTATGCGCTGTGGCAGCGCGAGGTGGTCGATTCGCTCGGCGGGCAGATCGACTACTGGCGTAGCGCCCTGGCTGGTCTGCCGGATGAGGTCGACGTCGCGCTCGACCGGCCGCGCCCCGCCGTGCTCGGCAAGAACGGGCACGTGGTGCCGTTCGCGGTGCCGGCCGCGCTGCGCGGCAGGCTGAAGGCGCTCGCCGAATCGGCAGGAGCGAGTGAATTCATGCTCTACCAGGCGGCGGTGGCGACACTCCTGCACAAACTCGGTGCGGGCGTGGATATTCCGCTCGGCACACCTATCGCGGGCCGCGTCGATCCTGCCGCGGCCGAGTTGGTCGGGCTGCTGGCCAACATGGTGGTGCTGCGCAACGACGTGTCCGGAGATCCCACGCTGCGCACGGTGCTCGAGCGCGCCCGTGATGTCGCGCTCGGCGCCTACAGCAACCAGGACATCCCGATCGAACGCCTGGTCGACGCGCTCAACCCGCCGCGATCGCGTGCGCGCAATCCGCTGTTCCAGACGATGATGCATTTCCGCGAGGAGAACTGGGACGGCGCCGACCACGGCTTCGATCCGCACACCTCGCTGACGGTGCTGCCACTGGACTTCGATGTCTCGCTACTCGACCTGAGCATCAACTTCTTCGCAGGTCCGGACGGCGGTTTCGACGCGAGCATCATCGTCAACACCGACCTGTACGAGCCCGCCACCGGGAAGCTGTTCGCGCAAAGGATGCTTCGGGTGCTGACCGCCTTCGCGGAACGGCCCGACGGCACACTCGGCGAGCTCGACATCCTGCCCGCCGACGAGCGGCAGCGGGTGCTCGATGAATGGGCCACCGGTGTGGAGCTTTCCTGGGTGCCCGGTATTGCCGAGCTGATCCGGCGTGGCCGCGGTATCCCCGCCGAACGAGCAGCGCTGCGCTGCGGCACCGAATTCCTGACCTACGGTGCGCTGTTCGATCGGCTCGATCGCCACACCGTGGCAAGCGCGGCGAGCACGGCATCGGTCTCGGGTGTGCTCCGCCGAGTCAGCGCATTGGACACCGCCGCGGAAACCGGTGTACCGATCGAGTTCTCGCGCCGAGACGGAACAACGATGACGCTCGACCCGGCCGCGATCGCGGCCGCGGTAGCCGACCGCAGGGCCGTCGCCGCGGATCGGCGGGCCGAATCTCTCGACCGGGCAACCGGATCCGCGGCCGATATTCGTCTGCTCGCCGCGCCGTGGTCGAGTAGCGAGGTCGATGTCGAACTGATCGCCGCGTTGGCCGACGGTGCGACGCTGATCCTCGCGACCGAGGCACAGCGACAGGACCCGGTCGCTCTCGTCGAGCTGATCGCCGAACACCGGGTCACCCATGTGGTCGCCGATCCGGACACACTCGCCAGGTTCGTGCACACCGGTGTCTCGATGCTGCCGACGGTACGCAGCTGGGAAGTCACCGGAACATCGTGGCCCGCTGCGCTTCCCGATCTGCTGCCCGCGTTGTCCTCGGGTTCGATCGCCACGTTCGACTATCGGATTCCCGAATACGCGGGCGTGGTCGCTCGCGGTGCGGTCGACGGCAACGGCCGCGCGCGTCCCATTCCGGGAGCCATGGTGCTGCTGCTGGATGAGACGTTGCGGCCGGTGCCGCCCGGCGTCCTCGGTGACGTCTATGTGGGCGGCGTCGGCCTCGTATCCGCAATCGCCGACGATGCGGCGGCCGCGCACATAGACGATCCGTACGCGCGGGCCCCGGGGTCGCGGCTGTTCCGAACCGGCGAACGCGCACGGTGGGACACCGCAGGTCGACTCGCGTTCACGAGCTCCGCGGTGTCGGCCTCGCGGCAGGAAACCTGCACCGGTGCAACGCAGTCCGATGGCGAGCAGACCGAGACCCAGCGCCGACTTATCGCGATCCTGGAAGAACTGCTCGAGATCGACGATGTCGCGGCCGACGACGGCTTCTTCGCCCTGGGCGGTGACAGTGTCATCTCCATCCAATGGTCGGCCCGCGCCAACGAGATCGGGCTCCCGTTGTCTCCGCAGCTGGTGTTCGAGCACATCACCATCGCCGAGCTGGCCGCGGCCGTCGACGAGGCGGTGCTCGCGGGCGTCACCGCGACCATCGCCGACCCTTCCGGCGCATCCGCGGATGGTGACGCGTCGAGTGTTACCCCCGGCGACGCCACCTCCGACGATGCGGCGGACGGTCGCCATACCGCGATGAGTGTGTCCGGGCTCAGCCAAGACGCACTGTCCGCGCTGGGTGCGGCCTGGAAGCAGTCGCGATGACGGGCGGATGGCTTCCGGCGCAATCGGCGCGCGCTTTCGGGCCGGTCGGTGCGAAACCAATTGCGGCGCAGGTCGCCACGATCGGATTCGAGGGGTGGAAATGAGCGTGGATCGCAGCGTCCCCGCCGAGATCGAGGATGTGCTCGCACTCAGTCCGTTGCAGGAGGGGCTGTTCTCGCTGGCCCAGCTGGCAGGCGAGGGCGTCGACCTGTACACGATGCAGTTCGTCATCGACATCGGTGGTCCGATCGACGTGCCGGTATTGCGGCGTAGCGCCGAGGTCATCTTGGAACGCCACGCGAACCTGCGGGCCTCGTTCTGGGACCAGGATCTGCCGAAGCCGGTACAGATCGTGCCGACATGGGTAGAGCTGCCGTGGCTCGAGATCTCGGCGCTGCCAGCCGAATTCGACGGCATCGCCGAGGCCGACCGCGGGCAGCGTTTCGATCTCGGGCGCGGTCCCGCGCTGCGGATCACCTTGGTCGCGCTGCCGGACGGCCGGCGCAGGATGATCGTCACCGCGCACCACATCCTGATGGACGGCTGGGCGGTCGCGGTGTTCTTTCGCGAGCTCATCGCCGTGTACGAGGCGGGCGGACAGGCGGATTCGCTGCCGAAGGCGCGTCCGTATCGGGACTACATCGGCTGGCTCGCCGCGCACGACGCGACGGCCGCGCTGCACAGCTGGACCGAATATCTGGCGGAGCTGTCCGGCCCGCTGATGCTCGCCGACGGCTCCGCGGCCGAGGTCGGCACTGTCATCCCGCGCCGCACCCGGCTGAGCCTCGACCGCACCGAGACCGATCGGCTGGTGCGCTGGGCGCGCGCGAACGGCCTCACCATGAGCACCGTCGTCCAGTTCGCATGGGCGGTGGTGCTCGGCCGCCTCACCGATCGCCGCGATGTCGTCTTCGGCACCACCATTTCCGGGCGGCCGGATTCGCTGCCCGGTGTGGAAACCATGATCGGGCTGTTCATCAATACGGTGCCCACTCGGGTCGTGTTGAACCGCACCGAGACTGTCGCGCAGCAGTGTGCGCGGTCGCAGCGTGAATCCGCGGCCATGCGCGACGCGGGCTATGTGAGCCTGTCGAATATCCAGCGTGCCGCGGGACACGGTTCGCTGTTCGACGTGCTGTTCGTATTCGAGAACGCACCCATCGGCGCGGCGACGGACCCCATCGTCACCAAAGACGGCACCCGGTTCCTGCCCGTCGCCATGGAAAGCCTGGTGCACTACCCCCTTTCGGTGGTGGCGTACCTCAGTGACGGTGCGCTCGTCGTGATGCTCGAGGCCGTCGCGGAAGCGCTCCCGCATTTCCCCGTCGGCGATATCGGCGAACGAATCCTCGCGGTCCTGCGCCAACTGCCCGACAGCGGCGACGCGAGCCCGGACGAGCTCGACGTATTGCTGCCGGGCGAGCGGGCGGCGCGACAATTCAGCGTGCGGCCGAGCGGATCCGCGGACCGCCCTGGCATTCGGACCGAAATCGGCTCCGCCCCCAGCCGGGCTGATGGCCCTGCTCGGTTCGGCGTCGACTCACCGCCGCAGACCGCCTCCGAGCTGTTCTTGCGCCAAGTCGAGCTGACCCCCGATGCGGTCGCGTTGAGTTCCGCGGATGCGCTCTACAGCTACCGCGAACTGCGGGCGGAAGCCGGTCGGCTGGCGAGTGAGCTCGTCGAACACGGGATCGGGCCGGAAACTGTTGTCGCCCTGCTGCTGCCGAGATCGGCGCAGTCGATCATCGCCATACTCGCGGTGCTGGAGGCCGGTGGCGCATATGTGCCTGTCGAGATCTCCGCTCCGGCGGCGCGTATCGAGTCCATCCTGCGTCAGGCGGCACCGCATCTGGTGGTGACCAACGGTGGGTTGCCGCACGCGGCGGCCGACCGGCCGACCCTGGTGCTCGACGACCCCGCCGTCGTCGAGCGGATCGCGGCCCGGACCGTTTCCGCGCAACGACCGGCGCATCCGCAGTCGTGCGCATACCTCATCTTCACCTCCGGTTCGACCGGAGAACCCAAGGGCGTCATGGGTACTCATGCCGCCCTGGCCAGCTACTTCGCCGACCACCGCGACCGGGTGTACCGACCGGCGGTCGCCAGGCTCGGTCGGCAACTGCGGATCGCGCACGCCTGGTCGCTGAGCTTCGACGCGTCATGGCAGCCGATGATCGGGCTATTCGACGGTCACGCGGTGCATCTGTTCGACGACACCGAAATGCGGGATGCGCAGGGTCTTGTCGAGGGGATCGTGCGCCACGAGATCGACATGATCGACACCTCGCCCTCGATGTTCACCCAGCTGTCCGCGGCCGGTCTGGTCGACGGTGAACGATTGACGGTGCTCGCGCTCGGCGGCGAGGCCATCGGTGCGCCGATGTGGGAACAGTTGCGCGCCTTGCCCGGCACCGCCGTATACAACTGCTACGGCCCGACCGAGACCACCGTCGAAGCGGTGGTCGCGACCGTGAATTCCGGCCGAAACGAGCCAGGCGGCGGGCAGCCGGCCATCGGTGGTCCGGTGGATCGCATGTCGGCCTATGTTTTCGATGCGATGCTGCGACCGGTACCCCGTGGCGTCGTCGGCGAGCTGTACCTTTCCGGCGCTCAGGTGGCGCGCGGCTACGTCGGTAAGCCCGCGATCACTGCCGATCGCTTCGTCGCCGACCCGTTCGACCCCGGCGCGCGCATGTATCGCACCGGTGATCTGGTGCGGCAGTCGCCCACCGGTGATCTGGCTTACCTCGGCCGAGCCGATGATCAGGTGAAGATTCGCGGTTATCGGATCGAAATCGGCGACATCGAAACAGCTTTGCTGCAACTGCCACAGGTGCGTGCCGGTGCGGTCCTTGTGGTGCAGCGCCCGAGCGGACCGAGCCTGGTGGCGTTCGCGGTCAGCGGCATCGACACCGCCGTGCTGCGCGCCGGTCTTGTCGAGCGGCTGCCCGCGTACATGGTTCCTGCCCGGGTGATTTCGCTGCCGCAGTTGCCGATGACTCCCAACGGGAAACTCGACACGCGTGCGCTCGATACGATCGGCCTCGAGGCACTCGGTGGCGCCGATTCGGCGGATCGCACACCACCGCGCACCGATACCGAACGCGCCCTGTGTGCGGCGCTCGCCGAAGCGCTCGGCGGCAGCGCCCCCGGCATCGACGACGACTTCATCGCCTTGGGCTTGGACAGCATCGTGGCGATCTCGCTGGTGAATGCGGTGCGCAGGGCTGGACTTTCGGTCAGTCCCGCCATGGTGATGTCGAATCCAACGGTGCGCGATCTGGCCGCTGCCGTCGATGCGCGTGCGGCACAGCCCGATTCGGCGCAGACGCGGATCAACAGCTACGGCGAGGTGCTGCCGACGCCGATCATGTCCTGGATGTACGAGCACGGCGGCTTCCGCAGGCTCGCACTGTCGACGCTGGTCTCGTTGCCCGCCGGAATGGATCGGCAACGACTGGAGTCGGTGCTACAGGCCGTTCTCGACGGCCACGACATGCTACGGGCCCGCCTTTCGACTGTCGCGGACGGGCATCGGCTGGAAACCAGAGCTCCCGGTAGCGTGCTCGCGAGCGATGTGCTGCGCGAAGTCCGGGTATCCGGCGACTTCGGCGCGGTGCTCGCCGCGCAGTCGCGCTCCGCGATCGATCGAGTAGATCCGTTCGTGGGCAGCATGATTCAAGCCGTCCGCTTCGAGCGCGCCGAGGAAAGTGATGTGCTGCTGCTATCGGTCCATCACCTCGCGGTGGACCCGGTGTCCTGGCACATCTTGCTTGCCGACCTGGCGGATGCCGGGCGGCAGCTCGTCGAGGGGCCGACCGCAACGCTCGCGCCCGAGTTCACCGGCTACCGGCACTGGGCGCAGGCACTCGAGCAACGGCGTATAGCGCCGGAAGTAGCTGCCCAGCAAGGTTTCTGGTCTGAGCAGCTGGCCGCACCAGATCCGGAACTCGGCGTGCGCCACCCGGATCCGGCCGTGGATACGTGGTCCTCCTACCGGCTCACCCCGTCCTTCTCCACTTCGGAGACGACCGGGCGCGTACTCGATGGCCTCGGCAAGGACCTCGGTATGCACGAGTTCCTGCTCACGGCGCTGGCCATCGCGCTCGCGTCCTGGCGGACCGAACGTGGCCAGGACTCGTCCAATGGTGCGCTGGTGGCACTGGAGGGTCACGGCCGCGAAGACGCGATTGTCGGCGATGTCGATACCGCGCGCACCGTCGGCTGGTTCACCACCGTGTACCCGGTCCGGGTCGGCGCGGGCTCCACTCTCTGCATCACCCGCGCGGAAGCCGACCCGACAGCGGTCGGCGACCTGCTGAAAGCTGTTGCCGCACAGGTCGAGGGTGTACCGAACAAGGGGCTGGATTACGGCTTGCTTCGCTACGGCGCACCGGAGTTCGCGAATGCCCCCGACCCGCAGGTCATGCTCGACTACCTCGGCCGCATGGATCTCATCGCGGGTTCCGCCGAGACCGAATGGGCCCCGATCGCCGATCTCGCACTGCACCAGCAGCTTCCGATAGCCCCCGAGCCGGACATGCCGTTGCGCTACGCACTGGACCTGGTGACAGCGGTATATCCCGGCGCTGACGGCCCGCAGCTGGCGACGCTATTGCGCTGGAGCGACGCACTGTTCGACACCGACGAGATCGATCGTTTCGCCGAGATATGGCAACGCGCGGTCCTCGCCGTGGTCGCCGCCCTGGAAATCCGATGAGACAGGAGCTTCGATGACCGACATAACTGGCGACGCGATCGTGGTCGAGGACGTCCGAAAGTCCTTCGGGGATGTGCACGCCGTTCGCGGCCTGTCCTTCTCGGCCCCTGCGGGCAGCGTGCTCGGGGTCCTGGGCCCGAACGGTGCGGGCAAGACCACCACCGTCTCCATCCTGTCCACGCTCACCAAGCCGGACGCGGGTCGAGCGCTGGTGGCCGGGCACGATGTCGTCCGTGAGGCAGCTGCGGTGCGGTCCTCCATCATGCTCACCGGTCAGTTCGCGGCGCTGGACGAGGTGCTGACCGGTCGCGAGAACCTCGTGCTGTTCGGCAGGCTGATGGGCCTGCGCCCGAGGCAGGCGAAGGTACGCGCCACCGAGTTGCTCGAACAGTTCGCACTGACCGAGGCCGCCGACCGTCGCGTCGGTGGCTATTCCGGTGGCATGCGCAGGCGCGTCGACATCGCGTGCGGCCTGGTGCGGCAGCCGAAGGTCGTGTTCCTCGACGAGCCGACCACCGGCCTCGACCCCGTCAGCAGGCAGGGCGTGTGGTCGCTGGTGCGCTCGCTCAAGGAGCAGGGGGTGACGACCCTGCTCACCACGCAGTACCTCGAGGAGGCGGATGCGTTGAGCGACAACATCATCGTCATCGACAAGGGCACCGTCATCGCCGAGGGCACCGCCGACGAACTCAAGGCGCGCTCGGGATCCAGTTACTGCGAGGTGGTTCCGGTGGACGCGGGTGAAGTGCCCGCCGTGGTGACCGCCCTGCACGGCCTCGGCGTCATCACGGTCGCCGAATCCAAGGACCGGGTCTCGTTGCCCGCCCCCGACGGTGCCGCCACCCTGGCCGAGGCGCTGCGTCGGATTACCGACTCCCGCATCGAACTCATCGATATCGCATTGCGCAGGCCGTCGCTCGATGAAGTGTTCATCGAACTCACCACGTCGAGCATGGACGAGCCCGCGCTGGTGCCGAGCGGGGTCAACCCATGAGCGAAATAGGCGCAGCCGAGTACTCGCTCGTGCCGGAGCCGAGCATCAGCGAGGTGCGGGCATGAGCGCCGAAACCGCCGCCGCGACACCGGTTTTCTCGGTGCCTGCCGGAATGCAGTGGAGTGCGTTGAGCGGGCGCACCATTCGCGCCGCCATGCGCGAGGGCGACCTGGTCTTCGGTTTCGTCGCACCGATGATCTTCTTTCTCTGCTTCTACGTGCCGTTGCGCGCGGCGATGGAGGCGGCGGGTACGGACTACGCGCAGTATCTGCTTCCGGTGATCGTGGTGCAGGGCATGTTCTTCACCTCGATGTCGGCGGGTGATCGGGCCGCGCGGGACACCTTCAGCGGCATGGGAACTCGGATGCGGTCGATGCCGGTGCGTCCCTGGGTCCCGATGGCCGCGCGGATGTCGGCGAACCTCGTGCGCGCCTTTGCCGCGCTCGCGGGCGCTGCGGTGATCGGCACGGTCTTCGGCTTCCGATTCCATGGTGCGGCAGCCACATTCGCTTTTGTGGCACTGGCGCTCGGATTCGCGCTGGCCTTGGTGATCGGTGCCGATGCGCTCGGTGTGGCGACCGGGAAACCGGAGATCGGCGCGTCGGCACTGCTCGCGCCACAACTGCTGTTGGTCATGATGTCGACGGGCTTCGTTCCCGCGGAAGGTTTTCCGGGGTGGATCCAGCCGTTCGTCCAGAATCAGCCGGTCTCCAAGATGGCGGCGGCGCTGCGTGATCTGGCCGACGGGCGGTTCACCTCGACGCTCGGTGTCGGGGTGGCCTGGACCGTTGGACTGATCGTGGCATTCACCGCCGCGTCGGTGTCGGTGGAAAGGCGGCGACCGTGAAGACGCTGATCGACCAGAGTTTCGTGGAAACGGGCAGGCTGCTGCGGCGCTGGCCACGCGAGCAGGAGGTGCTGACCTCCACCCTGATTCTGCCGGTACTGCTGTTGCTGATGTACCAACTCGTGCTGAACAAGTTCCTCAGCGCATCCACCGGTGTGGACGCCATCTACGGTTTCGTCCCGATGATCGCGGTGACCGGCGCCATGTACGGCGCGATGGGCACCGGTCTTTCGCTCTACGCGGAGCGGGAAAGCGGTCTGCTGCGGCGCTTCTGGGTGCTGCCGGTGCACCGCTCGGCCGGGTTGATCGGCAGGTTGATCGCCGAATGCGGCCGCACGTTGATCGCGACCGTCATCGTGGTCGCGCTCGGCGTCGCACTCGGGCTGCGTTTCCAGCAGGGCTGGTCCGATGCGCTCGGCGTGCTCGCCGTCCCGGTCCTGCTGATTCCTGGCTTCGCCACCATGGTGATCAGCGTCGGTGTGACCAAGGCGGGCAACAAGGTCGTGCAGCTGTTCTCGGCCGTTGTTCTGCTCGGCATGTTCTTCAACTCCGGCTTCGTCCCTGTCGAGAACTATCCGGGTTGGCTGCAACCACTGGTGCGTATCCAGCCGATGAGCTGTGCCATCGAAGCCATGCGTGGCTTTATTGTCGGCGGTCCGATCGCCACTCCATTGCTGCAAACCATCGCGTGGTCCGCGGGGCTCGCCGCGGTCTTCGGTGCCCTCGCTGTCCGGGGATATCGAAGGGCCGCCGAAAGCTGATTCGCCGAATTGACCTGGGGAATCGCCCCGCCGCTTGATCGTTACATCAGCTAACTATATAGTTCGCTGAGATAACCATCTGCAAGGGGCTTGTTGTGACGATTCCGTCTGCTGATCTCGATCTGGACGATGTCCAGACCGTCCGCCGTCGTATGCGCTACGACCGAGATCATCCGCACTACAAGTGGATCGTGCTGACAAACACCACCCTCGGTGTCCTTTTGAGCGCGATCAACGCCTCGATCGTGCTGATCTCGCTGCCCGCGATCTTCCGCGGCGTCGGGTTGAACCCGCTCGCCGCGGGCAATGTGGGCTACCTGCTCTGGATGCTGATGGGGTATCTGCTCGCCACCGCGGTGCTCGTGGTGATGTTCGGCCGCCTCGGCGACATCTACGGCCGGGTGCGGATCTACAACCTCGGTTTCGCGGTCTTCGCGTTCACGGCCGTCGCACTGTCCTTCGACCCCTTCCAGGGCAGTGCGGGCGCGATGTGGATCATCATCTGGCGGGTGTTCCAGGGGATCGGCGGCGCCATGCTGATGGCCAATTCGACGGCCATCCTCACCGACGCCTTCCCTGCCAAGCAGCGCGGTACGGCGCTCGGGATCAATATGGTCGCCGCGGTCGCGGGCTCCTTCCTCGGCCTGCTCATCGGCGGCGTGCTGTCGGAATGGGATTGGCGCGCGGTGTTCTGGGTCAGTGTGCCGATCGGCATACTCGGCGCCATCTGGTCCTACCGCTCGTTGCACGAGGTCGGCCAGCGCTCCGCGGGCAAGGTCGACTGGGCGGGCACCATCACCTTCGCGCTCGGCCTCACCGCGCTGCTCACCGGAATCACCTACGGCATCCAGCCCTACGGCGGGCACGCCACCGGCTGGTCCAACCCCTGGGTGCTTACCGCCGTGCTCGGCGGTCTGGCCGTGCTCGTGCTGTTCTGTGTGGTTGAGAGCAAGGTCGCCGACCCGATGTTCCAGCTCGCGCTATTCCGCAACCGTGCCTTCGGGCTCGGTAACTTCGCCAATCTGATGGTCTCGATCGGCAGAGGCGGCATGCAGTTCATGCTGATCATCTGGTTGCAGGGCATCTGGCTTCCGCTGCACGGCTACGACTTCGAATCGACACCGCTGTGGGCTGGTATCTACCTGCTGCCACTGACCGTCGGTTTCCTTGCCGCAGGCCCGCTGTCGGGTTGGCTCTCGGACCGCTACGGCTCGCGCATGTTCACCACCGGCGGTGCGCTGATCGCGGGCCTGACGTTCCTGCTGCTGCTCGTGGTCCCCGTCGACTTCAACTACTGGGTATTCGCCGCGATCATCCTGCTCAACGGCATCGGCTGCGGACTGTTCTTCTCACCGAACACCGCAGCCATCATGTCGAGCGTGCCCGCGGCACAGCGCGGCGCGGCGTCGGGCATGCGCGGCACCCTGTTCAACGGCGGCAACGCGCTGTCGATGGGAATCTTCTTCTCCCTCATGGTCGTCGGCCTCGCGGCCAGCCTCCCGTCCGCCTTGGATTCGGGGCTGCGAGCCCAAGGCGTTTCCGCGGGTGCGGCGGCAGACGTCGCGAATATGCCCCCGGTGGCCAGCATGTTCGCCGCTTTCCTCGGCTTCAACCCGATCCAGGAATTGCTCGGCCCCACCGGCGAACTCGCCGAGCCGGGTGTCGATGCCGACATCCTCACCGGTCAGGAGTTCTTCCCGCACCTGCTCACCGGCCCGTTCCATTCCGGCCTCGTCGTGGTGTTCGTCGCGGCGGCCGTCATGATGTTCCTTGCCGCCGTGGCCTCGTACTTCGCCGGTGACAAGTACGTCGAGGAGGAAGAGGCCGAGCTCGCGGCGGCCGACGAGCTCGCCGCTATGTCCATGGCAGCGCGGTGATTTGGAGCCGGCAGCGCGCTGAGTTCGAGCATGTGACGCGCTGAATTCGCTGCCTGCCCACGCTCTGCACTTGGTCCAGGGCGCGCAGCAGTCCTACTGTCGACGGCGATGCATGACCTACCGGTTCCGATCGCTGTCGCGGTGGTGGCGTTCGTCGTCGCGATTGCCAGCGGTCGCTGGCTGCTCGTCAACGACACGCCTATCGACCGTCTGATCAATCGCGCACTCGGTTGGGACATCGCCGGGATGCTGGCGTATGGATTCGCCGCGTGGCTCGGCGCGGCCACCCTTGCGCCCCGGCTGTTCCTGGGTATCGGTGCGATGGCGATGGCCAACGTGTACGGCTTCACCAAGTTGCTCGACGGTGCCGACCCCGGCACCGCGGTCCAGCGTCAGCGTAAGTACGACGCGGTCGGTGGCATCGCTGGAACTATCGTGCTGGCGTGCGCGTCCGTCGACCTGGCCGGAGTGCCCATCGACAGCATCTTCGATTGGGACGCCACCGCATGGGCGGCCTCCCAAATGTTCACCGCGTACTCGGGTTTGTTGATGGCGCGGGCCTGCGTCCGGGAGTTGCGGGCCACGCAGCCGACGCCACAGGAGCTGCTGACCTACTCCGCCCTGCTCGTGGTCGGCAGTTATTCCTTTCTCGCTTCGGTGATTTCGGCGGTACGGACGGCCAATGGAATTCCGCCCGACGATCCGGGGCTGGCATGGACGATCGGGACCTTCGCGACACTGGCCAGCCTTACCGCGCTGATCGCGGTTCCGCTGGTGATCGCGGTGCTCGCGCGTTCCGGTTTGGATCGGGCCGGTCGACACTGTCGCCGCCTGCGACCGCTGTGGCAGGACCTGACGGCCGCAGTGCCGGAAGTCGTGCTCTTTCCCGATGAATCGAGCTCATCGAGGCAGGGTGCACCGGAATCCGCCTCGCGCCTCTATCGCATGACCGTCGAAATCTGGGACGCACTGCTGCATCTGAAGCAGCATGCTCCCGACGAACTGCCCGACCTTCGAGCCGACGTCAGCGAGCAGGCACTGCGAATCGCCTACGCCGCGCAGGCAAAGATCGACGGCCGCCCGCCAGCGGTTCGACAGCCGCGCGACGACGTCGGCCTCGGCGTCGGCGACCGCACCGCCGGACTTCGCTATCTGCGCGAACTTGCCAGGGAATGGCCGAAGGCCCGCGCGAGGGCGAGCGCGGACCTTCGGGGAGAACGGGTTCGGTGAGCCTTTCGGCTACTTCGCCGCGTTGGCGATGGCGGGTTGCAGCTTGTTCAGCAGGTAGGGGATCGAGAGAGCTGTCGGCTGGTTGACGGCGCTGATCTCCTCGACCGTCAGGAACGTGACCGCGCCCTTTTTCACCGCGGGCAGTTCGATGTAACCGGGCAGCTGCCGGTACTTTTCGTCCATGCCGGGGGAGTATCCGGCCAGCAGCAGGTCGGCGGTGAGCTCGTCGACGCGCTCCGGGGACAGCGCCAGCCTGCCCTGGTTGGCGGGCAGGTCGGTGAGGTTCTTCGGGATGCCGAGGCCGAGCTGGGTGAAGATCTTGCTGGAGCCGTCGTTCGGGTCGGTCAGCACCATCAGCTGAGCCGGGCTCGCCAGCCAGGTGCTGACGAAGGTCTTACCCTTCAGGCCCGGGTTCGCCTGCGTAATGGTCTCGACCTTCTTGTCCACATCGGCGATGACCTTGCTCGCCTCGTCCTGCTTGCGCAGCACCTTGCCGAGCGTCGTCACCAGGTTCTGCCACGGTCCGACCGCTTCCTTGCTCAAACCGGGCAGCGTCGGTGCGATCTTGGACAGATCGTCATAGGTCTTCTGATCGGCGAGGAATCCGTCCACCAGAATCAGATCCGGCTCGAGCGCCGCGACCTGCTCGGCGATATTGCCTGTCGTGTTCAGCGCCTTCGACGACTTCAGCGAGTCCGGCTCCCACGGCGGGCTGGTCTTGGACACCGCGGCGACATTGTCGATATGCCCGACCGGCGTCACACCGAGCGCCAACGCTGTGTCCATCCACTGATTCCCCAGCGTGACAACCTTCTTCGGAGTGCCTTCAACCGTGGTCTCACCCCGCGCGTGCGCAACGGTAACGGGCTCACCGCCGGCCCCCGACTCATCGCTCGACGACCCACAACCGGCAATACCGAACGCCAGCGCCCCCGCCAGCACCGCAACCGCCGCCCGCCCCAAACCGCGGGATGCCCGAACAGACTTCATCGCAAAACCCTCCTTCGTCGAGGAGCTTCCCCGACCGACTCAACCGAGCCGCAACCAGCATAAATCAGCCTAGGCTAACCTATATTCTCCGTGTGTTGCGCGCCACGTGGCCGACCATCTCACCGTCTGTCCGGGCCGACACCTGGGTGGCCTGCTCGCTTCGCCAGGCCGACCGTTTCCTTGTTTATAGTATCGGTCATATATAGGATCGATCCTATGGGGTTATATGTCGTCGAGGTCGAACCTGAAGTGGCCGCATGGTTGCGGTCACTATCGGATCGGGACTTCGGTCGCGTCGACACGTATGTGGGAATGCTTGCGGAGAACGCGGAGACGTTGGGCGAGCCGTGGTCCCGCAATCTTGGCGATGGCGTGCGGAAGCTCCGGTTCCACCTGCATCCGAGAGAAATGCGCATTACCTACTGGCTAACATCTGGCCGCAGGGTCGTGCTGCTGATGGTCTTCCGTAAGAACCGAATGCGGGAGTCCGCAGAGGTGGACCGGGCGAAGGTGCTGCGGAAGGTGTGCGAAGTTGAGCATGAGCACGCCCGAATCAGCTTCGATAGAAAGGTAGACGGCGATGGCTGAACACATGTCAATGGATGAGCTACGGAGCTCGAGGGCCAACCGACCGGACTTCGATGCCGACGAGTACAACGCCGGGCGCGAGGAGGCCCGGCTGGCAATCGAATTCGCGAATGCCATCCGCGAACGCCGCCTCGAACTCGGACTGACACAGACACAGCTGGCGCAGCGCGCCGGGCTGCGCCAGCCTGATGTTTCCCGGTTGGAATCCGGTGGCGGCACACCCACTATCGGCATGTTGGAGCGATTGGCCCACGCACTGGAACTGAAGTTCGTCGCCCGGTTCGAGAAGAACGATGCCGCATGATCCTCGGCGAGGGTAATGGTCGCTGCTCATCGGTGCCCGCTCGTCCTCGCCGGGCTGACACCGACGGCGCGGATCACGATGTCGGGGCAATCGACCAGCACCGGGCGGTTCGTGCCCTGGCACGTCAGCCCGACCCAAAGCAGCGCGGACCGATACCTGAGTAGCGACTGCTCACCTTCGCTCGGCTGAGCACGGGCAACGGATAGGCAGCACCCATTAGGCTTTCGACATGACGATCCAACCGCCCGGCCCGCTGCCGCATGAGATGACCGAGGAGCAGTACCTCATGCTCCCCGAGGGCATGGCGCGCGAGATCGAGGTCGTGCACGGGCACGTGATCGTGTGCGAGTCGCCGGTACCCGAGCACAACCGAGTAGCGCGCAGACTGGCCGGTGCCATGGAGCAGCTGCCGAGCACCGAGCCGTGCATCCGGGTCGAGACCGATATTGATGTGGTGCTGTGGCGGGTGCCGAAGTTCACCTTCCGCAGACCGGATGTGACGGTGTACCGATGCTTGCCGGAGCGGGGCGCGAAGCCGGAGGCCGGTGATGCGTTGATCGTGGTGGAAGTCTCCTCGCCGTCCACTGCCGCAGAAGACTTGCTGGACAAGAAGGCCCAGTACGCCCGTGCAGGCATCCCCCTCTATCTGGTCGTCGCACTCGATACCAAGTACGACATCGAAGAGGTCCGCGAGTTCAGACTCGACGCCCATGCATCCGAGTATCGGCTGCACCGGCTGCATCGTGATGGATTTCTACAGCTCGAGCATGTCGTAGTCGGCGATATCGGCTTTGCGGACCTTGTTCGCTAGTCCGCAAGGGTAAGGATTGATGATCGAATCCACGCTTCTGGAGACGCTGACCAGCGCCAACCGTGACCAGGTGCAACAGCTCGTCGTCGGCGCCGTCGTCGCGCACGACGGCAAATTCCTTGTCCACGGTCAGCTTCCTGGTCAACCCTCCGGGATCGTCACCGAATTCGTACACGATGCCGGCAGCCCCGTGGCTACGCGGGCTACTGGAGACCGCCGTCCACGTCGATCACCTGACCGGTGATCCAGCCCGCGTCCGCGGAGGCCAGGAATGCGACCACGCGCGCGATATCGATCGGCTGCCCGATCCGCCCCAGCGCGGTCGCG
The DNA here is from genome assembly GCF_046764875.1 of Nocardia arseniciresistens. Taxonomy (NCBI): domain Bacteria; kingdom Bacillati; phylum Actinomycetota; class Actinomycetes; order Mycobacteriales; family Nocardiaceae; genus Nocardia; species Nocardia arseniciresistens. The sequence continues at coordinate 129,234 of NZ_JBKORD010000023.1, forward strand.
GCGATCAAGGCATCGCGTTCCGGTCCGGGCGGCAGGCTGCCGGCGAGCTGCGCGGTCTCGACGATTCCGGGCGCGACGGCGTTGACGGTGATACCGCGTGGGCCGAACTCGGCGGCCTGGCACCGGGCCGCCGCCTCGATCGCCGCCTTGGACGCGGCGTAGGCGGTGCTGGTCGCGGCCAGTCGGCGGGCGAGGCCGGAGGAGAGGTAGACGATCCGGCCGCCCGGCCCGAGCAGTCCGGCCGCGGCGACCGTCGTGAGGATGGCGCCGTGCACGTTGTTGTGCAGATGTTCGGTGAGATGCTGCTCGTCGATCTCCTCGGTCGGTCGCCGAGTGTAGATCGCGGCATTGTTGACCAGGATGTCCAGTTGCCCCTCACGCTCGGCCACACTGTCGATCATGGCCCGGCGTTCCTGCTCATGGCGAATGTCGGCCGCTACCAGCCTGACTCGTCCACCCGTGGCGGTGATGCGGTTCGCGACCTCCTCGGCCTCCGCGCGATAGCTCTCGTTCTGGTAATCGAGCACGACCGTCGCCCCGCGCCCGGCGAGTTCGACGGCGGTCGCGGCGCCGATACCCCGCGAGGCGCCGGTGACGACAGCGACCTTGTCAGCTAGCAGCATCATCGACCTCCGGTGGAATATTGCGGTTGAACCGGAACATATTGGCAGGGTCGTAGCGGCGCTTGAGCGCCCGTAACCGTGGATACGCGGACCCGTAAGCGCCGGGGATCCGGTGGTCCTCGTCGTAGTCGAGGTAGTTCACATAGGCGCCGTGCGTCGCGTGCGGACCTACCGCATCGCCGAACGCGCGGGTCCAAGCGATCTGGGTGGTGTCGTCCTCCGGCGAACTCCAGCCGTTGATGACGAGGAACGAGTAGCCGGCGTGCCGTCCGCCGAACACACTGTCATCGATCGGCGCCCGCCCGACAGCGCCACCCATATGTTCCACGAACACCTGGGTGAAGGGGGCCGTGACCGTGCGACACCGGGCGAGAATCGCCTCGCTGACACTGTCGTCCAACTCGGACAGATAGTGTGCCCGCAGGTGATAGCGGGCCCCACGCGGGGTGCTGCTGTCGTGCACAGCTTGCAGGTCGTCGATGCCCATCTCTCGTACCGAGTCGTAGACGGGCTCGCCCAGGGGCGCCAGCGGGGCCAGGAGGGTCGCCAGGTCCGCCGGATCTCCGGTGTGGCACAGACCGATACCGGTGCTGTGGGCACCGTCCGGGCTTCCGTTGTAGTAGAAGTGCGTCACCAGTTCGTCGCCGGCGCGGGCGGTGATATCGCGAAATGCGTTCAGCACAGCAGGAGCCGCCTCGCCTGGGTACAACATCATTCCGGCCGTGACCCGGGTGATCGGGTGCAGCTGCAGGGTCAGCGAGGTCACGGCTCCGAAATTCGATCCCGCGCCGCGCATCGCCCAGAAAAGATCGGGTTCGCTGTCGGGGGCGATACGCCGCAGTTCCCCGTCCGCAGTCACCATTTCGAGTTCGCGGATGTTGTCGCACGCGGTACCCAGGCTGCGCATCAGCCAGCCGAGTCCGCCGTGCAGGGCGAATCCGGCCACGCCGACGGTGGCCACGGATGCGCCCGTGGTCGCGAGACCGTGCCGCGCGGCCGCCTCCACTACATGGCCCCAGCGGGCACCCGGCGCCACCTTCGCCAGGCGCCGTTCGGCGTCGATCTCGACCCGGGTCAGTGCGGCGGTGGAAGCCACCAGCGCGTAGTCGGGCATGGACCGGGCGCCGATATCGTGGCCCGCTCCCGCAATGGCGAGAGGAAGTCGTTCCTGTGCCGCATAGCCGACCAGATTCCGCAGATCCGAAGTGTCGGCACAACGGACGATGCAAGACGGTCTCCGGTCCAGGCCCTTCCAGATGCGCCGAGCATCGTCGTAGCCCGGTTGTCCGGGGGCGAGGATCTCCCCGCGCACCGGTATCGCACGAACTGTCACGGCTTCTCCTCAGGGGTCGGGGACCGATGGTGGACGGCGGCGGTCCACCCGGTGTTCGTGTCCCGGCGCCACACAGTCGAGCAGTGCCGCCCACGCTGTCGGTAGGTCACCAGCTCTGCGGTATCGGCCAATCGGACCACCGACATACCGACGGGACGATCGGATTCGCCCGCGTCTCGCGGCCGGCTGTCCGGGAAATGACAGCCGTGCTCGTCGACCAATACACCGTCCGGAGCCATCAGCCCGGACAGCACGTGCGGCTGCTCATGTCCGAGCGCGTCCAGCAGTCGCAGTTCCCGATCGACGACAGCGCGATCGGGAACGCATGCGGTGATACCCGCGGTGACCCGACCGAGGAACGCGGCCGCACGTTGCGGCGTCGCCATGGCCGACCACATGGCCCGTGGGTCGTCGAAGTTGTCGAGGTAGGCGTTCGCGACATCCTGATCTTTCGAGGCCGCCCGGAACACATCGAAAACCTGAGTCGGCGGTGGGCCGAGCGCCGACGCGGTCCATTCGGTCACGTCGCGGCTCAGTTCCCACAGCTGGTCCGCCCACGCCCGGCAGAAGCGCTCGTCGAACACCGCCTCATCGACGATGACCCGGCCCAGTTCCCATGCCGCCGCGACCGCGAGATTTCCCCCCTGCCCGGTGACCGGGTCGTTGAGTACCGCCGCGTCACCGACCGCGACCAGATAACCGCCGGACTTCAGCCGTGCCCACGGCGTGCGGACGGTCGGGGTGACAGTGCCCTGCAACAGATCCAGCGGGCGAGTCAGCGCGAACCGTGCCGGATCGACGCGTTCCGCGATTTCGGTACCGGCGATCAGTTCTCGTACCGCGTCGGCGCAGGCCACGGGATCGTCGTAGTAGTTGCGGCGCACGAGGGCGTCCCATGGGCCGCCGGGAACGGCTTCGAACGTGATTCCCGCGACCCGTCCGATCACCGAATGCACCGGCGTCTGGAAGATCTCGCCGACGCCGGGCACGATCTCGAGATGCATGCCCATCGGATCGGTATGGGCCACACCGTGGAACAACCCCGCCAGCAGCACCCGGGCGGGCCGGTCGGCACTGCGGTGCGGGATACGCGGGAAATGGTCGTCGGCGAGTCCGCGGCCGCCGGTGGCCACCACCATGAGGTCGTGGTCGGCTCCGTACTGCGCCAGCGCGGTACGCGCGTCGGCGACGTCGACCACGACACCGCCGCGATCACGGTAGTCGGCCAGCAGTCGCGGAAGGTACAGCCGGAAGTCGACGAAGGCAGCCTGGCTGCCGAGGTCTCCGCGAAAGGTGATGGGCGGATCTTCGCGGACGCGCACATGCGCACAGCTCATCCCGAAATCCGGGAAGTTCCAGTGGTCGACGCCGAGCGAGCGTTCGCGCTCCCGTGTCCGGCCGAAGCGGCACACGTTGTTCGGCAGGCGACCGTCGCGGATCTGTGCCGGAGTCTTGTCGGCGTACAGGGTCGCGGCCACCCCGTGCTGCTGTAGCAGCAGCGCCAGGTGCAGGGCCGATATCCCGGTGCCGACTATGCCGATGGTATGCGTGGCGCCTCCTTGGGTCGGTGGGCGTGAACGAGTTCGACATAGGCGTCGGCGAGCGCCCGGGTGCAGGGGCGTGCGGGCGGATAGGTAGTGGCGGCGACCTGAGCCACCGGCGCCACTCCGGACGCGGTGCCGGTGAGGAAGACTTCGTCTGCTGCGGCGAGATCTTCGAGGGTCACGCGGGTGACGCGGGCCGGGATTCCGATCCGCTCGGCCAGCCGGAGCACCGTGCGGCGAGTGATGCCGTCGAGGAAGGTGTCGGCGATCGGGGTGACGAGTTCACCTTCGCGCACCAGGAAGATGTTCGCCCCGGTGGCCTCCGCGACGTAGCCGTGGTGGTCGAGCAGCAACGCGTCGTCGTAGCCCTCGCCGCGAGCCTGCGACAGCGCCAAGGAACCGACGAGATAGTTCGCCGACGTCTTCGCCTGGGTGGGCGCCATGGTCGGTGCCGGCCGTCTCCACTGTGACAGCGCGAGGCGCAGCGGCTGCCGCGGTATGGCGGCCGCAGGCCAGCGGATGACGCCGATGGCGAGGTGGACACTCGTACCCGAGGCATCGATACCGATCATCTCCGCGCCGCGCCAGGCCACCGGGCGCACATACGCTTCCGCGTACCCGGCAGCGGCGACTGCCGTATCGATGGCCGCCACGATCTGTTCGGCGGACCAGGGCAGTGACATACCGACCGCAGCTGCCGAGATATGCAGTCGTTCGGCATGTTCGGCGACAGCGAACGGCCATCCGGCGTGCACCCGGATGCCCTCGAAGACACAGATGGCGTTGTGCAGACCAAAACTGAGCACCGGCAGAGTCGCCTCGCCGGGTGCGACCAGTTCGCCGTCCATCCACATCGCCCCCACGGCACCCGCTGTCGCCAGCCCGCTCATGCGACACCGCCCGGCACCAGAACCGAGCCGGTGAGATCCCGACGTGCCACGATCGAGGTCAGTTCGCGCAGCGGCTGCTCGATCGCGGCCCGCGCCGCCTCACGCAGCGGACTGAGGCCCGTTGTCACGGGCTCCCCGCCATCGACTCGGATCAGCGCATTGGCTACCACATGAAACCGATTGGCCCCCAGGTCCAGTTTGACGCGTTCGGCGCCGCGGCCGAGCGCGAAGCGGCGAATTCCGTGCGCCACCCCCCACCGGTATATCCGGTACAACCCGGTCGCGTACAGATTCTGCGCGGGCGGCACCCGCACGTGGTCGATACCGTGCACCAGCACATCGAGGGTGTCGGATTCGCGGCCGCGCAGTGCGAGCACAGCGTGGACGGTCTCGCCTCCGGAACCGCGGTGCCGGAAGACGCACAGCCGGTCGCGCAGCGCGGACGCGGTCAGGTCGTGCAGGATCGGCATGGCGAAATGGTTGTGCCGGTGCCCGTATTTGGCCAGGTTCATATGGTGCAGCCGGTCGAACGAATTCAGTACCTCGTCATCGATATCGGACCCGGTGCACGCCTCCCAGGTGTAGTGCTCGTCCGCCCGACGGACGAGCCGCCGCAGTTCCCGGAATCGCGCCCCTCCCAGCAGGTTCCGGAGATCCCGATCCACCTCGTCGGTCGGTACGTATTCGGCTTCGAGAAACCAGGGCAGAAGGGTGCCGCCGTGTTCGGCGAGCTCCCTCGCCTCGCTGGTACGGACGACCGGGTACAGCAGCCAGCGCGCCCCGAGCCGCGCGGCGGCACACCGGTCGGCCCGCAGTTCGGCGAGTTCGGGCGGTGTGGTGTGCGGTTGGTAGAAGAAGCCGCGGGTGACCAGCGTGCGATCGCTATCCAGCGCCGTGCCCACACCCAACGCTGCGACTACCGCGCGCCAGTGCATGATCCGCCCCAGCGGGACGTCCGAGGTCGGGGTGTCGTAGAGGCGGCACCATGCCTGTCGCCACTGCGCGGTGTCCGCGGCATCGGCCTGCGAGCGCGATATCGTCGTGGCCCGCAGCTGCGGGCCTACGGTCGTTTCCATAATCGGAACCTTCGAGCGATCAGGCGGTGCGGGCAGGTGTCTCGTGATGGAACACGGCCTGCCAGCCGAGGGAGCCGTGCCGCCAAACGCTGCTGCAGTACACGACCGAAGGCAGGGGGGCGCCGTCGAATTCGCCCCATTGGCGCAGCCGGTAGCTGAGTGCGGCCACCTGCGGACCGGCGTCGACCACCCGGATATCGTCGGCGACGTACCGTGCGTCCGGCGCCAGCGCGTCGATCCCCTCGATCAGCGATCGCTGGCTCACCAGGCCCATGGTCGCGTCGAAACCGTAGCCGTCCGGATGCATCAACTCGGCCATCGCGGCCTTGTCACGCCGGAATATCGCCGTCAGGATTCGCCGTTCCAGCTCCGAAAACCGCGACTGCTCAGTGGACATGGTCGGCGAGGGCGGCGGACCGGGCACGATCGGCGATCCGATCGCACAGCAACTCCATCATCTGCCACCCCTGTCGCAACGCGGCACTCACCTGCTCCACCGTCCAGTCCCGGCGTTCGCTCAGTTCGCGGTACCCCATTTCGAGATGCTCGGCGTCGGCGCCGTCGTGCAACCGGAAATACTCGCTCGAGGCGAAGGCGTGCACACCGGCGGCGTGGAAGATCATCCCGCTCCCCTCGAGCGCCAGATGAGCAAGCACGGTGCGCTCCACACTGGATCCGGTGGCCATCCGATCGAGGAACCAGGAGGATACGCCGGCGATGACCGGGTCCCATGGGACGTCGCGCCCGTCGCGGATCGCGGCGAGCAAGCGGTGGTGCCCGACCTCCTCGGTCAGGTGTTCGTCGGCCAGGGCACGGGCCGGACTGTCGCCCTCTCCGACGACCCTGGCCGCGATGATCCGCTGGAAAGCGTTCGACCACCCCTGCAGGTGATCCAGCAGGCTCTCGCGCACACCCACCGGTTGCGCGTCGATGTCACGAATCAGCCGGACCAGCGCGTTGCCCTCGTAGGCGCGCATGTACTTGTCGTTCTCGGCGCGTATCGTCGCGATGTCGGCTCGATCGCCGACGAAGCTCACACGGGCATTGTCCGGGTCCTCGTACAGCCCCGTACCTTCGAACTGGATCGAGAGCGCCCAAAACCCGGTGGGTCCGGTACCGACGAACCCGTGCCGCGCCCCGGGTGGCACCACCACGATATCGCCGGAACGGATATCGGTGGTGGCATCGCCCATGGTCCTGCCGGTGCCCTCGGCGACGATGATCATGCTCTTGGTCGGATGCTGGTGCACGGACAGTTCCTCGCCGGGGCGCAGGCGGACCCAGCTGATGGAGAGTCTTGCCAGGTCGGGAACGAACGCGGCCAAAGTGGGATTCCGGTGAAAGTCCTTCAGCAGACCGATGTCGTGGACGGCACCGTCGACCACCACCGATGTGATCTGTTCCAGGGCTTCGCGTTCGATGACTTCCATGCGTTCTCTTCCTGCAACCGGTTCGCCGCGCAAGCGCTCCCGGAATCCAGGCAGTGCGTCCGACTGCCACTATCGTTACGCCTGGATCCGATATCCGCTGGCTATCAATCGGCACATATAAAATTGGGTGTCTTCCGCAGCGGTTACCCACATGGTCACCAAGCGAATCTTCGCTGTGATCGTGAGAATAGCGGGACTGCCGCAGGAGCGCGACACGAAGCGCATCCATGTCACTTCGCACGGTGGTTCCGCCGCAGACCGTAGCCGGAGTCACATCAGCAAATCAGCGGCACCCCCGCGATCACGAGGTTCCGCCGTGGCGGTTCAGCTCTTGGTTGCTCGGGTGTGCGAGTCGGTATGAGTCGGTGCCGGTTTCGATGATGTGCCCGCCGAAGGTGAGGCGGTCGAGCGCCCATGCCACTCCGCCGGTCCCGAACGGTTCGAGGTGTCCGCAGGCGCGGTCGGTGTCGATGTAGTCCTCGCCGGTGTGTTCGGCGGTCGGTAACCAGAAGGATTTCGCGGTGAGGTGGTAGCGCCTGGTGTGCCAGGTGTAGCCGGGGATCTGTTGTCGGATGTACGCGGGTGGCGATGCCGTTGCCCCACAGGTTCTTCTGCACGTTGAGGTTGCCGATGAAGCCGCGGCGGCACAGGTGACAGATCAGGTAGCCGGCCCTCCCGACTGGGCGCTGCCGGGCTGGTCTCGGTGCCAGAAAGTGATTGAGCCAGTGGCGGATCGGTGCTGGCTCCGGGGAGTGGATTTCCGATGCCGAGGTCGCCGAAATCGCCTACACCGCTTTCGCTTCCACGAAAGACCGCGCCACCGCCCGATTGATCGTGCGACGGGTCGAAGACGCCCGCTACCCGGATGCGTTGTTCCCGATATGGCGGTATCACCCGTTCTTCACCAACTCCCTCGAGCCGGTCGCCGACGCCGACATCACCCACCGCAAACACGCTGTCATCGAGACCGTGTTCGCTGACCTCATCGAGGGACCTCTGGCCCACATCCCTTCCGGGCGTTTCGGTGCCAACTCTGCCTGGGGGATCTGCGCCGCGATCGCCCACAACCTGCTGCGCGCCACCGGCATCCTCGCGGCGGAAACCACGGCCGAGCTCGCGCGGCCACCCTGCGACGCGAGATCGTCAACATCCCCGCCCGCCTGGCCCGCCCGCGACGCCGACCGATCCTGCACCTGCCCAGCCACTGGCCGTGGGCGACACATGGCTCATGTTGTGACACAACACTATCGGCTACACACCCCCACAACCCGCCAGCACCTGACCACCCCCGGCTCAACAGCCCTGAACCAACATCGAAGTGGAAAAGCTGGGCAGACCAGCGGCTACCCCACACCCAAAACACACTGGTCAGCGCGCCTCCGACGCACAGACCAGCCCGGCACCCGGGTCGGTGGATTCGGGCTAAGACTGCCAAACGACATGGAATTTCCCTCGAGCAGCTCATTTCTCAACTTCGGGCCTTCCAGCTAGCAGGCCTGGACCCTCGCGAAGTTGTCAAGATGCTGACAAATGCAGTTCAGATGGTTCGGCCCACTCAACTCATGGACCGAGGTAGAGCCGTTCGTTGGGGAGCCTGGGAATCCCGCTCGTGTCGCCGGGGATTACGTTCACGGCATCGACGTAATGGCGTGATCGGTGTTCTTCAACGAAACACAGTGCCGCAGTCATGCATGCGGCGAAGTCCATCCGCACACCGTGCACGAACACGCTCAGGTGAACATCCGCCTCATTCGGCATCGGGGAAGCGTTGGCGCTCATCATGTCTCCGAGTCTCGAACGCTGGTGGGTGCTACCGGGATTGCTTCGGTTTCATCGAGGTTGTCGTACGCCTCGGGCCAGCCGCTGGCGTCGACGGCACAGAGCGTTCCATCCGCCAGATGCGCGGTCGGTCGACTATCTACGGGAGCCAGTTCGAGCTTTGTGCGGGTGTCCTCATGGAAGGCCGCGAGCAGTGCCCGCACAGACGGGTCAATTTCGCCTGCGGGCACATATATACCTACGTCATTGGACATGTGTCACAGCCTGCGCCTTGCCCGGTCCCAAACACGCGCGAACCGAGGCGATGATAGCAAGCCCGGAGGGGCGGAAGGTGTCTCGTGGTGGCTCGATCCACTGCCGGATCGCTTCGGACCGCACGGTGGGTGACGGCAACGCCACCGTGCCGCCCGCGCGGATAACGGAGACGTGGTTGCGAAACAGCTGGGCGAACAGCGACACATCCTCGGGGACATCCGGCCGGATCAGATATAGCCACTGGTTCGATCGTGGCAGCGCCAGGATAGGACCGACAGCGGAATCTCGATGGGCCATATGATGTTTGACCGCTCGCCCGAGAGGTATGGGCATCCGCACCGCCCACACGTGGGTCGCCTGCATGACGATGCCACCCGGACTCGGCGAGTCGAGGTTCGCGGGCAGATCGCACACACGCCGGTAGAAGATGGTGCGCGACGCGGGGGTTTCCCCAAAAGGTATGTGGTCCATGGTTAGACCTCTGCTTGCTTCGTGTGTGGGGTTGCAGCGCCCGGTGCCGGGGGAATCGACACTCCTGCACCGGGACAATTCAATTGAGGAAGTGGTGTGGTGCGCCCGATGGCGGAGGGCTCGACACCCCGCCACCGGGACGATTCTGTGGCGGCGGGCGAGCCTGCCCACTCCCGAAGCGCGGTGCTGAAGGCTTCGAGCACATCGGTATCGGGTTCGCCCACGTAGGCGGATGGTGGTCCGGTGAGCGGGTCTCGTTGTGGAAGATCGTGGTTCGGCATCGCCGACCTCCAGGGCATCGACTGCGGTCTTCGGTCACCCAATGACCGGAGCTGCTGAGGGCCGTCACCGGTCGTCGCCTGTGCTTACCGGCAATGTCTCGAGCAGTCGCGCTCACGGCCGAAGGTGGGCATTCCGTGCGAGGTTTCCCGGTCATCGGGTGAATTCAGTACACACCCAAATCGTCAAACTGGAACTATCAACTCGACGATTCCCTAGAATGTGCTGGAGTTCCAGTTTGGACGTCCACCATTAGGGAGGCTAACCACGTGAGCACACTTCCCCTCCGCGCAATGGGTCAGCTACTGCGCGAATTGCGCAGCACCAGAACGCAGCTCGCAGCAAGCCGAGTCCTGGAGATCTCGAAGCAAGGCGTCGGTAGGCTCGAGAAGGGGCTACCGATCAAGATGACCACTGCTGATCTGAAGGCGCTGCTGGATTTCTACGACGCCGACGACGAGCGCCGCGAGAAGGTTCTTGCCCTTTGGGTAGAAGCCCGAGAAGCCAGGGCGCAGAGCGGAACCCGGCGTGGTTGGTGGAAGGTGTACGCAGATACCTATGGCACGCACTTCGACCACTACCTGTCGCTCGAAGAGACTGCGAACCGGTTGTCCACCTTCCAACTGACGCTTCTGCCCGGCCTGCTCCAGACGCCCGGCTATCGCCGGTCGGTCGTCCAGGCGGCCTATCGAGATATCTCGCTTGTTGAGCTGGAGCGCCGCGTTGAGCTGATGACCCGCCGTCAGCAACGCTTGACCGAGGACACCGACTTTCAAATGAATGT
>NZ_JBKORD010000024.1:0-113220 GCF_046764875.1 Nocardia arseniciresistens
CCGGACCAGCTGAAGAAAGTCGCTGAACGCCTCGAAACGATCATCAACCCCGACGGCACCTTCGACGACACCGACCGAGCGCGGCGCCGTAGCTTCACCCTCGGCCGCCAAGGCCCGGACCGGTGCAGGACTTCTTCGAGGGCGGTGGGGGCGAGTTCGTGTGTTCTGGTTTCGGATCGCATGGAGCCGATCATGTCGACGCTCATGTGGAAGAAGGGTGTGTCCAGGTCGTCCAGCAGTTGGCGGGCGATGCTGGACTTTCCGGAGCTCGATGCGCCGTTGAGGAGGATGACCTGGCCGGGAGGGGGCATGGGGTCAGCTCACTGGGGGCGGGTGGCGCTTACGTATTGCAGCAGGCGGTGCACTTGTTGGTCGATGCCGACCAATCCGTTCTCGGCGAAGAGCTTTGGGAAGATGTCGGTGGTGAAGACCCGAAGGCCGCTCCAGCCGCCGACGATGCGGCTGGCGTGGCCGAAGGGGGTGTCGGCGCGGTGGCTGGTTGTGAGGGCGATGCGGCCGCCGGGGGCTAGTACGCGGATCATTTCTCGGGTGGCGGCGATGGGATCGGGGATGAGGTAGAGGGCGCCGAAGCAGCAGACGGCGTCGAAGGTGCCGTCGGCGAAGGGGAGTCGGCGGGCGTCGCCGCGGAGGTAGCCGACTCGGGGGCCTGAGTTGTCGGTGATGGCGCGGGCGAGCATGGGTTCGGAGTAGTCGAGGCCGATCGCGTAGCCGTCTCCGGAGAGGGCGTTGCTCAGGTATTTGGTGAAGTTGCCTGGACCACAAGCGATGTCGAGGATCTTTTTGGAGCCGTCGAGGTGTAGTGCGGTCACGGCGTCGCGGCGGTCGGCGGCCGTGGTCCGGCCGCTGGCGAGGTAGAAGAGTGTTGGGCGCCAGGCTTTTTCGTAGACCGCCGCTAGTGCGGGGGCGTTCATGGTGCGTCTGGCGAGATTCACGGGATCTTCCTCGGTTCGGCCGCTGGCGATTCCATCGGGCTCCTCGTCGTTGGGGAGTCGAATGGTGCGGATCGGGCGGTGACCAGGTGTTGATCACCGCCCGCCGCGGGATAACTCAGGCCTGGTCGACCTCGATGGTGATGCCTGCCGCGCGCAGTCGATCGGTGAGCGCGTCACCCATGGCCGCTGCGGGGGTGAGGATGCCTGCGAGTTCCGGCTGCTTGTCGCCGTCGAAGGCGAGGCAGAGACCGCTTTCGCCGAGCATCACCGCGGTTGCCTGGTAGCCGGGGTCACCGGTGCCTGCGAAGGTCGCGACGTATTTCGCGCCCGAGGAGGTTCGGGTGAATGTCTTCATTGTGAACCAGCCACTGGCGCGGGCCTTTTCGTCGGGGCCGGTGCCTGGCTTCGGCAGCACCCTGTCGAGCAGCTTGCGGCCCGGCGACACCCGCGACAGCGCAGCGCCCGCCGCCATGGTGGCAACGATGCCGCCTGCGATGCCTGCCGCGATCAGGGGGGCCGCTGGCGACTTGCCCGCGCTCATCACCTCGCGGTAGCGGAAGTTCTTGCCGTATACCCAGCCGAGCAGGCCATTGGTGCGACGCACGATCTTGGTGTTGTGCGCGCCCATGACGAACGTGGCGACCCAGCCGTCGAGGCTCGGATCGATGCTGCTTGCGCGTTGCAGCGCCTGATCGGTCTGCCTGCCGACGTCGGGGTCCTTCGACTTGTCGGGACTCAGCGAGTACGGATGCGACATCACCCGACCCTTGGATGGGTCCGCGGCGATCGCCTCCATCATCGCGCGACCGGAGTCGATGGTGCCGCCGCTCGCGCCGCCCTTCATCTTGGCGACCAGAGTGGTTTCCTCGAGTTCGCCGGTGTTGTCGGCGACCGATCGTTTGTAGAGCTCGTACACGCTGATATCCGACGGAATCGAGTCGTAGCCACAGGAATTCACGATCTTCGCGCCGGTGGCGGCGGCCTCGTCGTGGAACTGGTCGATCGAGTCCCTGATGAACAGTGGCTCGCCGGTGAGGTCGGCGTAGTGGGTGCCCGACTTCGCGCAGGCGGCGACCAATGGCAGGCCGTAGCGCAGGTACGGTCCGACGGTGGTGACCACGACGGTGGTCCGGGCGGCGAGAGCGTCGAGCGCGGCTTGATCGGTGGAATCGGCGACAATCAGCTCCCAGCCCGCGGCGGCAGGTCCCAGTTCGTCGCGCACCTTGGTGAGCTTGTCGAGGGAACGCCCGGCAAGTGCGATGCGCGCGGCCTCGGGCGCGGCGCGTGTCAGGTACTCGGCGGTGAGTTTGCCGACGAAACCCGTCGCGCCGAATAGCGTGAGGTCGAATTCTCGTTTGTCTGCCATCGTTACCTGCTCCCGATCAATGCTGTGTGTGCGTTATGCCTGGTCTCGCACGGGCTTCTTTGCCCTGGCCCGTAACTGTTTCGGTAGAACCGGCGGATGCTCGGCAAGCCATCGGTGGTGAATCTGTCCGAGTTCGGTGACCGGTGGCTCGTCGTAGATCCATTCGCGGGAGATGCGATGCCAGTTCGCGGTGCATTCGAGCTGGCCGAGCATGCCGAAGGTCAGGAAGTCGGCGCGGCGCGAGAACAGATGCTCCGGCGGCAGATTCTGCTGTTTCATTCCGGCGAATTCGCTTGCCCTCGGGTCGACCGCGAGCAGGAACGCGCCGCTTGCCAGCTCGGGGGTGATCGTGAGTTCTTCGTCGATCAGACACCATTCCGATGCCGCGAGAACGTATTCCAGGCATTCCTCGGCGCCGATCTCATCGGGTGAGTCGATCACGCCGCGTTCGATCATCAACTCTCGCAGGTCTTCCGCGCGATCCTCGGCGGCCGCGCGCAGGCAGATCGTCTCGAACCGCACGTGCTCTGGGTCCATGCGGTTGAACAGGCCGAAGTCGAGGAAGGCGACTTTGCCGTCGGTGGCGAGTAGCACATTGCCTGGATGTGGGTCGCCGCAGAACTCGTGGAAGGTGAACAGTGAACCCACGTAGAAGCGGTAGATGATCTCGCCGATGCGGTTGCGCTCGGCGTCGGGCAGCTGGCGGATCGCGTTGAAGTCCTTGCCCTCTATGTACTCGCTGACCAGTACCCGCGTGGTGCTGAGTTCCGGCAACGAGCGCGGCACCACGATGAACGGATGCCCGGCGTAGACCTCGGCGATCTGTAGCTGGGTGTTGGCCTCGGCCTGGTAGTCGAGCTCGCTTTCCATGTTCAGCCGTAGCTCGTCGAGCACGGCCGGGGTCACCCACGGCATCGCCGATTGGAGCACCCTGCGGAACATGGCCAGGTTCTTCAGGTCCGCGCGCACGGCGGCATCGATGCCGGGGTACTGGACCTTCACCGCGACCTGTCGCCCGTCGTGCAGCGTGCCGCGATACACCTGCCCGATCGACGCGGCCGCGATCGGCGTCGACTCGAATTCGGCGAATATCCGATCGAGCGGTTGCCCGAAGTCTTCTTCGATCACCTGGCGCATCGACTCGAACGAGACCGTCGGTGCGGCATCGCGCAGCACGGCAAGCCGCTTCTGGAAACGTTCGCGGTGTGCTTCCGGCACCAGGTCCATATCGAGCACGGACATCATCTGCCCGAGCTTCATGGCCACACCCTTCATGGTCCCGAGGACCATGACCACCTGCTCGGTGGTGCGGATCATCGACTCTTCGGCCATCTTCGCGCGCACGGCCTCGGATCTACCCCGCATCGATAGCCGCGTGCGCTGGGTCCGGAGGACCGAGCCGGCCGCTACCGCACCCAGCTTGGTGCCACGAGCAAGCCGGGAAGTCGGTACTTGCTTCGCCATCGAGGTACCTCCATTGGTGCCGACGCGCGGGCGGTGACGCAGCGCACTCGGCGCACCGCTCGGGTTCAGACTAACCAACGATTCCGCAAAGTCGAGCACGGCGGTTAACTTCAGCTAGCGGCCCAGCTAGCACCCCGGTCGAGCGCCCGAGGTCGGGCGGATGTCAGTTTCCCGAGTTGGTATCGAGGGTCGGCAGCACATGTGACTGCGCGTTGAACACTTCCCTCGACCCGTTGGCCCGCGCCATTCCCTCGATGGCGCTCCACGCCATCATCGTGAGGTAGTCGATGACCTCTTCCCTTGATATCGACTTGTTGGTCGTCCACCAGTGTGTGGCCAGCTGGATGCCGCCGACCAGCACGTAGGACCACAGGAGGGCGCCTTCGGTCTCGATGCCCTTCGCACCGGCGCGATCGGTGATGACGACGGAGACGACTTCGGCGAAGAGCTTCTCGAACTCCGCGAGCGAGGACTGGTCGGCCGAGCCGTTGCCCATGATGAAGCGGTAGACCTCGGGGTCCTCGTCGACGGTGCCGACGTAGGCCGAAAGGGCCGAGCGCACCAGCTGGTATTCGTCGGCGTCGAGGCTGATCGCCTCGTAGACCCTCGGCATCAGCGTGGTTTCGATGAACCGCTGCATGGTCGCGTGGACCAGGTCGTTCTTATCGGAGAAGTAGCGGTAGAGCACGGTTTTGGAGACGCCGATCTCGGCCGCGATCTCGTCCATGCCCGCATTGCTGCCCCGGGAGCGGATCGCGGCGAGGGTGCCGTCGACCAGCTCTTCGCGCCGGTCGATCTTGTGCTGTCGCCACCGGCGCTTGCGCCCGTCCGTCCGGCCGGTGCGCACCGCCGCCGGTCGATCGGCGCGCTCGCCGACGTCGACAAGGTCTTCGGTGGACAGCGTGAGCTCCCTCGTTCGTAGGGCTTCGGGCTTCGAGCCGTCGGGCTCCATCGACCCAGCTTAGGTCCAGGCCACCGGTGGGATGTGCGTTTGGGTAGCTGATGCGGCAGGAACCACATATTTCACACTGCTGCTGCCGCGACGAGCCGGTCCGAGCGCGGCGCACAGCAGAATGGGGTCATGGAGAAAGCTCCCGGCAACATCGCGGTCCTCGACACGCGCAGCCAGCCTGCCGCAGCGGCACCCAATTCCTTCGCGGCCTTCGTGGACGAGGAAGGCAAGAAGCGCGACCTGTTCCGGATGAAGGCGTTCGCCACCGGGCTGTTGGCCTTCGCGACCGTGGTCTATCTGCTCTGTCGCTGGCTGGAATCGCGCGGGTCGGGCGGCGATTGGGTCGGCTATGTGCGGGCGGCCTCGGAGGCGGGCATGGTCGGCGCGCTCGCCGACTGGTTCGCGGTGACCGCGTTGTTCCGGCATCCGCTCGGGCTTCCGATTCCACATACGGCGATCATTCGCAAGAAGAAGGATCAGCTCGGCGCCAGTCTCGGCTCCTTCGTCGGCTCGAACTTCCTTGCTCCGGATGTGGTTTCGGCGAAGGTGACCTCGGCGCAGGTCTCCTGGCGGGTCGGGCGTTGGATGGCCGACCAGGGTCATGCGGCCAGGGTGGCCGAGGAGAGTTCGACCATCCTGCGCGCGGTGGTCGCGACGCTGCGCGATGAGGACGTCGAGCAGATCATCGACAACACCATCGTCAAGCGGATCGCCGAGCCGCTGTGGGGTCCGCCGATCGGCAGGGTGCTCGCCGAACTGCTTGCCGACAACCGGCAGCTGCCGCTGGTCGACATGCTTGCCGAACGCGCTCATCAGTGGGCGTTGGCCAGCCAGGAGACGATCGACCGGATTGTTTTGCGTGACGCGCCGCAATGGGCTCCGAAATTCGTGAACATTCTGCTTTCAGAAAAGATCTACCGTGAACTCGTCGAGTTCACCTGGAAGGTTCGTTCGAACCCCGAGCACGAGGTGCGCCTCGCGGCGAATCGATTCCTGGAGGAATTCGCCTACGACCTCCAGCACGACGACGCGATGATCAAGAAGGCCGAGCGGATCAAGGCGCAGGTGATGGGTCGCGAGGAAATCACCGGTATGGCCGAGGCGACCTGGCGCGCGGCCAAGCGGCTGATCCTGGAATCGGCGGATGATCCCAGCAGTACGCTGCGCAGGAAGGTGGCCGAGAACGTGCAGCAGCTGGGCGAGCGGCTGCGTGACGACGACGAGATGCGCGCCAAGGTGGACGGCTGGATCGACCGGGGCGCGCGTTATCTGGTGGGAAACTATGCGGGGGAGATTACGACTCTGGTCACCGACACGGTTGCCAGGTGGGATGCCGAGGAGGCGAGCAAGAAGATCGAATTGCAGGTTGGGCGTGATCTGCAATTCATTCGGATCAACGGAACGGTGGTCGGATCGCTGGCAGGACTTGCGATCTACACGATTTCGCAGCTGCTGTTCCACGGCTGAACGCAGAGCGCTGAATATTTGCTGGAAACGCGCTAACAGAGTGCTTGCAATAGCTAGCGCCCTCCCTTAGAATTGATACCGTACAACCGCCAGAAGGTGAGTGATGGCAGACCAGCCCGAGGTTTCCGCCGAGTACACCGACAGTTCCGCCGAGCAATCGGCAGGGGTCGGCGAAAAGGCGGCTCGCGTCGTGAAGTCGGCGCACGACATCGGAGGGTTCATCAGGGCACAGCGAGAGGCCGCGCAAGTCTCGCTGCGTCAGCTCGCCACCCTCGCGGGAGTGAGCAATCCGTATCTCAGTCAGATCGAGCGCGGACTGCGCAATCCGTCCGCCGAGGTACTCGCGCAGATCGCCAAGGCACTGCGGGTGTCATCGGAGGTGTTGTACGTACGGGCTGGCTATCTCGAGCAGCGGCCGCACAGTCCGGTCCGGGATGCCCTGCTTGCCGAAACCGCGATCAGCGAACGGCAAAAGCAAGTCCTGCTGGACATCTATGAATCGTTCCGCCGCGAAAACGGAGGGGACGAGTCCGGGGGGGATCAATGGGACAGCGACGTTCCGCGCACGACGACAACCGAAACTCCGCCACGCCAGGAGAGCGAAGAATGACCGAGAAGAACCAGACAACCAAGCCGCTTTTCGCCACCGTCGGTGCCGGTGACGCGGTCTACGCCGCCGTTATCGACGCCGTCTCCCAGGTGCGTGAGCGGGCCGTGACCGCCGATGTGACCGGCCGCGTCGAAGAGGCCCGTGAGCGCTTCGCCAACGTGCCCGCCGACGTGCAGGCTCAGTTCGAGACGCTGCGTGAGCGGCTGTCCGGGCTGCCGTCCGAACTCCCGGAGGACCTCGCCGAGCTGCGCGAGAAGTTCACCCCCGAGGAGCTGCGCACGCTCGCCGAGAAGTACTACGCCAGGGTCCTCGACCTGTACGCGGATCTGGCCGTTCGCGGCGAGGAGACCGTCGACCGGTTGCGCGCCAACCACCTGGTCGAGGATCGGATCGAGCGCGTCGAGACCCTTTACACCGACGCGGTCAGCCGCGCGGAAGACGTGTTCGGCAAGGTCAACGACCTGCTCGGCCGCCCGGCCAAGGTTGAGGACGATGTCGTTGCCGAGCCGGTCGTCGAGGCCGAGGTGCTGACAGTGACGACCGAGTCCGAGCCTGCCGTTGCCGAGGAGCCCGTTGTCGCGAAGGCGCCGGTCAAGAAGGCCCCCGCCAAGAAGGCGCCTGCCAAGAAGGTTGCTCCCAAGAAGGTGTAATCGCCTGCACGAACCGACGACCCCGCACGCCCTGGTGTGCGGGGTCGTTGCTTCTATGATGGGTGGGGTGAATATGGCGCAGGATTTGACCGGCATGATCTTGTTCGTGCTGCGGCTGGTGGCTCTCGGTGCAACGATTTTCGCGTTGATCCACGCCATTCGCCAGCGTCCCGACGCCTTCACCGCAGTGGACAAGCTGACCAAGCCGATCTGGATTGCGATCCTGGCCGCGGCATTGCTGTTCCTGCTGCTTTCGCTGGCCGTCACCAGTCTGCTCGCACTCATCGCGATCATCGCGACCGGCATCTACCTGGCCGACGTGCGACCGAAGGTGGACGAGATTCAGCGCGGTCCGCGCTGGTAGTGGCCGCGGCGGCCGCATATTTGAATGCTAGCTCTAGCTAGCAGCGCGAATCGGGGTTACTGTATCGAGCAGTAACACAAAGGAGTGTCCGATGCGTGCAATGCTGCCGTCTGCGTTGGTTGACCTCCCGGAACAGGTCCGGGGACTGCTCGATGTGCACCGCGCCAACCTGCGCAACCGCACCTACGCCACCGAGGCACTGAACTCGCCGACCGTTGCGCACCAGACCGTTCCCGTGACCACCGCCGATGGCGCCCGGCTGCGGGTACACGCGTACGGCCCGGCCGACGGCCAGGTGATCGTGTTCGTGCACGGCTGGACCTGCGCCATCGAATACTGGAACGCGCAGATCAACGCGTTCGCGGGCGAATACCGTGTGATCGCCTACGACCAGCGCGGGCACGGTGAAAGCGAACGCGGTACCAGCCCGCTGACCACCGACCTGCTTGCCGAGGATCTGGCCGCCGTCCTGACGGCCACACTGAAGCCCGGTAGGCGGGCCGTGCTCGTCGGCCACAGCCTCGGCGGAATGACGCTGCAAGCCTGGGCGGGGCGCTATCCCGAGCGGGTCGCCGAGCAGGCGCTCGCGGTGCTGCTCACCAACACCGCCCCGCATGGGCTGGTCGCAACCACCACCGTCATACCGCTTTTCAACCGGCCGCTGCTGCTGAAGCTGCGAATTCCCTTGCCTTTCTTCATCGGTCGCCTCGGTCTCGGCTCGCCCGTTGTCTTCCCGCCGCTGGCTCCGGTGCGCTGGGGTTTCGCCAGGCAGATCATGACCCTCGCCGCGACCGACGACGAAATCGACTTCTGCATGGCCATCGTCCGGTCGTGCCCAGCGCGGGTGCGCGCCGAGTTCGGCATCCTGCTGGCCGAGATGGACCTCGGCGAATCGGCGCGGAACCTGGTTGTCCCCACGACCGTGCTCGCAGGCTCACTCGACGACATGACCCCGCAGGCACACTCGGAGAAGATCGTCGAAATGCTCAGCGAGACAGGCAGTCTGGTCCGCTACGAGGTATCGAAGACCGGACACCTCGGCAATGTAGAGGCTTACGAGCGCTTCAACGAGGAGCTCGCTCAGGTCCTCGAATCGATACATCAGCCGGTAGAAGCAGTCAGCTGAAGACGACGGTGCGGCGGCCGTGGACGAGGACTCGTCCCTCCAGGTGACAACGCAGGCCGCGGGCAAGGACTACGCGTTCTATATCGCGCCCCTGGCGGACCATATCGCGGACTTCGTCGGCGTGGTCGATGCGGATCACGTCCTGCTCGATGATCGGGCCCGCGTCCAGTTCCGCGGTCACGTAGTGGCAGGTTGCGCCGATCAGTTTGACGCCGCGGGCGAAGGCCTGGTGGTACGGGCGTGCGCCGACGAACGAGGGCAGGAAGCTGTGATGGATATTGATTGCGCGCCCGGCCCAGTGTTCGGTGAGCTCGGACGGTAGTACCTGCATGAAGCGAGCGAGCACCACCGCGTGCGGATCGTGCGAGTCGACGAGTGCGCGTACTTCCTCGAACGCGGGGCCGCGGTCGGCCGGGTCCTTCGGAAACGGCACGTAGTGGAACTTGACGCCGTGCGCCTCGGTCATGCCTGCCAGATCGGGATGGTTGCCGATCACCGCCTCGATGGTGGCGGGTAGCTCACCGCTGGCGGCGCGGCCGAGTAGATCGTGCAGGCAGTGCCCGTCCTTGCTGACCAGCAGCACCGCGCGCCGTCGTTCCCCGGAATCGAGCAGCTGCCATTCCGTCTGCGGCCCCAGATCGGCGGCCACCCCGGCGAACCGGTCGCGCAGTTCGGCAATCGCGAACGGCACCGTCGAAGCCTTGATCGCCTGCCTGGTGAAGAACCACCCGCTGTCGACGTCGGAGTGGTAGCCCGCCTCCACGATCGACCCGCCGAACTCGGCGATGAACGAGGTGATTCGAGCGATGATGCCAGGACGGTCGGGGCAGCCGAGGCTGAGCACGAAGCGGCGGTCCTCGAGAGCGGATGGAGCGGGACTCATAGCTACATCCTCCCAGGTGGGCCCCGCCCGACTCGCCCCACCTATCGGCGGTGGAATTGGGTCACTCGGCCCTGGTGGACCTCACAGTTCATAAAACGGTTCGGCGTAATGGAATTCGCCGATGATCTGAGATTCGTATGCCGCCAATCTGCGGACCTGGAAGTGGGAGACCCAGGCGGGTTCGTCGGGGGTTATGCCCAAGCGTGCGGCGTGTACGAAACCGAACCGGGGGTAGTAGTCGAGGCTGCCGAGCAGACCGACGAGGGGGTCGTCGAGGGCGTCGGCGGCACCGAGGGCGGCGTGCATGAGAGCCGCGCCGACGCCGTTGCCCTGGTGTTCGGCGACGACACCGATCGGGCCGAGGGCGAGTACAGGGAAAGGGCCGACACTCGCGCGAGTGAGGCATACGTGGCCGATGACCCGGTCGTGTTCGATCGCCACGAAGGAGAGAGTGGGGATCCAGCCTTCGTCGCTGCGCAGCCGGGCGACCAGGTCGACCTCGGGTGGGTCCGCGGCGCCGTCGGCGACTTCGCCGGTCATCTCGGCGATGTCGGCATCGGCGAGGGTGTACCGCGCACCGCCGTTCGCGTACAGAGGTCCGAAGGCACTGCGATGCACCGCCGCGATCGCGGCGTCGTCATCGGCGCTTTCGCGACGGATCAGCACGGCTTCGTCTCCTCCCGAACGAGTAGGGCCACCAGTACACGAGTGTGCGCGAAGGTCCCGAGGCGCGCAATGGGATTCGCCACCGGTATGCCAGACTCTCACCTCATGGCAAATTCCACGTCGCTGACCCGGGCCGAAGTGGCCGCCATGATCGATCACACCCTGCTCGCGCCCGAGGCGACGACCGCCGATGTCGAAACGCTGATCGCCGAGGCGCGCGCACTCGGCGTGTGCGCGATCTGCATTTCGCCGTCCATGCTGCCGGTCCGCGCACCCGGTGTGGTGATCGCGACGGTCGCCGGATTCCCATCAGGCAAACACCATTCGCTGGTGAAGGGTGCTGAGGCTCGCCTCGCCGTCGAGCACGGCGCGGACGAGGTGGACATGGTCATCGATGTCGGTGCGGCGCTGGCGGGTGACTACAACGCGGTACTCGCCGACATCGTCACGGTCCGCGAGGCCATGGGCGATCGCGCGGTACTCAAGGTGATCATCGAGTCGGCCGCGTTGCCCGATGCCGCTATCGCCGCGGTCTGCCGTGCCGCCGAACGCGCGGGGGCGAATTTCGTGAAGACCTCCACCGGATTTCACCCGGCGGGCGGCGCGACCGTGCACGCGGTCGCGCTGATGGCCGAGGCGGTGGGCGGGCGGCTCGGTATCAAAGCGAGCGGTGGAATCCGCACCTCCGAAGCCGCCGCGGAACTCATCGCCGCGGGCGCGACCCGACTGGGTTTGTCCAAATCCCGTGCGGTGCTCGACGGCTTCCCCGCCTGATCCGGTCACCCGTCAGCACCGGCCCATCCGTATGTGTTGCAGCCATTTGTGTTGCGCACGAGGCGAACCGAGCAATCCGTGCGATCAGCAGCGGACGTTCTCGGCCTTGGGATCGGCGGTCAGTTCGGTGTGGCCACCCGCGAGCTTTACCTCGATGCCGTCGTCGGTGACCTTTATGTCGGTCGCCTTCATGCCGAGCGGATAGCTCTGCAGACTCTGGCTGAAGACATCGACGATGCCCTGCACCAGATCGGTGGGCAGGCCCATACCGAGCAGCTGCGCCGACTTGGTGTCGATCTGCACCACGCCGTCGGTCACCTTCGGCTGTACCTGTAGCTGGGCGAGCCCGCCGAGGACGTCCAGGGTCAGCATGCCGCTGCTCGCGGAGGACTTGACGCCGCTGACCAAGGCGCCGAGTGTCTTCTCGATGCCGTCGTTGTTCCAGGTGACATCGGCCGACGAGCTGTCGATGGTGCCGCCGCCCTGGCCGCCGTTCTTGACGTCGACGCCGTTGAAGCGCGCGTGCACAACCATGCCGACGGCCGGGCCGAACTTGGAGTCGTCGCTGTCCACGGTCACCTCGGACACCTTGCCGTCGACCCAGGTGACCAGCATCGGCTTCCATCCGAAGCCCACATCGATCTTCGAGCCCATTTCTTTTTCGAATTGCGTGCTGATGCAGTGCGAGACCTTGTGCCTGGCAAATACCTCGCCGCCGACCAGCGCTCCGATGAGCAGCGTTGCGACCACGACAAGGGCGATCACCAGAGTGCGTCGACTGGAGTTCACGGTGGCAGGAGGCTTCTGACTCATTGGGCCGATTCTTCCCGACTTTTCTGTGTTCGGTCTGTGGGCGCGGTGAGGGGATCGATTGTGACATGTGACACAGGATTCGAGCGTAGCCTGGTGCCCATGGCTGGCGATGCGGCGGCCCGCGCACTCGAATCCGCGGAGCATGGATGGCGGGCGCTGCGGCTCCTGGCATGTGGCCATGCCGGATTCTTCACCACGAGACAGGTATTGCGTACCGGCTGTGAGGCGCGAGTGCGCGCTGCGCTCGCCGATGGGTCGGTGACGCGGGCCGGTGTCGGGTTGCTGCGGCTGACCGATTGGCCCGATGGGCCGCTCGACGAATACGCCATGTGGGCGGCCTGGTTCGACGGTACCGCCGCGGTGTCGCATCAGAGCGCGGCGGAACTGCACGGCCTCGGTCGACTACGGCCGCGATTTCTCCACCTATCGATCGCCGCCGGACGTCCGCCGGTGACGCCGCGGCTTGTGGTGCTGCGCCGTCGGCTGATCGCTACCGATGTCGAATCCGCCGGTCCGTTCCTGGTGACGACGCCGGTGCGGACGGTGCTGGATCTGGCGGAGGCGGACATCGGGCAGACCGCCCTTGACGAGGTGGTCGGCGACGCGGTCGCCATCCACCGCTGCGCGCGCGATGAAATCCGTTCGGCCAGTGTGCGTCTGCCCCCTCGTGCGGCCGCCCGGGTACACCGGGCCCTGACCGGGGTGTGAGCACGGGTGAGCGGGTGCGATGTAATTCGGACCGGCTTTGCCGCTGTCGAAACCTGCCGGTCGGCGCCGCACACGGCGGTCTGTGGCACCAGCTCTTCGAGCCGTATTCGACGGGCTACGTCGGGGCGTTGTTCGGTGCGACGGCCGACCATGGCACCGAGAGCACACAGTCGCGCATGCGGCGGCGATAGGCCCGTACCGGGAAACCGTCCTGCCGCAACGACTTCGCCGCGGCCTGCCAGCGCACTCGTGGTCCGAACGGCGCGTGCGGCGCGGCGCGAGCCCATGCGCGGTCGGCGGCGGCGAGCAGGGCGTGGATCGGTTCGCCGGGAATGTTGCGGTGGATCAACGCCTTCGGGAGTCGCTCGGCGATATCGGAGGGACGCTCGACGGTGAACGGGTCCCACGCGAGGGTGAGCGACAACGGCCCGGAACGATCGAGCAGCACCCAGGCGCAGCGGCGGCCGAGTTCATCGCAGGTGCCGTCGACGAGCAGGCCGCCCTCGGCCACGCCGGACAGGATGGTCGCCCACGCGTCGGGGACCGCCGATTCCGGATATTGCCGCAGCACGTTGAACGCGCGCACCAAAACCGGTCGCAGCCTTGCCAATTCGAAGCCACCACGGGCGAAGGTGACGCCGTCGCGGCCGGGCACCACGCGTTCGGGATCGATCTCCAGACCGACCACCCGCACGTCGGCGCGTACGGTTCGCAGCCGGGTCGCCAGTTCCAGCGTGGTCCACGGGCTCGCACCGTAACCGAGATCGACGACGAGCGGATCCGGTGCCGCACACAGGCGCGCACAGACCAGGTCGTCGTTGATCAGCCAGCGGTCACTGCGCCGCAGCCGGTTGACGCCGGTGGTGCCGCGGGTGATGGTGCCGACCGGTTTGGTCAGCTGGTCGGGTTTTGCGCTTCCAGCCACCGCACGGTCTCTTCGGCCTCGGCACGGAACAGGTCCACCAGGTTCACCAGCATGAGCTGCTCGAGCCGAGGACCGACCATGGGAATGAACACCTTTGCCTCCGAGGAGAATCGCGCGGTACAGCCGGTGTCGGTGGCGAACAGGCGGATGGTGCCGCCGAGGCTGCCAGGGCCCGCGGGAATGGACGCCGAGTACTTGCCGACGATCTCTTCCTCGTTGAACAGGCCGTAGCTCTCCTTGCGGGTGATCACCATGTCCTTGCGCATCACCGCCTGGGCGACCTCCGGCAGCATCTCCCTCGGCAGGATGTGGTGCAGCACGATCTCGATCCCGGAGTCGTTCACCTGATGGCTCACGACTTCGTTGTCCGAGTACTTACGCATCTCATTGACCCGCGCCTCCCAGTAGTCGCGGTTCGACAGTGCCGCATACAGCTCTTTGGTGGTGTGCAGCGGGTAGCGGGCTGAATAGTCCAGTCGGCGAGCCATGAGCGACTACGTTACCGGGGCTGGTCGGCACGCCATCGTTCGGCAGTAAATGTGGAAAGCCGCCACAAACCTCGCGCCATCGAACCGGGACATCGTCCAGAGCGGGCTCAGCGCTGGGCGAGCCAGTTGTTGGTGAACTCCTCTTCGGAGGTAAGGAGTTCGGTGAGGCGTTCCGCGATCGCGGTCTCGATCTTGCCGCCGAACAGCGGGATCTTCACCTCGATGCTGCCGGAGACCGTGGCGACCGCGCCCGCTCCGTCGGCTTCGAGGACGACAGTGCCCCGGACCTCGGCGGGGGCGCCGTCGACGCGGGCCTCGAAGGTCGCGGAATTGCCCGACCAGTTCTCGACGCGGGGGATGATCAGGTCGCCGGGGCGCACCGCGGTGATGGCGGGGGGCAGCAGCTCGGCGGCGATGGCCTGGATCATTTCGACGTGAACCTGGTCACCGCTGACGGTGATCGAATCGAGCCGGGCGTTCGGTCCACCCACCTCGGCGATGCGGTCCTTCCAGTACTGCTCGTCGGCGATCGCCGCGCGCACGTCCGTGACCGGATGTGAATAGCGGGTCGTGTACGCCAGGGGTGTAGCCATGGTCGAACACGCTACCGTCTTGGCTGTGCGAACTTCACGGGCGGTGTCGTCGGATCAGCTGCGCGACCTGCTGGCCGACACCGGTGCGCTGCTGCGCGAATCGGTGCGGCTTGCGGAACTGACGACGCTTCGGGTCGGCGGGCCGGCGACGGTCGCCGAATGCGCGACGACCGAGTCGCTGGTCGCGACGGTGCGCGCGCTGGACGCGGCCGAGATTCCGGTGCTTTTGCTTGCCGGCGGCTCCAATCTGCTGATCGGTGACGAAGGGTTCGACGGCGTCGTGGTCGCGGTGCGCACCGAGGGCGTCGAGATCGGCGCCGACGGCGTTGTCGCCGAGGCGGGCGCGAACTGGGACACGGTGGTCGCGGCGACGGTCGCGGCCGGATTGGGTGGTCTGGAGTGCCTTTCCGGCATTCCAGGATCGGCGGGCGCGACGCCGGTGCAGAACGTCGGCGCCTACGGCGTCGAGGTGGAGCGACTGCTGCGCCGGGTACGGCTGTTCGATCGGGCCACCGGTGAGATTCGCTGGGTGGCGCCGGGTGAGCTCGGTTTCGGATACCGGACCAGCGTGCTCAAACACCGCGCCGACGCGATGGTGCTCGCCGTCGATTACGCGCTCGATCCCGGCGGCTCCAGCGCGCCACTGCGCTACGGCGAGCTGGCTGTCGCGCTCGGCGCCACCAACGGCGAATCTCGGCCGGCGGCCGAGGTGCGTGCTGCGGTACTGCGGCTGCGGGCGGGTAAGGGCATGGTGCTCGACCCGGCCGACCACGACACCTGGAGCGCGGGTTCCTTCTTCACCAACCCGGTCGTTCCCGAGGCTCGGGTGCGCGAGGTGCGTGCCGCCATCACCGCGCATGTGGGGGAGGTCACCATCCCGACCTACCCCGCACCGGACGGAGTGAAATTCTCCGCGGGCTGGCTCATCGAGCGGGCCGGTTTCGCCAAGGGCTTTCCCGGTCCTTCCGCCTCGGCCCGATTGTCGACGAAACACACGTTGGCGCTGACCAACCGCGGTGGTGCGACGGCCGCGGACCTGGTCTCGCTTGCCCGCACCGTCCGTGATGGGGTCGCGGAGCGATTCGGGATCCGGATGGAGCCGGAGCCGGTCACCGTGGGGGTCACGCTGTAAGGATGAAACGGACACCACATTCTTCGTTAGGGGATCTAAGGATTCCCCCGGCGTAAATTCGATTCGGTGAGCAACCGTCCAGTCATCCGAAGACCGGCCGCGGCCGTGTCGGCAGCGCTTCTCGTCGTGGTCGCCCTGGTGGCAGGCTGCGCGAACGACCGAAACGGCAAGAGCGACTCCGCCGGCGACTCCGGTCCGGTCGCGAAAGTCACCCTTGCCCCGGCCGCCGATGCCAAGAACGTCAATCCGACCACGCCGGTGTCGGTCACCGTCGCCGACGGCACCATCGACCAGATCGCGCTGACCAATGCCAGCGGCAAACAGGTCGCCGGCGAATTAGCGCCCGACAGGCGCAGTTACAAGACCACCGAAGCGCTCGGTTACGACGGGTCCTATACCTGGTCGGGCACCGCGACCGGTGTCGATCGCAAGCCGGTTCCCATCGGTGGAACCTTCGGCACGCTCGCGCCGAAGAATGCCGTTCCCGCGACCATCAACGTCGCCGACAACCAAGAAGTCGGCATCGCGGCGCCGATCATCTTGCAGTTCAAGGCTTCTGTGCCGAACAAGGCCGCGGTGGAGAACGCCATCAACGTCACGACCAACCCGCCTACCGAGGGCGCGTGGGCCTGGTTACCGGACGACAACGGCGGCTCGCGCCTGCATTGGCGGCCGAAGGACTATTGGGTGCCGGGAACCACCGTGCAGGTCACGGCCAAGCTTTACGGTCTCGACCTCGGCGCGGGCAACTACGGATACACCGATCTCACTTCGGAATTCCGCATCGGCCGCAGTCAGATCGTGAAGGCCAACGCGCCGAGCCACCGCATGCAGGTGGTGCGCGACGGTCAGACCGTGTTCGACTTCGCGGTCAGTTACGGCGAGGGCAATGAGCCACGCAACGTCACCCGTTCCGGTGTGCACGTGGTCACCGAGAAATACGAAGACTTCATGATGTCGAATCCGCCGTTCTACACCAATGTTCGTGAACGCTGGGCGGTACGCATTTCCAACAATGGCGAATTCATCCACGCGAACCCGGAGTCGCTGTCGGCGCAGGGGGCTTCGAATGTCACCAACGGCTGCATCAATCTCTCGCCCGGTGACGCACAGGCGTACTTCCCGACCGCGCTCTACGGTGACCCGGTCGAAGTGACCGGTACCTCGATCCAGATGTCCGCCGCCGACGGCGACCTCTACGACTGGACCATCGACTGGAATACCTGGAAGGGCTTGTCCGCGTTGGACGACTCGAGCGCTCCAGGCATCTCCGCGGCTCCGGTCGCGCCGGGGCCGCCGCGCTAGTAGTCGATTTCGCACAGATCCGCTGGCGACTGCTTGCGGGTCGCTCGAAAAGACCCGCTGGCGACTGCTTGCGGGTCGCTCGAAAAGACCCGCTGGCGACTGCTTGCGGGTCGCTCGAAAAGACCCGCTAGCGACTGCTTGCAGGTCGCTCGAAAAGATCCGCCCCCGTTCGGAAATCGGAACGGGGGCGGATCGCGTTGAGTGCCGGGCAGTTACCGGTTCGCGTCAACCTTCTCGGGCTCCACGTTCGCCTTCTCCATCGCGATGGCCTCCTCGACGGCGCCGAGGTTGCGCCCGGCGAGCAGGTCGCGGATTTCGATGAGCAGTTCGGTCTCGGTCGGCTCGGCCGCCTTGGTGGTGCCGAAGCGGTTCTTGAGCGTCTTCATCGGCATCATCAGCACGAAGTAGAGCACCGCGGCGACCATGATGAAATCGATCAGCGCGGTGACGATCGGCCCGACCGCGATAAAGGTGGCGGGCTTGCCCGACACCAACTGGATCCCGAGGCCGAGCTCGTTGGACTTACCCAGCACGGCGAGCAAGGGATTGATGATGCCCTTGGTCACCGATGTCACGACCGCGGTGAACGCGGTGCCCATGACCACCGCGATAGCAAGATCAATGATATTTCCGCGCATCAGGAAATCTTTGAAACCCTTGAGCATGAGCCGAGCAACTCCAATCTGGTGTATTTGAATTTCAAATCCCAGATGCTAACCGCCCGCACACGTTGTAGCGAATCCTCAGCAATCGCTGCGGCGGTACCCCGGCCAGCCCCTGACCCGGGTCACGATAGACCGGTGAACGCGCCCGGGCGACCCGAGCGATTCAGCTGCGGCGCGCGAAGCGACCCGGAGCCGCCTGGTCGCGCGGCGCGACGATGATCTGGTCCAGGTTGACATGCGGCGGACGGGACGCGACAAAGCCGACAATCTCCGCGATGTCCTGCGCGACGAGCGGGTCGATGCCCTCGTACACCTTGGCGGCGCGGTCCGCGTCGCCCTCGAAGCGGACGAGGGAGAACTCGGTCTCCACCGCGCCCGGCGCGATCTCGGTCAGCCGGACCGGCTGACCGAGCAGCTCGCCGCGCAGCGTGCGGTGCATGACCGCCTGGGCATGCTTGGCGGAGGTGTAACCGGAGCCGCTGTCGTAGGCGTGGAAGGCGGCCACCGAGGTGATGGTGACGATGAGACCGTCTCCCGAGGCGATCAGCTTCGGCAGCAGCGCCTTGGTGACGCGCAACGTGCCGAGCACATTGGTCTCCCACATCCAGCGCCAGTCGTCGAGGTCGGCCTCGGCGACCGAGGCAAGCCCCTTCGCGCCACCCGCGTTGTTGACGAGCACGTTCGCGCCCTCGATCGCGTCGGTGAAAGCCCGCACCGATTCGTCGGAGGTCACATCGAGTTCCAGTGCGGTGCCGCCGATTTCGTCGGCGAGGGCACGCAACCGATCGAGCCTGCGGGCGCCGACGTAGACGTGGTAACCCTGCTCGGCGAGTTCTCGGGCGGTGGCCTCCCCGATGCCCGAGCTGGCTCCGGTGACGACGGCGGTGCGGATACTCATGATCTCGATCCTATGTGCAGGGTGTTTGCCGGTGACCGGTGTTGTTGCCCGGATCACGGTCGGTCGGTGCGGCACCGTTAGCCTCGGTGACATGGCTATTCGGGACACTGTCAGTGCGGACGGAACCACCATCGTCTATCGAGTGAGCGGACCCGAGGACGGGCGAGCGCTGGTGTTGCTGCACGGTTGGTCGGCGGATCTACGGTGCTGGGGCGCGGCCGCCGACGAGTTGGCCGAGCGGTTCCGGGTGATCGCGGTCGATCTGCGTGGGCACGGCTACTCCGATGCTCCCCAGACCGGATACGACGATCCCAAGAACTGGGCGGCCGACATCGCCGCGGTGCTGGCGGCGGAGGGCGTCGAGTCCGGCGCGGTGCTGCTCGGCTGGTCCTACGGCGGCATCGTGCTCAGCGACTACCTGGCCGCCTACGGCACCGGCGCGATCGCGGGCGTGGTCTATACCGGTTCGATGGCCAATATCGGCCGAGCGCCGGGTGCGGGGATCGGGTCGGCCATGAAGTCGGCGGTCCCCGGTGTCTTCGAGGAGGGTGCCGGCCGTGCCGTGCGCGCCTTCGGCGCTTTCGGCAATGCCAATACCGGCCCGGGCCAGGACAAGGGTGTCGATGCCCAGCGACTGTTCGGCGCGAGCCTGGCCACTCCGCCGAGGGTGCGCAAGGCGCTGTTCTATCGGACCGTCGACAACACCGAGACGCTACGCACGCTGGATGTTCCGGTGCTGGTCCTGCACGGCACAAGCGATCCGGTCGTTCCGATCGAGAACGGCAGGTACATCCTCGATACGGTCCCCGGCGCGCGCGCCTCATTCTGGGAGGACGCGCAGCATGGTCTGTTCATCGAGGACCGCGACAGGTTCGTGGCCGAAGTCGGTGCGTTCATCGACGGCCTATAGCGGCACCCGCTCGATCGCACCGAATTCGTCGTCCGAAACCCGCCGGTACGGTTCGGCGGTGTCGAGCAGGCTTGTCGTGTCGGTAAGACGGCCGCACGCGATGCGGGTAGTGGTGAGCGTTCGCACCAGTGGCCTGTGATGGCTGTCACTTGCCACGGTAGGGGCGTCTGGCTTCGCCGATCCAACGTGCACTATGGATAGTGTGAGTCATCGCCCGGACCTACGGCCCAATCGGATTGCCGTGCTATCGGTGCACACCTCACCACTTGCCCAACCGGGCACTGGCGACGCGGGCGGCATGAACGTGTACGTGCTCCAGACCGCCGTTCAGCTGGCCCTTCGCGGTACCGAGGTGGAGATCTTCACTCGTGCCACCTCCTCGAATGTCCCGCCCGTCGAAGAGGCCGCGCCGGGGGTGCTCGTACGCAACGTGGTGGCAGGTCCGTTCGAGGGCTTGGACAAGCACGATCTGCCGACCCAGCTCTGCCCGTTCACCGCCGAGGTATTGCGGCAGGAAGCCAGGCATCAGCCCGGCTACTACGACCTCGTGCACTCGCACTACTGGTTGTCCGGTCAGGTCGGCTGGCTGGCCCGTGACCGCTGGCGGGTTCCGCTTGTGCACACCGCGCACACGCTCGCCGCGGTGAAGAACGCCGCGCTCGCCGACGGCGACTGTCCCGAGCCCCTCACCCGCGAGATCGGTGAGAAGCAGGTGATCGCCGAGGCGGATCGGATGGTCGCCAATACCGCCGAGGAGGCGCGCCAGCTCGTCGAGCTCTACGGCGCCCACGCCGAACGTATCGACGTGGTGCCGCCCGGCGCCGATCTGACCCGCTACCGTCCCGGCGAAAAGGCCGAGGCCCGAGCGGAATTGGGGCTTGCCGCCGACGAGCAGATCGTCGCCTTCGTCGGCAGGATCCAACCGCTGAAGGCACCCGACGTGCTGGTGCGCGCCGCGGCCGAACTGCTGCGCAGGCAGCCGCACCGGCGGCTACGGGTGCTCATTGTCGGCGGCCCGTCCGGAACCGGACTCGAACGGCCCGACGCGCTGATCGAGCTGGCGGCCGGTCTCGGCATCGCCGATCGCGTGACCTTCCTGCCGCCACAGCCGCCGGACCGCCTTGTCCAGGTGTATCGCGCCGCCGACCTGGTCGCGGTGCCGAGTTATAACGAATCGTTCGGATTGGTCGCCATCGAAGCGCAGGCAAGCGGCACGCCGGTGCTCGCCGCCGACGTGGGCGGGCTCGGTACCGCGGTGCGCCACGGCGAGACAGGGCTGCTGGTGCCAGGTCACGCCACCCCCGATTGGGCAGCAGCGCTGGGCTATCTGCTCGACGACCCGCAACGGTTGCGACGCATGAGCATTCGCGCCGTGGGGCACGCCGCGAACTTCTCTTGGGAACACACCGCGGACGGACTGCTCGCCAGCTACTCGGCGGCGCTGACCGATTTCCGTGCCGCGCGCGCCGGGCTCGGTGGCGGGCGTGGTGTGGTGTCCGATCACGCACAACTGCTCAACGGTGGCACCGATTTCGGCGGCGCACGCCCCGCGATACCCGGTGAGCGCGCTAGCCTCGCCATGGAACGCACTTCCGCTCTCCTCGGCGAGGGCAGCCAGGCCAGATCGCGTGTGCTGTTACGGCGAAGGACGGGAGCACGCCGGTGAGTAGCGAGGCAGCCGCCACCGCGCAGCTGATCGACGAGACGCTGCGTGCGAGAGAGATCGAATACACCCACCCCAGTGCGGATGTCTTCGTCGTCATCCTGCCCGGTGAGCGCAAGCTGAAGACCACCGTCATGCTCACCGTCGGCAAGCACGGCGTGCGCATCGAATCGTTCGTCTGCCGCAAGCCCGACGAAAACTTCGAGGGCGTCTACAAATTCCTGCTGCGGCGCAACCGCCGCCTCTACGGCGTGGCATACACCCTCGACCGTGTCGGTGACATCTACCTCGTCGGCCGCATCGCCACCCACGCCGTCACCGACGATGAACTCGACAGGGTCTTCGGGCAGATCCTCGAGGCCGCCGACGCCGATTTCAACACCCTGCTCGAGCTCGGCTTCGCCGAATCCATTCGCAGAGAATGGAAGTGGCGGGTTTCGCGCGGTGAATCCCTGAAGAACCTGCGTGCCTTCGAGCATCTGGTCGATGCCGCGGACAAGCCCTGAGCACCGTTGTCGAACGGCAGGCTCCGGTGGGATATGTCCCGGGCGAGCCGTCGGTGAGCGAGAATCGCGCTTGGGCTCGGTGAGTGTGAAGGTGGCACGACAATGACAGTTCTCGCTCTCGATATCGGCGCGACGAAGTTCGCGGTCGGACGCGTGCACGCGGGTGGCGAGGTGCGTGAGGTGCGGCAGGTCGATGTGCCGCGCGAGTCGGTGTGGGAGGTGTGCCGCGCGGTATTGGCCGAGGTCGCCGGTGCGGACACCGTTACCGCCGTCGGGATCGGCTCGGCAGGGCCTGTCGATACGCGATCCGGTGTCACGAGCCCGCTGAATATCCCCGAGTGGAAGTCCGGATTCCCGATCGTCGCCGAGGTGCAGAAGCTCTTCCCGGGCGCCGCAATACGATTCGCGATCGACGGTGCATGTCTCGCGCTCGCCGAACATCACGTCGGCGCGCTGCGCGGGGTGGCGAACGGTCTCGCGATGACCGTCTCGTCGGGGATCGGCGGCGGGGTCATCGCCGATGGCCGGGTGCTGCTCGGCCGCACCGGCAACGCGGGGCATATCGGTCACATCGTCGTACCCGGCTGGGATGTGCCGTGCGAATGCGGCGGGGTCGGGTGCGTCGAGGCGATCGCAAGCGGCATGTCGTCGGTGCGCTGGGCTCGTACACAGGGGTGGTCCGGTGAAACCGGCGCGGCGCTCGCGAAGGCGGCGCACTCCGGCGACGAGATCGCGCTCGCGGCGTTGCACCGTTCCGGTACCGCGCTCGGGCAGGCCATCGCGTCGGCGGCCGCGTTGCAGGACATCGACCTGGTGGTAGTAGGCGGAGGTTTCGCGCAGTCGGGTGAACCGCTCTGGCAGCCGTTGCGTGCGGCGGTGGCCAAGCATGCCCGATTGGACTTCCTCGGTGAGCTTCGCGTCGTGCTGTCGCGAATCACCAACGGCGCCACCCTGGTCGGTGCCGGCGTGCTCGCCGCGGGGCGTGCGACGGCCGACACCACCGGCTGAACGGTTTGCGCACGTGCCAGAATGGCCTGCATGACGTACACCCTCGTGCTGCTGCGCCACGGCGAGAGCGAATGGAATGCCCTGAATCTGTTCACCGGTTGGGTGGATGTGCACCTGACCGACAAGGGCATCGCCGAGGGCAAGCGGGCCGGGGAACTGCTGGCCGAACACGACATCCTGCCCGACATCGTCTACACCTCGCTGCTGCGCCGCGCGATCAGCACCGCGAACATCGCGCTGGACGCGGCCGAGCGGCATTGGATCCCGGTGGTCCGCGACTGGCGGCTCAACGAGCGGCACTACGGCGAGTTGCAGGGTAAGAACAAGGCGCAGATCCGGGACAAATACGGCGACCAGCAGTTCATGCTGTGGCGGCGCAGCTACGACACCCCGCCGCCGCCGATCGACCCGGCGAACGAGTACAGCCAGGAGGGAGACCCGCGTTATGCGGGCATCGAGGTTCCGAAGACCGAGTGCCTGCTCGATGTGGTGAACCGGATGGTCCCGTATTGGGAGTCGACCATCTCCAAGGAATTGGTCGCTGGCAAGACCGTGCTCGTCGCCGCGCACGGCAACTCGCTGCGCGCCTTGGTCAAGCACCTCGATCAGATCTCGGATGACGAGATCTCGGAGCTCAACATCCCCACCGGTATTCCGCTGCGCTACGAGCTCGACGAGAACCTGCGCCCGGTCCGCCCGCGCGAGTACCTGGACCCGGAGGCCGCCGCCGCGGGTGCCGCCGCGGTCGCGGGACAGGGCGGCAAGTAGTCCGGGATCGGTCGTTACGCGGATGCGCCGCGGTCGAGCAATCGGTCGCGGCGCATCGCTGTTCGGGGCGCATCGCGATCCGGCCGCGCGCTCGTGAACGGCGCGTCCGTCAATGCGCCGACTGCCTGCTCCGTGGTGGCGCGAAGCCCGCTGTGGAGGCCGGAATCTGTTCGCTACGGTGACTGTTGATTCTGATCTTCAAGCGAGGTTTCAGCGGTGATATGCAGCCGCTACCGCACGCCATCAGCTGTATGTGAATGACTATTCGGATCGAAATTCAGGTTCCGGTAGCTGGAACTTACTCGTCGGTATGTATGCTTCCGATCGTTCGACCAGTCCGAGAGGTGGATCACGTCCGATGAAGCACGCGTTGCGGGTCACGGTGGCGGCAGTAGCCACGGCCGTGCTCGTTCCTTTCCTCACATCCGGTGCGAGTGCCGCGCCTGTTTCGGCCGGTCCCGACGGCGGTGCCGCGGGCGCTGCCTGGGCGGCGGCCGAAGACGGCCCCCAGCAGTTCCCGAACGTGAATATCGAGTGGGACGTGCCGATCACGATGAGTGACGGCACGGTGCTCAAGGGCAACGTGTATCGCCCGGCTGACGCGGCGGGCAGGCCGATCGACACCCCGACGCCGACCGTCGTCAACCTGACGCCTTACACCAAGCTGGTGTCGAACCTCGCCGACAGCGCGATGTCCATCCCCGGGCTCTCCGACGCACTGATCGAGCTGTTCCGTCAGATCGACATGAGCGGCACGCCACTTTCCGGCGTCACCGACCTCACCAAGGCCTTCGGCGGCGGCGAGCTGCGTAACTTCGCCGTCGACCGCCAGCTCATCAAGAGCGGCTACACCCAGGTCGTCGTCGACGTGCGTGGCACCGGTTTCTCACAGGGCGTGTGGGACATGCTGCGTCAGCGCGAGCAGCAGGACACCGTCGAGGTGATCGACTGGGCGTCGCACCAGCCGTGGTCCAACGGCCGCATCGGCATGAACGGGCTTTCGTACTCCGGTATCAACCAGGTGCAGGCCGCGCAGATGCGGCCGCCGGCCCTGAAGGCGATCTTCCCGGTCGTACCCGGCAGCGACCTCGTCAACGATGTGCTCGCGCCCGGCGGCGGCTTCGGCTTCAACTTCATTCCGTTGTGGCTCACCGCGATCAACGGCCTCAAGCTGCTCCCGGATCTGGCCTCGGTAGTCAACGGCCGGTTCGATACGAAGTGGCTCGCCGACCGGGCGAAGGATCCGCTGACGTTCATGGACGTGCTGCTCAACGTCTACACCACCGCCCGCGTCGAAGACCTCGATCCGCGCGCCAAGGAACTGCTGACCGGCACCTCGACGCCGAGGGCGGGCTGGCTGAGCGATCCGAGCAAGATCCAGGTGCCGACCTTCGTGACCGGCGGCTGGCACGACCTGTTCACCTACTCGGAATCCAAGATCTACAACGAGATTCCGCTGCCCGCGGGCCAGAAGCAGCTGCTGATGGGTAACACCTATCACATCAACTCCGGCAACGAATACGGCAAGCCCGGCCTGCCGCCGCGGCTGGACGTGCTGCAACGCGCCTGGTTCGACAAGTGGCTCAAGGGCATCGACAACGGCATCGATGAGTACGGCCCCGTCACGCTGCGTCAGCAGGGCGGCGGCTGGGTGACCACCGATTCGTTCGCCGACCCGGACGCGACCGTATCGTCGCAGGATGCGGCGCATCGCCGGATGTACTTGTCCGCCAACCACAGTGGCACCGCGAACAGCGTGTACGACGGATCGCTGCTGCCGGAGGCAAGCCCCGACTCGGCGCGGCTCACAGTCGCGCCCGGCCTGACTACCCTGTGCTCCAACGACGCAGCGCAGGGTAGTGCGGGCGCGCTCTCGATCATCGACGGCTGCGCGAAGGACTCGCGGGTCGCGGAGTCCAACGGGCTGACCTTCACCAGCGCACCGGTCGCGGATACCACCACGATCTCCGGCCGGATCGCGGTGCGGCTCAACACCGTTCAAGATGACGCCGACGGCTACTGGGTTGCCACCGTGAACGACGTCGCGCCGGACGGTCAGTCGACCGTGCTCTCCTCGGGCCAGCTCATGGCATCGCTGCGCGAGGTCGACGAGGCCAACAGCACCAAGTCCGCCAACGGCGACTACACCGACCCGCGGGCGTTCACCTCGCTGGATCGGCGTCAGCCGACGGTGCCCGGTGTGGAGACCACGCTGGACATCGCGCTGCCCGCCACCGAGGCGATCCTGAAGCCGGGGCATCGGCTGCGCGTAGATGTTTTCGCGGGCAACTTCCCGAAGGGGCTGCCGGTGCTGCCGATGCTGCTCGACACGGGGCTGAAGCCGCAGCATGTGCAGCTGGATCCGAACCGCCCGAGCTTCGTCAATATCCCGGTGCGCGGCAACCCGGGTTGGTGAAGTGAAACCCGGCTAATCCTCGACGGCGAAGGCGGCGTCCACGATGTCGCCCGCTCGTGCGCGGTCGACGAAGACCGAGGGTGGCAAGAGCTCCTGATAGTGCCGTGGATATGCCCGTCGGGTATGACCGATTACCGCTCGCCGCGTGCGCCGCCCTCCATATGCCCAACAACGCGTAAACGGGCGGCTAACACGACAGGAAGTGCCCATGACCTGCGTGAAACTTCTCGTACCCAGAGTTGGGTTGTCGGTTGGCGACCGTACGATTCAAGGGTGAGTGTTCCGCAGGCCGTTCTGTTGGCAGTCCTCGCGGCTGTCGTCGGTCTGGCAGTCGGCGGGCTACTGATCCCGTTCATGAACGCCAGGCAGGCCGCGCGCAGGCAGGCCGATTCGGGGCTCACCATGTCGCAGGTGCTCGACCTGATCGTGCTCGCCTCCGAGAGCGGCATCGCGGTGGTCGACGAGTATCGCGACGTGGTGCTGGTGAACCCGCGCGCCGAGGAACTCGGACTCGTCCGCAACCGGATGCTCGACGAACGCGCGTGGGCCGCGGTGGAGAAGGTGCTCGCCTCCGGCGAATCCGCCGAGTTCGACCTCACCGCGAAGAACCCCATGCCCGGCCGTAGCCGGATCGCGGTACGCGGCGTCGCACGGCAGCTCTCGCGCGAGGAAACCAGCTTCACCGTGCTGTTCGCCGATGACGATTCCGAGCAAGCCAGGATGGAAGCCACTCGCCGCGATTTCGTCGCCAATGTCAGCCACGAGCTCAAGACACCGGTCGGTGCGATGAGCCTGCTGGCCGAGGCGCTGCTCGAATCCGTCGACGACCCCGAAGCAGTGCGCCACTTCGGGCAGCGCGTGCTCGGCGAATCAAGGCGCCTCGGCAAAATGGTGACCGAACTGATCGCGCTGTCGCGGCTACAGGGCGCGGAAAAGCTGCCCGAGCTCGAGGTGGTGGATGTCGACACGATCGTGACGCAGGCGGTCGATCGCTCGCGCACCGCGGCCGAGGCGGCGGGCATCACCGTCAGCACCGACCGGCCCAGCGGCCTCGAGGTGCTCGGCGATGAAACTCTGCTGGTCACGGCCCTGTCCAACCTCGTGGAGAACGCGATCGCCTACTCGCTCGCCGGGTCGCACGTCTCGGTGAGTCGTTCGCTGCGCGGTGACCACGTCGCGATGGCCGTGACCGATCGCGGCATCGGTATCGCCAAGGAAGATCAAGAGCGAGTTTTCGAGCGCTTCTTCCGGTCCGATAAGGCGCGCTCGCGCGCCACCGGCGGTACCGGGCTGGGGCTGGCTATCGTCAAACACGTAGCCGCCAACCACAACGGTGAGATCACCCTGTGGAGCAAGTTGGGCACCGGTTCGACGTTCACCTTGCGAATACCCGCTCATCTCGAGGCCGACAGCGACGAAGAGGTCGACGGCTCCGTGGTGAGCATGAGAGAAATCAGCCAGCGCCCCTCGGGGCCTGGCAGACCCAACGGTGTGGAGGCACGCAGATGACGAGTGTTTTGATCGTCGAGGACGAGGAGTCGCTGGCCGATCCGCTCGCGTTCCTGCTTCGCAAGGAGGGATTCGAGGTCACCGTGGTCGGTGACGGACCATCCGCGCTCGCCGAATTCGATCGCTCCGGCGCCGACATCGTGCTGTTGGATCTCATGCTGCCCGGCATGAGCGGTACCGACGTGTGTAAGCAGCTGCGCACCCGCAGCGGAGTCCCGGTGATCATGGTGACCGCGCGCGACAGCGAGATCGACAAGGTGGTCGGGCTGGAGCTCGGCGCCGACGACTACGTCACCAAGCCGTACTCGGCACGTGAGCTCATCGCACGCATCAGGGCCGTGCTGCGGCGCGGCACGGGCGATGAACTCGACGGCGGCAACGAGAGCGGTGTGCTGGAAGCGGGCCCGGTGCGGATGGATGTCGATCGGCACACCGTGCATGTGAACGGCAAGCAGGTCACCCTGCCGCTGAAGGAATTCGACTTGCTCGAATATCTGCTGCGCAATTCCGGTCGCGTGTTGACCCGTGGCCAGCTGATCGACCGTGTCTGGGGCGCCGACTACGTTGGTGACACCAAGACCCTCGACGTGCACGTCAAGCGGCTGCGTTCGAAGATCGAAGGTGACCCTGCCAAGCCGGAACACCTGGTGACCGTGCGCGGGCTGGGCTACAAGCTCGAGGCCTGAGGCCTGTCATGCGGCGGGTGGCCGAGGCCCCGACAACCTCGGAACAACCCGCCGCCGCGTCCTAGGGCAGGTAGAGCCAGGTGGGGCCCACCGGGGTGTCGGTCTTGCGCAGGCTGATCCAGCCGAGGCTGTCCTCCTGCATGCAGTCGTAGACGTCGGCGGCGCTGGTGCCGCGGCAAGCGATGGTGTGCGTGGTGCCGTACGGGCTCATGACCAGGTTCTTGCCGTCCTTCGCCGCGTTGATCGCCTCCGGGGTGTTGGCGGGCAGGAAGTCGGCGGTGAAATCGGCGTATTTGGCCGGATCGCCATTGGGTTCCGCGTGCGCGGCGCCACTCATAGCGAGGGCAGCTCCGACCGCGATGGTTGTCAGGGTGACAGCTTTCTTCAACATAACCGCACATCAAACCGTATGGCGGTGACGCGCGCATGGCGTGCAGGTGAACCACCCGCTATGAAACCCTCACTCCGGTTGGTCGGAAACCGGTGCGTCTGTCTTCATTCGGTCGGCGTGGACGGTCGCGGGATGAATTGCAATCAGGCCGAGTCCTTGTCGGCGCTTACAGTGCCGAGCGAGTTCCTCGTACGCGGGTTTGCCGAGTAGCTCCGTGAGCTCGGGCGCGTAGGACTGCCACACCGGGCGTGCGCCGACGTGGGCGTCGGGGGAGCTGGTGCAGTACCACTTCAGATCCAATCCGCCGGCACCCCAGCCACGCCGATCGTATTCGGTGATGGAGGTGCGCAGGATCTGCACGCCGTCGGGACGATCGACCCATTCCATGGTGCGCCGGATAGGTAACTGCCAGCACACGTCCGGCTTCACTTCCAGCGGCTCGATTCCTTTGCGCAGCGCCATGGTGTGCAGTGCGCAGCCGACGCCGCCCTCGAAGCCTGGGCGGTTGAGGAAAATGCACGCGCCGTCGAACCGTCGGGTGCGAAGCGCCGGTTCCTCTTCCAGCTCGTCGACCTCGAGATAGCCCCTCTTGGTGATCTTGCCGCCCACGCTCCTGGCCTTTTCCATCAGCTGCCAGTCTTCGGGTGTGAGCATTTTCACAGCGCCTTCGAGGCGTTTGCGATCGTCCTTGCCCGACATGAAAGCGCCGTGCGAGCAGCAGCCGTCATCCGGGCGATCGTCGAGGATTCCCTGGCATGCCGGTGTGCCGAAGACACACGTCCAGCTCGACAGTAGCCACGTCAGATCCGCGGCAATCAGATGCTCGTCGTTAGCTGGATCGACGAACTCGATCCATTCACGCGGGAAGTCGAGATCGACCTCGGGACTCGGATCGATCTTCTCCGCTGGTCGGGGCCTGGTCGGGCCGCTCGCGGATGCGCCTACCGTCACACCTCGAGACGCTAACAGTTCAGTGGCCTGGTCTAAAGCCCCGGTTCACCCAGTACCGTGTTCTTGTGCGGCTTGGGGTACTCGATGTCGGAAGCAATACCGTTCATCTGCTCGTGGTGGACGCCCATCGTGGTGGCCACCCGATGCCGATGAGCTCGACTAAGGCGGCATTACGGCTGTCGGAGAACCTGGACAGCGCAGGTCGGATCACTGTCGAGGGGGCTGAGCGACTCATCGCGACTGTGGCTGAATTCGCCAGCATC
This sequence comes from Nocardia arseniciresistens, assembly GCF_046764875.1. NCBI lineage: Bacteria > Bacillati > Actinomycetota > Actinomycetes > Mycobacteriales > Nocardiaceae > Nocardia > Nocardia arseniciresistens. The sequence goes on from NZ_JBKORD010000024.1 coordinate 29,874, forward strand.
GCCGAGACTTCCAGGTGTGTCGAGCTGATGGCGTTCGCGACGTCAGCGCTGCGCGAGGCAGCTAATTCCGACAAGGTGCTCGCCAGGGTGCGTGCCGAGACGGGCGTCGATCTGCGGGTGCTCTCGGGCGTCGACGAGGCAAGATCGACCTTCCTCGCGGTTCGCCGCTGGTACGGCTGGAGCGCGGGGCGCATTCTCAATCTCGACATCGGCGGCGGCTCGCTGGAAATGACCAGCGGCGGCGATGAGGAACCCGATCTCGCGCTGTCGCTGCAACTCGGCGCCGGCCGACTGACCCGAGAGTGGTTGCGCGAGGATCCGCCGGGCAAGCGCCGGGTCGCGGTGCTTCGCGATTGGCTCGACGCGGAGCTGGTGGTTCCGGCAAAACAGCTGCTCGACACGGGTAAGCCGGATCTCGCGGTCGGTACATCGAAAACCTTTCGCTCGCTTGCTCGGCTGACCGGAGCGGCACCCTCTTCTGCTGGTCTGCGGGTGCGCCGTACACTCACCAGCTCAGGCCTGCGCCAACTGATTGCTTTCATCTCGAGAATGACAGCGTCGGACCGCGCAGAATTGGAAGGCGTAAGTTCCGACCGGTCACAGCAATTGGTGGCTGGCGCATTGGTCGCGGAGGCGAGTATGCGGGCACTATCGCTGGATACCCTCGAGATTTGTCCGTGGGCACTGCGCGAGGGGCTGATCCTGCGCAAACTGGATACCGACATGAACGGTGGACCCCGAGCGACGAGCTCACCGGGACCGGCCGCCGAAACCGGCAGGCCTGGACCGGGGGGTGGCGCCGCGCTATCGGGCCCGATCGAAACGGTGTCGCCATGAGTGAGGACCCCAAACAGCTATCGGTCGCTGAGCTGTTGGCCCGCAACGGTCAACAGGGTTCGGCGCCTTCCGGTGGCGGTGGCAGGCGTCGGCGCAGCGGTCGTGGGATTTCGGTCGCCGAGTTGACAGGTGACCTTCCGGTCATCCCGGCCAACGGCGGGCGTTCCTCGCATGCCGCGCCCGACGAACCGGCGTTCGATACGCCGTCCTATGAGCCCGCCGCGTATGAGTCTTCGTACGAGCCGTCGTACGAACCCGTCGCGTATGAGCCCTCGTCCTACCAGCCCGCGGCGCGCGAGCCCGCGGCCTACGAGCCTGCTGCCTACCAGCCGCCTGCCTTCGAATTGCCTGCGCAGGAACCGGTCTCGTATGCGCCGCCCGAGCTGCCGAGCTATTCGCCGATGTCGGGCCCGATCACGCGCTACGACCCACTGTCGGACTACGCCGCGCCGCAGCGGGAGCCCGACCCGGCGCCCGGGCGCTCGAATCGGGTCATGCCGGGTCGGGACATGCCCTCGTCGCGACATGCCGCGCCCGCGGATCCGTTGTCCTCCTACGCCGCGGCGCCCGATTCCTACGCGCCCGCTGATCCCTATTCGCCTGTCGACTCCTACGCGCCCGCCGATCCCTATTCGCCCGCCGATCCTTACGCGCCCGACCCGCTCTCCGGTGACGGCGCGGCGCCGCACGGCTCGGGACGCACCGGACGCAGGCGACGGCACGAGCCCGATGAACGGGCCACCGAAGTACGGACGGTGCGCGACCTCGGCCGGGCCGAGCCGCCGCCGGATCGTGGATCGCTCAACGGCTATTCCGGCAACAATGGGGCGCCCACCGGAAGGGCGGCCCGCCGGCGCGCGGAGGAAGCCCTCGATGTCGGCCCGTCGACCGCACCTTGGTCCCCGACTTCCAACGGCTACGCACCGGAGTCGGCGCCGTTGCCGGCGGCCACGTCGAGAGCGAACGCGCCTACCCGAGCCCCCAGCCCCGAGCCGCCGCCCGAGCCGCCGCGAAGATCATCCCGCCTTCCCGACGGTGGCCTGCCCGCGTGGTCGGCGCGAAGACGCCCGAACCAGCCCCCGCAGCACGACGAGCCCGCGCCCGAACCGATCGCGAGCTCGGCATGGTCGCTGGCCAGCCAGGACCAACAGCTCGTTTCCGGTCAGACGGTGGCGGGGGATCTGCTGCGCGACGGAGTCGAGCGAGCCGAGGCCGAGCGCGCGAGCAGAAGCGAGAACGGTCGAGGCAAGCGCGGTCGCTCGAAACGCGACGTCGGCAGGCAGCAGCTCGATGTCGTCGATCTCGGCGATATGGACGGGCGCACCGATGTCTATCCAGCGTTCGGGGTCGGCAACGCCCAGGACGATCTCGCCCAGGACGATTTCGACGAGGACGATTTCGACGAGGACGACCTCGACGACGATCCCGATTCTGAGCGGGCGGGGTTCTTGTCGCCGTTGCGGTCCCGGATCGCGCGCAAGGCGGAGAAGGCGGAGTACGACGCCAACCGACGGCAGTGGATGATCCTCGGCGGGCAGAGCACCGGCGCGGCAGTCGCCGGAATGTTGTTGTTCAAGGGTTTCGAGCGGATGTGGGAGATGCTCCCCTGGGTGGCGCTCGCGCTTGCGATGATCGTGATTCTCGGCCTTGTGGCACTGGTGCGGATTCTGCGCAGAACCGACGACATCCTCAGCACCGTGATCGCCGTTGTCGTTGGCATCTTTGTCACCCTGGGCCCGCTAGCCTTTCTTCTCAGTACGAACTGAGTAGGGAGCTGCTGTGGGGAACATCGAGCAGGCGGACGACACACGGGCGGGAAGTGCGGTCGGCGAGGACGTGCTCGGTGCGAGCGTGCGAACAGATCCCCGATCACCGGGGGAACTCGCGGGTGCGCAGGGGCGCAGACAGATCTTGGTCGGCCTTTCGACGGCATCGGTGTATCCACAGAACACCGAGGCGGCCTTCCGCTACGCGGCCGAACTCGGTTACGACGGTATCGAATTGATGGTCTGGGCCGAACCGGCCAGCCAGAGCATCGCAACCGTGCAGGCATACGCCCGCAAGTACTCGGTGCCGGTGATCGCCGTGCACGCACCGTGTCTACTGATCTCCCAGCGGGTGTGGGGTTCGGATCCGGCCGCGAAACTCGAGCGCAGCGTGCACACCGCCGAGGCGCTCGGCGCGAGCGCCGTTGTCGTCCATCCGCCCTTCCGCTGGCAGCGGCGCTACGCGGAGGGTTTCGCGGACCAGGTCGGCGAGTTGGAGGAACACGGATCCGTCATCGTCGCGGTGGAGAACATGTTCCCGATGCGCGCGGACACCTTGTTCGGCCGTGGCTCCGGTTCGGCCAAGCGACTGGAGCGGCGCGGCGGACCAGGGCTTGGCGTGACCGCGTTCAGCCAGTCCTACGACCCGACCGACATCGGATTCCGGCACTACACCCTCGACCTCTCGCACACCGCGACGGCGGGTGCCGATCCACTCGCGCTTGCCGCGCGGATGGGGCAGGGTCTTGCGCACCTGCATCTGGCCGATGGCCGCGGTGCGGCGCACGACGAGCACCTGGTGCCCGGTGACGGCACTCAACCCTGTGTGGAGCTGTGTGAGGCATTGGTGCGCACCGGGTTCTCCGGACACGCGGTAGCCGAGATCAATACCCAGAGCGCACGCACTACCCCGGACCGTGCGGGAATGCTGCACCGCACGCTGGCCTTCGCCAGGCAGCATCTCAACGGCGTCGCTCCGGCTCCCGAGCCGACGCCGACCCATGCCAACCAGGTGTGACGAGTTCGTTCGCCGATACCCATCACCCGAGGGGAATGCGGACGTCGAACCCGGTCGTTCTACGCTGTACGAACGCCGCGTATCGGGCAGGCACCGCTCCTCGGTAGCCGCCGAACCCCGCCGACGCGGCCCATGGACGACAGGAGTGACGATGCCGGAGCTGACCGTGGACCTCGAGCGGGACACCGAGACCGATGCACCGTTCAGCCGCGTTTGCGCGCTGACCGAACTGTCCGCGACCACCCCCGGCACCGGCCGCTACCTGGGCACCATCGACAAAATCTGGACCGTCGGCAAGAAAGTGCACGGCGGAACCATGGTCGCGGCCAGCGCCGCGGCCGCAACGAACTGGCTGCGCGCCTCCGATTCGGCATTGACCGCGATGGCCCCGATCGCGGCGAGCTCCGACTTCCTCGGCGCCCCGGTGCCCGGCGAGGTCGAGTACGAGGTGCGCATCCGCAAGGTCGGCCGCCAGATCTGTCTTGCCGACACGACCCTGATCCAGGACGGGCGCAACCTGGTCCGGACCGCCTTCACCTTCGGCCACCTCGACGACGCCGATCCCCTGTACGCGCAACAGCACGGCGATATGCCCGCCGAGCCGCCAGCCGACGCCGTCGGCTACGAATCCGGCTCGGCGATGGGCAGCATCGTCAACGTCGGCAAGGGCGCGGAACTCTACATCGACCGCGCGTGGGCCAGGTTCCTCGACGGCGAGCAGGCCGAACCACGGCTGCGGCTGTGGATGCGCCCGCGCGCGGGTGATCAGCGGGATCCCGACGTCTCGATGTACTTCGCGATGATGTCCGCCGACATGAGCCCGCCGGTTCCGATGAACCTCGGGCACTTCGGCTGGGCGCCGACGGTCCAGATGACGACCTATCTGCGCCGCAGGCCCGCCCCCGGCTGGCTGCGGATCATCGCGACCACGCATGAGGTCGGCGGCCGCATGTTCGACGAAGATCAGCTGATCCTCGATTCCACCGGCGCGGTTGTCGCGCAAAGCCGCCAGCTGGCGCTGATTCCGCAACGTTGAGCGACGGTTAACCTTTACGTCCATGACGAGAATTGCGGTGATCGGTGGAGGTCGCATCGGTGAGGCGTTGGTCGCCGGGTTGCTGGAGTCGGGTCGAGCCGTCAAGGACATTGTCATCGTCGAGCCGCACGCGGATCGGGCAGCGCTGATCGCCGATCGGTTCGGCGTGCGGGTCACCGGTTCGGTGGCCGATGCGGTGGTCGGCGCGGATCTGCTCGTCATCGCGGTCAAGCCGGGTGATGTCGATACCGTGCTGACCCAGCTCGGTAAGGCCGAACTCGACGCCGACCGGGATCAGGTGCTGGTGTCGCTCGCGGCGGGGGTGCCGACCGCACGGCTGGAGGCCAAGCTGCCCGCCGGGTTCCCCGTGGTGCGAGTAATGCCGAATACCCCGATGTTGGTCGGCCAGGGCATGAGCGTGCTCGCACCGGGGCGCTATGCCAGGCCGGAGCAGTTGGCCGAGGTGACCGCCGTGCTCGCGTCGGTCGGCAAGGTGGTGACCGTCGCCGAGTCGCAGATGGACGCGGTCACCGCGGTCTCGGGTTCCGGACCCGCGTACTTCTTCCTGGTGGTCGAGGCGATGGTGGACGCGGCCGTCGGGCTCGGCCTGACCAGGGACGTCGCGAACCAGCTCGTGGTGCAGACCATGGTCGGTTCCGCCGCGTTGCTCGACGACGCCGAGCAGAGCGCGGTGGAACTGCGTGCCGCTGTGACATCTCCCGCGGGCACCACCGCCGCGGCGCTGCGTGAGCTGGAGCGGAGCGGGGTCCGTTCGGCCTTCATGGAGGCGCTACACGCGGCCAAGCAACGGTCGGCGGAACAGGGCAGGTCCGTGGAGTGACCGGTCGGTTCCATTTGAGCGAACCTTATTTCTCACACCCGTCGCAGTAATCCCACTGGTCCCGCTAAGCTTCAAGTAGCACGTGCGTGTCTGTTCCGCCGGTGGGGAAGCCGGCGGCGCGGGCGTGCCGGAGGTCATGGTGCAATGATGTCTCACAAGATGTCTGCGAATAGCTCAGGGACGTCGCCTGGCGGCTCCGGACCATCCAGCAGCCGGGCAAGTTCCCGGTCGCAAGGTTCGGCATCTCCAGTGCAACCCGTGCTCGGTGGCGGCACTCAGTTCCTCACTGTCGCCGAGGTAGCTAATTTGATGCGGGTGTCCAAAATGACGGTCTATCGGCTCGTGCACTCGGGTGAACTACCCGCAGTGCGAGTCGGTCGTTCGTTCCGGGTGCATGCCAAAGCGGTGCACGACTACCTGGAGACGTCCTACTTCGACGCTGGATGAGGCGGTTTCATTCGCCTCAGGGTGCCCCGGTAGGATGAACCCTCGGTTCGTGTTCGCCTGCCGGTGGCACCGTTTCGTGGTGTCCGGTGGCCGTCGGCGGCGCGGACGCTGAGTACGGCGTACGTGTTTGACGTGCGCGCCGAGTAGAGAGAACGCGAGGAATGACCCTATGGGTTCTGTGATCAAGAAGCGTCGCAAGCGCATGTCGAAGAAGAAGCACCGCAAGCTGCTTCGCCGCACCCGCGTTCAGCGGCGCAAACTCGGCAAGTAAGCCGCGCTTCCGTAGCGTCTGCTTGCAGGTCGCTCGAAACGGTCCGTAGCGTCTGCTTGCAGGTCGCTCGAAACGGTCTGTCGCGTCTGCTTGCAGGTCGCTCGAAACGGTCCGTAGCGTCTGCTTTGCAGGTCGCTCGAAACGGTCAGCGTTAGCTGAGGAGCCCGTCATCTATCAGATGGCGGGCTTTTCGTTTTGAAACGCTCGGGTTTGAAAACGGTTCGGGTTTCCGGTGATTGAAGTCATTGTTAGAACCTGGTTAATACTCTCGGCGCGTCGTACAGCAGCGGTTAGGCTGGAACCGCATTAAATGAACCCGGGGGGCTGTCGAGTTGGGATCCGGTGCAGCAGTGGGATCTGAGATAAGAGACGGACGCACGCCCAGGGTCGCGCTTGTCACCGGCGCGAGCCGGTTCTTCGGCGGCAATGTGGTGGCAAGGCTCGCGCAGGATCCCGGCATCGAACGCATCATCGCGGTCGACACCATGACGCCGAGCCGCGAGCTCTCCCGCCGCATGGGCCGCGCCGAATTCGTCCGTGCCGACATTCGAAATCCGTTGATCCGCAAGGTAATCGATGGCAGCCAGGTAGACACCGTCGTGCATGCCGCACTGCTCGCGCGTCCGCCTGTCGGTGGTAGCAGGGTGGTGATGAAGGACCTGAACGTTCTCGGCGCCATGCAGCTGCTCGCGGTGTGTCAGAAGTCGCCGTCGGTGCGGCGAGTGGTGGTGCGCTCGACCTCCGCGGTGTACGGATGCAGCGCGAAGGATCCCGCGAAATTTACCGAAGAAATGAGCGCGCACATACCGCCGCGCGGTGGATTTGCGCGCGACGTGATCGAAATCGAAGGCTTCGTTCGCGGGCTCGCTCGGCGTCGTCCCGATATGGCGACCGCAATTTTGCGTTTCGCGCCGATCGTCGGTCCGCGGCTGGCCGGACGTGGTTTGCAATATTTGCGTTCGCCGGTCGCACCGACCGTTTTCGGCCGCGATGCGAGGATGCAGCTGGTGCACGAAGAAGATGCCGTCGCCGCTTTGGCGCATGCGGCAAAGTCGGCGGCAGTCGGTGCTTATAATATTGCGGGTGATGGCGCTCTTGCTCTTTCGCAGGCGGTGCGGCGCGCAGGCCGCATCGAGCTTCCGGTCCCGTTCATGGTGTTCCGCACGGCGGGACGCATGCTGATGGACCCCGTCATGCGGGAATTCAGCGGCGAACAACTCGATTATTTCCATTTCGGATGTGGCCTCGACACCACCCGCATGCGCACCGAACTCGGGTTCGTGCCGCGCTGGACGACGGTGCAGGCGTTCGACGACTTCATTGGGGGCGCAGCGTCGCGGCCCGTCTTCGATCCCGCATGGATCGATGTCGCAGAAAAGAAACTGCTCGGCCTGCTCGGGGCCGGTACGGGAGTGCAACGATGAACGATGTAGCGAAGGTCATCCAGCTCCACGACGTGAATATCGAGGCGCGTCCGCCGCGTCCGACCCCGCGCCGCTGGCCGGAACCGACGATCGGTGAATCGACGCCGGGCCAGGTGACCTCGCTGACCGAACGTCTCGCGGCGACCGAGCCCCCACCGCCGCAATCCTTGTCGGATATGTTGCGCGGAGCCGTCGGCAAGCAGATCGGCAAAACCGCCGATTTCGCGCGGCGCAGGCTCACCGGCGATTACCCGGTGGACGAGTTCGGCTTCGACGAGCACTTGCTCGAATCGCTTATTCTGCCCATGCTGCGTCCGATGTCGGATTTGTGGTTCCGGGTGCAGGTCAGCGGAATGGAGAACATCCCGGAGGTGGGCGGCGCGCTGATCGTGGCCAACCATGCCGGAACGGTTCCGCTCGACGGACTGATGTTGCAGCTGGCGATCCACGACAAACATCCCAAGCAGCGTGCGCTGCGGCTGCTTGCCGCCGACCTCATCTTCGAGATGCCCGTCCTCGGTTCGCTCGCGCGCAAGGCAGGCCACACCCTGGCCTGCCGGCCCGATGCCGAACGGCTGCTGCGCTCCGGCGAGCTGACCGGTGTGTTCCCCGAGGGCTTCAAGGGCGTCGGCAAGCAATACGCCGACCGCTACAAGTTGCAGCGATTCGGCAGAGGAGGCTTCGTCGCCGCCGCGGTGCGCACCGGAACGCCCATCATCCCGTGCTCGATCGTCGGTTCCGAGGAGATCTACCCGAAGCTGGCCGATATCAAGCCACTGGCCAGGCTGCTCAACCTGCCGTACTTCCCGGTGACGCCGCTGTTCCCGCACTTCGGCCTGCTCGGCGCGGTGCCGCTGCCGTCCAAGTGGTACATCGAGTTCGGCACACCCATCTCGACCACCGGCTACGAGGCGGAAGCCGCGGACGACCCGATGACGATGTTCGAGGTCACCGATCAGGTACGCGAAACCATCCAGCAGACCCTCTACACATTGCTCACCAAGCGCCGCAATCCCTTTACCGGCTGAGTTGTCGGCCGCGCGGGCGCGGCGTGTTCGCGGCCCTGAGGTCTCGCGTCCGGGTGGCCGAGACTCGCGCCTGCGGCGCATGCGCTTCGGCCACCCGGACGCGAGACGGCCGCGAACGGTCGCTCGTAAGACTCGCTCCGTGTGGGTCGAGTGGCGGGGTGTCCGGGTGGTATTTCAGTGATCGCGACGGCGGGTTACCGCTGCTGCGACGGCGCCACCGGCGGCACCGAGCGCGAGTGCGGTGGGTACGCCGATCTTGGCGGCCTTGCGTCCGGTGCGGAAGTCGCGGATTTCCCAGCCGCGATTCTTGGCGACCTCACGTAGATCCGAATCCGGGTTGATCGCCACCGCGGTGCCGACCAGCGACAGCATCGGCACATCGTTGTGGCTGTCGGAGTAGGCGCTACACCGCTTGAGGTTCAAGCCTTCTCGGACGGCGAGGGTGCGCACCGCGTGCGCCTTGCCGAGGCCGTGCAGGATGTCGCCGACCAGCCGTCCGGTGAATTTCCCGTCCACGCTTTCGGCGACGGTGCCGAGGGCTCCGGTCAGCCCGAGCCGCTTGGCGATCACCTGGGCCAGCTCGACCGGCGTCGCGGTGACCAGCCATACCTGCTGGCCCGCGTCGAGGTGCATTTGCGCAAGAGCCCGTGTCCCCGGCCAGATCTTGTCGGCGATGATCTCGTCGTAGATCTCTTCACCGAGCGCGGCGAGCTCGGCGGTCGGACGTCCGGCGATGAAGGCAAGCGCCTTTTCTCTGCCGCTGGCCATGTCGGTGCTGTTCTCCTTGCCGGTGATGCGGAACTTGACCTGTTTCCAGGCGACGTCGACCAAGTCGGAGGTCTTGAAGTATTTGCGCGCGGCCAGACCGCGGGCGAAATGCACGATCGACGCGCCCTGCACCATGGTGTTGTCGACATCGAAGAACGCGGCCGCGGTCAGATCGCGCGGCACCTCGGGCCCGGTCGTCTCAACATCGGCGGCGGCGAGATCGGCGTCATGCAACGTCAGCGCGGCATTCGCGCTCGCCTCGCCGGCCAGATTGGCCCTGAGCTCTTCCTCGCTCGGGCCGAAGGGGCTGCGGGAGATGCGCGCGAGCTGGTCCTGGAGACCCTGGCCGAGCCTGCCCTGGTTCCATCTCACCGGGAACTCACCGAATCGTCCCGCTATGAATTTGGCCTTCGTCCCTGAACTGCGGGCCACCTTGGATTGTTCCGGCACCAGTACCTCCGCCCGTCGCGCGAACCACGTCCACACTAGCCGGAAGCAGTGACAGTCACGGGCTTACGGTGCGCACCGAACGGGGTGTGGCGAGGCGATTTAATATCCGTCATGACCAATCCCACACATTCGGTGACTTTGCTGACGAGATCCGGCTGCGGCATGTGTGTCATCGCGCTGGAACAGCTGCGCGCAATCTGTGCCGATTTCGCGATCGTGCCCGCGACGATCGATGTCGATGCGACCGCCGCTACCGACCCTGGCCTGCGCGCGGAGTACGGCGACCGGCTTCCGGTCGTACTGCTCGACGGCCGTGAGCACAGCTATTTCGATGTCGACGAGCCTCGATTACGGGCCGATTTGACCCGCTGACGGAAAGCTGATCCTGTCCGTTTCGGCCGCGTCGCTGGTCGCGGCGGAAAATGAGGCCAAATTCACCGACTTTGTGCAGGGCTTCACAAGCAGTTACGGTGGTGGCACGCGACCCGCATGCCGAGGCTGCGGACCCACAGCGTAATGACACCCAGCATTCCGATACTTCGACTATGGCACCGGACCGCCCCGGGCAAGAGGTCGAACAGCGAACCGGAACCCGAGCAGGGCCGGAACGAGGAGCCGACGACGTGACAGAGCAGCATGAGGCGCCAGGCGGCGTCTCCGGCAGGGCTCTGCAGAAGGACATCCCGCAGGCCACCGTCGCGCGGTTGGCCACCTATCTCCGTGTCCTCGCCACGTTGGCCGACGACGGTGTTGCCATCGTATCGAGTGAGGAACTGGCTGTCGCGGCGGGTGTCAATTCCGCGAAGTTGCGCAAGGACCTTTCCTTCCTCGGCCCCAACGGCGTCCGGGGTGTGGGCTATGACGTAGCCAAGTTGCGCAGCAGGATCGAAGATGTGCTCGGTCTGTCTCAGGGGCATCGGGTGGTACTGGTGGGCGCGGGAAACCTCGGCCGGGCCTTGGTCGGATACGGCGGTTTCCAGCGTCGCGGGTTCACCGTGGTCGGCATGTTCGACAGTCATCCGGAAGTCATCGGTCTACAGGTCGCGGGTCTCGTGGTGCGTGATGTGGTCGGTCTCGCCGACGCCGTCACGGTGCTGAAGCCGACCATCGCGGTGATCGCCGTTCCCGACGACGCGGCGCAGGCGGTGTGCGACTGCCTGGTCGGTTCGGGGCTGCAGTCGATTCTGAGTTTTGCCCCTTGTGAGCTGACCGTGCCGGACGGCGTGGAGGTTCGCCGGGTGGATCTGGCCGTCGAGATGCAGATGCTCTCCTTCGACGCCTCGCGCAACGCACCGCCGTTGCCCGAAGTGTCCCGTGCCGCATCCGGCCGCATCGCCCATCGCGCGTATTCGGCACTCAAGCATTCGGCGACCTCGCATTCGGCAACGGAGCCAAGCAGCAAGGGATCGGTGGTTACACCATGAGTATTCTTCTGGTCGGGATTTCGCATCGGAGCGCTCCCGTCTCGGTGTTGGAGAAGGTCGCCATCACCGACGCCGACCGCCCGAAGCTGGTCGACCGAATGCTCTCCTCCAGCCATGTTTCCGAAGCGATGATCGTCTCCACCTGCAACCGGGTCGAGGTCTACGCCGTAGTCGACGCCTTCCACGGTGGTCTCGCCGAGGTGGGCGATCTGCTGACCAAGCATTCCGGGCTGCCGCTGCCGGATCTGACCAAGCACGCGTACGTCCGTTACAGCGAGGCCGCCGCCGAGCACCTGTTCGCGGTGGCCAGTGGCCTCGATTCGATGGTGATCGGCGAGCAGCAGGTGCTCGGGCAGATCCGCAGCGCCTATGCCTCCGCCGACGCGCAGCAGGCTGTCGGCCGCACCATGCACGAACTGGCTCAGCACGCGTTGCGGGTCGGTAAGCGGGTGCATTCGGAGACCGGGATCGACAGGGCCGGCGCCTCGGTGGTCTCGGTGGCGCTGGATCGGGCCAAGCAGGTGCTCGGCCCGATCGCGGGCCGTACCGCCGTCGTTGTCGGCGCGGGCGCGATGGGCGGCCTTGCGGTAGCCCATCTTTCGCGCGCGGGCATCGGTCGCATCATCGTGGTCAACCGCACCATCGAGCGGGCGAACCGGCTCGCCGAGATAGCGGCCTCCTACGGTGTCGAGTCGGCGGCGATGGAACTTTCGCGGCTGACCGAGGCAATGGCCGCCGCCGATGTCGTCGTCACCTGTACCGGCGCGGTCGGCGCCGTTGTGACGCTGGCCGACACCCACCGTGCCCTCGCCGATCGCGATCGCGGTGCCGAATCTTCTTCGCCCGAGCGGCCATTGGTCTTCTGCGATCTCGGCCTGCCCCGCGATGTCGAGCACGCGGTCGCCGGTCTGCCAGGTATCACGGTGATCGACATCGAGACGCTGCAACGCGACCCCGCGGCGGGCGCCGCCGCGGACGATACCGCCGCCGCCCGCGTGATCGTCGCAGACGAACTCGCGAAATATCTTGCGGGCCAGCGGATGGCCGAGGTGACCCCGACCGTGGCGGCACTACGCCAGCGCGCGGCCGAGGTGGTCGAGGCCGAACTACTGCGCCTGGACTCGCGGCTGCCGAGTCTTGCCGACCCGGAACGCGACGAGGTGGCGCGCACGGTGCGCCGGGTGGTCGACAAGCTGCTGCACGCGCCGACGGTGCGGGTCAAGCAGCTCGCCTCGACGCCGGGCGGTGACAGTTACGCCGAGGCGTTGCGAGAATTGTTCGAGCTCAAACCAGGTGCGGCGCAAGCGGTTGCCGCGCCGATGGAGATCAACGCGATCGGCGGCGAGCACGGATCCATCCGGTTCGCCGGCGACGGCGAAATTGTGCTGGCCGATGACTTCACGGCAGGCCACCTCGGCGAAGAACGGGGCCAGTCCGCATGACAATCGCGCAGGAAGAGGACAACGTGACCGCAGGCAGCATTCATGCGCCATGGCGGATCGGCACGCGCGGCAGTCTGCTCGCGCTCACCCAGTCGGGCACCGTTCGCGACGCGCTGGTCGCGACAGGGCACGAGGCAGAACTGGTCGTGATCAGGACCGCGGGCGACAAGAACGCGACCGACCCGGTGGCACAGATCGGCGTCGGGGTGTTCACCTCCGCGCTGCGTGACGAGCTGGCCGCCGGATCCATCGACATCGCGGTGCATTCTTACAAGGACCTGCCGACCGCGCCCGACCCGCGCTTCACCATCGCCGCCATCCCGGTGCGCGAGGATCCACGTGACGCCCTTGTCGCGCGCGACGGACTCGTGCTCGGTGAGCTGCCCGCCGGATCCGTAATCGGCACCTCGGCGCCGAGGCGCGCCGCACAGTTGCGCGCACTCGGGCTCGGTGTGGAGATCGTGCCGCTGCGCGGCAATCTCGACACCAGACTGCGCAAGGTCACCGAGGGCGAGCTCGACGCGGTCGTGGTCGCAAGAGCGGGGCTGGCGAGAATCGATCGCCTCGACGCGGTCACCGAGGCGCTGGAACCGGTGCAGATGTTGCCCGCTCCGGCGCAGGGTGCGCTCGCGGTCGAATGCCGAAGCGACGACACCGCGCTGCTCGAGGTGCTCACCGGACTCGACGATGCCGCGACCCGCGCGTCCATCACCGCGGAGCGGGCGTTGCTCGCCGAGCTGGAAGCGGGCTGCACCGCGCCGATCGGTGCGCTTGCCGAGGTCGTCGAATCGATCGACGATGACGGCAGGATCTTCGACGAACTTTCGCTACGCGGTTGCGCGGCGGCCATCGATGGATCCGAGGTGCTGCGGGCTTCCGTGGTCGGCGCCCCGGAACGCGCCGCCGAATTGGGCCGAGCATTGGCCCGTGAGCTGCTGGAGCTCGGCGCGCGTGAGCTGCTCACCAGCGCGGAACCGGATGCGTCCGGTTCCCCCACACAGGCGGTGAATCCGCTCGCCACAGACTTTGTCGATCCCAGCCCAATGGAGAACAGCCGATGAGCAGCCGAGCTACTAAGAAGCATCCCGGTCGTATCCTTTTCGTCGGGTCGGGTCCCGGCGACCCGGCACTGCTGACAATGCGCGCCCGTGAGGTGCTCGGCAGGGCGACGCTGGCGTTCACCGATCCCGATGTGGACAAGGGCGTACTCGCCCTGATCGGCGCCGACGTCGAAGAGGAGCCGGATGGTGAGCGTCCCTTCGACGTGCGTCCGGCACTCGGCGAACCCGCCGAGGTGGCCAAGACGCTGATCGCCGAGGCCCGCAACGGCAATGACGTTGTCCGAGTCGTCTCCGGTGATCCGCTCACCACCGACGCGGTAATCGCCGAGGTCACCGCGGTCACCCGCTCGCACATGGTCTTCGAGGTGCTGCCAGGTCTGCCCGGCGGCTCCGCGGTGCCGAGCTACGCGGGCATCGCCCTCGGCTCCGGGCACACCGAGGCCGATGTGCGTGGCGAGGTCGATTGGGCCGCGCTCGCGGCCGCGCCGGGCCCACTGGTGTTGCACGCCTCCTCGGGGCATCTCGCCGAAACAGCCAGTGCCCTCGTCGAACACGGTATGGCGCCGCAGACCCCCGTCGCGGTGACCGTGCGCGGCACCACGCGTCAGCAGCGCACCATCGAGGCCACCCTGGCCACGCTCAACAGCGCCGCCTCCGAGCTGGTCGGGCCGCTGGTGGTGACCATAGGCAAGGTGGTCGCGCAGCGCTCCAAGATGTCGTGGTGGGAGTCGCGCGCACTGTACGGCTGGACCGTGCTGGTACCGCGGACCAAGGACCAGGCGGGCGAGATGAGCGAGCGGCTCGTTACGCACGGCGCCATCCCGATGGAAGTGCCGACCATCGCGGTCGAGCCGCCGCGCAGCCCCGCCCAGATGGAGCGCGCGGTCAAGGGACTCGTCGACGGCCGCTACCAGTGGGTGGTGTTCACCTCCACCAACGCGGTGCGCGCGGTGTGGGAGAAGTTCGCCGAATTCGGCTTGGATGCCAGGGCGTTCTCTGGTGTGAAGATCGCCTGTGTCGGCGAGGCCACCGCGGAGAAGGTGCGCTCATTCGGTATCAACCCGGAGTTGGTGCCCAGTGGCGAGCAGTCCTCCGAGGGCCTGCTCGCCGACTTCCCGCCTTACGACGACGTTTTCGATCCGGTGAACCGAGTGCTGTTGCCGCGCGCGGATATCGCCACCGAAACCCTCGCCGAGGGTCTGCGTGACCGCGGCTGGGAGATCGACGACGTCACTGCCTACCGGACAGTGCGCGCGTCACCGCCGCCCGCCGAGACCCGCGAGATGATCAAGACCGGCGGTTTCGACGCGGTCCTGTTCACCTCGTCATCGACGGTCCGCAACCTGGTCGGTATCGCGGGTAAGCCGCACGCACGCACCATCGTCGCCTGCATCGGCCCGAAGACCGCGGAGACCGCCATCGAATTCGGGCTGCGCGTGGACGTACAGCCGGAGGCCGCGCAGGTCGGCCCGCTGGTCGAGGCGCTCGCCGAGCACGCGGCACGACTGCGCGCCGAGGGCCTGCTGCCCCCACCGCGTAAGAAGAGCCGCCGCAGCCGGTAAGTGGATTGTCGGACGAAACGCCCACCGCGCTGTGGGCGTTTCGTTTTCTACCGGCTGCCCGTCGAGAACGCCGGGCGGCTCGGCGGTATCAGCGGCTGTAGCGCATCAGCGTGCGTACCAGCCTGCATGTGGTGTCCGACGGTGGGCGGATATCGATGAGCTCAGCGGTACCCCTGATGCGCTGATTGCTCGCCTGGCTCGGCAGGTAGATGCCGGAGTCGAGCAGCGCGATGGTCAGCCGCATGGCCTTGAGCCTGCGATTGTGTCGGATGTACCACTTGCGTGGGCGGCCGGCGGGCAGTGGCCGCTTCAGCAGCGGAACGTAGGGCCGGTCGATGATGACGGTCTTCGACTTGGGTGCGGTTGCGGGCATCGGAGTCCTCCCGTAGTGGTGCTTTTCGAGTACGAATTCCCTCGAACACTTCTTCGATTCTACCTCTGGGCACCGACAAAAACCGCTGGCCACAATGACTTTCGCGGTCGGCGCGGTAAGGCGGGCGGATCCGCCGAAACGCCCGCCGAACGGCAGGCGTATCGTGCGGTTCATGACCGGAATGGACCGCCCGCGGCGGTTGCGCCGTACCCCCGCTTTGCGTCGTCTCGTGGCTGAAACAACTCTGCAGCCACGGCAATTGGTGTTGCCGATGTTCGTGGCCGATGGGCTGGAAGAACCGCGGGAAATCAGCTCGATGCCTGGCGTGATGCAGCATTCGATGGATTCGCTGCGCAAAGCGGCGGTCGAGGCGGTGACCGCGGGGGTCGGCGGGCTCATGTTGTTCGGGGTGCCGCGTTCGGATGACAAGGATGCCACCGGCAGTCATGCCAGCGATCCCGACGGCATCCTCAACCGGGGACTACGTGCGCTTGCCGACGAGGTCGGTGCCTCGACGGTGATCATGGCCGACACCTGTCTCGACGAATTCACCGATCACGGGCACTGCGGCGTGCTTTCCGCCGACGGCGCGGTCGACAACGACGCCACCCTGCACCGCTACGTGGAGATGGCGCTCGCGCAGGCCGATGCCGGTGCGGATCTGCTCGGTACCAGCGGCATGATGGACGGCCAGGTCGGCGCGATCCGGCGCGGGCTGGACGCGGTCGGGCGCACCGACACCGGCATCCTCGCCTACGCCGCCAAGTACGCCTCGGCCTTCTACGGCCCGTTCCGCGAGGCCGTCGGCTCCTCGCTCGAAGGTGACCGCCGCAGCTACCAGCAGGATCCGGCCAACCGCAAGGAGGCGATCCGTGAGCTCGAGTTGGATCTGGCCGAAGGCGCGGACATCGTGATGGTGAAGCCCGCGATGTCGTACCTGGATATCCTGCGCGATGTCGCCGACCGCTCGACCGTTCCGGTCGCCGCCTACCAGATCTCTGGCGAGTACGCGATGATCACCGCCGCCGCCCAGCGTGGCTGGATCGACCGCAGGGCCGCGGTCCTGGAGTCCTTGCTCGGCATCCGGCGGGCGGGCGCGGACATCGTGCTCACCTACTGGGCAACCGAGGCCGCACACTGGTTATCGTGACGAACCTGCCTGGCCCGATGGGCGCTGTGCCGATGCCGCAGCCGCCCGCCCCGCCGGAGGACATCCGGACCGCGCGTCAATTGTGGTGGGGTGTCGTCGGTTTCGGCATCGTGCAGCTCGTCGGCTCGATGCTGGCCGCCATGCAGAACCGGCACGAATTCGCCGAGCAGATGTACGACCAGGTGCGGGAGAGCGATCCGAAGTTCACCATGGCCACGGCCGATCTGATGGTGTCGCTGGCATACGTGGTCGCGGTGCTGCTCGGCCTGACGATCGCCGCGGTCGCGCTGGTGATCGCGCATCAGCTGTTTCGCGGCAAGCTGTGGGCCAGGACGTTGCTGACCTTCGTCGGCGCCTGGCTCACGATCACGGCGGTCGGCACGATGTTCGCGCTCGGTTCGGGGACCGCGGCTGTTGCCTCACTGGTGGCGGGCGGCGCCGGCATCGTGCAGGGCGTACTCGCTGCGGGCGCGATCTACCTGAGTCATCGCCCGGACTCGACCAAGTACTTCCTGCGGCGCAAGTGAACGGGCGGGGTCGCCGATGGGCGAGTTTGTCGGGGAAAGGCCAGCATGTATCGTGAGGGTTGTCACAGTGGATTTGGGAACCGGCAGTAACTTGTCAGGCGTTCACTCACATTTCGTGAGTGCGTTGACCAGATTGCTCCGGGAGATCGGAGGCATCGATGCGTGTGGTTATCCAACAGCCGCAGAGCATTCGACGAGAATTGCTAGTTCTCAGCCTGCTGATTCTGTTCGGTGTGCTCACCGTCGCTGTACTGCTGATTCCCGGCCTCATCGGCTGATCCGAGCCCGATCCATGGTTATCCCCGTCGTTGTATTCGACGCGGCAGGGAGCCTGGCGTGACGGGTGTCGTCGACCACCCGACCGTCTTGTTCACCGAGCCGGGTGCCCGCTGGCGCGCGGTGGCCTACGGGCCCGCACTCTGCCTGATCATTCTGCTCATCGAATTGGTGACCGGAAGCACGGTGCACTGGTTCGCCTTGATTTTCTGTGCCGCGCTGATCGCGGGTTTCGTGGTGCTGCAAGTGATTGCGGGCCAACGCCATGTGAGCGTGGAACTCACCGAAGCCGTCGTGCGTGCGGGCACCGAGACACTGTCGCTGACCGGGATCGCCGCTGTACTTCCCGAGCGTGACGACGAATCCTGGGATGATGAGGACTGGGAGTCGGCGCGGGCGCTCGGGGAATTGAGCGGGGTGCCACGCCGTCGCACCGGGATCGGGTTACGCCTGACCGACGGCAGTTTCGCGCAGGCTTGGGCCAAGGATCATCGCGGGCTTCGGGCCGCGCTGACCGAAGCTCTCGACCGGCAGCGTGGCGGCGGCATCGAAACCATCGACAGCACCGTCGAGGCAACCGGCGGCGTCGAAGATTCCGACGAAACCGATGATCGATACGGCGAGAACGGAGCAGATCATTGAGGCGAGAAATCGTAGTGCTCGGTGAGGTAGTCGTCGCGGTGCTTTGTGTGGTTGTCGCGGTGGTGAGCTGGCAAAACGGGTTGGTCACAACCTCGTTGGCCGCCTCGGGGGATGTCCCCGCTTTCACCGCGACCCGGTATGTCGGTCCGTGGCTGGTCCTTGCCGCTTTTCTGGTCACGGTGGCCGGAGTGGTCGGCATCGATGCGGGTGCACGGACACTGCGTGCCGTCACCGAGCGCGCGTCGTCGCGAGGCTGACCAGGGACCAGGGCAGGTCGCCGCGCAGGCCGATGTCGCGCCGCCGCCTGCCGCGACGGTGCTTGCTCCCGCTGTCGCGTTGCCGTCGCCGACCTCGCCGCCGGCCTGTTTGCTGACCACCGGTTCGGCCCTGTTCTGCATCGGGATCACCTGATGCGCCACGGTCTGGCGCGGCACCGCTGACTCGGTTACCGTGCAATTGCGGCCACCGGCTGCTTCGGGCGAGAGGTCGGCGCATCACGCTGAATATGGCGAATCTGTGTGCGGCCATTGAGATTTCGCCGTACTACAGAGCGTGTCGACCAAAGGAATGCTTGTGATCGGTTTTGCTGGAAAGCTGTCTGCCGGGGTGGCCGTCGCCGCCGCGATCGGGATCGGTGCGGCACCGGCCGGCGCCGCGCCGGGGGTGGAGCTGGAGCCCGCCGCGGTCGAGACCGCGAAGGTGGAGCCGGTCTTCGCACCTCAGACCGGCTCCTCGGCCGTTTACAACGGGATTATGTGCCAGTTGCACACCATCTCGGCCTCGGTGCCATGCATGTACACCTGAGTAGGCAGGTGCATCCGAGCAGAAAAGCGTCCGCTCAGTTCCACTGCTGGTAGATATCCAGCACCCGACCGTTGTGAGTGCCGGGAACATTGAAGTACAGCGAGACGGTGCCGTCCGGGTGACCGGCGGCTTCCGCGATGACCTGGCGCAGTGAGGCGTGCACGGCGCCGCTGTCGTCACGGTAGATCTCGGTATCGGATTTCAGACCCGCCCCCATCCGGTTCAGCGGAACGATCATGGCGACGAGCGCGGGCAATGGGCCATCGGCGATGGCCGCGGTCTCCTCGTGGCTGAGATGCGCGCCGATGCGGTCCGGCTGTGCGATCGGTTCCACGGCCGCGGCGGATCCGGCGCCGAGCAATGCTGCGGTGGTTGTGAACGCGGTGAGTACCGCGGCGGTAATGACGGCAAACCGCATAGAGAGACCCTTCCGACCAGGTAGATGGTGCTCAAATGTGGTGCGAGACGTAAAGAGATTACGCACCGGCAATCATTCGGCGACCGATATCCGGGGAAACGTGCTCGGCGTGTTGTGCAATGACGCTCCGTTGGCTCGACGCACCGGCTGCGGCGTGCGTCACTCCACTACACCCTGTCGTCGACTCGTTCGGATCGGGCTGCGAGACTGGACGCCGTGAGTTCTTCTCCGCGCGCGACCAGGTCATCGGTGCCGGTTTCCGCTCAGCTCTTCGAACGGGCGAGTTCGGTGATTCCCGGCGGTGTCAACTCACCGGTCCGGGCATTCAAGTCCGTCGGTGGCACACCGCGATTCATCGCCTCCGCCAACGGCTACACCCTGGTCGACGCCGACGGTAACGAGTACGTCGACCTGGTGTGTTCGTGGGGGCCGATGATCCTCGGCCACGCGCACCCCGCGGTGGTCGAGGCCGTCCAGCGGGCCGCGACCGGTGGGCTTTCCTTCGGTGCGCCGACCGAGGCCGAGATCGAACTCGCCGAACTGATCGCCGAGCGAGTGTCGCCGGTGCAGCGGGTGCGGCTGGTGAACTCCGGCACCGAGGCCACCATGAGCGCGGTGCGACTCGCCCGGGGCTACACCGGACGCGCGAAGATCATCAAGTTCTCCGGCTGCTACCACGGGCACGTGGACGCGCTGCTCGCCGACGCCGGGTCCGGCATCGCCACGCTCGGTCTGCCGACCTCACCGGGAGTCACCGGCGCGCAGGCGGGCGACACCATCGTGCTGCCCTACAACGACATCGATGCAGTCGCCGCCGCGTTCGCCGCGAATCCCGGCGAGATCGCCTGCGTGATCACCGAGGCGGCCGCGGGCAATATGGGCGCGGTCGCGCCGCTGCCCGGTTTCAACGCGGGCCTGCGCACGCTGACAGCAGAGCACGGCGCGCTCCTGATCATGGACGAAGTGATGACCGGATTCCGGGTCAGCCGTGCGGGCTGGTTCGGCCGCGAGGGCGTCGCCGGTGACCTCTACACCTTCGGCAAGGTGATGAGCGGCGGCCTCCCGGCCGCCGCGTTCGGCGGGCGCGCCGACATCATGAATCACCTGGCTCCCCTCGGACCGGTGTACCAGGCCGGCACCCTCTCCGGTAACCCCGTCGCCGTCGCGGCGGGCCTTGCCACGCTGCGCGCGGCCGACGACGCGGTGTACGCCGCGCTCGACCGCAATGCCGAACGCCTCGGCGGGCTGTTCACCGATGCCCTCACCGCCGAAGGGGTCGAGCATCAGGTGCAGTTCGCGGGCAATATGGTGAGCGTGTTCTTCGCCGACAGTCCTGTCATCGATTACGCCGCCGCCAAGGCCAGCCAGACCTGGCGTTTCCCAGCCTTCTTCCACGCCTTGCTCGACGGCGGCGTGTACGCGCCGCCCAGCGCGTTCGAGGCCTGGTTCGTTTCCGCGGCGCTCGACGAGGACGCGTTCGACCGTATTGCCGCAGCCATGCCCGCCGCCGCACATGCGGCCGCGGCCGCCACACCCGAAGGATCCCGCGCGTGAGTCCCGACCCTGATCAGCCAGATTCCGAAGAGCGCGAAGTACCGGCCATCGACGACGTCGACAGTGACGTTGCCGCCGGT
The DNA here is from genome assembly GCF_046764875.1 of Nocardia arseniciresistens. NCBI lineage: Bacteria > Bacillati > Actinomycetota > Actinomycetes > Mycobacteriales > Nocardiaceae > Nocardia > Nocardia arseniciresistens. Next base: position 51,073 of record NZ_JBKORD010000024.1, read on the forward strand.
AGTGACGTCGCCACCGAGACCGACCCTGCCGTCGAGACCATCGTGCATGTGCTGCGCCACGGTGAGGTGCACAACCCGAATGCCATCCTCTACGGCAGGCTGCCCGGCTTCAATCTCTCGGTGGCCGGACGCGCGCAGGCCGGTGCGGTGGCCCGGTCGCTGTCCGATCACGACATCTCGCTGGTGATCGCCTCCCCGCTACAGCGCGCGCAGGAGACCGCGGAGCCGATCGCCGCCCAGCACGGCCTGATCGTGCGGACCGACGAGAACCTCATCGAGGCGGGCAATACCTTCGAGGGCCTGCGGGTGTCGGTCGGTGACGGCGCGCTGCGTAAGCCGAGGCACTGGTGGAAGCTACGCGATCCGTTCACGCCGTCCTGGGGTGAGCCGTATCTGCAGATCGCGCACCGAATGCTCGCGGCGGTGAACAAGGCGCGGGTCGAGGCGGCCGGACACGAGGCCGTGGTCGTCTCCCACCAGCTACCGGTGTGGACGCTGCGCCGGTTCCTGCAGGGCCAGCGGCTGTGGCACGATCCGCGGCACCGGCAGTGCTCGCTGGCTTCGTTGACTTCTCTTGTCTACCAAGGCGATACGCTCGTCGACATCGTTTACTCCGAGCCCGCAGGCGGTTCGGACCCCGCGGTGCACGGCGCATGAGATCGGCCACCTCATCCTCCCTACCGCGGGCAACGCGCCTCGCGCCGGTCATGCTCGCCTGCGTGTGCCTGCTCGCCGCGCTGGTCGGCTGCTCGGCAGGGACGGACGCGGTGGCCTCCGGCGGCACCTTCGAATTCGTTTCACCCGGTGGTAAAACCGATATCTTCTACGACCCGCCGAGCGCGCGGGGCACCATCGGCACACTGGCGGGACCCGACCTGATGACCGACGGTAAGACCACCTCGGTCGAGGATTTCGCGGGCAAGGTGGTCGTGCTCAATCTCTGGGGTCAGTGGTGTGGTCCGTGCCGCGCCGAGGCTCCCGCTTTGGAAAAGGCCTTCGAGGCGACCAAGGACAAGGATGTCGCGTTTCTCGGCATCAACGTCCGTGATCCGCAGCAGGACAAGGCCCAGGATTTCGTGGTGGACAACAAGATCGGCTACCCGTCGATCTATGACCCGTCCATGCGCACGCTGCTCGCACTCGGCGGAAACTTCCCCACCAGTGTCATCCCGACGACGCTGGTTCTGGACCGCCACCATCGAGTAGCCGCCGTCTTCCTCCGGTCGCTCCTGGCCGAGGATCTCCAGCCCGTACTCGAACGTATCGCCGCAGAGGACTCTCAGTGAACCGCACCCGTAATCCGCGCGCCTGCCGCCCACGCCAGGCCGCCCGACTCATCCGTGGCACCTGGACGGTCGACGATCGCTGGGCGGGTGTCGCGTCCGTACCGCGCAGCGCCGCGGCGGCATCGATGATGGACGTCAACCTGGCGGAGCTCACCCCGCCGTCCGATACCGAACGGCAGGTGCCGGTTCGACGCGACGCGGCGCAGGAAGAGCCGCAGCCGTGATCCGCGATCGCCGTGCCCGCCGTCAGCGCGCCTGTCGTCCGCGCCAGGCCGCCCGGCTCGTCCGCGGTACCTGGCGGGTCGACGATCGGTGGGCAGGGGTCGCGATGGTGCCGCGCAGCGCCGCGGCTGAATCACTGAGGGATGTCGCGCACGACGCCGCGCCGACGGTGTCGTCGGTGCCCGCTCCCGAGCAGGCGAGCACCGATGATCCGCGAGGAGCGCAGTCCGCGTGAGCGTGCTTGCCGGAGTGGGGGAGTCGTTCCAGCAGACAGCGGCGACAGGGCCGTTGCTGCTTGCGCTCGGCGCCTGCATGCTGGCGGGCCTGGTGTCGTTCGCTTCACCTTGTGTGGTGCCGTTGGTGCCCGGATATCTTTCCTATCTCGCGGGTCTGGTCGGTGCTGAGGCGCCGCCCGCGACCGCCGCTCGAGCCAAAGGCGTTGTGACCGCTACCTCGCAGACGCGGCCGGCACGTACTGGCCGGATGCGGGTCGCGGGCGCGGCCGGGTTGTTCGTCGCCGGATTCACCGTGGTTTTCGTGCTCGCCACCGCAACGGTATTCGGTGTGATCCAGACGTTGAACGTGAATCGTGAACTGCTGCAACGCATCGGCGGTGTCGTCACCATCCTCATGGGCCTGGTGTTCATCGGCCTGGTACCCGCGTTGCAGCGTGACACCAGAATGGAACCGCGCAGGCTGACGAGCATCGCGGGCGCACCGCTGCTCGGCGCCGTGTTCGCGCTCGGTTGGACGCCGTGCCTCGGGCCGACCCTTTCCGGGGTGATGGCGGTGTCCGCGGGCACCGACGGCACGACCGCCGTGCGCGGGGTGGCGCTGATCGTCGCCTACTGCCTCGGCCTCGGCCTGCCTTTCGTGATCCTCGCCTTCGGTTCGGCCAGCGCTTTGCGCGGTGTCGGCTGGCTGCGCCGCAATTCCCGCACCATCCAGGTCATCGGGGGCATTCTGCTCGTCGCGGTCGGCATCGCGCTGGTCACCGGCGCCTGGGACCAGTTCGTCGCCTGGGTTCGCGACGCGTTCGTTTCCGAGGTGACACTTCCGATATGACCGTGATCGACAAACCAGCGGCGCAGCAGATGCCGCCGCGCCAGTCGCTGCCCGGCCGGGCGTGGGCGCTGCTGCGCAACACCTGGCGCGGGCTCACCAGCATGCGTACCGCACTGGTGCTGCTGTTCCTGCTCGCCTTGGCCGCGATCCCCGGCGCGTTGCTACCACAGCGAAGTCTCAATGAGCAGAAGGTCATCCAGTACATCGCCAACCGGCCGACCCTCGGCCCGTGGATGGACCGCTTCGAACTATTCGACGTGTTCTCCAGCTTCTGGTTCACCTCCATCTATGTGCTGCTGTTCATTTCGCTGGTCGGCTGCATCCTGCCGCGAGTGTTCGACCACTACCGGGCGCTGCGCACCCCGCCGGTGCGCGCACCGCGGAATCTGGCCAGGCTGCCGCACCACTACCGCGAGACCGTCGAGCGGACCACCGACGAGGTGGTCGAGCATGCGCGTAAGCAGTTGCGCGGCTGGCGCACCGAGGTGCGTGCGGGCGGGAGCGTCGGGCCCGCAGGCGGCAACCAGGCGGGGCCGGGCGAGCGCTCCATCGAGCAGAGCGGGAGCGACGGTGAGATCACGCTGTCCGCGGAGAAGGGCTACACCCGCGAGCTCGGCAACCTCGTCTTCCACCTGTCGCTGGTCGGGCTGCTCGTCGCCATCGCGGTCGGCAAGCTGTTCGGATACGAGGGCACCGTCATCGTCATCGCGAACAATGGACCCGGCTTCTGCACGACCTCGCCCGCGGTATTCGACTCGTTTCGCGCGGGCAATGTGAACGACGGCACCGGCATGGCGCCGATCTGTGTGCGGGTCAAGGACTTCAAGGCCGACTACCTGGAGAGCGGCCAGGCCGAGATGTTCACCTCGAACATCCAATACCAGGCGGGCGTGGACCTACAGACCAACACCTGGCGCGACAGCACGATTCAGGTGAACCACCCGCTGCGCGTCGTGGGCGACCGTCTTTATCTCCAAGGACACGGGTTCGCGCCGACCTTCACCGTCACCTACCCGAACGGGCAGACCAGGACCGAGACTATCCAGTGGCGTCCCGAGGACGCGCGGACCTTCCTGTCCAGCGGTGTGCTGCGGATCGATCCGCCCGGCGGCATGTACGCCACCGAGGCCGAGCGCCGCAAGAACCAGATCGCCGTCGAGGGCCTGTTCGCGCCGACCGCCCTGCTGCACGGCAACCTGCTGACCTCATCGTTTCCGGTGATGAACGATCCGGCCGTCGCGGTGGACGTCTACCGCGGCGACACCGGCCTCGACACCGGCAAGCCGCAGTCGCTGTTCTCGCTGGATTCCGAGCAGATCAAGCAGGGCAGGCTGACCAAGGAGGCCAGGGTGAACCTGCGCCCTGGTGAATCGACCACCTTGTCCAACGGCGCGAAGGTGACCTTCGACGGCGCACAAGAATTCGTGAACCTACAGGTGTCGCACGATCCGGCGCAGCAGTGGGTGCTGGTGAGCGCGCTGGCCATGATGGCGGGGCTGCTCGTCTCATTGCTGGTGAAGCGGCGGCGCATCTGGATCCGCGTCTACCCCGCCGATGGCGAAGCCGGTACCGTAGACCAACGACGCACCGTAGTAGAGATGGGCGGGCTCGCGAGGACCGACCAGGCCGGCTGGGGTAGCGAGTTCGACAAACTGCGTGCGCGGCTGCTGGATCAGCAGTCCGGTACCGAAAAAACGGGAGAGTGACCATGCCGATCGACGAGAACATCGCGCACTACAGCGATCTCGCCTTCAAGTCGGCGATCGTGGTGTACGCGCTGGTACTCGGGCTGCTCATCGTGCAGTACGCCTCGGCGCGGACACTGAAGGTCGTCGAGCGCGAGCTCGTCACCGCGGGCGGTGTGGTCTCCGATCGCCCCGCTATGCCTGGCCGTATCGAAACGCCGCAGCCGAGGCCCTTCTCGGAGCGTGCGGGCAACATGGCGTTCTCGGTGCTCATCGTCGCGATCGCCCTGCACGTGGCCTCGATCGTGTTGCGCGGCTTCGCAACCCACCGCTTCCCACTCGGCAACATGTACGAGTTCGTCACCATGGCAACCGCGGCGGCCGCTGTCGTCGGCATCCTGTTCCTGCGCGAACAGCGCTACCGCTCGATGTGGGTCTTCCTACTCGTCCCGATCCTGATCCTGATGTTCCTCGCCGGAACCATGCTCTATGCCGACGCCGCCCCCGTCGTCCCCGCCCTGAGATCCTTCTGGCTCCCCATCCACGTCACCATCGTCAGCATCGGCAGCGGCGTCTTCCTGGTCTCCGGCATAGCAAGCCTGCTATTCCTCTTTCGCCTACGCCAACCAGACGGCCAGGAATCCACCAACATCCTCGGCACCATCGCCCGCCGCCTCCCCGACGCCCGAGCCCTGGACCGCCTCGCCTACAAAACCACCATCATCGGGTTTCCATTGTTCGGCGCGGGTGTAATCCTCGGCGCGATCTGGGCCGAAGCGGCATGGGGCCGTTTCTGGGGCTGGGACCCGAAGGAAACCTGCTCATTCATCGCCTGGGTCCTCTACGCCGCCTACCTGCACGCCCGAGCCACCTCCGGCTGGCGCGACACCAAGGCCGCGTGGATCAACGTGGCCGGTTTCGTCGCGATGCTTTTCAACCTCTTCATCATCAATATCGTGATCAGCGGGCTGCACAGCTACGCGGGGTTGAACTAGACGGAGAAAGGGCGCTCTGACCTGGAACGGAGAACTGAACTGGTCAGCAGCCGAAGGTGTTGTGGGCGCGGGTCTTCCACTCCTCGATCAACTGGCGTGCTTGCCGATCGAACTCCCCGCGGTCGGTGTCGGGCCAAGTGTCTGGATCAGTGTCGAGGCCGCGTTCGGTGACGAACCGCATGAAGTGGGTGGAGCTGGCTTTGCTCCGTGCCCGGATGAATTCGCGTTCTTCCTCGGTGATGTTCACAGCGTCTTCATCCCGTGCCATGTCGACCCTCTCATCAGATCGTCGCCCAATTTCGGATTGTCACCTGCGAGCATGACCAATTCCTGTGGTGAGGGAAACCCTGTCGACGGTCCGTCGAATCGGGTCCTCATGTCACGAAGCAACGCCGCGTCCCTGTCGCTGATCGGGGCGTCGAGCTCATCGAGGAACTCACCGATCCGCGCCTTCATATTGCCGATCGATGTCGCCAGATTGTGGGGGTCATCGTCCCAGTCATAGCCCGCCTTGGCCCATGCGGCGCCGCCGTCTGCCAGCGCCGCGGTCACCAGGATTCGGTCGGCTCCCGAGCGCCGGAAGTACTCCTCGGTGGAGCCGGAGAACGCGGTGGAGAACCCTTTGCCCCGAAAACCGTCGTTGAGCTCGGTCAGGTTGTTTTTGACGACGAGTCTGCCGCGGTCGTCACGATAGAAGCTGTAGAGCACTGATCCGGCGTCGGCGCCGTCGGCGTCTCGGAGCTGGCCGGTAAAGCTTACTTCGGCGGGCTTGATACGGCCGTCGTCGTAGATCCAGCTCTCTTCATGCCAAGCGGCGACGTCCTCGAGGTGGTACGGACCGTACTGGTGTTCCAGGCCGCGGAATGCCACCGTCAGGTCGTAGTCGTCGAGATCACCGCGCAAACCGCCGTCGACCAGCTCGCCCAGCGGCGGCATATGCGACAGATCGGTGGTCGGTGTCCGGGGCCGCGCGGCGTCTGTAAGTCCATCTCCGTCCATCGTGCCGGAGACCTCGCGCGCGCCGTGACCATCCTCGACGCGGGCCTCACGCACCGTGTCGGTAATGGTTTCAGTGTTCTTGTTCGTCCACTCACTCTCGGCGTGTGTCCAGCGGTGCAGCAACGCGGCCAGGCCATTACGAATCTGGCGAAATAGTTCACCGCCTGCTCCGCCTTCTATGGCGACCTCACCGATGTTCGTGTCAGCCCGAGAGCCACGGTCCGACGTGCCATGCCTATTCGATTCCTTCGATCATGCTAACGATCGGGCATCGATATTTCGGTGGCATCGGCCTGTGCGGTAAGGGATTTCATATCTCACCATCGCGACCTCGGAAAACAGCACGCCGCTACCCTCCTGGCAACGGGCTCGGACGAGCGAGTATCGCAGTCGAGCACTACCGAGCGCCGACGTCGTTCCGATTGATGGATCTCGGCGCGAATCGTTGTGAGGCGCGCTGGGTAGGGCTGGATTGTCTCGTCCGCCACGGATACGGTTGTCGGGGCTGATAATTCGACAAATTGCATTATCAACGGCAATGCCAGGGATAACGCCGGTAGGTGGTGCTACCTCTGACGGTCTGTACTCAGACTCGTGCGACGCACACCACGAATTTGCGTTCGTGGTAGACGATTCCGCGGTCGCCCTTCGAGCAGGTGTTGACGTCGATGGTGTTTTGTTTGACTTCCACGACCCGGGCTCCGTCGTGGGAGCCAGGGGTGGCGCAGTCGATGCGCTTCGGGTTGTCGGGGGTGAGTTCCATGCAACCGCCTACCACCCAGTCGATGTCGAGGCAGAGGGCGGAGTCGGGGGTTTGGTGGAAGGTGCGGTCGGCATCGGTCGGGCATTGGGCAGCTTTAGCGATGATCTTGTAGGCGGAATTCGCACTGCCGCAGGCGGTTTTGCCGAGGGCGGTGGTGTCGCCCGCACCGGTCAACTCGACGCAGTCGCCTGGATTGATGTCCAGCCGGACGATCTGTTTGCCGGTTTCGCCACGCGCCCCCGCCGTGGTGGTCGGCGGGGGTAACGGCTCCTCGAGGGTGGTCGGCGGATCCGAGGCCGGAGCCGTGGACGTGGTTGCCGCGCTGTTGTTCTCGTTTGCCTGCGCCTGTTCCTTGACGTCCGGGCCAGGTTTGCCCATCGACAGCGCGATGACGCCCACGAGAACTGCTGACATCGCGGTTGCGGTCACGAAGGCCGCCAAGATGATGGCGGCACGGGTACGTTTGCGCGACACGGGTGATCCTCCAGAGCTGTGAGCGCTTCGAACTTACCCCACCCGAGGTTCGAAGTTTTGAAACGTGCAGTTTGCAGATCACGCAATGCTTACACCATGCGACCGGTGCGCGTCGAGTCGTTGTCCGGCAGCGTATTTCGTACGCCCTCGGTCCGTCGGCCCCAGGTCGTATGTCCAGGTCACAATAGGGCAACGATGGCCGTCGACGCGTATGGTCCTTGCCAGGTCTGGAAACAAACTACTGTCGCTGTACACGTCATCCGGTCGCCTGGGCCGGAGGTCTCGTGAGAAGGAAACACCTGATGAAGCTCGGCATGTTCGCCGCCACCACTGTTTTAGCTGTCGCGGCGGTGGGAATCGCCGCGGGAACTGTTAATGCGAAGCCTGCGGAGGTCGTAAAAGAGGTTTCGACGTCGGGCGTGGAGCAGGGAATCGGTTACCGCACCGTCCTTTCCGACGTCGCCGGAGTGATCACGACGGCCGTCGACGGCGGCACCTTCGAGCTCGTCGACAATGGCGCGAAGGTAGCGCTGAAGTCTGTCAGCGGCGTCGTCGTCACCGAGGTGCCGCTGACCTTCGATATCTCCGGAAGTCGGATGTCGGTGGCGCACGAGATCAGCGACAACGGCACGAAGCTCGCGCTCACCCCGCAGGTCGATGCCAAAAATATCGGCGAGATGCAGCCCATCAGCTCGATGGCCCGGTTTGTCACCGAGATCAACAAGAACGTCGTCGGAGTGGTCGCAGGAGGCGTGCTCGGTGGACTCATCGGCGCCGTGATCGGTCTGGGCTTCTTCAGCATCATCACCGGTCCGATCGGCCTGTTGGTCGGCGCGATCGCGGGCGGCTACGTGATGGGCGGGCAGTCGTTCATCGATGCCATGTCGGCAGTCGTGCGGGGCGAGCCCTGATCGTCTCGACACGCCAGAAGTCCTGGGTCAGCTGAATCAGCCGCCCAGGGTGGCGTAGGTCACCGGGAAGCGGCGTGAGCTTGCGGTGGGAGCTGTGTCTGAGAGTTAGGCGGATCCGAACCTGCGTAAATTGATGCGCGGGTGCGGAGTGCCTACCCGTGCGACGGGCATCAGGTCCGTTGCGTCGGGTTATCTATCCCCGGTTATTCGGTGCGTCTTTGCCGATGTCGCTAAGGAGACAGACTCTTGGATTCCGAGCGTTTCACCTACGTCCAGCCTGAGGTCGTCGACGCGGATGGCACTCTGGTTTCGAGACTCAATGATGGCCCGTTGCGTCAGCTGGCGCGCAACGCGGCCGATCTCTCCCTCGAGGCACAGCAGTACCTCGTCCTGGTGGCCAACCGCCTTCGGATGGATGAGGGATTGCCGCTGCGCGCAAGCGAGATCTAGGCGCGACCGGGGGCGTTCTCAGCGCTCGGTCGGGTTCGAGTCGCCGTCGCGGTGCTGGCGGCCGAGTCGCCAGAGGAACTCTGGGTCGTCGTCGGGACCCTTGATCTGCTTGCGCTGTGGTGCGCGCGTGGATGGGGTGGTCGGACCTGACGACTTCTCCGGGCCGAACGCCTTCCAGCACAACACCGCGACCGCCACGACCGCGATGAGTGCCAACAGGTACGTCACGTCGCTCACCTCCTGCTATCGAGGGTAGCCGCGTACGTAGTCTTCGGACACAGCGGACACGAAATTGGTGAAACAGCCTTGCACGGGCCCCTGGACAGCGGGCCCGCGCGGGCGGACGGGTCAGCGCGTGCCGACCCTTCAATCAGCGAGCAGTGGCCTCTGTGGTGAGGGACCTGAGCAGTTGTAGAACCTCGGACTCACGGAACCGGCGATGTCCGCCCGGGGTGCGCAGCGACCCGAGACGCCCGGCATGGGCCCAACGGGTAACGGTCTTGGGATCGACGTGGAACATGGCGGCCACTTGTCCTGGGGTCAGCAGGGTGTCCTGGCCGCCGACGGTAAGCGCAGTCATAGCAAACCTCTCCGTTCTCGACAGTTCCCTCATCAGTGGCGTCATCGTTGCACTGCGACCCCTACGTAGTCGAACCACCTACAGTTGGTAAAGGGGAAGTAATAGACAAATCGGATACGCCGAACTCTCGCGCGCGAGGTCTCGCCGAAGGTGGCCGCGGGCTTCGCATAGGCTGATCGACGTGAGTGACGCAACTCCACCGGAAGGTGCAAACCGACAGCAAACCCCTGGCGCAGGCCGGCGGCTGGCCCGCAATCTGGCGTTATACACCCTCGCCAGGCTCGGCTTGGTCGTGGTCATCACGCTGGTGATCATCTTTATCGCCCGGCTGGTGTCCGTCGACATTCCGCTGGTGGTCGCGGCCCTTTTCGCGCTGCTCATCGCGATGCCGCTGTCGCTGACGCTGTTCAAGAAGCTGCGCACCCGCGTCAACGAGGACATCGCGGTGGTCGACGAGAAGCGCCGCAAGGACAAGGCGCAATTGCGGGCCAGGCTGCGCGGCGAAACATCGGACGGGGACGGGGGAGCGTCCGCGTGAAGCATTGCGACCGCAGTACACCGCGCGACTGGGTCGACAACGCCGTCCGGCTGATCGACGCGGACACTCAGCGCAGCGCCGACACCCATCTGCTCCGCTACCCGCTGCCCGCCGAATGGCACGTCCAGCTCTACCTCAAGGACGAATCCACCCACATCACAGGCAGTCTCAAGCATCGGCTCGCCAGATCCCTTTTCCTGTATGCGATTTGCAATGGGTGGGTCACCGATGGCACCACGGTGGTGGAGGCGTCGTCGGGTTCGACCGCCGTCAGCGAGGCATATTTCGCGAAGCTGCTCGGCCTGGATTTCATCGCGGTGATGCCTGCGAGCACCTCGCCGCAGAAGGTGGAGCTGATCGAAGCCCAGGGTGGCCGTTGCCATTTCGTGCAGCGACCACCGGATATGTATACCGAGGCGGCCCGGCTCGCCGCCGAGTGCGGTGGCCACTACATGGATCAGTTCACCCATGCCGAACGGGCCACGGACTGGCGCGGCAACAACAACATCGCCGAATCCGTCTTCGAGCAAATGACATTGGAGACCAACCCGGTGCCGGACTGGATCGTCGTCGGTGCGGGCACCGGCGGTACCAGTGCCACTATCGGTCGCTACATCCGTTATCGCAGGCATGCGACGAAGCTGGCCGTTGTCGACCCGGAGAACTCCGCGTTCTACGGCGGCTACGAAACCGGTGACATCGGCTACGAGACCGGAATGTCTTCGCGCATCGAGGGAATCGGCCGTCCGCGGGTCGAGCCGTCCTTCGTCGGCCAGGTGGTCGACCGCATGATCGAGGTTCCCGATGCTGGTTCCATCGCGGCAGCGCGGCACGCGAGCGGTGTAATCGGCCGCAGGGTGGGCGGTTCCACCGGGACCAACCTGTGGGGTGCGTTCGCGCTGATCGCCGAAATGATGGCCGCAGATCGTTCCGGCAGTGTGGTGACGCTGCTCTGTGACGGCGGGGATCGTTATGCCGGAACGTATTTCAACGACGATTGGGTCGCTGGTCAAGGCATGAGCCTCGCGGAACCCGCGTCGATCCTCGACAAGTTCCACAGCACCGGCAGCTGGGGCGGATAGCCACGGCCCGACCGATATTTCGCTACCCCGTCAGCCCGGATTTTCCTGGGCGGCGGGGTTTGCTGTTTCTCCGGGAGTGAACCGCCGCCACCGATCGTCAATTTTTGTTGACAGACTCGCGGTCGTCAATGAAAATTGACGGCATGACTGAAGCAACCACATTGGCGGCCGCCGCGGGCAGCCCCGACCCACGGGTCGGGCTGCGCGCGGTGCTCGCACTGCGTCGGCTGCTCGAGCGTCTGGAAGCGATCCAAGTGACCAATGCCAGGGGGCAGGGCTGGTCATGGCAGCAGATCGCGGAGGCGCTCGAGGTCAGCAAGCAGGCCGTCCACCACAAATACTCTCGGAGAGGCGGGAACCGCTGATGTTCGAACGGTTCAGCAAAGAAGCGCGAATGGCCATCGTCCTGGCCCAGGAGGACGCGCGCGAGCTGCGGTCCTCGACCATCGAAATGGAGCATGTGCTGCTCGGTGTCCTGTCGCAGGGCGGGCCGGAGTTGTCAGCGCTGCTCGCCGACACCGGAATCACCCATGAGGGTGTGCTGAGCAGCCTGGCTCGGACCGGCAAGGGACAGCCGCTCGGCGAAGAGGACGCCGAGGCATTGCGCTCCATCGGCATCGATCTGGACGCGGTGCGGGAGAGCCTGGAGGCCAACTTCGGCGAGGACGCGCTGGACAGGGCGGCGCCCGAGCGGGAGCGGCGCGGGCCGTTCGGCCGTGGTCGTGGCGGGAACTTCGGGCACATCCCCTTCGCTCGCGACGCCAAGAAGGTGCTGGAACTGTCGCTGCGGGAAGCACTCGCACGCAAGGACAAGACCATCGAATCCGGGCACCTGCTGCTCGGGATACTGCGCGCCCCCAACGCAACGACCGCCCGCCTGCTCGGCGGCTCCGAGGTCGTCGCCGACTTGCGGCCCAAGGTGCTGGCCCTACTCGACCGTGTCGCCTGACCCGGTGTGCGGGTGCTGCCACCAGGATTCGCGTTTTGGGGCAGCGCACGTGAGCCCGGCGGGCCTAGCATGGGGCCATGCAGCTTCTGATTCGGTTGATCATCAACGGTGTGGCCATCTGGCTGGCCGCCGCCTGGGTCGACAAGATCAACATCATCAGTCCGGACGACGGCACCACCGGGAAGATCATCACCGTGCTGGTGATCGCCGCGATCTTCACGGTGGTGAACGCACTGGTCAAGCCGGTCATCAAACTACTGTCGCTGCCGCTGGTGATCGTCACCCTCGGCCTTTTCCTGTTGGTGATCAACGCGCTGATGCTGTGGCTCACCGCGAAGATCACCGAAACCACCGAGTACGGCCTGCGTGTCGACGGCTTCTGGGCCGCGGTCTGGGGCGGCCTCATCGTCTCGGTGGTCAACTGGGTGCTCGGCGTCCTGGTACCGGACGGCGACGACTGACCCGGTGCGCTGAAGTCCCTGGCGGACTGCCGCACATCATCGGACAAAATCCGCTATGCCCGCGCTCATCCGAGCGCGGGCTGGTTCTTTCGAGCGACCTGCAAGCAGTCGCGACATATCGCTCAGCCCGCGATCCCCAAGGCGATGGCGGTTGCCACCGACCAGAGCAGCAGGGCAAGGCCCGAATCGCGGAGGGCGGGAATGAGTTCCAGGCCGCCCTTGCCGGATCGGACCGGCGCGTTGGCGCGGACCGCGAGTGGGATCGCGACCAGGCCGACCAGGGCCCATGGGGTCCTGGCCACCAGGATCAGCGTGGCGATGAACGGGATCGCGAGCATCGCGAGATGCAGTGTGCGGGTGCGCGGGTCGCCCAGTTTGACCGCGAGCGTGACCTTCCCGGACTCGGTATCGGTCGGGATATCGCGCAGGTTGTTCGCGACGAGCACCGCGCTGGAGAACGAGCCGACCGCGACAGCGAGCACCGCACCGGCCCAGTCGATCTTGTCGGCCTGCACGAACTGGGTGCCGAGCACCCCGATCAGACCGAAGAACACGAAGACCGCGATCTCGCCGAAGCCGCTGTAGCCATAGGGCTTGCTGCCGCCGGTGTAGTACCACGCGCCGGCCAGGCAGGCGGCACCGACGAGGATCAGCCACCATGCCGTCAGCGCGACGAGCACCAGGCCGAACACCGCGCCGATCGCCAGGCTGATGATTGCGGCATTCTTGACCGCTGCGGGCGAGGCGAGCTTCTGTCCGACCAGGCGCAGCGGGCCGACGCGCACGTCATCGGTGCCGCGGATACCGTCGGAGTAGTCGTTGGCGTAATTCACCCCGACGATCAGCGCAAGCGAAACCAGCAGCGCGAGAATCGCTTTCCACCACACCGCGCCATCGATGGACGCGGCGGCGCCGGTTCCGGCAATGACAGGGGCGATCGCGTTCGGCAGAGTGCGGGGCCGTGCGCCCTCGATCCATTGCGCTGCTGTAGCCATGTCGGCAGCCTAACGGGTGCGGCCGGGCGGGGCCGTCCGGTAGGACTACGCCTCGGCGGCCGCTTTCAGTTGAACGAGCCCCTTGTCGAAATCCTTGCCGATCATGTTGTCGATCGGGAACACCTTTCCGATCAGCCCCATCAGGCCCTGGTGCTGCCCGGTCATCCGCCACACCACCTCGGTGCCGCCATCGACCGGGTTCAGCTCGAAGGTGGTCTGGTTGGTGGCCTTGAACGGCTTCTCGAACACGAGTCGGATACCGATTTCGCGGTCGTCGCTGGAGGTGATCTCCATGCTGCCGCGCCCGGCTTTGCGGTTGCCGTCCCAGGCATATTTGGCGCCTACACCGGCGTCGGCCCCGGTGTAGCTCCGCTGCAATCGCGGATCGAGGTCCTCCCACGGCGACCACTGCGTCCACTCGTGAAAGTCATCGATCAGCCCATGAATACGCGAGCGCTCGGCCGTGATCACGGCCTGCCGAACTACTTCGAACTCAGCCATGTGCTCAGCCTAATAGGCGCAGCCGGACGTAGTTCGTCCTTTGACCCGCGCATGGCCGGAGCGCAGGCGGAGGTACGCCCGGGACCGACCGGCCGGAACAGGGGCGAAAACCATGACGACCTGGTCCGTGTTGCTCGCATACGATGACCACGGAATGTTTCCTGATCAGAACGGCCATGACAGCCGAACCTTGACGACGCCCGCAGGCGAATCGGTCGTAGTGGCCCTGCTGGGCGAGATCGCGCTACACCGAAACGGTGCACTCGCGGCACTGCCGGGAGCCAGGTCGCGGCTGCTGCTCGCGGCACTTGCCCTACACCCCGGCCGCAGCCGCAGCGCGCAAGCCCTCATCGAGGATGTGTGGGGCGAGCAGCCGCCCCGCGCGCCGATGAACGCGCTGCATACGCAGGTGTCACGACTGCGGTCCGGGCTGCCGGAGGGTGCGCTGGAGATCGGTCCCGCGGGCTACCGGCTCATCTTGCGCGCCGATCAGGTCGATCTGACATTGGCCGACGAACTGGTGCGTGAGGCGCGGCGGTGTCAAGCGGCCGGCGACCTCGTCGGTTGTTCGGCCGCGGTAGCGCGGGCCAGGTCGTTGTGGCGAGGTGAGCCCGGCGCGGACCTGCCCGCCGGGGAGATGGCCGACGAGCTACGCACTGCGGCAGCGCAGCGGTTGGCCGAGCTCGAGACCATTGAGGTCTTCGCGCGGGTAGCCGGAGGCGACATCGACGGTGCGGTAGCGATCACCCGACGCGCCGCCGCCGCCAACCCGCTCGACGAGGCCGCGCACGCCACGTTGATGCGGCTGCTTGCCACAGCGGGCCGGTCCAACGAGGCATTGGATGTTTTCGCGTCGATCCGTGGTCGACTGGTCGAAGAACTCGGCGCCGATCCAGGGTCTGTGCTGGTCGAACTGAATACCGCGATCCTGCGCGGAGATCCGGTTCCTGGTCTCGCCGTCGGCTCGAATCACCCGATGTCGTCGCCGCATAACAGCACCTCGGACGGGGCTGTGCCGAGTGGGTCGGCGACGGACTCCGCCGCGGCCGACTCGGCGACCGGAGACCTACGGAATTCGGCGGCCCAGATCACCGATCCGGTCCGATCTCCGAGCGCCGTCGCGGCGATCGGATTGCGTGCGCCCCCCAACGCGCTGCTCGGTCGTGCCGCCGATCTGGAAGCGCTCGCGGCGCTGCTGCATCGCTCGCGGGTGACGACCGTGCTCGGTCCCGGCGGCACCGGAAAGACCAGGGTCGCCAATGAATTGGGTGCTCGGGTGGCGCGCGCCGAGCCGGTGGTGCTGGTAGAGCTGGCCTCGGTACGCGCCGATGCCGGCCCCGATGCCGATCCGCGCGCCGATATCGAGGCCGCGATCAGCACGATGCTCGGTCTCGGTGAGATCGTCCGTGAGTCGGCGCTATTGCGCCCGGCACGCCCGGTGAATGCCGGTCGCAGACTTCGGGATGCGCTCTCGGCCCGTCCGATGCTGTTGATCCTGGACAACTGTGAGCACCTGATCGACGCGGTGGCCGAGGTCGTCGCCGATCTGGTCGGCAGCTGTGATCAGCTCAGCGTGCTCACCACCAGCCGGGCACCGCTGGCGATCACCGCTGAGACGGTATATCCGTTGTTGCCCTTGGCAATCGACGCGGGTGGATCACCTGCCACCGATCTCTTCATGGCCAGAGCGCGTGCGGTGCGCCCGACGGTGCGGCTGGAGCCGGAGGTGGTTGCGCGGCTGTGCGGGACGCTGGACGGGCTGCCGCTGGCGATCGAGCTGGCGGCCGCGCGGGTGCGGACCATGAGCGTCGAGGAGATCGAGACCAGGCTCGAGCATCGTTTCGCCTTGCTGCGCAGTGGAGATCGCTCGTCACCGGAGCGGCACCGGACCCTGCACGCGGTGATCGCATGGAGCTGGAACCTGCTCGAAGAGCCGCAGCAGATTGCATTGCGCAGGCTGTGCCGGTTCCCGGCCGGGTTCACCCTCGCGGCCGCGGAGGTGGTGGCGGGCGGGCCCGACGTCGACGACGTGCCGACGGCCGTGGACGGGCTGGTGAGCCAGTCGCTGCTCACCGTGCTGGAGGACGCCGAAGGTCTCATCGGGACGCGATATCGGATGTTGGAGACGGTCCGCGAATTCGGCGAGGAACAGCTCACGCTGACCGGATCCGAAGCGGCGGCGGGGGTTCCGGGCGCGGTCGACGAGCGCCTACTGGTGATGGATCGAATGTCGCGCTGGGCTCGTGACTTTTCGCTCACTGCGGCGCGGCGATACCGGACCGACGCGCAGGTGTCCACGGTGCTGGCGGTCGCGGCGGATTTGGACAATCTCGTCGCGGTGCTCCGGTACGCGCTCGAGCGCAGAGACGCACGCACCGTATATCGGGTTTTCCCGGTGGTGGCGACGCTGTGGGTGATGCGCGGCGCGCACATGGAGCTGAGCGGTTGGGCGCGCAGAGTTATTACGCTGGCGCCCGAACCCGGCCGGGCACGCGGTCTTGTCGCCGACTTGCAGATGTTCTCGCATCTGGTGACCGGTCTGCACCTGGTGTACATGGGCAACGACCTGCGCGCGATGGGAACAGTGCGAGCGCGGACACGTCGATTGCTCAGCACCGCTATCGATCTCAATAGCGGCGCGCGATTCCTCGGGGTATCGGCGTGCGCGAAAACCTCGGGTGCGGGGATGGCCAGACTGTTCGCTGACGCCGTGCGGTCGGCGGATCCAGACGTTCGCGCCGCGGCATACTTCATGCGCGCGAATGTCAGGGAGAACGCTGGTCAGGTCTATGGCTCCACTCAGGATGCGTTGGCCGCCCTTCGCCTTGTGGAAGACAGCGACGTCTGGGGAACGGCGATGATTTCGCAGCATCTCGGTCAACTCGCCGGGCAGACCGCGCGCTACGCCGACTCGATGGGGTACTACCGAAGGACCGCTGAACTCATGCGGGAGTTGCGTGCGCACGAGGAAGTCGTCGAAATGCGCTGCCTGCTTGCGGTGTCGCTGGTCGGCATGGGCGAGCTAGAGCAGGCCAGGAAGGAGCTCGGGTTCGCCACCGGGTCTTCGGATGCTGACCAGGCACATGCGCCGATCGACGACCCGGGCATCCGGCGCAACCATCGCTTGGCGCCGGTGGTCTCCGCGTTAGCGGAACTGGAACTGGCGGAGGGCGATATCGAGGCCGGATTTCGGCACTATCGCCGGTCGCTGGAACTGTACGGATGGCCGGAGGACGAGCCGACGCCTGGACCGGACATCATGATGACCTCGAGCGCGGCGATCGCCGCGTGTGTCCTGCACGGGCGACCGGAGGCAGCCGAAGATATCGTCCGCATTCTGGCTCGCCACGCGGCCGGCCGCCTCGGCCAGTTCTACGATCTACCACAGATCGGTGCGGTCGCCAATGCGGTCGGGTCGTATCACCTTGCGACCGAACAGGGTTCGAGCGTCGGCTTGGAATTGCTCGCGTTGTCAACCAAAGTCGTCGCGCGGCAAGACTATCCATCGACGGAGCTGCGCCGCCACCACGAGCTACATCGGGCCGCGATCGGCGCCGAGCGAATGGACGAAGCGCTCGGCCTTGTTGCCGGATTGCGGCGGCGAGACGCCGCGGAACGGATTCTGCGACTGCTGCGCGAATTGTCGGGCATAACCGACGATTGAGAATATCGTCGCCACGGAACGCCGAAAGTCGCGGTGGGGACTCGGAGTCTCCCACCGCGACATTCGGGCAGTTGGTGTGCGGCGCTCACGCCCTTCGCATGTACGCCTTGATGCTCAGCGGGGCGAAGATCGCGATCACGACCACCGCACCGACCAGCGAGTAGACCAGGTCGCCGCCGTACTCGTTGCCGTTCATCAGCGCACGGGCCGCGTTCACCATGTAGTAGACGGGGTTCACGTGGTTGATGCCCTGCAACCAGCCGGGCATGGTGCTCGTCATGGCAAAGGCGCCGGACATGAAGGTCAGCGGGAACATCACCATCATCGAGATGCCCTGCACGCCTGCGGCACTCTTGCCGGTGACACCGACAAGCGCCCAGATCCAGCTGACCGCGAACGAGCACACCACGATGACGACACCGGCGACCAAGACGCCGACAACGCCGCCCTGCGGGCGATAGCCGATGGCGAGCCCGACCAGGATGGTCAGGGTGGTCGCGAGGACGTAGCGCACCATGTCGGCGACCAACGCACCCGCCAGTGCCGAGATACGTGCGATGGGAAGGGATTTGAACCGGTCGAAGACGCCCTTGTCCATATCCTCACGCAACTGGGTGCCGGTCACGACCGAAGTCAGGATCACCGTCTGCACCAAGATGCCGGGGATAAGGACCGGTAGATAGTTGCTGACGTTGCCGCCGATGGCACCGCCGAAGATG
Organism: Nocardia arseniciresistens; assembly: GCF_046764875.1. Taxonomy (NCBI): domain Bacteria; kingdom Bacillati; phylum Actinomycetota; class Actinomycetes; order Mycobacteriales; family Nocardiaceae; genus Nocardia; species Nocardia arseniciresistens. Next base: position 69,412 of record NZ_JBKORD010000024.1, read on the forward strand.
TAGGCGAACAGCGCGGTGAACAGGATCGGCTGCACCGTCACATCGAAGAGCTGCTCGGGGTTGTGCTTGATCTTCAAGATGCCGCGGTAGGCCATCGTGAGCGAGGTCGAAGCGGTCTGCCGGAGGCTGATCTTATTGCTGACCTCGGGAATCGCGGTGGGCGCCGTCGGCTGCGCGGTGGGGCTCGGTGCGGTAATGGTTGTCATGCCGCGCTCCGTTCTGTGTCGTCGTCGGCCGGGTGGCCGGTGATGGTGAGGAAGACCTCGTCGAGGGTCGGCTTGCTTACGGTGATCTCGTCGACCGCGATCTCCCACTCGCGCAGGCGAATCAGCAGATCGGCGGTCATACCGGTGTCGTCGAGCGGTGCCGTCAGCCGACCGGTCTCCGGCGTGATCTGCACCTCGGTGTCGAGGAAGTCGCCGACGACGCGGCGGGCCTCATCGAGCTGAGCTCGATCGACGAGCGTCAGGTGCAACGAGGAGCCGCCGACTGAGGCCTTGAGCTCGTCGGTGGTGCCGTCGGCGATCACTTTGCCGTGGTCGATAACGGCGACCCGGTCGGCGAGCTGGTCGGCCTCATCCAGGTACTGGGTGGTGAGCAGCACCGTCGCGCCCTCGCGGACGAGGCGGCGGATGGTCTCCCACATCTGGGCGCGGGTGCGCGGGTCGAGGCCGGTCGTCGGCTCGTCGAGGAAAAGCAGCGGCGGCGTCGCGATCAGGCTGGCGGCCAGGTCGAGGCGTCGGCGCATGCCGCCGGAGAAGTTCTTCAGCGGCTTGCTCGCCGCTTCGGTCAGGTCGAATTCCTCGAGCAGCTCGGCGGCCTTACGGCGGGCGTCGACCCGGCTCAGGCCGAGCAGACGAGAAAAGATGATCAGGTTCTCGGTGGCCGAGAGGTCCTCGTCGACCGAGGCGTACTGCCCGGTGACGCCGACGAGGGAGCGCACGGCCGTCGGCTCCGCGACAACGTCACGGCCGAAGATCCGCGCGCTGCCGCCGTCCGGCCGCAACAGGGTGGCCAGCATTTTGATGGTGGTGGTTTTGCCTGCGCCGTTCGGTCCGAGCACGCCGTATACCGAGCCCTGCGGAACCGCAAGGCTCACACCGTCGACGGCACGCTGTTCCCCGAACACCTTGACCAGGCCGTCCGCCTCTACGGCGAGCGCTGAAGTTGGTGCGAAAGAAGTCATACACAGACTGTGGCGGGCCGGTCTTGCACGGCCCTTGCACGACGATGTCGCGCTCACTTGCGGCGGCATGCACGTGCTTGCAAGCCGAGGACCTGGACCGACGGGGACGAGTTGGCGGGTTCGGGCCTGGTGTGAGCTACCGGTGCGTCGACTCGGCAAGCAGGTGCGCGCGCAGCTTGGCGCGATTGGGCTTGCCTGGGCCGAGCAGGGGCAGCTCGTCGAGCAGCGCCAATTCGCGCGGCGCCGCGATGGAATCCAGCTCGCGCACGACGTGCTCGCGCAGCTCCTCCAGGGTCGGCGTCGTTCCGGCGACCGGTACGACCACGACAGCGACGCGCTGTCCCAGTCGTTCGTCGGGCAGCCCGAGCACCACGCATTCGCTGATCGATGGGTGCGTTCCGAGCACGGCCTCCACCACCTGCGGGATCACCAGCAGGCCGCCGGTCATGATCGCCGCGTCGAGGCGGCCGGTGATGCTGAGCACGCCGTCGTCGTAGGTGCCCGCGTCTTCGGTGCGGAACCAGCCCGGTTCGGCGAATGCGGGATGATCCGGCTGCTTGCGGTAGCCCACCGCGATCATGGCTCCGCCCAGCAGCACGCGGCCGTCCTCGATGCGCACCTCGGTGCCTGCGAGCGGAACACCGTCGTACACGCACCCGCCGCAAGTTTCACTCATGCCATAGGTGCGAACGACGTTGATACCGGCGGCTTTCGCGCGTTCGTAGAGCGGAAGCGGGGTGGCGGCGCCACCGACCAGCACCGCGTCCAGTTCGGCCAGTGCGGCCGACGCGATGGGTGTATCGAGTGCCTTGACCAGCTGGGTCGGTACCAGCGCGGTGTAGCGACGTGGCCCGCGCATGCTCGAGACGGCGCCGGCGAGAGCTTCGGGAAGGAAGCCGCCGGAGACGTCGAGAACGGTGGGTTCGGTACCGGCCTGGATGCTGCGCAGCAGCACCTGGATGCCTGCGATGTGATGGGTCGGCAGGGCAAGTAACCAGCTGCCGGGCCCACCGAGCCGTTCGTGGGTCGCCGCGCCGCTGGCCAGCAATGCGGAGGCGCCGAGCATCGCGCCCTTGGGGACACCGGTGGTGCCCGAGGTGGTCACCACGAGCGCGACGCCGTCCTCGATCTGCTCGCCGGGCGAGAGTGCGTCATTGAGCCGCTGGGCCTCACGACGGTCACTGGTGGGAATCGGCAGCCACGCGGGCCCGTTCCCCTCCAACGCTTCTCGCAGGTGTGGCAGCACGTCACCGACCCGGGATCCGGTCGGCATCGGCAAAGTCCGCAGGGTGGTGCTCACGACCCCACCTCGCTGACGCTCGGCTCTGTCGTGCCCACAGGCGCAGTGCTCATGGCTCGCTCGCTCCGCTCCCTCACGAACTTGATCGTGTCATGCCCGCGACGCCACACGCGGAACGGGTCGGTTTGCTGGATCGACGCGCGAGGGGGTGTGTTCGCCGCGCGGAAAAGGGGTTCGGTACGCCAGGCATCGAGACTGCGATTCACTCGTCGGACGGGGTACACGGCGGCGGGCCCGGACATCGGCGGTCGGGTAGCCACGCGATCGTCATCGTCCTCGCAGGGCTCGGCATTGGCAACTCGGGCCGGCGATACCGTAGCGCGTGCTATGTGGCCGTCAGTCCGGTGACCTGCGTGAATCTCGCCGGATCGGATGCTCGGCGGGCACTTCGACGAGCACGATCGGCACCCCGTCCGGATCGCGCACCCACATCTCGATCAGGCCCCATGGCTCGCGCACCGGCGGTCGTTCGACCGGGATCCCGTTGCGCGTCAGCTCGGCGGCGGCATCGGAGACATCGCGGACCTGTAGCCAGATCGCGCCGCTGAAGGCCGCCGAACTTCCGGTTCCGCCGTGCGCGGCGACCTCTATCAGCGACTGTCCAGCGAAGAAAACCGTGCCGCCCGGATATTCCCTGGCAATGGCGAGCTGGAGTCCGTCCCGATAGAACGCGAGCGTTTTCGGATGGTCAGCAGGGCGCAGGATTATCCGACTGCTCAGAATGTCCATTTCACACCATCTGTCCGATTGGTCCTATAAAGCGGTCAGAAGTACCAGGGATACGGTGTCCAGTCCGGTTTCCGCTTTTCCAGGAACGAGTCGCGCCCTTCGACGGCCTCGTCGGTCATGTAGGCGAGGCGGGTGGCTTCACCAGCGAAGAGCTGCTGGCCGACCAGGCCGTCGTCGACCAGATTGAAGGCGTATTTCAGCATGCGCTGGGCCTGCGGGGATTTGCCGTTGATATCGGCAGTCCATTCCAGTGCGACATTTTCCAGTTCGGCGTGATCGACAACCTTGTTCACCGCGCCCATCTGGTGCATTTCCTCGGCGGTGTACGGGCGGCCGAGGAAGAAGATCTCCCGTGCGAATTTCTGGCCGACCATTTTCGCGAGATAGGCGCTGCCGTAACCGCCGTCGAAGCTGCCGACATCTGCGTCGGTCTGCTTGAACTGGGCGTGTTCGCGACTGGCCAGCGTGAGGTCGCAGACCACGTGCAGGCTGTGCCCGCCGCCCGCGGCCCAGCCGTTGACGAGTGCGATGACCACCTTCGGCATGAAGCGGATCAGCCGCTGCACTTCGAGGATGTGCAGCCGGCCTGCGCGGGCCTTGTCCACCGTGTCCGCGGTCTCGCCGCTGGCGTACTGGTAACCGTTGCGGCCGCGAATGCGCTGGTCACCACCGGAGCAGAAGGCCCAGACGCCGTCCTTCGGCGCCGGTCCGTTGCCGGTGAGCAGCACGGCGCCGACGTCGGGGGTCATCCTGGCGTGGTCGAGCGCGCGATAGAGCTCGTCGACGGTGTTGGGCCGGAACGCATTGCGCACCTCAGGGCGATCGAACGCGACGCGGACGGTGCCTTGATCGATATGCCGGTGGTAGGTGATGTCGGTCAGGTTCTCGAACCCGGGAACGGGTCGCCACAGCTTCGGATTGAACGTCACGCCAGTGATTATCGCTCTCGCCCTTGTAGCGGTTGCCAGCGACTTCCCACGGGCGAGGCCCGGTCATCGGATTGTTCGACTTGACGGTGTAAAGCTACGCGTTACCGTGCAGGTATGAGTGAGCGAGTGGAACCGGTTATCGACCGGAGTGCGGTGGATGAGTCTCGGTACGAGAAGCACGGCGGCTTTCCCAAGGTCTCGCGCGCGACGATCGGGGCCAACTTCGGGCCGTTCGTCGAGGCGATGCGCACGCTGCAAGACCTGGCCGTCTCCGTCGACGCCACCGACGAAGTCTTCGGTGAAGCACTCGGGCAAGCCCGACAGCTGATCGAGCTGCTCGAGCCGCATCGCGCGCCAGAACTCCAGGGCCCCGCGGGCCGCGCGGTCCAATTGCCAGGGCGCGGCAGCCTTTTGCTGCTGCCGTGGCAGGTGTCCGAGGCCGGACCCGACGGAATTCGGATGACCGGTGAATTCCGTCGCTTCCACCTCGGCGGCAACGGCGCCGCGCACGGCGGCGTGCTGCCGCTGCTGTTCGACGACCTGCTCGGGATGATCGTGCACTATGCGGGCAGACCCATAAGCCGCACCGCATATCTGCACGTCAACTACCGAAAAATCACTCCACTGGAGACTCCGCTCACGGTGTGCGGGCGCGTCGATCGGATCGAGGGACGCAAGACTTTCATCACCGCGGAGCTGCTCGATGACCAGGGCGAAGTGCTCGCGGATTGTGAAGGTTTGATGGTGCAGTTGTTGCCGTGGCAACCCTGAGCCGGGTGAGTGCCGTGTGACCTTCCGCACCAGTGCGTATAGTTGCCAACGCTCGTTCATCGACATCGATCCGGAGGAACCTGAAAGTGGTTGCAGCACTGTCTGAATCCCTGCTCGACGACGCCAAGCGCACGGCCTTCCTTGCCGACGCCAAGGAGGTTCTGGACGCCGAGGTGTCGGACAAGGGTGGTGCGTCTGGCCTGGCAGTTAAGGGTGGATACGCAGCGGTCAAGAAGATCAGCCCGTCCATCGTGCCCGACGGTCTGGAGTCGTTGGCGCCCAAGCTCATCGCGCAATTGGAGCCGTTCTGGCAGGAGTACACGGCCGGCGGCACCGGCAAGTTCGCCGATCTGCTGGTCGCCAAGTCCGACGAGGTCGCCGAGGCGTTGCTCACGGTCACCGACGAGCGTGCCGACTCCTCGACCAGGCCGGCGCTGAAGAAGGTCTACTCCTCGATGCGTTCCTCAGCGAAGAAGAACGTCATCGAGGCCCTGCCTCGGCTGGGCGACCTGGTTCAGAAGCACGCCAACTGAATTCGACAACGCGTGTCGCACACCACCGTCATCGGCAGCGCCGATGACGGAGTGTGTGCGCATCTGCGCCGCCCGCGTCCGGTGGTGGACGCGGGCGGCGACCCCCCTTCGAACGCCTGTGTGTGAGCAGGGTGACGGAGACGTCGGGACAACTGTCTGAGAGGCTGGAGTCGTGAATCCGTCTACAGCACAAGCGCGGGTGGTCGTCGACGAACTCGCGCGCGGAGGCGTGCGAGACGTGGTTCTGTGCCCTGGTTCGCGGAACGCGCCGCTGGCCTTCGCGCTGCAGGCGGCCGACGCGGCGGGCGTGCTCCGGCTGCATATGCGCATCGACGAGCGGACCGCGGGATTCCTCGCCGTCGGACTCGCGGTCGCCAGCATGCTTCCGGTTCCGGTGGTGATGACCTCGGGAACCGCTGTGGCCAATCTCGGTCCCGCGGTGCTGGAGGCCAACTACGCGCGGGTGCCCCTTGTCGTACTCAGCGCCAACCGGCCATACGAGATGCTCGGCTCCGGCGCCAACCAAACGGTGGAACAGCTCGGCCTGTTCGGTAGCCAGGTCCGTGCCACCATCAGCCTCGGCCTTGCCGAGGACGAATCGGCCAACGCCGACTGCGCGCCCTACGGGCATCAGAACAGCCTGTGGCGCTCGGCGGTCTGCCGGGTGCTCGCCGCGGCCCGTGGCACTCGCTCCGGCAACGCGGGTCCGGTGCATTTCGACATCCCGCTGCGCGAGCCGCTGGTGCCGGACCTCGCGCCGGGTGAGTCCGCGCCCGAGGGGCGCGCTGCCGGCCGAGCGTGGACGCTTACCCAGTACGCGACGCTCGACGTGCCGCTCGACATCGACCTGACTCCCGACACCGTCGTGATCTCCGGACACGGCGCCGGGCTGCGGCCGGAATTGGCCGCGTTGCCGACTGTCGCCGAGCCGACCGCCCCCATGCACGGCCCCTCGTTGCACCCGTTGGCGCTGCCGCTGCTGAAGCCCCGCCAGGCCGTCATCACCGGACGTCCGACCCTGCATCGCCAGGTCGCACGGGTCCTCGCCGATCCCGACGTCACTGTGTTCGCGTTGACCACCGGGCCGCGCTGGCCCGATGTCTCCGGCAATGTCGTCGGTACCGGCACCCGTGGGGTGGTCACCGGCGCGCCGCGCCCGGAATGGCTGGCGCACTGCAAGGAACTCGACGCGCGCGCGATCGAAGTGGTGCGGGCCGAACTCGCCACGCACCCGAAGGCGACCGGCCTGCACGTGGCCGCGGTGGTGATGGACGCGCTGCGTCCGGGTGATCAGCTGCTACTCGGCGCGTCCAACCCGGTCCGCGACGCGGCCCTTGTCTCGCGCCCGAGGCCCGGTGTCCGGGTGCTGTCCAACCGCGGTGTCGCGGGCATCGACGGCACCGTCTCCGCCGCCGTGGGCGCCGCGCTGCATCACGAAGGCCGCACCATCGCACTGATGGGCGACCTCACCTTCTTGCACGACGCCTCCGGCCTGCTGATCGGCCGTGGCGAGCCGCGCCCTGCCGACCTCACCATCGTGGTCGCCAACGACGACGGCGGCGGCATCTTCGAACTGCTCGAGCAGGGCGATCCGCAGTACGCCGGGGTCTTCGAGCGGGTGTTCGGCACCCCGCACGGTATGGATCTCGCCGCGCTGTGCGCCGCGTACCGCATTCCGCACCGCCAGGTCGATCCCGAGCAGTTGGCCGTCGAGCTGAGCGGCCAGGCACACGGAACACGGGTCCTGGAGGTGGCGACCGAACGGTCGAGCCTGCGCGAACTGCACGCCACCATGCGCGCCAAGATCGCGCCGTGAGCAAGCTTCCGACCGCGCCGAGGTGAGCCGAACAGCGCGGTGGATTCGGCCAGTGCGTCAGTAGGCGGGGCCGAATTGGTGGTCGTTGTCGAGTGGCTCCGGAATCGATTGCTCGATAACGTCGGCCGGGTCCGCGCTCAACGCGTCCCTATCGACCGCTGCGGCAATCTCCTTTTCGTCGGTCTCCTCCACGTCATCGTCCGGATAGGCCGGTACTGATTGCTCGACGAGATCGGCTTCGGGAACCATGTCGATGGCGTCGGACCTGCTGCGATCGGTCATGTGTTCGTTCCTCTCCGCTGGTGCCTCCCACATGGGGTTACCCAGGACGGAGGCGGACAACAGTCGGACAGCATCGAGGATGCTCCGCTGTCGCCGCTGCGGCAACCCCGCTGCCACTCGCCCTCGGCCGCACCGGCTCCCTTCGCGGGGTGCGGGCGAACTATTCGACAACAGTCACGAACAGTCCCGCCGCCGCTGCGCTCGCTGCGGCTCTGGCGGCCGTGGACGCGGCGAGGTCGTCGATAGGGTCCCCCGAGGCAAGCAGGCGGTAGTAGAGCGGCGCCGAGACCGCGGACAGGACCGCGCGTGCGTCGGTGCCATCGGGCGCCTCGCCGCGGGTGATCGCGTTGTGCACGCAGGGAGCCCATTCGGTGAGGCGGATGTCATAGAAGCGGTGCAGGGCGGTGGCGGCTACGTCGTCGCAGGTGGCGGCGGAGATGACGGCCTGGAAGACCCGTCCTTGGCGTGGATCGGTCAATGTCTCTGCCACCAGCTGTGCGTTGGCGGTGAGGTCGCCGAGCAGCGAGCCGGTGTCGGCGTGTGGAAGCGACTGGTCCGCCATGTCCGCGAGCAGGTCGATGACCAAGCCGGTAGGTGTGCGCCAGCGTCGGTAGGCGGTGGTCTTGCCGACCTCGGCCCGAGCGGCCACCTCGGCGAGATCGAGGTGGAAGAAGCCGCGTTCGGCCAGCAGATCTCCCGCCGCTTGCAGCACGGCTTCCCGCACGCGTGCGGTGCGCCCACCGGGGCGAACCGAGCCGGGGGTGAGCTCTTCGGGGGTCATAACGGGACTCCAGTTTCGTTTATGTCGCATCGGGTGTACTGTCAACCATGTTAACGGAACTATAGACCCTTTAGGAGTCATCATGGAGTACCGGCGGCTCGGCGCATCAGGTTTGCTCGTCCCGGCCTTGAGCTTCGGCGCGGGCACCTTCGGTGGACGAGGTGAACTCTTCAGCGCCTGGGGAGATACCGATGCCGAACAGGCACGGCACATGGTGGACATCAGCCTGGAGGCGGGCGTCACCATGTTCGACACGGCCGACGTCTACTCCGAAGGAGCCTCCGAGGAGGTGCTCGGCGCGGCCATCAAGGGCAGGCGCGATCAGCTGCTGCTCTCGACGAAGGCCGGCCTGCCGACCGGCCCTGGCCCCTATGACGCGGGTTCCGGCCGGGCCAGGCTCATCAGCGCGGTCGAGGGTTCGCTGCGCAGGCTCGGCACCGACTACATCGACCTGTTCCAATTGCATGCCTTCGACGCGCACACTCCTGTCGAGGAAGTCCTTGCCGCACTGGACGATCTGGTGCGTGCGGGCAAGATCCGTTACCTCGGCGCCTCCAACTTCGCCGGTTGGCAGCTGATGAAATCCCTTGCCGCTGCCGACCGTAACGGCGTGACCCGCTACATCGCGCACCAGGTGTACTACTCGTTGGTCGGTCGCGACTACGAGTGGGAGCTGATGCCACTCGGTCAGGATCAGGGTGTCGGCGCCGTGGTGTGGAGTCCGCTCGGCTGGGGCAGGCTGACCGGCAAAATCCGCCGCGGACAGCCGCTTCCGGACGGCAGCCGACTGCATCAGACGGCCCAGGCGGGACCTCCGGTCGACGACGAGATCCTCTACAACGTCGTCGACGTCCTCGACGAGCTCGCCGAGGAAACCGGCAAGACGGTTCCGCAGATCGCACTCAACTGGCTGCTGAGCCGTCCCACTGTGTCGACAGTCATCGTCGGTGCCCGCAACGAAGAACAGCTGCGCCAGAACCTCGGCGCGGTCGGCTGGCAGCTCACCGCCGACCAGATCGCCCGGCTCGACAAAGCGAGTGCGACCACGCAGCCGTACCCGTACTACCCCTACTACCGCCTCGCGGACTTCGCTCGCCTCAACCCGCCTGCGGTGTAAGCGAAATCAGCGTGTCGAACGCGTCGGTACGCCGACAGCTACGGTGCCCGGCGCCGGACCGCTCAGTACACGTCGCGCACGTAGCGCTTCTCGGCGACGAGTTGCTTCTTGAAGGCCAGCGCGCCGTCCTCGTCGAGCTTGCCGTGGATCCTGGCGATGCGCAGCAAGGCATCGTCGACATCCTTGGCCATCCTGGCCGCGTCACCGCAGACGTAGAAGTGGGCGCCCTCACGCAGCCAGGACCACAGCTCCGCGCCGTGCTCGATCATGCGGTGCTGCACGTAGATCCGCTCGCGCTGGTCACGGGAGAAGGCGAGGTCGAGGCGGGTGAGGAAGCCGGAGCGGAACATATCTTCCAACTCGGCCCGATAGTAGAAGTTCTTCGCGGCGTGCTGTTCGCCGAAGAACAGCCAGTTGCGGCCGGTGCAGCCGAGGGCGCGCCGCTCATGGAGGAAGCCGCGGAACGGGGCGATGCCGGTGCCGGGGCCGACCATGATCATCGGCGCTGTCGGATCGAGCGGTGGCCGGAAATGCGGGGCACGGTGCAGGAAGATCGGCACCGTGTCGTCGGGATACCCCTCGGCGCCGACCCGATCGGCGAGGAACGTCGAGGACACACCGCCGCGACGGGCCGCCGATCCGGTCGCCGCCGGGTCGCCGTAGCGAACGACGCCGACCGTGAGCTGCACCTCCTCCGGGCTGACCAGCGGGCTGGAGGAGATCGAATACTGGCGCGGCTGTAGCTTTTTCATGGTGCCGAGCCAGTCGACGAGATCGGCCCGCACCGGGAAGTCGCGCAGCACGTCGACGGCCTGCCGGTCCCACAGGTAGTTGGCGAGTTCGTTGCGATTGTCGCGGCGAAGCAGCTTCGCCAGCCGCGCGCTCTGGTTACGTTCGGCGATGAAGCCGAGCAGGTCATGGCCGACCCGGGTGATGTCGTAGCGCGTCCGCAGCGCCTCGGCCAATGGCAGTTCCCCTTGGTCGATTTCGATGGTCCTGAGGCCGTCGAGCCCGGTGGTATCGAGCCATTCGCTGACAAGCGACTCGCAGTTGGCAGGCCAAACGCCCAGCGAATCGCCGACCTCGTAACCGGATTCGACACCGCGCAGATCGAAGCCGAACCGCCGCACTTCTTTCGGTGATCCGGCACTCGAGAGCAGTTCGTTGCGCACCAGTGCCGCCGCGACGGGGGCGTTGCGGGTGAACGGCGCTGGTTCGGAGCGTTGGTCGCGGCCGAGCGTCGGCGCGGCGGCGCGGGTCAGCACCATCGTGCCGGTGCCGCCGGAGCGCAGCGGTGTCCGAGGTGCCGGTGCGCCCGGACCTCGTGTCGGCGGTGGGGTCGTTTCGGACGCGTCGTCGTTCGCGGAACCACTGAGCGCGGCAACGACATCGTCGAGCCAGCGCGCCGCGGGCCCTTCGTAATCGGGCTCGCTGTCGACGCGTGGAAGCAGCCGTGTCGCACCGTGTTCGGCGAACTTCTCGTCCAGTTTGCGCCCGTGTCCGCAGAAGTCGTCGTAGGAGGAGTCGCCGAGCGCGAGCACCGCGTAACGAACGCCGGAGAGCCGGACCGCGCTCTCGTCGAGGCGGCTCCAGAAGTCGGTTCCGTTGTCAGGGGGACCGCCGTCGCCGAAGGTGCTGGTAATCAACAACACATCACCGGCGAGCGTGCTCAGCTCGCACGAGTCCATATCGATCAGCCTTGGGAGGTAGCCGTATTCGGCGAGGTGTGCTGCGGTCGTCGCCGCGAACTCCTCGGCGTTGCCGGTCTGTGAGGCCCACAGGATCGTGATCGGTAGCGCGGCGGCGAACTCCTCGGTCCGTGCGTTGCCTGCCGAGGCGCGGGAGTACATCCCCGCGAGCATTCCGTCGATCCACAGCCGACTGTGCGTGGACATCGGCGCGGATTCGGGCAGCACCGGCTGCCCGGCGACGGGAACAGATTGCAGTGCGCTGAGGTATCCGGCGAGGTAGATCCGCTCGTGCTCGGCGAGCGTCGGCGTCGTGGCGCCGTCCAATCCGAGCGCGATCGCCAAGGGATGGGCGATGGCGCCGCTCGGCGCGGCCCCGGCGAACAGGTCGGCGGCGACGGGAGCCGGCGGCGAACCGAAATCCTCCGGTGCGTCGGTAGCTTCCGACATCGGCGCGACCCGGCGCAACGACACCGCGCACGCCTTGAATTCCGGCTGCAGCGACGCGGGGTCGACGGCGTCGTTGGTGACCGCATTGATGGTCAGGTATTCGCCCTGTTCGTCGTTCCAGTGGAACGGCGCAAAGCAGTCGCCGGGCCGTACCCGGTCACTGATCTGTGCGGGCAGCACCGCGCGCCCACGACGCGATGCTATTTCGAGTTGATCGCCCGCCCGGATATCGAGCCGCCGCGCGTCTTCCGGATGCACCTCGACGAAGGGCCGCCCGTTCAGTTTGGTCAGCTTGTCGATCTTGCCGGTCTTGGTCATCGTGTGCCACTGATGCTGCAACCGGCCGGTATTGAGCACGAACGGGTAGTCGTCGTCGGGCATTTCCGCCGGATCGAGGTGCGGGCGCGGCCAGAACACCGCGCGCCGGCTCGGCGTCGCGAAGACCAGCCGCGGCCGATTGCCCGCTTCGTCGACGAAAAGCTGTTGGCTGACACCATCGTTGCGGTAGCGGATCGGGTTGCGCCGTTGGCCGGGCTCGGCGCACGGCCACTGCATCGGGCCCTCGCGCAGCTGGTCGAAGCTCATACCGCGTAGGTCGTATCCGGTCGCGGGATTGGCGAACCCGCGAATTTCGGCGAAAACCTCTTCACTGGAGGTGAAGTCGAAGCCATCGAATCCCATCGCGGTGGCCACCTGCGCGATCAGCAGCCAGTCCGGCCGCGCCTCGCCGATCGGATCGATGGACCGCTGCAACAGCGTGACGTTGCGTTCCGAATTCACCATCACCGCATCGGCTTCGGCCCACAGTGTGGCGGGCAGCAATAGATCGGCGTAGGCATTGGTCGCGGTCTCGGCGTACGAGTCCTGGGCGATCACCAGCTCGGCCGCCTCCAATCCCGCGATGACCGTCTTCCGATTTGCGACGGTGGCAACGGGATTGGTGCAGATGATCCATGCGGCCTTGATCTGCCCCTCCGACAGCTGCCGGAACATCTCGATGGTGCCCGGTCCCGCCTCGGTACGCAGGGTGCCGGGTTCGATACCCCACGCGGTTTCCACGAAGGACCGATCCTCGGCGGCGAGCAGGCTGCGCTGGCCGGGTAAACCCGGTCCCATGTACCCCATTTCGCGCCCGCCCATGGCGTTCGGCTGGCCGGTGAGCGAGAACGGTCCGCTGCCAGGGCGGCAGATGGCGCCGGTGGCCAGGTGCAGATTGCAGATCGCGTTGGTGTTCCAGGTGCCGTGGGTGGACTGATTGAGTCCCATCGTCCACAGCGACATCCATTCGCCCGCCTCGCCGATCCAGCGTGCGGCGGTACGGATATCGTCCGCGGCGAGGCCGGTGATCTCGGCGACCTTCTCCGCGGTGTAGTCGGCGAGGAATTCGGGCATCGCCGCCCAGCCCTCGGTGTGCTCGGCGATGAAATCCGTGTCGATATCGCCGTTTTCGACGAGCAGCCGTAGCAGCCCGTTCAGCAGCGCCAGATCGGTTCCCGGCGCGAGCTGTAGAAATAGGTCGGCCCGCGCGGCGGTGTCGGTGCGCCGCGGATCTACCACGATCAGCTTCGCGCCCGCCTTGAGCCGATCGGCCATCCGCAGGTACAGGATCGGGTGGCAGTCGGCCATATTCGCGCCGATAACGAAGAACAGATCGGCCTGCTCGAAGTCGTCATAGGATCCGGGCGGCCCGTCGGCGCCGAGCGACTGCTTGTATCCGGTTCCAGCACTGGCCATGCACAGCCGCGAATTGGCCTCGATATGCATCGTCCGCAGGTATCCCTTGGCCAGTTTGGTCGCGAGGTACTGCGCTTCCAGCGACATCTGCCCCGACACGTACAGCGCGATCGCGTCCGGCCCGTGCTCGTCGTGGATGGCCCGCAGCCGTGCCGCCGCCTCCAGCACTGCCTCCTCGACCGGAACCGCCGCGGGAGCCTGATCGCGCGTCGGCCGACGGTAGGCGGTCTCCATCCGACCGGGCGTCCGCATCAAATCGAGATGGGTAGCGCCCTTCGTGCACAATCTGCCCGCGTTCGCCGGATGCAGTTTGTCGCCGCTCACCTTCGCGATCACCGTCGCGCCGGACTCGTCGGTTCGCGTCTGCACGGTGATGCCGCAGCCGACGCCGCAGTAGGAGCACGCCGTCCTGGCCGTGCCCGGTGCGGTTCCCGTCCCTGCATCCGACATGCCCTCGATCATGTCGATCGCCAGTTGCGGCGTATTTACCCAGCGTTATCGCTAGGTGACAATTTTCCTCACTGCGGGATCCGCGGCCGGTGAGGTGCGGGGGTCAGCTGCCGCCGGCTTGCCCATCATGAGACGCCTACCTGGGTAAACATCGATTTGCGCCGCCGATCGCGCCGGCCGGGCAGCCGAGGCCGCAGGGTGGCAGGGCGGTCGAGACAAGGGGGTGAGAACTGTCACCCCCGAGCCGATCAGAGCTTGTATCCGCGATGCAGTGCGACGATTCCGCCGGTCAGATTCCGCCATTTCACCGACGACCAGCCCGCCTCGGCGATCCGGATGGCCAGTTGTCGCTGGTTCGGCCAGGCGCGGATGGATTCGGCTAGATACACGTACGCGTCCGGATTGCTGCTGACCGCCCGCGCCACCTTGGGCAGCGCCTTCATCAGGTACTCCATGTACACCGTGCTGAAGACCGGGATGATCGGCGTGGAGAACTCACAGACCACCAGCCGCCCGCCCGGCTTGGTGACCCGCAGCATCTCACGCAGCGCGGTGCTGCTTTTGGAGATATTGCGGAGCCCGTAGGAGATCGTCACCGCATCGAACGAATTGTCGGCGAAGGGCAGCGCGGTCGCATCGGCCGCGACCATCGGCACATCGCGGAACTTTCCCGCTGCGAGCATGCCTTGGGAGAAGTCGGCCGCCAGACACCAGGCACCGGATTTGGCCAGGTCGAGCGTGGAGACCCCAGTACCCGCCGCGAGGTCGAGCACGCGCTCACCCGGGCGCGCCGCGACCGCTTTGCGCACTGCCCAGCGCCAGTATTTATCCTGACCCATCGAAATGACGGTGTTGGTCAGGTCGTACCGCTTCGCGACCCCGTCGAACATCGACGCGACCTCGTGCGGCTGCTTGTCCAGCGAGGCCCGAACCGACTCCCGCTGCTCTGTTTTCGCCACCCCCCGACAGTAACGTCCGTCCAGTCCGCCCCGGCATGATCCTGGGCACAACTGCCCCAGACAATGACCGCGGCCAGTTCGGACGCCGATCAGGGCGTACCTCCGCCTTCGCTCCGGCCATGCGCGGTTTGGGACGGACTTCGTCCGGCTGCGCCGATCAGGCGTACCTCCGCCTTCGCTCCGGCCATGCGCGGTTTGGGACGGACTTCGTCCGGCTGCGCCGATCAGGCCGTGTGTGGAAGGCGAATCCGCGTGCCTGTCACATCCGCGTAATGGCCCATCAATTCGGTGCAGATCGCGGGCCAGGTGCGGTGCAGCACCGACTTGCGGGCGGATGTGGCGAATCTGGCTCGCAGCGCCGGATCATAGAACGCGCCGATGGCACTCGGTAATAACTCGGTGAAGCGGTCGACCGGGAGCAGGTATCCGTTGCGGCAGGGTGCGATGAGGTCGCGCGGGCCGCCCGCGTCCGGTCCGATCACGGGAACACCCGCCGCAAGCGCCTCCTGCACGCCCTGGCAGAACGTCTCGTGTTCGCCCGCGTGCACCATGACGTCCAGGCTGGCGTAGGCCTGCGCCAGTTCTTCTCCGCCGAGTTCACCGGTGAACACCGCGGTCGGCATCATTCTGGCCAGGCGCGCCCGCTCCGGACCGTCCCCGACGATGACGAGCTGGATGTCCTGGTCGGCCGCGAGCACCGCGAGTCGTTCGACATGCTTTTCCGGAGCCAGCCGCCCGACGAACCCGACGATCAGCTTTCGCTGCCCCGACAGCCAGGTTTCCCGCAGCCCCTCCCGCCGCTCCGACGGAGCGAATCTGGCGATATCGACGCCGCGACCCCACCGGTGCACTCGTGGAATGCCATGTCGCGCGAGATCTTCCGCGGCCGCTCGCGACGGCGCCAGCGTCCGGGTCGCGCCCTCGTGGATGCGCCGGGTCCAGCCCCAGGCCGCCCGGCTGGCCAGCCCGAGGCCGTAGCTCTTGGCGAACCCGGCCACATCGGTCTGATAAATGGCCACCGTCGGCAGGTCCAGTCGCATTGCCGCGGCGAGCCCACCGGCGCCGAGCAGGAACGGCGAGGCCAGATGCACCACGTCCGCGTCGAAATCGGCGATTGCCGCGGTGATGCCGGGTTGTGGGAGGCCGACCGGCAGTGAACTGATCTTCGGCACATGCACAGCAGGGACCCGGTGCACCGGGAAGCGACCGTAGTAGCGCGGGGCGGCAGGCAGGCCACGGGTGGTATCGGGCGCGACGACGAGCGCCTCGTGGCCATGCCGGTCCAGATGGTCCAACACCTTCAGCACGGAATTCACGACGCCGTTCATATTCGGCAGGAACGACTCCGAAACGATGGCTACTCGCACCATTCAAGACTGACCGGTGCAGCGCGCCGTGCCGTCACGCCGACGTGACCAGGACGGAAAGTTCCGGCGAACTGTCGGGGGCACCGGCCCTCAGCGCACCGGGACCGGCTTCGCCCTGCGGCGCGCGACCCGCAACAATATCCACAGCGTGGGCAGCGCGATCAACCACACCACCACGATCACCGAGAGCGCGGGCAGCACGGCGACGCTCGCATCGCGTCCCGCCACCCGGACCAGATCAGGGTCGTCGCGGTTGTACTCCACATTGATGCGCTCGCCTGCGGTCAGATTGGTCGGATACAGCACGCCGACCTTCGGATTGTGTGTCTCTCCGTCCGGCGTGACGAACATGACCGCCGAGCGCAGCCTGCCCGCCGAGAGCACCTCCGCGGTGGTCACGCCCTTATCCGAGCTGATCAGATAGTCATTGCGCCAGGCCGCGAACACGAGCAATACGACGAGGGTGCTGATGACGATCGCGACCGTGAGGATGGTGATCCTGGCCCGCCGAAGGCGGATCGACCGCCGCCTTTCGGACTGGCTGGTTTCCGACACCGCAACAGGCTACGTGCCGACTCCGATACCGTGTGCGCCCATGTCCCGAAAATTCAGCTTCACCGTGCAGTACAGCGTCCCGGTCGAAGATCTTCACCGGGCACTCACTACCGATACCGTCTGGGAGTCGCGGTTCGCCGACGCCAAGACCGCCACGCTGGATCTCTCGCATCCGGGTGGTGACGGAACAATTCGCATTCATATGACCGAAAAAGCAAGCCAGGACAAGGTTCCCAGCATCGTCGGCAAGGTGCTCAAGAGCGAACTCGTGCTCTCGCGCACCGACAACTGGGAGGCACTCGACGGCGAGGTCGCCAAGGGTACCTTCGAAGGCGCCACCGGCGGCATCAACACCGAGATGTCGGGTACCTATGAGCTGCGCCCGACCGCGGAGGGCTCGGAGGTCGAGGTCGTCGGCACTGTGCGGGTCAAGGTGCCGCTGGTCGGTGGCGCCATCGAGCCGCTTGCCGAACAACTGCATCATCGCGTGCTCAACAGCGAGCGCAAATTCTTCGAGGTATGGCTGGCCGGCCAGGCCACCGCCTGACCACGTGTCCGCCCGATGGCCCCCGCGCAAGCCGGGGCCATCGGGCGTTCTCGGGCCGGACTCGGTCCGGCCGTACCCGTTACGCGAATGCTTGCGGATCGAATTCCTTCGGCTCCACCAGCACCAGCCAGTTACCGGAGTTGTCGCGAATGATCGCCTCGGTACCGTAGGGCCTTTCGGCAGGTGGCTGGATGAACTCGACGCCCTTGGCGGTGAGCTCCTCGAAGGTTTTCTGACAGTCCACGGTCTTCAGGCCGAGCGCGCCGTTGGTGCCGTTGGCAAGCGCGCGCCTGATCGCCTCGGCGAGGTTGTCGTCGAGCGGCGGTCCCGGAATCATCAGCGTCACCTCGAGCTCGGTGTGATCGGGGTGCGCGACGCTGACCCAGCGGAAGCCGTTCTCCCCCATGGTCACGTCGGTCATCTCGACGAACCCCAGCTTGTCGATGTACCACTGCTTCGCTTCGTCCTGGTCGGTGACGTACACGGTGACCAGTGAGACGTTCGAAATGCTTGTCATGAATACAGGCTATTGCCGCACCACACCCCCTGGCTTCTCCGAAATTGCGGTGTCGGTCAGCTCGGCGGTTTGCGATCGGACAGTCCGTGCATGAATACGTAGCAGCCGGGAATCCGCGGCGCGCCATCGGCGAATTCGGCCTGATACTCCGACGGGGTCACCCCGACCAGCTGCCGGAACTTGCTGCTGAAGGATCCGAGACTGCTGTAGCCGACCAGCATGCACACCTCGGTCACCGTCAGATTCGTCGCACGTAGTAGATCCTGCGCTCGCTCGATTCGCCGCTCGGCCAGATACACCGCGGGCGTCTTCCCGTACACCGCAGCGAATGCCCGCAGGAAATGAAACTTGGAAACACCTGCCGCGGCGGCCAGTTCATCGAGTTTCAACGGGTCGGCGTAATTCCGATCCGCGAGGTCGCGCGCCCGGCGCAAGTGCGGAAGCAAATACAGCGCGGGCAATCCGGTCATGGTCTCAGCTGAACGGCGCGAGCTCGTCGAAACGCATGGAGGTCCGTCCGGCCGCGCGCCAGACCCGTGCTGTCATATCCACGTCCTCGTCGGTGACCAGGTTTCCCATGACGCGAACCGCGGTGCGCTGTAGGTACTTCGACCGCATCACCGGCGGACCGCCCACCGGCACCATCCGCGGATGGGTGGCCAGCCCGGCGATCCGGCGAGCCACCGAGAAGGTCCGCCCATAGCGTGCGCGCAGCAGTTCCGGCCAGACCCTGCTGACATCCGGCTCGTCGAGCAGCTCGGCGAGCATGTGCCCGCCCTCGAGGCCGTAGTCGATGCCCTCACCGTTGAGCGGGTTCACACAGCCCGCCGCATCGCCGGTCAGTACCCAGTTGCGTCCCGCGACATTCGAGACCGCGCCGCCCATCGGTAGCAGCGCGGAGGCGACCGCGCGCAGCGAACCCTCGAACTGCCATTCCTCGCGCCGCTGCGAGGTGTAGTGCTCCAGTAGCGGTTTCAGCGCGATGTGCGAAGGCCGCTTCTCGGTCGCCAGCGATCCGACGCCGATATTCACCTCGCCGTTGCCGAGCGGGAACACCCACCCGTAGCCGGGAACCAGCTCGTTGTTCTCATCACGCAGCTCCAGATGCGAGGTGATCCACTGGTCGTCGCTGCGGGCGGATTTGATGTAGGCGCGGGCCGCGACCCCGTAGGCGTACTGCCGATGCCACGTGCGGCCGAGTAGTTTGCCGATCGGCGAGCGCACGCCGTCGGCGACGATCAGCGTGCCGCACCCGATCGACCGAGTGCCCTCCGAGGTCTTGACCGTCACCGCGGTGACCCGGTCGCCCTCGCGGGTGACATCGACCACTTTCGTGCTGTCGAGCATCCGCGCGCCGGACTTGACCGCGGTCTCGCGCAGTTTGTCGTCGAGTTCGGTTCGGGGGACGGCACTTCCGTAGGTCGGGAAGGAACCGCTCGGCCACGGCAGCAGCGCCTCACGACCGAAGCCGGTCATCCGAAGGCCGTGATTCACCGTGTGTGCGCGCACCCAGTCGCCGAGCCCGAGGTGCTCGAGCTCCGCCGTCGCGCGCGGGGTGAGGCCGTCACCGCAGGTCTTGTCGCGCGGGAAGACCGCCGAGTCGGTGAGCAGCACGTCGCGGCCTGCCCTCGCGGCCCACGCCGCGGCCGCGGACCCGGCGGGTCCGGCACCGACCACGAGCACATCGGCCCGTGCCGGTATCGCGCTCGGCACATCTGGATGGCCGGTCCGCGCGTCCCCGTCGCGGCCTGCGGGTGTGACATCCGGTGAACCCATGCACGCAATACTTACAGGGCGGTCTCGCTACTGTCGACGCTGCCTACGTCACTACGGAACCCAGCTGCGACGATGCGGTCATAGCCCACGGAAAACAATGTGCGAAAGTGTCTGATACACCGCATAGTGACGGTGTTCATGGGCCATTCGGCGGGGACAGGCTAGGTTCTTAGCCGTGGGGTCGGACGCATCGCTGGGAGACGAAATGAGTGCTTTTGCAATGAGCGAGCGGAGCGAGCGAATCGATGACGCGGCGCGCCTCGCGAAAAGCGGAGCCGAGCGCCGGCGGGGAGGGGCTTCGAGCGACGAGAGCACGGTGGTCGCCGGGGTCGATCTCGGTGATAACGAGCTCGCGGCGACGGTGCGCAACGGCCTCGAAAACGTCGAGAAACTCCTGATAGACGAGCTGTCCGACGGCGAGATCTTCCTACAGGAAGCGGCGTTGCATCTGGCCAAGGCGGGCGGCAAGCGATTCCGGCCGCTGTTCACCATCCTCACCGGCCAGCTCGGTCCGCGCCCGACCGATCCCGCGCTTATCACCGCGGGCACCGTTGTCGAACTGGTGCACCTGGCGACCCTGTACCACGACGATGTGATGGACGAGGCCTCGATGCGCCGCGGCGCGCCGAGCGTGAACGCGCGCTGGGGCAACAACATCGCCATCCTGGCGGGCGACTATCTCTTCGCGCACGCCTCACGGCTCACCTCCACCCTCGGACCCGACGCGGTGCGGATCATCGCCGAAACCTTCGCCGAGCTGGTCACCGGCCAGATGCGCGAGACCATGGGCGCACGTGACGCCGAGGACCCGGTCGAGCACTACCTGCGCGTGGTGTGGGAGAAGACCGGTTCGCTGATCGCCGCCGCCGGCCGTTTCGGCGGCACCTTCTCCGGTGCCGATGACGAACACGTCGAGCGGCTCGCCCGCCTCGGTGACGCGGTCGGCACCGCCTTCCAGATCTCCGACGACATCATCGATATCTCCTCGGTCTCCGAGCAGTCCGGCAAGACGCCGGGCACCGACCTGCGCGAGGGTGTGCACACGCTGCCGGTGCTCTATGCGCTGCGTGACGAGGGCGCCGAGGGCGACCGCCTGCGCAAGCTGCTCGCCCGACCGCTGGAGACCGACGACGAGGTCGAGGAGGCGCTCGCCCTGCTCGGACGCTCGCGCGGCATGGTGCTCGCCAAGGAAAAGTTGCAGGGCTACGCCGACGTCGCGCACACGGAACTGTCCGCGCTGCCCGCCGGCCCCGCCAACGACGCACTCGAGCGCCTGGTCCGCTACACCATCGAACGCGTGGGCTGAGGCGCTTCTCCGCGTATTCAGGCCGGACTCGGGTGCCGCGAGGGTGGTGTCGGCGGGCGGACTGCGAAGGGTGGGGCCGAGTTGGCCGGTGCCCGGTGAGTTACCCATGTACGTGCGAGATCAGTTGTCACTGGAATAGCAGTGATGTGGGCGGTGACTCACTCCGGAACCTGGACTGCGCTTCTATCGTTGAGCTGCTGTAAGGCACACAATGAACCAGGGGAGTGGGCAAGGAGACCTATGCACGGGCACGGGTATGCGAATGGGTTGAAGACGTTTGGGCTCATGGTCGGGCTTTCGGCGTTGATCGTGTTCGCCGGTGCGATGTTCCGCAGCCCGATGATTCTGATCCTGGCGATCGTTTTCGCCGTCGGCATGAATGCCTACGCGTACTTCAACAGCGACAAACTCGCGTTGAAGGCGATGCACGCGCAACCGGTCAGTGAGCTGGAGGCGCCGATGATCTACCGCATCGTGCGCGAGCTCGCGACCGCGGCGCGCCAGCCGATGCCACGGCTCTACATAAGCCCGACAAACGCCCCCAACGCGTTCGCCACCGGGCGCAGTCCTCGGCACGCGGCCGTCTGCTGCACAAGCGGCATCCTGCAAATCCTCGACGAACGCGAATTGCGCGCGGTACTCGGCCACGAGCTGTCGCACGTCTACAACCGCGACATCCTCATCTCCTCGGTCGCGGGCGCGCTCGCCGCGGTTATCTCCGGCCTGGCCAACCTGGCTTTCTTCGCGTCGATGTTCGGTGGCAACCGCAGCGGCGGTGGCCCCAATATGTTTGGCGTACTGCTGATTTCGTTACTGGGACCGATCGCGGCGACGCTGGTCAGACTGGCCGTCTCCCGTTCCCGCGAGTACCAGGCCGACCAATCAGGCGCCGAACTGACCGGCGACCCGCTCGCTCTCGCGTCGGCTCTGCGCAAACTGGAGCGCGGTGTACAGGCCGCCCCCCTGCCACCTGAGCCGCAACTGACCGCCCAGTCGCACCTCATGATCGCCAACCCTTTCCGCGCAGGTGAGAAGGCCGCCCGCTGGTTCTCCACGCACCCGCCGATGGCCGAACGCATCGCCCGCCTCGAGGAAATGGCCGGCGGTCCGCGTAACTACTGACTCGGGTAGCGCTGCCGTCCATAGGCTGTCTCGGCGCACGATGGGTGCTGCTTTTATCCCAGTTCCTGCTCGTAGGCGCGCAGCGTGTCGACGAACAGTTGCCGCTGCTCGGGCGTCAACGGCCCGAGCACTGCACGCCAGGCCCGCGCGCTGCCGCCGAGCCAGTCGTTGACCGACTTCTCGTGTGCCGCAGCGATACCAACGATGGTGCGGCGACGGTCGGCCTCGTCGGTGTGCCGCTCCAGCACGCCCTGACGGCTCAGGTCTCCGACCATCAGACTGACCGTGGTCGGCGCAACCTCGAGACGTGCCGCGAGATCATTCACCGTCATCGGTCCCTCGAAGACCAAATTCGCCAGCAGTGACAGGTGCCGCGGCGCGAGGGAGAACGATTGCAGCTCTTCGGGAACACGCATCTTCTTGGCCCGCCCCACCACCCGCGGCATGAGCAGCAGCAGGCTGCGGATGCCCTCTTCCACCGCGATGCCCGCAGGCTCCCGCTCATTGGTTGACACCGCCGACACCTCCAAGCGGCAAATAGTATTCCCTCGGGCAGGGTTGATGCCCGGTGGTCGGTGAAAGCGTGACAGCAAAGCAAAACCCCCGTCGATCATGATCGACGGGGGTTTTGGTGGCAGATGTAGGATTCGAACCTACGTAGGCTTGCGCCGACAGATTTACAGTCTGCTCCCATTGGCCGCTCGGGCAATCTGCCATTGCGCTTTTCGGCGCGCAGAGAGCTTACAACGAACCACGGCCCTGGATGCAAACCGGCTGGCCAACGGGCACGCGACGGGACTACGGTCGGGCTTGCGGGTAGAACTTACGATGATTGGGGAGCGCCCGGGTGTGGGTGAGCCCATCGGGTAGCCAGGAACAGGAGCGCAGTGTGGCCGATTCGTCTTTCGATGTCGTCAGCAAGGTCGACCGGCAGGAGGTCGACAACGCTTTGCATCAGGCAGAGAAGGAGCTGACCACCCGCTACGACTTCCGTGGCACCGGCGCGAGCATCGAATGGTCCGGTGAGGACAAGATCGTGCTGACCGCCGAGGCGGAGGAGCGGGCCAAGGCCGCGCTCGACGTGTTCAAGGAGAAGCTGATCCGCCGCGACATCTCGCTCAAGGCGTTCGACGCGGGCGAGCCGATCGCCTCGGGCAAGCTCTACAAGATCACCGGGACGCTGGTGCAGGGCATCGATACCGAACATGCGAAGAAGATCACCAAGAAAATCCGCGACGAGGGCCCGAAGGGCGTCAAGGCGCAGATTCAGGGCGAAGAGCTTCGGGTGAGCAGCAAGAAGCGCGACGACCTGCAAGTGGTCATCGCGTTGCTCAAGGGTGACGACTTCGGTATCGCGCTACAGTTCGTCAACTACCGCTAGCTGGTCGATTAGAAACCTTCCTGACCACGCGGTTTGGTAGTGCGGCCGGTGAGTGTGTAACCTCGTTCAAGACTTCGCCGCGCCGGGGTTGTGATCCAAGATCTTGGTGCGGATGTCGTCATGCCCCCTTAGCTCAGTCGGTAGAGCGTTTCCATGGTAAGGAAAAGGTCAACGGTTCGATTCCGTTAGGGGGCTCGCCGGATTGCCGGTGGTGACCGACTCGGCATCGCAATATTCTCCACTTGTGTGGGGCCGGGCGCGGCATCAGGCAATGCGACCCCGTGGCGGTGTAGCTCAGTCGGTAGAGCAAACGACTCATAATCGTTGTGTCGCCGGTTCAAGTCCGGCCATCGCTACCATCAAGATCAGACCATCTGGTTGACCCGAAAGAAGGAATATCGTGGCCGCGAAGTCCACCGATGTCCGGCCAAAGATCACCTTGGCCTGCGAGCAGTGCAAGCACCGCAACTACATCACCAAGAAGAACCGGCGTAATGACCCCGATCGGCTGGAACTGAAGAAGTTCTGCCCGAACTGCGGCACGCACCGGGCACACAAAGAGTCCCGCTAGTCCGTCACGCGTGCCGCTGCCGCGTGGATCGACTCCGGGAGATCGAGTCCCGGTTACTCGGACTGTGACAAATGCGAGGGCCGGACGTATGTCCGGCCCTGACGCATTTCACGGTGCCGAGTGCGGTGGTGCATGCTCCGCCGACTCCGACAGCGGGGTCAGATAGGTACAGTCCTCCCGTGACAATCAATACCGGTACAGACGAAGCGGTCGCAATGGATGAGACTTTCGATCCGGCAGCACACGCGGCGGCCATGGTCGGCCACCACTACCGTGTCGGCGACTACTACGAAGTCGGCCGCGAGAAGGTCCGCGAATACGCACGCGCCGTACAGGACTATCACCCGCTGCACTGGGAAGAGGATTCCGCGCAGGAGTATGGCTACGATGGCCTGCTCGCCCCGCTGACCTTCATCTCGCTCGTCGGCATCCTCGCGCAGCGCAAACTGTTCGAGGAGATCGTCACAGGCTATGACCTGAGCCAGATCATGCAGACCGACCAGATCCTGGAACTGCACCGGCCGATCAAAGTCGGCGACCGTCTGATCTGTGATGTCTATCTGCACTCGTTCCGGCAGGCGTTCGGTGGCGACATCATCGTCACCAAGAACATCGTCACCGATCAGAACGACGAGCTGGTGCTCACCACATACACCACCCTGATCGGGCGAAGTGGCGGCGACATCGACCCGAACCTGCAGGGTGCGGTGCGCAATGTGCTGATGCACGGCATCGGCGAGGACGCACCGACCCACCACCCGCGCACGCAGGCCGCCGACGCCCCCGCGCCCGCGCCGACGACCACGATTCCCGATGTCGCGCCGAGCAAGCGCGCGCTCGGCTTCGACCAGGTCTCTGTCGGCGACGAGCTGCCCTCGCGCACCGTCCGGCTGACCCGTGGCGACCTGGTGAACTACGCGGGCGTCTCCGGCGACGCGAACCCGATCCACTGGAGCGACGAGGTCGTCAAGCTCGTCGGGCTGGAGAACGTGGTCGCGCACGGCATGCTAACCATGGGCCTCGGTGGCGGTTTCGTTACCTCCTGGCTCGGCGATCCCGGCGCGGTCAAGGAGTACAACGTCCGCTTCACCAGCCCGGTCTACGTCGGCTCCGACCAGCCTGCCGAGGTCGAGTACACGGGTAAAGTGAAGTCGGTGGACCCGGAGACGCGGACCGCCGTCGTCGCCATTGTGGCGAAGTCGGTAGGGCGCAAGATCTTCGGTCGCGCGACCGCAACGGTGCAACTGGCCTGAGTACAGCCTGACCTGGTCGGCTGCCCCTGATTGGCAAATGGCGCTGACGGTGAAGTACACTCAGATTTCTGGGGTCACCAGCCGTTGCGCGCTGCTCTGTGGGGCTGGTTCCAGGCGATTCGGAGGAGCTTCCGAGGGATCGCCGACGGGGCCGGTAACTGCTGGAGCGGCGCGTGTGTTGTGTGACGCCAGAACCGCAAAACTGAATATCGAACAGTGGTTGGACAGTCGACATCGTCCAATCAAAGGGGCGTAGCTCAACTGGCAGAGCAGCGGTCTCCAAAACCGCAGGTTGCAGGTTCAAGTCCTGTCGCCCCTGCCCTGGATGTCAGCGACGAAAGGATGGACGTGAGCGACGAGCGTGACATTCGCCACGGCGCACATTCGGCCGACGATGGCGATGACTCAGCCGCAGTGAGTCGGCCGAGCGGCAAGCGGTCCGCCCGGCGCGGTCGCAATGCGTCGGATTCGGGCGGGGTTGCCACCATCGAGCGGCCGTCGCTGAGCAAAGCATCCAAGAAGACCGATCGGGCCGAGCGCAAGTCGGGTAATCCGTTCAAGCGCTTGATCAAGTTCCTCCGCGAAGTTGTCGCGGAACTGCGCAAGGTGATCTGGCCCAACCGGAAACAGATGATCACCTATACGAGCGTTGTTCTGGTGTTCGTGATTTTCATGGTCGCGTTCATCAGCGGAATGGATCTGGCGTTCATCAAGGGTGTCGACTGGCTGTTTGGCTAAGCTGAACGTCGCTGGTGACTGCTTGCGGGTCGCTCGAAACGATCAGCTGGCGACTGCTCGCAGATCGCTCGAAACGATAAGCCGGTAGCCGATCCCGTGGCGGACACGGGCGGAGTGATATTCCGTCACACGCCCGGCCCGGCACGCAAAGGATGTACGTGACGACACAGGAAGCGAGTTCCCCAGTGAGCACCCCGGAGAACGACACAACCGACGAGTTGGCGGTCGACGACGCGGTGGTCGAGGCCACCGACTCGGTCGAGGAATCCGCGACCGTCGAAGCGGCCGAAGAGGCTGTGGTCGACGAATCCGAGGCCGCTGATGACGAGCCCGCTACCGACGCCGCCCCCATCGATGCCGAGCCCGCCGATCCCGTCGCCGAGATGAAGGCCGCGCTGCGTCGCGCCCCTGGCGACTGGTACGTCATCCACTCCTACGCGGGTTACGAGAACAAGGTCAAGGCCAACCTCGAGACCCGTGTGCAGAACTTGGATCTGGAGGAGTACATCTTCCAGGTCGAGGTGCCGACCGAAGAGGTCACCGAGATCAAGAACGGCCAGCGCAAGCACGTCAACCGCAAGGTGCTGCCCGGCTACATCCTGGTCCGGATGGAACTCAACGACGAGTCGTGGGGCGCGGTGCGCAACACCCCCGGTGTCACCGGATTCGTCGGCGCGACCTCACGTCCCTCGCCGCTTTCCATCGACGACGTGGTGAAGTTCCTCGTCCCGGCCGCGCAGCAGCAGAAGAAGCCCGCTGCCGCGACCGCCGATGGCGGCGGAACCGACGTCGTCTCCAAGCCGACCATCGATGTCGACTTCGAGGTCGGCGAGTCGGTGACAGTGATGGACGGCCCGTTCGCGACGCTGCCCGCCAGCATTTCCGAGATCAACGCCGAGCAGCAGAAGCTCAAGGTGCTCGTGTCGATCTTCGGTCGCGAGACCCCGGTCGAGCTGGCGTTCACTCAGGTCGCGAAGATCTAAGACCCACCCCCAAAACTTGCAAAGAGCAAGGAAAACAGACACCTAGGAAAGAAAGATGCCCCCCAAGAAGAAGAAGCTCGCCGGGATCATCAAGCTTCAGATCCAGGCCGGCCAGGCGAACCCCGCCCCCCCGGTGGGCCCCGCGCTCGGTCAGCACGGCGTCAACATCATGGAGTTCTGCAAGGCGTACAACGCCGCGACCGAGTCGCAGCGTGGCAACGTCATTCCGGTCGAAATCTCGGTGTACGAGGACCGGTCGTTCGACTTCAAGCTGAAGACCCCGCCCGCTGCCCGGTTGCTGCTCAAGGCCGCCGGTATCCAGAAGGGTTCGGCCGAGCCGCACAAGACCAAGGTCGCGAAGATCACCATGGACCAGGTCCGTGAGATCGCAAAGACCAAGGCGGAAGATCTGAACGCTACCGATATCAATCAGGCGGCGAAGATCATCGCGGGAACCGCTCGCTCGATGGGTATCACCGTCGAGGGCTGAGCGCAGCGAAGCCCGCAGTGTGCACGGCAGGCTGATCATTCGCTCAGTGGGAGGGCCGGCCAGGCCCGATAACCACTTCTGACAGAACAAGGACAGAGAATCATGGCAAAACGAAGCAAGGCGTATCTCGCCGCGGCCGAGAAGGTCGATCGCGATAACCTGTACTCCCCGCTCGCCGCCGCGCGGCTGGCCAAGGAGACCGCCACCACCAAGACCGACGCGACCGTCGAGGTCGCCGTTCGTCTCGGTGTGGATCCCCGTAAGGCCGACCAGATGGTCCGCGGCACGGTCAACCTGCCGCACGGCACCGGTAAGACCGCCCGCGTCATCGTGTTCGCGGCAGGCGAGAAGGCCGCCGAGGCCGAAGCCGCCGGTGCGGACGCCGTTGGCGCCGAGGACCTGATCGAGCGGATCCAGGGCGGCTGGCTCGATTTCGACGCCGCGATCGCCACCCCGGATCAGATGGCGAAGGTCGGCCGGATCGCGCGTGTCCTCGGACCGCGTGGCCTGATGCCGAACCCGAAGACGGGCACGGTCACCAACGATGTGACCAAGGCCGTCAACGACATCAAGGGCGGCAAGATCAACTTCCGCGTCGACAAGCAGGCCAACCTGCACTTCGTCATCGGCAAGGCGTCCTTCGACGACGCCGCGCTGGTGGAGAACTACGGTGCCGCACTGGACGAGATCCTGCGCGCCAAGCCCTCGACCGCTAAGGGCCGCTACGTCAAGAAGGTGACGGTGTCGACGAACACCGGACCGGGCATCCCGGTGGACCCGAACCGCACCCGCAACCTCCTCGACGAGGACGCGTAGCGACTGCTTGCGGGTCGCTCGAAGCGGCCAGCGTAGCACCAGGAACGAAACCGCAACGGCGGGAACGCGATTCGCGTTCCCGCCGTTGCGGCTTTTCGGACTGAACCACGCCATTGGTAGCACCTTCTTGGGGCGACATCGGCCGCAATGGCACCTGGAATGTGATTCGGAACATAGTAATTCGGGGCGATATCGGTCCCGATTCGGCCGCCGAGACCCTCGTTTTGGCGGTTGGCGACCTGGCAGGTACTCTGGACGACAGTTATCGACCAGTTCGATTACTACCCAATCCGTTCTACCGAAGACCGTTGGTCGCCGTTCCCGTATGGGTTCGGTCGAAGGTCCGGCAGCAGCCGGCGGCCCACGCAGGGAGATCTGAGGCTGGGAATTGGTCCGAATTATTCGGGTCGATCCTCTATTACGCCCCGGAACGCTCTGCGTTCGGGGCGTTTGCTTTATCGCTGGCCCCTGGCACTCGGTAGTTCGCGTATACGAACCGACATCCAGAGAGGAGGCGAAGTATGGCAAAACCCGAGAAGGTCACTGCGGTCGAAGAGATCGCGGAGCAGTTCAAGAGCTCGACCGCCACCGTTATCACGGAATACCGTGGTCTTTCGGTCGGTAAGCTCACCGATCTGCGTCGCGCGCTCGGCGCGGGTGCCACGTACTCCGTCGCCAAGAACACCCTGGTCAAGCGTGCGGCCGCGGAAGCGGGCGTCGTTGGGCTTGACGACTTGTTCGTCGGACCGACCGCCATCGCCTTTATTCAGGGCGAGCCGGTCGACGCAGCGAAGGCCATCAAGACCTTCGCCAAGGACAACAAGGCGCTCATCATCAAGGGCGGGTACATGGACGGCGCCACGCTGTCCGTTGCCGAGGTCGAGAAGATCGCCGACCTCGAGTCCCGTGAGGTGCTGCTGGCCAAGCTGGCAGGCGCCATGAAGGGCAACCTGGCGAAGGCCGCCGGCCTGTTCAACGCTCCCGCATCGCAGGTGGCCCGTCTGGCCGCCGCGCTCGTGGAGAAGAAGCAGGCCGAAGCCGGTGGCGAAACCGCCACCGCTGAATAACTCGATGCCGGGCCTCGCCCGCATAGACAACATTTACCGAAAGGAACAACATCATGGCCAACGTTGATGAACTGCTCGAGACCTTCGGCAGCATGACCCTGCTCGAGCTGTCGGACTTCGTCAAGAAGTTCGAAGAGAAGTTCGAGGTCACCGCCGCTGCTCCCGTCGCCGTCGCCGCTGCCGGTGCCGCGCCGGTCGAGGTCGCCGAAGAGCAGGACGAGTTCGACGTCGTCCTCGAGGGTGCGGGCGACAAGAAGATCCAGGTCATCAAGGTGGTCCGTGAGATCGTCTCGGGCCTGGGCCTGAAGGAAGCCAAGGACCTGGTCGAGAGCGCCCCGAAGCCGATCCTGGAGAAGGTCGCCAAGGATGCCGCCGAGGCTGCCAAGGCGAAGCTGGAAGAGGCCGGCGCCAAGGTCTCCGTCAAGTAATTCGAGACCGGCTGGCACGAATGGTCGCGGAACGGGCGGTCCCCATCGGGGGCCGCCCGTTTGCGTCGTCTGGAGGCATACGACCGTAGTTCGAATGTGAAGAGCGTTTCGCGGGTTACTCTTCAGTCAGGTTGGGGTGTGCCGCGTCTCGCCCATGGGCTACAGTGACCGAACCCACTGTGACGCGACACATCACGACAGCCGAATTGCGTGGTACGCCGGTGGGCTGCTCGCTGAGAATTGTGGAGGTTGGCGTGGGCGTCGAGGTCAGGACCGAGGGTGTTACCAAGTCTTTTGGTTCCCAGCGAATTTGGCAGGATGTCTCACTGACACTGCCTTCGGGTGAGGTCAGCGCGCTGCTCGGCCCTTCGGGTACCGGTAAGTCCGTCTTTCTGAAGTCCCTGATCGGTCTGCTGCGCCCTGAGCGCGGCTCGATCTTTATCGGCGGCACCGATATCACCACGTGCTCCAATAAGGAGCTCTACGAGATCCGCAAGCTTTTCGGTGTGCTGTTCCAGGACGGCGCGCTGTTCGGCTCGATGAATCTCTACGACAACATCGCCTTCCCGTTGCGTGAGCACACCAAGAAGAGTGAATCCGACATCCGCAAGGTTGTCATGGAGAAGCTGGAGCTGACCGGTCTGCTCGGGGCCGAGAACAAGCTGCCCGGCGAGATCTCCGGCGGTATGCGCAAGCGTGCCGGTCTGGCCCGTGCCCTGGTGCTCGACCCACAGATCATCCTGGTCGACGAGCCGGACTCCGGCCTCGACCCGGTCCGCACCTCGTACCTGAGCCAGCTGCTGCTCAACATCAACGCGCAGATCGACGCGACGATCTTGATCGTCACACACAATATCAACCTCGCTCGCACCGTGCCGGACAACATCGGCATGCTGTTCCGCCGCCAGCTGGTCATGTTCGGCCCACGCGAGGTGCTGCTCACCAGTGACGAGCCGGTGGTCAAGCAGTTCCTCAACGGCCGCATGATCGGGCCGATCGGTATGAGTGAGGAAAAGGACGAGGCGCAGATGGCGCGCGAGCAGGCGCTCGCCGACGCCGGCCACCACCACGGCGGCGCCGAAGAGGTCGAAGGCATCATTCCGCAGATGAAGGCCGAGCCGGGTATGCCCGTGCGACAGGCCGTTTTCCGCCGCAAGGAACGGGTCCGCGAGATCATGCACACCCTGCCGCACCAGGCGCAAGTCGCGATTCGTGAGTCACTTGCGGAGAACGACGACACGCAAGTGATGGCCTATAACAACGGCGACCTGGCAGGTTACCAAGGCGGCGCGCACGACGCCACCGCGCGCCACAACACAACTAACGGGTAACATCTGCGATCGTGAACTCCACCCTGGCGCGATTGCGGACTCCATTGGAGTCAGGGTTTGCCCAGGCCGGCAACATCTTTGCGCTCTTCATCGACGTCATGCGCAAGACGTTCAAGCGGCCTTTTCAGCTGCGCGAATTCATCGAACAGTCGTGGTTTATCGCGAGTGTTTCGATTCTGCCGAGTGCGCTGGTGGCAATCCCCTTCGGCGCAGTCGTCGCGCTGCAAACCGGTTCGCTGATCAAACAGCTCGGTGCCGAATCCTTTACCGGCGCGACCAGCGTGCTCGCTACCGTGCAGCAGGCCGCACCGGTGGTGACCGCGTTGATCATCGCGGGAGCCGCCGGGTCGGCGGTAGCCGCCGACCTCGGCTCGCGCACCATCCGTGAGGAGATCGACGCGCTCGAGGTGCTCGGCGTCGATCCGGTGCACAAACTGGTCGTGCCGCGCGTGCTCGGCATGACCCTGGTCGCGCTGCTGCTCAACGGCCTCGTGTCGGTGGTCGGTATCGCCGGTGGCTACTTCTTCAACGTGCTGTTGCAAGGCGGCACGCCCGGCGCCTACCTGGCCTCGTTCTCCGCGCTCGCCCAGCTGCCCGACCTGTGGATCGGCGAGATCAAAGCACTCGTGTTCGGCCTGCTCGCCGGCGTGATCGCCTCGTACAAGGGTTTACACCCCAAGGGGGGCCCGAAAGGAGTCGGTGACGCGGTGAACCAATCCGTGGTGATCACGTTCCTGGTCTTGTTCTTCGTGAACTTGGTTCTGACCCTGGTGTACCTCCAGGTCGTCCCTGCCAAGGGCGCCTGACCCGTGGCTACTCCTTACCGCAACCCGGTGCTGGCCAAGACCGCCCGCCGGGCAGGCGAACTCGCCCGCATGCCACTCAATGTGGTCGATCGTGCCGGCGAGCAGATGTCGTTCTACTCGCGCACCATCGCCTGGATTCCGCGCACCGTCGTGCATTACCGCAAGGAGGTCATGCGGCTGCTCGCCGAGGTGACCTTCGGTAGCGGCGCGCTGGCGGTCATCGGCGGCACCATCGGCGTCATCGTGTTCATGTCCGGTTCGGTCGGCGTCGTTGTCGGCCTGCAGGGCTTCAAGGCGCTCGACTCGCTCGGCAGCTCGGTGCTGACCGGCTTCCTCACCGCCTATATCAATACCCGCGAGATTGCGCCGCTGGTCGCGGCTCTCGCGTTATCGGCAACGGTGGGGTGTGGTTTCACCGCCCAACTCGGCGCTATGCGAATTTCCGAGGAGATCGACGCGCTCGAGGTGATGGCGGTGCCCGGTGTGCCATTCCTGGTCACCACGCGCGTGATCGCCGGATTCCTCGCGGTCATTCCGCTCTACATCGTCGGACTGCTCGGCACATTCCTGGCATCCCGAATGATCAGTATCTGGTTCAACGGGCAATCCAGCGGTTCATATGACCACTATTTCAGTCTTTTCCTACCACCTGAGGACGTGTTGTATTCGTTCCTCAAGGTGCTGGTATTCGCGTTCGTGATCATCTTGGTGCACTGCTATTACGGCTTCCATGCCACCGGAGGACCCGCGGGTGTCGGCGTCGCGGTCGGCAGGGCGGTGCGCGCGGCGATCGTGCTCGTGAACGTGCTCGACTTCTTCCTGAGTCTGGCGATCTGGGGGACCACCACGACGGTGCGGGTGGCGGGATGACCCGCATCCGTGGTGAGCGAAGCGAGGCGCGGTCATGAGTTCAGTCCAGGCCTGGCGCGCTACCGAGAAGGTGCGCACACGGGTCCTCGGTATCGCTTTCTTCGTGATCTGCGCGCTGTTCCTCTGGACGACCGTCGCGATCTACAACAAGCAGTTCGTGAAGACCGTCGATGTCGATCTGATCACCGACAGCGTCGGCAATTCGCTCACCCGCAACGCGGACGTCAAGGTCCGTGGTGTCAATGTCGGTGAGGTTCGCTCCAGTGAGTCCGAGAACGGCAAGGTCACCCTCGCGCTCGCGCTGAATCCCGGCAAGGCCGAACAGATTCCGGTGAACGCCACAGCCCGGTTGCTGCCGAAAACGCTCTTCGGCGAGCGGTACGTGGATCTGGTGATCCCCGACGAACCGAGCGCCCAGCACTTGACCAATGGCGTGACACTGCATCAGGACACCAGCGGCAACGCGATCGAGATCAGCAAGCTGCTCGACGACCTGTTGCCCCTGCTGCAGGCGATTCCGCCGCAGGATCTCGCGGCTACTCTCGGCTCGCTCTCGCAGGCGCTGTCCGGTCAGGGGCTCGCGCTCGGCGAGACGGTCGACAAGCTGGACAACATCTTCCGCGAGGTCAACGTGGTGATGCCGGATCTGCAAGCCGATCTTGCGAGCTTCGCCGACGTGGCCGCCACCTACTCCGATGCCGCGCCGCAGCTCGTCGACGCTTTGAACAATCTGCGCACCACCAACGCGACCATCGTGCAGAAGCGTTCACAGATCGATACTTTGATGGCCTCGCTCACCCCGACCGCGGCCACCACCGCCGATTTCCTCATCGCCAACCACGACAACATCATCGATCTGGCCGCCGACTCCCGGCCCGCGATGGAGTTGCTGGCGACCTACTCGCCGACCTACGCGTGTGCGTTGGCGAACTTCGCGAAGATGAAGCCGCGCATCGACAAGATCTTCGGCAAGGGCACCGATCGGCCGGGCTCGCGGGTGACCATCGAACTGGTCAACACCCGCGGCAAATACCTGCCCAACCAGGACGAGCCGCGCTGGCTCGACACCAGGGGACCGTGGTGTGTTCCGGAGTACCCACTCGGTGTCGACCCGGGCCAGTACACGGGCGGTCCCGCGAACGAAGGCTCTTATCAGGTGCCCAGCCGCAACCCCGGCGATCAGCAGACCGGGTACTTGGAAACTCCGCAGTTCGGCGTCTACCCGGCCGCAAGCGCGCCGAGCACGGCGGGCTCGCCGATGGAGCAGCAGACCTTGGGCGCGATCTACGGTGCGGCGAACGATGTTCCGCCGGAACAAGTGCCCGGCTGGGTGACTCGGATCGGCGCGCCCGCATTCCGCGGAAGTGAGGTGAGCGTGCGATGAAACAGAAGCTGCGTGGCATGGGATCGCCGCTGACCAAGCTGATCATCTTCGTGCTCGTGACCCTCTTCGCGACCACCGTCCTCGGCCTTTCCATCGCGAACTACGGCGGCGGCGGCACCGAGTTCAAGGCCAGGTTCACCGATGTCACCTCGCTGAACAATGGCGACGAGGTGCGCATCGCGGGCGTGCGAGTCGGCAAGGTCACCAGTGTCTCGATCGTGGACAAGCGGCTGGCCGAGGTGAAATTCGAAGTGGCCGACCGCAATTGGCTGCCCGCCTCCACCACCGCGACCATTCGCTACCGAAACCTGGTCGGCCAGCGCTATATCGCGTTGGAGCAGGGCGCCGGCGAACAGGGCCGCAAGCTCAACAAGGGCGCGACGATTCCGCTGGAAAATACGCGGCCCGCATTGAACCTGACCACGCTGTTCAACGGCTTCCGTCCGCTGTTCCACACGCTCACCGCCGACGACGTGAACAAGCTGTCCTTCGAGATCATCCAGGTCTTCCAGGGCGAGCAGGGCACCATCAAAGACCTGGTGACCAGCACCGCGAGCCTGACGAACAAGATCGCGGACAAAGACGCGGTCATCGGTGAACTCGTGAAGAGCCTGACCGCCGTGCTCGAGACCATCAATCAGCGCGAGGACAACTTCGACCAGCTGATCGTCAATACCGAGGCCCTGGTAAGTGGTCTTGCCGCCGAGCGCGACACGATCGGCCGTTCGGTGAGCTCGCTGGGCAAACTGGCCTCGGCGACCTCGGATCTGCTTGTCCCGACCCGTCCTTCGCTGCAAGGTTCGATCGCCGGGCTCAACCAGCTCACCGGCACTATCAACGAGCGCAAGGACGACGTGAACGAGGTTCTGCACAACCTCCCGATCAAGATGGAAAAGCTCGGCCGCGTCGGCAGTTACGGCTCGTGGTTCCAGTTCTATCTGTGCGGTATCGACCTCGTCGTCGGACCGGGCGTAGCGGATGGGCCGCAGCTCAACCTCCCGGCCGGGATGCCGACGATCAACCAGCCGCTCTACACCAACGCCGCACCGCGCTGCAGCGGGAAGGGGCGCTAGATGGACGACCGGATGCTGCTCGGCAAGCGCAGCCCTGCCTTCATCGGTGTGCTCGGCATCGCCATGGTGCTACTGGTGGCGATCTCCGCCTTCTTCCTCGACCGGTTGCCGATCATCGGCGCGGGCACCAAGTACACCGCGGAGTTCACCGAAGCGGCTGGCATCAAGAAGGGCAACGAGGTTCGCATCGCGGGCGTCAAGGTCGGTGCGGTGTCGGATGTCCGCCTCGACGGTGACCGGGTGCTCATCGACTTCCGCACCAAGGACGCGTGGATCGGCAACGAAACCACCGCGTCCATTCAGATCAAGACCGTGCTCGGTCAGAAGTATCTGGCGCTGGATCCGAAGGGCTCCGAGCCCGCGAATCCGAGTCAGCGAATCCCGTTGTCGCGCACGCTTTCCCCGTATGACGTTGTCGACGCGTTCAGTGACGCGGCGAAGAACATCGACGAGATCGACACCGCGCAGCTGGCCACCAGCATGCGGGTGCTCTCGGAAGCCTTCGCGACGACGCCGCCGGAGATCCGCGGCTCCATCGACGGCGTCGCAAGGCTCTCGGAGACCCTCGGCAAGCGCGACGAGGAACTGAAGCGGATGTTCGCCGCGACCAGGCAGACCACCAAGGTGCTCGCGGATCGCAATGCCGAGTTCGAGCGGCTGCTCGCCTCGGGCGGGCAGCTGTTCACCGAGCTCAATGTTCGTCAGCAGGCGATCTCGCAGCTGCTCACCGGCGCCAAGACGGTGGCGGCCGAGCTGAGCGCCCTCGTGCACGACAACGAGGCGCAGATCGGCCCGGCCTTGACCAATCTGAAGGCTTCCATCAACCTGCTCAACGCCAACCAGCAGAACATCTCCAAGACGCTGGAGCTCGCGGCGCCGTTCTACGGCCTCTACGCCAATGTGCTCGGCACAGGCCGTTGGTTCGACGCGGTGATCGTCAATCTGATTCCGCCGGCGCTGCCGGAGATTCCCGGCGATCGACCGCCGGTGCGCTCCCTCGGCCCTCTGGAAGGTAACTGACATGGCGACGAGCTGGCGCAATGAACCAGTGACCGCGCTGCGGTCCTCAGGCCGAGGCACCAAGATCCTGATCGCGTTGGTCGCGGTGGCCGCGGTGCTGGTCGCGGGGGTGCTGTGGTGGTTGTTCGACCGCGCGACCACCACCAAGATCACCGCGTATTTCGATCGTTCCGTCGGCATCTACGAGGGTTCCGACGTGCGGATCCTCGGCGTGCCCGTCGGTGCGGTCGACTCGGTCGAGCCGATGGGCGAGCAGGTCAAGGTCGTCATGAGTGTCGACCGCAAATATGACGTCCCCGCCGAGGCCAAGGCCGCGCAGATCACGCCGTCGGTGGTGTCGGATCGCTTCATCCAGCTGACGCCGGTGTACACCGGCGGGCCGAAGATGGGACGCACCGCGACCATCCCGCGCGAGCGCACGGTCACCCCGGTGGAGGTCGACCAGCTCTACAAGAGCATCACCGAGCTGTCGGACGCGTTGGGCCCCAACGGCGCCAACGCCGAGGGCGCGGTGAACGAGCTGGTGCGCACGTCCGCGGCGAACCTGGCGGGCAACGGTGAAGCGCTGGCCAACAGCATCACGCAGCTCTCGCATGCGGCGCGATACCTGTCCGACGCGCGCGGTGACATTTTCGACACCGTGAAGAATTTGCAGAGCTTCGTCACCATGCTGACCCAGAACGATTCGCAGGTGCGCCAATTCAACACGCAGCTCGCGGATCTGTCCGGCTTCCTGGCAAGCGAACGGCAGAATCTCGGTGAGGCGTTGAACCTGCTGTCGATCGGCCTCGGCGATGTCGCCCGGTTCGTCGACGACAACCGCGACCTGATCGCCGACAACGCGCAGGCACTCACGGAACTGACCAAGACCCTCGCCGATAAACGCGACGATCTGGCCGCCGCGCTTCCGGTGCTGCCGCTGGCGCTGAGCAATCTGATCAACGTGCACAACGGCGAGTCGGGCACCCTCGACATGCGCGCCAACTTCACCGATCTGCAGGACCCGTTCGGCGTCGTCTGCAAGATGCTCGACCTGAGCAAGCTGATGCCGGGCGATCCGAAATTCGAGGCGATCGGCAAGCAGATGCGTCCGCTGCTCGACCGCTGCAAGGAGATCACCGACCAGATCACCGCCGGTGTGAAGACGCCGACGCTGATCCTGCCGTTCGGCATCCTCAGCGGTGAGAACGAGCAGCGTGACCCGGTACCCGGAACCGTGCCGGGAACTCCTTCCAACCAGCTTCCGCCGTCGCAGGGAGGTGGCCGATGATCGGTCACAACAGGATTCGTCGTGGCGTCGCGACCGTCGCACTGAGCGCTGTCGGCCTGCTGGTCGCCTCGTGCGCCTCCGATGGCATCTACAGCGTTCCGCTGCCGGGTGGCGCCGATGTCGGCAAGCATCCGATGCACATCGACATCCAGTTCGACGATGTACTCGACCTGGTGCCACAGTCCGCGGTGAAGCTCGAAGGTGTGCCGGTCGGCCGGGTGGAGGAGATCGCCCTCGGCAAGGACCAGTGGACCGCGAGTGTGCGGACGGTGGTGAACTCCTCGGTCGAGCTGCCCGCCAACGCGAAGGCCGAGGTGAAGCAGACCAACCTGCTCGGTGAGAAGTTCATCGAACTGACAAGGCCAACCGCGGGCGCGGACCCGGCGAAGCTGGCCGACGGTTCGGTGATCCCGGTCGCCAACACCAGGCACGCCACCGAAATCGAGCAGGTGCTCGGCGCGATGTCGTTGCTGCTCAACGGTGGTGGCGTCGCACAGTTGCAGCCGATCGTCACCGAGCTGAACCGGACGCTCGGCGGCCGCGAGGACAAGGTGCGTTCGCTGCTCGAGCAGGCGAATACCCTCATCGCGGGGCTGGATGAGCAGGTCGGCAATATCACGAGGGCCATCGATGGTCTCGCGACGTTGAGCGGCAGGGTGGCTACCCAGACCGATCAGATCGGCAAGATTCTCGACGAGCTGCCCAAGGGCATCAAGATCCTCAATGAGCAACGCCCGCAGCTGATTTCGATGCTGGCCCAGCTCGATCGGGTCGGTCAGGCCGGTTTCGAGGTGCTCGACCGCTCCAATCAGGACCTGATCACCGATCTGCGTGCGCTGCGCCCGACGCTGCAGGAACTCGGCCGCGCGGCGCCGGATCTGATCACCGCGCTGCCGCTTGTTCCTACCTATCCCTTCCCGGACTCGACACTGGAAAGCACCTTCGGTGGCCAGGTGAACACCTGGCTTTCGGTGGACCAGCAGATCGGCGTGACGCTGAGCAATCTCGGTGTCGGCAAGGGTGATCCGGTATATATCCCGCCGAAAACCGGCCCGACGCCGGTGATCAACCCGACCAACCCGTACTACAACGGCAACGGTCCGCGACCGGGCTGGCCGACGGTATCGATCCTGCCGCTGCCGCCGAATATGGCTTTCGCGCCCGCGAACAGCGTTGTGCCGCCGACCGATCCGCTCGGTGCGATTCTCGACCAACTCGGTGTGGAAGGTCCTCGGCGATGACCCGCCTTGTCCGTAATCAGCTGATCGTCTTCGTTGTGCTCGCGGTGGCGGGCCTTGTACTGGTCAGCGCCAAGTACATCCGCCTCGACAACATGTTCGGCTTCGGTCTGTACACGGTGAAGGTCGAGGCGGCGCAGACCGGCGGCATCTACAAGGGCGCCGAGGTGACCTATCGCGGTGTTCCGGTCGGCAGGGTCGGCGATCTGGAGCTCTCCGACAAGGGCGTGGTGATGAACCTCGTCATCGACTCGAGCTCGCCGGACATCCCGGCCGCGGCCAAGGCCGTCGTCGCCAACCGCTCCGCCATCGGCGAGCAGTACCTGGATTTGCAGCCCGATTCCGATCGAGGCCCCTTCCTGCGCGACGGTTCGGTGATCACCTCGGCGACTACGCCGGTGTCGGTCCAGGAATTGATCGGCAGCGTGGACACCTTCACCAGCTCGGTCGACCTCGCGGCGCTGAACACCACCGTTACCGAGCTCGGCAAGGCTTTCAACGGCAAGGGTGACGATCTCCAGGTCTTCGTCGATTCGCTGAACAAGTTCACCACCACGTTCAGCGAGACGCTGCCGCAGACGATCAAGCTGATCAAGGACGGCCGCATCGCGCTCGGCACCCAGGCCGAGCAATCCGGCGCCATCCGCGAATTCAGCAATGGCCTCGACCTTCTGACCGCTCAGCTGCGTTCCAGCGACCCGGACCTGCGCAGGCTGATCGGGACGGGAACCGACGCGAGCGACCAGATCGGGGCACTGCTCAACGAGAGCGGCCCGGCGCTGACCGCGGATCTGGCGAACCTGCGCCAGCTGCTGCAAGCCATCTCGCCCAAGTTCTACGCGCTGCGGCCGCTGCTGATCATGCTGCCGTCGCTGTCGATCGGCGCATCCTCGACCGCGCCCGGCGACAAAACAAGCCATTTCGGCCTCGTGCTCGAAGCCAACAACCCGCCCGCGTGTACGCAGGGCTACGAGGGGACCCAGCGGATACTCGAGCAGATGAAGCGGGAAAACCCGGATTTCGACGACACGCGCGACGAGTTCCCGTTCAACCGGGACGCGAAATGCACTGTGCCGTTTGGTAATCCGACCGCCGTGCGAGGTGGCGAGCGGGCCGACCTCGCCGATCCGAGCATTGTGCAGCCGTGGGATTCCAACCCGAAGACCGATCCGGAAAAACTGAACCTGAACCCGATCGCCGTACAGATGGCCACCCTGCTGGGGGTTACCCCGAAGCGGTGACCACGACCGCCGCGGCGATGCCGTAATAAAAGACCGACGTTAGGCGTACCTCCGCCTTCGCTCCGGCCATGCGCGGTTGGCGACGGACTCCGTCCGACTGATTACATTAGGGTGTGCACTCGTGACCCCCGATCTTTCCAAGGAACAGCCAGAACCTGCCGAGCCCGATTCCACGGAATCCGACCCCGCGGTGGCCGTCCCTACGGAGGCTGCCGCCGAGTCGCCGACCGCTGATCCAACGAAGTCGGAGCAGGCTGTGAGTGCGTCCGATTCGGTGCCCGTCGATGCTGTCGATGACAGCCCGGGTGGACGGCCCCCGCTCGTAGTCACCGCGGTGGCCGCCGTCGCGCTCGTCATCGCGCTGGCCGCGGCGGCCTGGTTCGGCGCTGGCTGGGTGCGCGCCGCGTACTTCACCGACGGTCCGCGCACCGAGGCGCGTGATTCCGCGCTGACCGATGCCAGGCAAGCCGCGATCAACCTGATGTCGATCAATCCGGACGATGTGGACGGCTCGATCAAGATGATCCAGTCGTCGATGACCGGGCAATTGCTCGACGAGGCGACCAAGGGGCAGGAACAGCTACGGACAACGGCATCGGAGTCGAAGACCAAGCTGGATTCCAAGGTGCTCGGCGCCGCGCTGACCTCGTTGAACTCCGAGCGCGACCGGGCATCGGCGTTGGTTGTGCTGCAGGTGACGCGCAGCGTGCCCGATGTCGCACCGGTCAGCTTCCGGCAGTCGTGGACGCTGAACATGATCAAGGACGGCGACGTCTGGAAGGCGGAGAACGCGGAGTCGCTCGGGCAGCCGGTGCCGCTGGACGCACCGAACCCGGCCGGTGCCCCCGGCGCGCCGCAAGCGCCCGGTGCCCCCGCACCCGCGCCCCCGACCAAGCCCGGCTCGTAGGAGGACCGATTCATGGCATCCAAACGACCCGTCAACCGGGTCACACCCAGGAATCGCGCCGCAACCGACCGCGCGGTGTCCAGCGCGGGAGGCCGCAACCGGCGCCCCGCCACCGAGCAGGTCGCGCCGAGCCGTCGACCGACCGGCAAGATTCGCGCCGCCGACGAGCCGCGTACGGGTGGACGCTCCAGGGCGTCGAGCAATGCGGAGGCGGTCGAAAACGGGACGCCACCGCAGCGCGAAACAGGGTCGAGGCCCCCTCGTCTGCCACTGCGGCGCGCTGATACCGGCTGGTGGGTGGTCGTCGCGTGCAGCGCCGCGACGGTGCTGCTCGCCGGTTTCGCGGTGCTCGCGGCATTCCGGCCAGGCATCGACGATTCGAACCAGGCCTATGTGCAGACCAAGGCCACCGAGGAAGTGAGCGCGGCGGGGGAGCATGCGTTGCGCACCGTGTTCGCCTACGACGTGACGAAGCTGGACGGCTACAAGGACTCGGTGCACGGGGTCGTCACCGGGCAGATGCTCGCCGACTTCGACAAGTTCGCCGACACCAATATCGCAGCCATAAAACAGGCCCAGACCAGCGCCGATGTCGAAGCGAAGCCAATCGGAGTGACCTTGCTCACCGACGATAAGGCCGAGCTGCTCGTCAATATGGTCGTCAGCGCGAACAAGGACGGTGTGGCGCAGGAAAGCGCGTCGGGTCCGATCGTGCTTCGCATGCAGAAAAAGGACGGTCGCTGGCTGGCCAGCGACATCGTCGATCGCAATTGAGCTGCTCGACCAGGTGATCTTCCAGCGCGGCAGGCGATCTCGGTACCTGCTCGCTCGGTGCTGCCACTTGACGAGTTTCGCCCGACCCGTCACGCTATTCACAACAGCGGCAGCTGTCACAGTGGCTCCAAGCGCCCCGTGGCTCCCGGACGCAGCCAGCGATTCGGACACGGCGCGCCCGCCATTTTGTTCACGGCGCGCCGCCACGCGGAGGCTTGCTCGGGTGGTACTTTGACACCTCGCTGTACATAGGTGTAGGTTTGGACGTTGCGCTGGCTGCCTCCTGTCCATACCTCGATTCGCACACGTAAGTTCCACCCTTCCGGTGTTACTTCCGCTGTTGCCTGTTCGGGTTTCGTTCGGGTTGTAACCAGCGGAATTCGTAGCAGACAAGCGACGGTCGCGGACCACCACGCGACGCGCGTGAGGTGCTGGAAGGACGCATCTTGGCAGTCTCCACCCAGACCAAGGCAGTTGCCGGAATCCCCGGAGCCCCATTGAGGGTGTCTTTCGCGAAGATCCGTGAGCCCTTGGAGGTGCCCGGACTTCTCGATCTACAGACGGACTCATTTGCATGGTTGATCGGATCGCCTTCATGGCGTGAAAAAGCCGCGCTCCGCGGCGACGGCGGGCTAACGGGCGGACTCGAGGAGGTGCTCGAGGAGCTCTCGCCGATCGAGGACTTCTCCGGCTCGATGTCCCTCTCCTTCTCTGACCCGCGCTTCGAAGAGGTCAAGGCCTCTATCGATGAGTGCAAAGACAAGGACATGACATACGCGGCGCCGCTGTTCGTCACCGCTGAGTTCATCAATAACAACACTGGTGAAATCAAGAGCCAGACGGTCTTCATGGGTGATTTCCCGATGATGACCGACAAGGGCACATTCATCATCAACGGCACCGAGCGCGTCGTCGTTTCGCAGTTGGTGCGTTCGCCGGGTGTCTACTTCGACAACAGCGTCGACAAGAGCACGGAAAAGGACCTGCACAGCGTGCGCGTCATTCCGTCGCGCGGCGCGTGGTTGGAGTTCGACGTCGACAAGCGCGACACCGTCGGTGTCCGTATCGACCGCAAGCGTCGGCAGCCGGTCACCGTGCTGCTGAAGGCGCTCGGTTGGTCGACCGAGGAGATCGCTGAGCGTTTCGGTTTCTCCGAGATCATGATGTCGACCCTGGAGAAGGACAACACCGCCGGTCAAGACGAGGCGCTGCTGGACATCTACCGCAAGTTGCGTCCGGGCGAGCCGCCGACCAAGGAGTCCGCGCAGACTCTGCTGGAGAACCTGTTCTTCAAGGAGAAGCGCTACGACCTGGCGCGCGTCGGTCGCTACAAGATCAACAAGAAGCTGGGTATCCACCTCGGCGAGCCGATCACCGCATCGGTACTCACCAAGGAAGACATCGTTACCACGATCGAATACCTGGTGCGTTTGCACGCGGGTGATCGGAACATGACGGCCCCCGGCGGCGCCGAGGTACCCGTCGAGGTCGACGACATCGACCACTTCGGTAACCGTCGCCTTCGCACCGTCGGCGAGCTGATCCAGAACCAGATCCGGGTCGGTCTCTCCCGGATGGAGCGTGTCGTTCGCGAGCGGATGACGACTCAGGACGTCGAGGCGATCACGCCGCAGACCCTGATCAACATCCGCCCCGTGGTCGCCGCGATCAAGGAGTTCTTCGGAACATCCCAGCTGTCGCAGTTCATGGACCAGAACAACCCGTTGTCGGGTCTGACCCACAAGCGCCGTCTTTCGGCAC
This sequence comes from Nocardia arseniciresistens, assembly GCF_046764875.1. NCBI lineage: Bacteria > Bacillati > Actinomycetota > Actinomycetes > Mycobacteriales > Nocardiaceae > Nocardia > Nocardia arseniciresistens. The sequence continues at coordinate 112,729 of NZ_JBKORD010000024.1, forward strand.
TTGGCCCCGGTGGTCTTTCCCGTGAGCGTGCCGGTCTCGAGGTCCGTGACGTCCACGCCTCGCACTACGGCCGCATGTGCCCGATCGAGACACCGGAAGGCCCGAACATCGGCCTGATCGGTTCGCTGTCGGTGTACGCGCGGGTCAATCCGTTCGGCTTCATCGAGACCCCGTACCGCAAGGTGGTCGACGGCAAGGTCACCGATGACGTCAAGTACCTGACCGCCGACGAGGAAGACCGGCACATTCGTGCGCAGGCCAACTCGCCGGTCGACGCGGACGGGCGCTTCCTCGAAGACAAGGTCCTGGTCCGTCGTCTCGGTGAAGAGGTCGAGTTCGTCTCGGCGGCCGAGGTCGACTATATGGATGTGTCGCCGCGTCAGATGGTGTCGGTCGCGACCGCGATGATCCCGTTCCTCGAGCACGATGACGCCAACCGTGCCCTGATGGGTGCGAACATGCAGCGTCAGGCCGTGCCGCTGATCCGTTCCG
>NZ_JBKORD010000025.1:0-108529 GCF_046764875.1 Nocardia arseniciresistens
CGAGGCCACCGATGACAAGGACAAGCAGCGCGAGGGCAAGGCCGATCAGACCAAGTCCGACCTGAAGGATGCGGGCGAGAAGGTCAAAGACACCTTCCGCAACTGACTCGACGCGCGCCGGCATCGAGCGCGAGCGGATGACCCTCCGAGGTCATCCGCTCGACGCGCGCCGGTTCCCGTTGTCCGCCAGCATATTTCGCGCTGAGTTTAGTGCTGGAGCTACGGAAGCACCTGCGACTCGACTCCGTCGGCGCGGTCAGCGAGGTGCTGCCGCAACCGATGAACGATGACTCCCGCGCTAAGGCACATTCAATGGCGGAGATTTGGGGAAGACCACTGGTAGCGCCGCCAGCGCCCGATGGAACGGACCCGGCCGCCAAGTCAATTTCTCGGCCCGGACAGCCAAGCGCATCTCCGGCAGTGCATCGAGCAGCTGGTCGATAGCTTCCTGCGCAATCAGGGACGCCATCGGCTTGGCGGGACACGCGTGCGGTCCGAGACTCCACGCCAAATGCGAACGGTTACCCAGAAACTCGCCGTCGGACAGGACGGGGTCGTTATTACAAGCAGCCAAACTGATGACCACCGGCTGGTGCGCAGGCAGCCAGGTGTCGCCGATCAGGATCGGCTGCCGCGGATAGCTAGTGGCGTAGTTCGACACCGGCGGGTCGGTGAACAAGACCTCATCGAGCGCGTCGCGTGTCGACAGACTGCCACCCAGCACGTCACCGCCGAACCGGTCATCGGTGAGAATCAGCAGCAGCGTATTGACGATCAGGTTCTGCTGCGGCTCCAGCGCGGCACCGTACATGCTGATGACGTTCACCAATATCTCCTCCTCACTGAGATCGGCTGGGTGCTGCACGAAACGGGTGACCATGTCGTCGCCGGGTTCAGCGCGTTTCAGCGCGACCACCTCCAACAGCGCTTCACTGAGCATCTTCATGCCCAAATCCGCCTTGTCGTCGATGGCGTTGAAGAGGTGGGCCATGCCGGTCGCGACCCGCTCGCCCAATGCCGGTGGACAGCCCAGCATCTCGTTCAGGCCCGCGAAAACGAGAGGGAACGCGTATTGACTGAGCAAATCGGCTTCGCCGGCCTCGCAGAAGGTGTTGATCAGCCAGGTGGCCGTCTTCTCCACTGCGGCCTGCCGACCATACAGGTCGACGCCGTCGATCGCCGCGACGTTGGCTTGCCGGTATCGAGCATGCAGCGCGCCCGCATTGCGCGCCACTCCCGGATACCACCTCATCATGGGCTTGACCGGGCAGCTGTCGGGAATTGACCGTTCCCACACCCGCGGATCGGCCGGGAAATGTTCGGGATCGTGGAGGATCCGCACGGCCTCACGGTACCCGATCACCAAGGTGGCGGGCACCCCCGGAGCCAGCTCCACCGGCGCGAAAGAGCCATAGCGGCTGCGCATCTCGCGATAGACGCGGTGTGGGTCCGCAGCGTATTCCGAGGTGTATATCGCAATGCGTGGGACGCCGGCGCCGACCGACGATCCGATGGGGGTGGTCAAATGCGTTACTCCTGATGCGAATGAAACAGGACTCGACGAGGTCGAGCGGGCATTGCGTGCACGTGTGCCGATCACGTGCGTCCAGAGTGGTCAAAGGGGTACGCGGCGCGAGGCCGAGCGCCTCGCGGATATCGTGGAACACACAACGTTCCGCGCAATCAAACTCGTTGACGGCCAACAAACACCGCACTCCGCGCTCCTCGACAAGATCGAGCACCCCATCGGCTTGCTCGATCCCTCCGGGCATCGACCATCATCAGCGCGCCGAGTGCAACTGCTCTGCATCGTGGCCAACTTGGAATTCATCCAATTACCCTGTCGCACAACGACTATCCTTCGGTCACAGCCAACCCGGCCTGGCTGGCGATCGCCTCACCCGCCGTTGAACACCCCGGCCGCCGAGGCCTCGGTCAGCCAGCGGGCCCGAGCGAAGACAAATCCTGCAGCACAACCGATTGCAACACACCGAAAACGAAAAAAGTCGACCCAGGACATCTCGACAATCCGCTCAATCCAGCCAGGGCCGGTAGACCCTCAGCGCTCGTACGCCGCGCTCTGTGTACCGACCAGATCAACCAGGTCCCGCTGTGCGAGGTTGACGTCGAAGTTGTGCAGTCCCCAGGTCTCGTTCGGCAGAGCGGGCAGGAGCGTAGCGCCCTGACCCTCGACCATGAGAACGTGCGGTCCGTCGCCGACTGTGCAGCGGCCGCGGAATCCGTCGACCGCAATGCCCGCGACGATGCCATGGATCGGGACGGCGAGGTTGTCGCGCAAGGAGGCCGGGTTGGTGCAGAGCACCTCGTACTCGGGGCCGAACGGCAGTGTCCCGCGCACCGCCGAGGCGTCGGGGAACTGTGGCGGCAGACCGAAGCGGGTGTTCGGCGGCGGCGTTCGCGAGTAGGTGGAGAACGCGACGACGCATCCGGTCTGTCCCGGATCGGCGCACGCAGGTACCGAGGCGAAATCGCCGCCGACCGTCGCCCCCTTCCGCACCAGTACATCGCCCCCGAGTAGGAGCGCCGAAACCAGTTGCGACTGAACGTGTTTCCCGTCGATTCGATTGTGGATCAGCGTCCGCAGCATCCGGGTACCCTGAGAGTGACCGATGAGCACGACGCCGCGACCATTGTTGTGGTGCGTGAGGTAGTCGTCCCAGGCCTGTTCGATGTCGGTGTACGCGAGGTCGAGCGCCGCACTACGCTCCTGCCCCGTCGCGGTGAACAGTGCCAAGAGCGGCACTTGCCGATACACCGGGGCCCACACGTTGCAGTTCGCGCCGAACGGTTCCGCCTGCACCCTGGCAAGCGCTCTCAGCTCGGGCGACGTATCGAAGTTCGCGTTCGTGGACCGCTGCAGCGAGGCAGTGGGATACACGTAAAAGCAGTCGATCGGCGCGCCCGAGCGACCGCCACAGGGGTCGTTCGACTGCCCGGGCCGACATAGCCATGTGCTGTCAGGTTCGGCGGCGGCGGGCGGCGCAACGACGAAAATGAGGACGAGGACCGCGCTCCATAAGAGTGCCGCCCAAGCAGGGAAACGAACGTGGCCGGCCAGCATGTCGATGATGGTAACAAGCACGCACAGTCGCTTACAGGCATCGACGCGCGGTGTCCGCACCGACTTCCGAGTAGCTCACACCATCCCGGACGGCGGCCATACCATCCCTATCGACGGCGCCACGACCCTCCTGCCGCTGCTGTCGGATTTCCTCGGGTTCGATCAGTGCCCCGAAGTCTCTTCTGCCGAACGGTGATTCGACGCAAGGAGGTGGCCATCCACCTGATGCCTTCCCGTGATCACGGGATGCCTGCGAAACACACCGATCGCGACGACCACCGTCGCGAGGGCACAGGACACCAGCAACTGCTCTCGGGTCGCGGGTAGAAAAGCCATGCCGACCAGGAGCGCGATAATCGCGGCAATAGTCGCGTAGGTCAAATAGGGGAACGCCCACATTTTCAGCGGGATATCGACCGCACCCGCTGCCTCGAGCCTGCGCCGCAGACGCAGCTGTGAGACCGCGATGATGAGCCAGACGAACAACGCTATGGCGCCCGAGGAGTTCAGCAGAAACAGAAATACTGTGTCCGGCGAGAGGTAGTTGAGGCCGACGGTCAAGAATCCGACGACCGTGGAGGCGAGCACAGCCGAAACCGGCACACCCTGTCGGCTGATCTCGGACCAGCCTGCCGGGGCATCGCCCCGCCGAGACAGCGAGAACAGCATCCGACTCGCTGTGTAGAGCCCCGAGTTCAGGCACGAGAGCACCGAGGTGAGCACGATGACATCCATGATGGTCGCCGCTGCCGGAATGCCATACAACTTGATCACCGCGACATACGGGCTCAACGCCACGGTCGCGCTGTCCCACGGGATGAGCGTCACGACGATCGCGATGGAACCGATGTAGAACAACAGGATTCGCCACACCACCGACCGGGTGGCCGCCCGCACCGACGATTCCGGATGCTCGGACTCGCCGGCCGCGATCGTCGCGATCTCCGCGCCGAAGAAGGAGAACACCACGACAAGGACGGCCCCGAGCACCGCGCCCGTCCCGTTGGGGATGAAGCCGCCATGCCCCGTCAGATTGCGCAGGCCCGGAGCGTCGAGCCCCGGCATGAAACCGAATATCGCGACCACTCCGAGCACCAGGAATATCACGATCGCGGCGACCTTGATCGAGGCGAACCAGAACTCGAACTCACCGAACGACTTCACGGAGGCGACATTTGTGAGCGTCAACAACACCATCAGGATCAGCGCCCATGACCATTGCGGTACATCCGGCATCCACCGGTGCAGAATCGCCGCGCCCGCGGTCGCTTCCACCCCCAGCACCACGATCCAGAACCAGGAGTAGAGCCAGCCGACACTGAACCCCGCCCAACGACCGATCGCCTTGTCCGCGTATGTGGAGAAGGAGCCCGTCTCCACATTGGACGCGGCCATCTCGCCGAGCATGCGCATCACGAGGACTACCACCACCGCGGCAAGCGCATAGGCGATGAGCACACCTGGACCGGCCTCCTTGATCGCCGCTCCGGACCCGACGAACAATCCAGCGCCGATCACTCCGGCGATCGCGATCATCGACAGATGCCGCTTCTTCAATGTGCGCTGCAGTGGCGGACCCACAGGGGAAGCAGACATAGGCCCTCCTCGTTGTCGATGACGATGTCGATCAGACAGGTGATCGGTTGAACCTGCACGCGCAGACCCACCACCCACGAGAAGTACTCGACCGGAACCGTGCGAACCACGCCGCATCGACCCATCGCATTATTGACCGGCGGGGAGCCGGAAAGACTCGATATTGGGCTCGCGGAGTTGCGAAGGATCTCCTGCAGACCAGTCATGACTGTCTTGACCGAGGACCCGGATCTATCGCGGAACGGTGTCGGTTGTGCGGCGGATCGGTGGAGATCCCGCCCGTTGATGTCTCAGCAAGCGCGTAGCTACCACATGCTGACGGATACAGGTCGGCCCTACACCGGGCGAAAGGAGATACAAGGTGGCATTGGGACGTCGTCGGCTACTGATCGGCTTCGGCGGTGCGGGTGGCCTCGCCTTGGCCGGATGCGGGCTGCGAGAGCCCGCGCCCCCCAAACCCGCCATGATCCGATTCGATCCCCCACCCGGCACCCGCGACGTCGATGCGCGCAGTCCCGGCACAGTCACGGTCGACGACGGGACGCTGCGGTCGGTCGAATGGATCGACGAAACGGGCAGACCGCTGCCGGGCGCACCGGCACCCGATCAGCGAACCTGGACCAGCTCCGAACCACTCGGCTACGGACACACCTACACCGCGAAAGTCGTGGCACACGGCGAAACCGGCGATGTCACCACGACGGCAACCTGCACCACGGTACAACCGCAACAGCTCATCGACGTCTCCCTGCGCTCCGCCAATCTCGTCGAGTTGGCCGAAAACGACACCTACGGAGTGGGTTTCGTGATCGTCGCCTATTTCGACCAACCCGTCGATCGGGCGGCCGCGGAACGCCACCTGAAGGTCACCACCCAGCCCGCCGTCACCGGTGCCTGGTACTGGCTCGACGATCAGAACGCACATTGGCGACCCGAGCACTATTACGCACCGGGAACCAGGATCACGATCGCGGCCGAACTCTTCGGCCGCGCGCTCGGCGAAGGCCGCTACGGCCTGCGCGACCAACGGGTGTCGGTGATCATCGGCCCCGCACATGTCGCGATCGCCGACGACAACACCAAACAGATCGACGTCTTCGACAACGGGAACCTGGTGCGAACCATGCCCACGTCGATGGGCAAGGGCGGCACCGCGGCTGTCGGTGGCAGATACCTGTCGTTCTGGACCCGCCCCGGCATCTACACCGTGCTGGACCGAAACGACCCGGTGATCATGGACTCCGCCAGCTACGGCCTGCCGACCAACGCCGGCGGCTACCGCACGAGCATCAACCATGCGGTCCGCATCAGCCACGACGGAATCTTCGTGCATGAACTGGCCGCAACCATGTGGGCCCAAGGCAACACCAACGTCTCACACGGCTGCCTGAACATCTCCCCCGACGATGCCGCATGGTTCTACGACTTCGTCATCCCCGGCGACGTCGTCGAGGTCCGCAACACCGGCGGCGAACCCCTCGACTTCTGGCAGAACGGCGATTGGAGTATCTCCTGGTCCGACTGGCTTCTCGGGGGTGCCTACACGTGAGACAAAAGGATTGCACCATCCACAGTCGGCGCGATCGTTGGTCACGACCGCGCGCCCGAGTCGCCCATCGACTATCGACTATCGACTATCGAAGCCAACTCATGCACTCTCGTGTGATTTCATCAGCAAATTCTCCAAGCTGACCATCTGGTCGGAGTACGTGCGGACGCCGATGACCGCAACGAACTCACGATCACCGGCACGCTGCTGGAGGGAACTCCAATAGTTGGCAAGAAACCAACCCGCACCGGAGGTGCCTCGCGGGCCCATACCCGCGCAAATTATCCAGTATCGGTCGGGGTGCAGATCCGGGCTCGGTCGTACCCGCGCGATGATGCCGATGTTGCGGTCATCGCTCGATTCATACCGGCTTCCATCAGCCAGCTCCAGGTGCTCCAGGTACGGGCCGTCCTCAGCAGGACTGTCGCGGATGGTGAACAGCGGGCGCTCGACGCTTGCGAGATACACATGGGTGCAGTCGTTGCTGCTCAGTCCGAAACTGATGTACGGGCGGTCGCAGTGCGCGACGATGTCGCGGTCGCTCTGGAAGTCGATCGGAATGCTGGTGTGGCGCTGAAGCAGGGAGAACACGTACAGCAGTCCGCGAATGTCGTTCTCCGTCAACATGACCGGGACGTCGATGTGATGTCGAGCCGTGAACGCACTGGCCTTCCTCTCGTATATGCGCTGAAGGGGAATCTTCGCCGCCTGGAGTGCGTCCACAGACCGGCTCGTCAGCTCGAAGGTCGGGTATACCAATGTCGTGCCGTTAGCGACCATCTCAGGCCCGAGGAACGCCTCGAGCTCGACGTCGGTGGCTGGAAGACCTACCTCGTGCGATCGAGTGCCTGCTGGTGCGGAGTTGGCCATCTGAAACAATCCTTCGACCGTCCAGCCCGGGAACATCTTGGCGAGCACCCGGCAGTGATAGTCGCGGGGAAGCCCGATCATCCGGCCCGATAGCCACTGGTAGTACTGCGCCTTCGCCGGCCCATGCCCCGGAGGAATGATCGGGTCCAGCTGCGCGGCGCACCTATCATATGCGGCCAGAAAATCCGGATGACTCTTGAGATGCCGCTCCGCCAGCAGCAACTTCAATACCGTCGCCAATGAAAACCCCCCTTTGCCCCTGCAACCTCCGTCTATGGGGTGACGGATTCTGCGCTATCCGCTCGACCTCGACGCGACTGCGCCCGTCGGCAACACCCCACCGACGGCCCAGGCACGTCAGCCTTCAGACGTAGGTGTAGGAGCCGCCGTTGCTGACTCCACCCGCTGTCGTCGCAGTGACCGACACACTTCCTGTCCCTGCGGGAGCGACCGCCGTGATCTGCATAGCCGAGTCGACCGTGAACGAAGTCGCCTCCGTACCAACGAAAGTGACCGCATCAGCCCGGACAAGTTCGCCCCGGTCAGGACAACCGTCGTCCCACCCGCGACGGGCCCCACATTCGGAACCACCGTGGTCAAGGTGGGAATCGGAACATAGGTGTCGGCGACCCCATTGCTGGTGCCACCCGAGGTGGTGACGGTGACCTGCATGGTTCCCGTCCCGGCGGGGGCGACCGCCGTGATCTGCGTAGCGGAGTTGACGGTGAAGACGGTCGCGGTGGTGCCGAACCGCACGGTGAGGCCACCGGTGAACCGGTACCGGTGATCGTGACACTGGTACCCCCGTCGTGGGACCCGAGGCTGGGAGGTGATGGTAGGCATGGTGGCGCCTCCTTCGTTTCGGGTGGTGAGGGTTCCTCTGCACCGGGGGATGCCCGACTCTCTTAGTGACCCGGCTCCTTTCCATTAACGCCCCTGGACCGGTACCTGGGCAATGAGGCTCCCGATCCGTTTTCGTCCGTTTTCGGATTGCCGCCGGGACGTTGCCGGTGCTGACACTTCGGACAACCGATCTGCTCGATCAGGTAACCCCATACCTGCCCGGAGAACAGGCTGACAAGCGTTGCGACGCAGCCGATCAGCATCACCTAAACGATACCCCGGCGCTCGTTCCAGCCGCAGTAGTGACCGTGACCAGGATGTGCGCGCTGTCGATCTCGCGCGGTCACCGGCCCGATCCGGCAAGTGCCGCATCGCGGTACTGGTGCCGCTGGCCACCGCCCTGTATCCGGTGATGGCGGCGATGCTCGTCAGCGGGAGGATCGGCCCGCTCGGCCGCGACGACATCGACGCCGCCCTGTCCGCCGCGTAGCCCGCCAGCAAACACCGGCGCCGTGTACTGCACCGACCGAACGGGCGACCGGCCGAACCCGAAAACGGATACAAACCGGACGAAAACGGACGGGGGATACATTGCCGAAGTGCCGTCGCTGGTGGGTTACTGGGGATATGCGGCTGTAACAGCTAGGCCTGTGCTGCTGCGGGAGAACCCTTTTCACTAATCACTAGTTAGAAGGTAAGACGATGCCCCCTGTAATCACCTCGCTGACCCCCTCTTCCGGCCCTGCAGCGGGTTTCAACTCTGTAATCATCACCGGCTCCGGATTCAGTGGTGTGGGCCCTTTGGCTGTCCGGTTCGGTACGACGGCAACGACATTCACCATCGACTCCAATACTCAGATCACCGCCATCGCTCCGCCTGGAACCGGCACGGTGAACGTCACCGTACAGGCACTGCTGGATGGCACGAGCGGCCCGCTGCCCTACACCTATGCTGGGGTTCCTACCTTGACCAGCATCAGTCCGGCTTCGGGGTCGGTGGCTGGTGGGACGACGGTCGTGCTCACCGGAACGAATCTGACCGGTGCGACCGCGGTGAGTTTCGGTGGCACACCGGCGACCTCGTTCACCGTGAACTCGTCGACGCAGATCACGGCGGTGGCGCCTGCCCATTCAGTCGGGACGGTGTTGGTCAAGGTCACCACAGCCGGCGGAACGAGTAACGGTGTCTCCTTCACCTACGTCGCGGTGCCCACGCTGACCACGGTGGTACCCAACGCTGGTCCGGTGGCCGGCGGAACGACGGTCGTGCTCACCGGCACGAATCTGACCGGTGCGACCGCAGTGAGTTTCGGTGGCACACCGGCGACCTCGTTCACGGTCAACTCGTCGACGCAGATCACGGCGGTAACGCCCGCCCATTCAGTCGGGACGATACTGGTCACGGTCACCACCGTGGGTGGAACGAGTAACGGCGTCGCGTACACCTACGTCGCGGTGCCCACCCTGACCACCATCGCCCCGAACGCCGGTCCGGTGACCGGCGGGACCACGGTCGTGCTCACCGGAACGAATCTGACCGGTGCGACCGCAGTGAGTTTCGGTGGCACACCGGCGACCTCGTTCACCGTGAACTCCGCCACGCAGATCACGGCGGTAACGCCCGCCCATTCAGTCGGGACGATACTGGTCACCGTCACCACAGCCGGCGGAACCAGTAACGGGGTCTCCTACACCTACGTCGCGGTGCCCACCCTCACCACGGTGGTACCCAACGCCGGTCCGGTAGCCGGCGGCACCACCGTCGTGCTCACCGGGACGAACCTGACCGGTGCGACCGCGGTGAATTTCGGTGCCACACCGGCGACCTCGTTCACCGTGAACTCCGCCATGCAGATCACCGCCGTCGCCCCGGCCGGGACGGCTGGGACGGTGTCGGTCACGGTCACCACAGCCGGTGGAACGAGCAACGGGGTTTCCTACACCTACGTCGCGGTGCCCACCCTGACCACCATCGCCCCGAACGCCGGTTCGGTGACCGGCGGCACCACCGTCGTGCTCACCGGCACGAACCTGACCGGTGCGACCGCAGTGAATTTCGGTGCCACACCGGCAACCTCGTTCACCGTGAACTCGTCGACGCAGATCACCGCCGTCGCCCCAGCAGGTGCGGCCGGAACGATACTGGTCACTGTCACCACCGCAGGAGGAACCAGTAACGGGGTCTCCTACACCTACGTCGCGGTACCCACCCTGACCACCATCGCCCCGAACGCCGGTCCGGTGACCGGCGGCACCACCGTCGTGCTCACCGGCACGAACCTGACCGGTGCGACCGCAGTGAATTTCGGTGCCACACCGGCAACCTCGTTCGTCGTCGACTCCGCCACCCAGATCACCGCGGTCACACCGGCCGGGACGGCTGGGACGGTGTCGGTCACCGTCACCACCGCGGGTGGAACCAGTAACGGGGTCTCTTACACCTACGTCGCGGTGCCCACCCTCACCACGGTGGTACCCAACGCCGGTCCGGTGGCCGGCGGAACGACGGTCGTGCTCACCGGCACGAACCTGACCGGTGCGACCGCAGTGAATTTCGGTGCTACACCGGCAACCTCGTTCACCGTGAACTCGTCGACGCAGATCACGGCGGTCACCCCCGCCCATTCAGTCGGGACGATACTGGTCACCGTCACCACCGCGGGTGGAACCAGTAACGGGGTCTCCTTCACCTACGTCGCGGTGCCCACCCTCACCACAGTGGTGCCCAACGTGGGTTCGGTGACCGGTGGAACCACGGTTGTCCTCACAGGCACAGCCCTGACGGGTGCGACCGCGGTGAATTTCGGTGCTACACCGGCGACCTCGTTCACCGTGGACTCCGCCACGCAGATCACCGCGGTCACCCCCGCCGGGTCGGCTGGGACGGTACTGGTCACCGTCACCACGGTAGGTGGCACCAGTAACGGGGTCTCCTACACCTACGTCGCGGTGCCCACCCTCACCACAGTGGTGCCCAACGTGGGTTCGGTGACCGGTGGAACCACGGTCGTCCTCACAGGCACAGCCCTGACCGGTACGACCGCGGTGAATTTCGGTGCTACACCGGCAACCTCGTTCGTCGTGGACTCCGCCACCCAGATCACGGCGGTAACCCCCGCCGGGACGGCTGGGACGGTACTGGTCACCGTCACCACCGCAGGAGGAACCAGCAACGGGGTCTCCTACACCTACGTCGCGGTACCCACCCTCACCACCATCGCCCCGAACGCCGGTCCGGTAGCGGGCGGCACCACGGTCGTCCTCACAGGCACAGCCCTGACCGGAGCGACGGCAGTGAATTTCGGTGCTACACCGGCAACCTCGTTCACCGTGGACTCCGCCACCCAGATCACCGCCGTCACCCCAGCCGGGACGGCCGGAACGATACTGGTCACCGTCACCACAGCCGGTGGCACCAGCAACGGGGTCTCCTACACCTACGTCGCGGTGCCGACGCTGACAACGGTGGTACCCAACGCCGGTCCGGTGGCAGGCGGCACCACGGTCGTCCTCACCGGTACAGCCCTGACCGGAGCGACCGCGGTGAATTTCGGTGCCACACCAGCGACCTCGTTCACCGTGAACTCCGCCACCCAGATCACCGCCGTCGCCCCCGCAGGCACAGCCGGAACGGTCTCGGTCACCGTCACCACCGTCGGTGGAACCAGTAACGGGGTCTCCTACACCTACGTCGCGGTGCCCACGCTGACCACCATCGCCCCGAACGCTGGTCCGGTGACTGGTGGGACGACGGTCGTACTGACCGGCACAGCCCTGACGGGTGCGACCGCGGTGAATTTCGGTGCTACACCGGCGACCTCGTTCACCGTGGACTCCGACACGCAGATCACGGCGGTAACCCCCGCCGGGTCGGCTGGGACGGTGTCGGTCACCGTCACCACGGTAGGTGGCACCAGTAACGGGGTCTCCTACACCTACGTCGCGGTGCCCACCCTCACCACAGTGGTACCCAACGTGGGTTCGGTGACCGGCGGCACCACGGTTGTGCTCACCGGCACGAACCTGACCGGAGCGACCGCGGTGAATTTCGGTGCCACACCGGCAACCTCGTTCACCGTGGACTCCGCCACCCAGATCACCGCCGTCACCCCAGCCGGGACGGCCGGAACGATACTGGTCACCGTCACCACAGCCGGTGGCACCAGCAACGGGGTCTCCTACACCTACGTCGCGGTGCCGACGCTGACAACGGTGGTACCCAACGCCGGTCCGGTGGCAGGCGGCACCACGGTCGTCCTCACCGGTACAGCCCTGACCGGAGCGACCGCGGTGAATTTCGGTGCCACACCAGCGACCTCGTTCACCGTGAACTCCGCCACCCAGATCACCGCCGTCGCCCCCGCAGGCACAGCCGGAACGGTCTCGGTCACCGTCACCACCGTCGGTGGAACGAGCAACGGTGTCTCTTACACCTACGCGGCGGTGCCGACACTGACCACGGTGGTACCCAACGCAGGTCCGGTGACCGGCGGCACCACGGTCGTCCTCACCGGGACGAACCTGACCGGTGCAACCGCGGTGAATTTCGGTGCCACACCGGCAACCTCGTTCGTCGTGGACTCCGCCACCCAGATCACCGCCGTCACCCCCGCCGGGACGGCCGGGACGGTGTCGGTCACCGTCACCACCGCAGGAGGAACCAGCAACGGGGTCTCCTACACCTACGTCGCGGTGCCGACGCTGACAACGGTGGTACCCAACGCCGGTCCGGTGGCAGGCGGCACCACGGTCGTCCTCACCGGGACGAACCTGACCGGTGCGACCGCAGTGAGTTTCGGTGCCACACCGGCGACCTCGTTCACGATCGACTCTGCTACCCAGGTCACGGCCATTGCCCCAGCTGCGTCGGCTGGGACGATACTGGTCACCGTCACCACAGCCGGTGGAACCAGTAACGGGGTCTCCTACACCTACGTCGCGGTGCCCACGCTGACCACCATCGCCCCGAACGCTGGTCCGGTGGCTGGTGGAACGACGGTCGTGCTCACCGGCACAGCCCTGACAGGTGCGACGGCGGTGAGTTTCGGTGGCACACCAGCGACCTCGTTCGTCGTGGACTCCGCCACGCAGATCACCGCGGTCACCCCCGCCGGCACGGCTGGGACGATACTGGTCACCGTCACCACGGTAGGTGGCACCAGCAACGGGGTCGCCTACACCTACGCGGCGGTGCCGACGCTGACCACGGTGGCGCCCAACGCAGGTCCGGTGACCGGCGGCACCACGGTCACCATCACCGGGACGGCATTGACAGGTGCGACCGCGGTGAGTTTCGGTGGCACACCGGCGGCTTCGTTCAGTGTCGACTCCGGCACCCAGGTCACGGCCATTGCCCCAGCTGCGTCGGCTGGGACGATACTGGTCACCGTCACCACACCCGGCGGAACCAGTAACGGGGTCTCCTACACCTACGTCGCGGTGCCCACCCTCACCGCCATCGCCCCGAACGCCGGTCCGGTGGCAGGCGGCACCACCGTCGTGCTCACCGGCACGAACCTGACCGGAGCGACCGCGGTGAATTTCGGTGGTACACCGGCAACCTCGTTCAGTGTCGACTCCGACACCCAGATCACGGCGGTCACCCCCGCCGGGACGGCTGGGACGGTACTGGTCACGGTCACCACCGCGGGAGGAACTGTCGACGGCATCTCCTTCACCTACGCGGCGGTGCCTACCCTGAGCGCGGTCAGTCCGAACTCGGGCACGGCGGCCGGCGGGACCACGGTCACCATCACCGGGACGGCATTGACAGGTGCGACCGCGGTGAGTTTCGGTGGCACACCGGCAACCTCGTTCAGTGTCGACTCCGACACCCAGATCACGGCCATCGCCCCCGCCGGCACGGTCGGAACGATACTGGTCACCGTCACCACCCCGGGAGGAACCAGCAACGGGGTCTCCTACACCTACCTCTGACGGCTGGTGTGGCTGGGCCGTCGGTGGGCTATTGCCTGCCGACGGCCCAATCGCGTTGCGGTCCAAGGTGTGGGGCGGCCATCATGGACGACCATTGCCAGGGTGCTCGACAACCTCGGCCACGGCGGCGGGACCGGCACCGTCGCCGCCACAGTGAGAAAAAGCTCCGCCGATCGCAAGCTGTCGGATGCGCAGCAAGCGGCAAACAAGACACACAAAGCCAATGAGCCATCAGCCGAGGCTGCGATCGGTGACACCGGCCTTCTTCCGAAACGGGAGCCTGAACAGCAGCGGGCTTCACCCGGAGCACGCTACCTGCGCCCCGGCTATGCGTCACCTGGGCCTACCGGCGCGCGCAAGCTCCCACAACCCCACCCAGCACCAGCCCGAAAGACAGCCGATCGCTGAATAGGGTTGACTCACGAAACTCAGTCCTGTGCGCAGACGATCGGAAGCCACGGAACAGCGTTGGGGCGGAAACTCTGCCGCCGCACTCTCCTGGGTCTCGCGATTTCCGTTGTCGCGCACCACGTGCGGTCCCAACCGGTCCCCACACTTGCTCGGCGCTCAGCGCGATTCGACGACGCTGATCCGTATGTTGGCTATAAGCGGTGGAGGGACTCGGCTGTCGTCAGCGTTCGGCCTGCCGCCGCACCTTTGCCAATCATCATCGGGTTCATCCCGTCGAACTGGCGACAGGAATATGCGACCGCACCAGTCCGGCTACCGTTAGTCAGGCGGCGCGGGGCCTGGCGGCAAATACCTCGTGTATTTCGGTCCCGATCAAACGCGGGTCCTGCTGAGTCTGCGCGGACATGCCCTGCCGACTGAACAGCTCGCAGACTTCTCGCAGGCGGCCGTCACGATCATGGACTTCGGCGACGACGGCGTGGATACGACGCCAGTCCGCTTCGGTGATGCCATGCAGGACATCCAATTCGGCACGCTCGACATCGACTTTGAGCAACCCGATCTCGCTGTAGCGGCAGTGTTCGTCCAGTATCGCCGAAACAGTGGTGACCCCGACCTCCAGTGGTACGCCGTCGTGCAGGCCGGTGGTGATGAGCGCGATGGCCTTGTCGTCCAAGCCGCTGTTGCGCAGATAGATCTTGGTGGCTTCGTCGTCTGCCTCGCGGTCGGCATAGAAACCGGAGTTCGCCGTTGCGTGCGGATACCAGGTGAACGGCCGCGTGCCCGGCGTGGCGCCGACCGCGATCTGGAGGGGTATCCCGTCCGGTACGTGCGCTGCAATATTGCGGTCCAGGCAACCAAAGGTCATCGGTACGGGCTCGACCGCGATGACCTGAATTCCAGGGCAGGTGTCGGCGAACATCATCGAGGAGAGTCCGATGTTGGCGCCGATATCGAGGGCAACGTCTCCAGGGAGAAGGCACGCGGCGGCACGGCGGTAGAACCCGTGCGTCGCGGTCGTCTCCTCCCAGAGCATCCGGGCCTCGGCCTGGCTCGTGCAGGTCACCGTTCTGCCGTCGTCGAGATGCAGTTGCTGCAAAGGGGTCAGCATTGTTCCATGAACCTTTCGAGGACAGGGCCGATGATGGCCAGTGCATGTGGATGGCTCAACTCGAGATGGCGGCCGTCGACGACGACGTTGTGAATGTCGCCGCTGACATAGGGCCGCCACGTATGCGCGAGAGCGTCGTGGTCCGCGTGGTCTTTTCCGGCGGTGAAGAAGACCAGGTCGCCGTAGAAGACATTCGGCCGATAACCGGCGGAGATATCGCTCGCGGTTCGGAAGCTCTCCATCACCCGATCCGTCTGTTCGGCGGTGAACAGTCCGGTTGCGATTACCTGGTCCCGGATGACGTTCCACGCTTGCTCATGGGTGGTTGCCTGCACCTCGTCGCCGAGTTCGAACAGCTCCCGCCAGCCGC
Organism: Nocardia arseniciresistens; assembly: GCF_046764875.1. Lineage (NCBI taxonomy): Bacteria > Bacillati > Actinomycetota > Actinomycetes > Mycobacteriales > Nocardiaceae > Nocardia > Nocardia arseniciresistens. Next base: position 15,770 of record NZ_JBKORD010000025.1, read on the forward strand.
CGAGTAGATCGGCCATCAGCTGTCCCGGTGCGGGCTGGTTTACGAGGGATGTGGCCGGTTGCGCTGGTGCACCTGCTGTGCTGTCCAGCAGGGCCACGATGCCGACCCGATCACCGGCACGCTGCAGCTGTACCGCCATAGCGTGCGCGATCTGCCCGCCCAACGACCAGCCGAGCAGGTGATACGGCCCCGTAGGCTGCACTCGGCGAATCTCGGCCACATAGCGTGCGGCCAGTTCGTCGACGGACTCCGCACGTGGTTCGCCGGACACGACGTGCGGATCCTGCAACCCGTGCAACGGCCTATCCGGATGCAGATGTTCGATGAGGCGACCGTAGAACCACGCCAGACCGCCCGCCGGGTGGACGGCGAAGACCGCCGGCTCCGATCCGCTCGCCCGCAGCGCCAGCAGCACCTTCAGGCCGGAGTTACCTTCCGAGTCGTCGGCCCTGCGCGCCAACGCTTCCGGAGTCGCATCCTCGAACATCCAGGGCAATTCGATCGTCACACCACGAGTCCGCAACTCCATTAGCGCCATGGTGGCCAGCAGTGAGTTGCCCCCCAGGTCGAAGAATTGGTCGGTCACCCCGACCCGCGGGGTTCCCAAGACCTGTGCGTACACCTCGCTGATCACTTTCTCGGTATGAGTCCGCGGTGCGACGAACCGATATACCGCTCCGTCGAAATCGGGAGCGGGCAATGCTTTTCGATCCAGCTTTCCGTTGATGGTCAACGGCAGCTCGGGCAGGACCATGACGACCGAGGGCACCATGTAGTTCGCCAGCACCTCAGCGGCGGCCGCCCGGACCGGGCGCGGATCGATTCGCTGCCCGTCGGTGCCGACGACGTAACCGATCAGCTGATCGACGTCGTGCTCGTGGCGGTGCACCGCCGCAGCGGCCCGCGAAACCGACGGATGCCGTAGCAGCGCCGATTCCACCTCGCCCAGCTCGATCCGGTACCCGCGCAACTGAACTTGTGCGTCGCCCCGGCCGGCGTAGGTCAACTCCAGCCCGCTGCTGGTCTGGCACCAGCGGCCGACATCGCCCGTCCGATACATTCGGCAGCCGTTCGGATCGAACGGGTTCGCCACGAAGCGGCTCGCCGTCAACGCCGGAGCTCGCAGGTAACCGCGCGCGAGTTGCCCTCCGGCGATATAGATCTCGCCGCGGACCCCGATCGGTACCGGCTGCAGCCGGTCGTCGAGCACATACACCCGCAGCCCCGGCAGCGGCGATCCGATCCTGGCTGCGCTCGGGTCATCGACCTCGGCGAATGTCACATGCACGGTCGTCTCGGTGATCCCGTACATGTTGACCAATTGCGGCGATCCGGGCTCATGCGCGTCGAACCAGCCGGTCAGCCGCGCCGCATCCAATGCCTCGCCGCCGAAGACGACATACCGGATCACGAGATCGCCGTAGCAGCAATCGGATCCGCGATAGCGACGCTCCGCGTCGTCGAATCCGTAGAAGGCCGAAGGGGTTTGGCTCAACACCGTGACGCGCTCGCGCGCCACCAGTTCCACCAACGCCTCTGGCGACCGGGAGGTGTTGTGGTCGACGACGACCAGCCTGCCTCCGGTCAGCAGGGCGCCCCACATTTCCCACACCGCGAAATCGAAAGCGTACGAATGGAACATCGTCCACACGTCGTCAGGGTGGAAGTCGAATCGTTCGGCGGCGTGGGTTAACAATGTGACGGCTTCGCGATGGCTGACGGCCACTCCCTTCGGGGTGCCGGTCGACCCGGAGGTGTAGATCACGTAGGCGAGGTTGTCCGGCCGCGCGGCCGAGAGCACCGGACAGTTCGGGACCGCGGCCCGGGATTCTTCAATCAGTAGCATCGGTGCCGGGTATCCCGGTACATCCGTTGCCATTTCCGCAGAGGTCAATACCGCGGCCGGACGCGCGTCGTCCAGGATGAAGCGCAATCGCTGCGGCGGGTTCGCCATATCCAGCGGCAGATATCCGGCACCAGCGCGTGCAACCGCGAGCAGGCCGACGACCAGGTCGACCGAACGCGACAACGCTACTGCCACCAGGGTTTCCGGCCCCACGCCACGTTCGGTGAGCCGAACGGCAAGCTGGGTGGCGCGCCGATCCAGCTCCGCATAGGTCAGCTGCGACACACCATCGGTCACCGCGACCGCATCCGGCTGCGCCGAGACACGGGAGGTGAACAGCTCGGCCAGGGTCACATCCGCGACCGCGACGCCGTCGACTCCGGCAGCGGCCAGCAGCTCGCGCCGCTGGTCTGGATCCACGATGTCGATATCGCCCACGGCGACAGCTGGATTCATGACCCCCTGCTCCAGGATCCGGGTATACGCGTGCGCGAACCGAGTCATCGTCTGCTCGACGTACAGATCGGTGGCGAACGTCAGTCGACCGACCATGCCGTCCGGACGGCCCCCTGCATCGAACCGTTCGACGAGCTTGACGTTCAGATCCGCGGGGGCCTGGTCGAAGCCGTTCTCGATCGGTTCGACGGTGAGCCCCGCCAGCTCCAACATGGCCGCGCTGAGATCCTGGACGTCGAGCGACACCTGATAGAGCGGCATGTGCGCGGTCGACCGCCGCGGATTCAGCGCCTCCACGACCTCCTCGAAAGGCACATCGGCATGGGCGAACGCGGCCAGATCCGTCTCGCGGGTGGCAGCGAGCAGGTCGGCGAACGGCTGCCGCGACGACACCCGCGACCGCAACACCAACGTGTTGACGAACATCCCGATCAGATCGTCGAGTTCGCGGTCGCCGCGGCCGGCCACCGGGGTGCCGATCGCGACATCGTCGACGTCGGCCAACCTGGACAGCAGCACGGTCAAGGCGGCGTGCAGGACCATGAACACCGTCGCGTTGGCCTCGCGGGCGAGGGCATCAATGCGTCGGTGCAACTCGGCGGACAGCTCGAAATCGACCGCTCGGCCGCGCATGGACGCGACCGGCGGCCGGGGCAGGTCGGTCGGCAGCTCGAGCAGTTCGGGCAGCCCGGTGAGGCTGTCGATCCAGAATCGCAGCTGCCGGGAGACGAGCGAGTCCGGATCGTGTTCGTCGCCGAGCACCTCACGCTGCCACAGCGCGTAGTCGGCGTACTGGATGGGAAGGGGCGGCCAGTTCGTTTGCGTCCCTTGCCTACTCGCCTCGTAGGCCATCGCCACGTCCCGCGCGAGCGGCATCATCGACTGTCCGTCGGCGCAGATGTGATGCACGCAGATCACCAGCACGTGATCACGGTCGCCGAGGGCGAACAATTCGGCTCGCACCGGAGGTGCTTGGGTCACATCGAAGCCTGCGGAGACCACTGTCGCCGCCTGCTCCAGCACATGTTGTTCGTCGACCCGGATCGGCGTCAGAGCCGGTGCGACCTCGTCGACGCCGACCATGACCTGACAGGGCGTCCCGTTGATCATCGGGAACTTGGTTCGCAGCGACTCGTGCCGGTCGATGACCAGCTCGCACGCGTGCCGCAGCGCATCGATATCGAGCTCGCCCCGCAGCCGGATCACCAGCGGAATGTTGTACCCGCCGACCGAGGTGTCGAATTGATTGAGGAACCACATCCGCTGCTGCGCTGGGGACAGCGGTACCAGAGCTGGGCGGGTGCGCGGTGCCGGCCGCACCGCGACGTTCCGGTCGGCGGTAGTGAGATGCGCCGCCAGTTCGGCGACTGTCGGTGCGTCGAACAGGTCCCGAATACCGACGCTCACGCCGAGTGTCGTACGCAATCGCGCGGCCACGCGCGTAGCCGACAGCGAATTGCCGCCGAGTTCGAAGAAGCTGTCCGCTGCGCCCACTCCGCTGACACCGAAAACGTCGCCGAAAACGTCCGTGATGCGCTGTTCGACGTCGGTACTCGGGGCGACCCATTCCCGCTCGGCCGGGAATTCCGGCGTTGGTAGTGCGGCCCGATCCAGCTTGCCGGTCGCGGTCAGCGGGAGCTCGGCGAGCGGCATCAGCACGTCGGGCACCATGTGCGCGGGCAGTTGACGTCGGGCAGCAGACTTGACGTCGCTCGGATCGATGCGTCCATCGCCGACCAGATAGCCGACGAGCTGGTCGATGCCGCGCTCGTCTGTGCGCAACACGACCACCGCCTGGTCGACCCCGGGATGCTCGGACAGCACGGCCTCGATCTCGCCGAGTTCGATGCGTTGACCGCGGATCTTGACCTGGAAATCGCGGCGGCCGCGGTACTCCACGGCGTGGTCCGAGGTCCAGCGGGCCAGATCGCCGGTGCGGTACATGCGCGCGCCTGCCGCGCCGAAGGGATTCGCCACGAAGGCACCCGCGGTGGCCGCAGGCCGTTTCACATATCCGCGCGCCAGCTGGATTCCCGCGAGGTACAACTCCCCCACCACCCCGACCGGCACCGGCCGCAACCACGGATCCAGCACGACGGCCTCGACGCCGCGGATCGGTCCGCCGATCGTCACCACATCGCCCGGGTGCAACGAACCGCTGATCCCGGCCAGAATCGTGGCCTCGGTCGGTCCGTACCCGTTCAGCAGTCGCCTGCCCGGTGCCCACACCGAGACCAGTTCCGGTGTCACCGCCTCGCCGCCGGCGATCAGCACTCGCAACGAATCCATACCGGCCGGTGACATGGTGGCCAGCACGCTCGGGGTGATGAACGCATGCGACACCCGTTGTGCCCGAATCAATTCCGCCAGCTCGTCGCCGGCGAACGCATCCGGTGACGGCACCACCAGCAGTGCGCCGTTCGTATGGGCCAACAGCACTTCGAGGACCATCACATCGAAACCGGGACCGGCCGCCTGCAGCACGTGCGAACCGGCGTCCACGCCGAAGCGGTCACGCACTACCGCGGAGAAATTCGCCAGCCCCTCGTGGGTGACCACGACGCCCTTCGGGATTCCGGTCGACCCCGAGGTGTAGATCACGTACGCCGCATCCCGGAGCTGTGGCGTCCGTAGGCGATCGGCGTCGGTGACGGCGGCCGCGGACTTCGACGCGATAGCGGTCTCGGTGTCCGGATCATCGAGGACCAGCGGGCACACCGCGTCGAGAAGCAGATCCCGCGATGCCTCGACGGTGAGCGCGACCCGCACACCGGAGTCCGCGATCATGTGTGCCACGCGCTCGGCCGGATTGCGCAGATCGATCGGCACGAACGCCGCACCCGTCTTGGCCGTCGCCCACAGGCCGAGCACGAACTCCGCCGACCGCGCCATCGCCAGCGCGACTTGGTCGCCCGGGCCGACACCGTACTCGATCAACTGCCGCGCCAGCTGGTTCGACCGCGCATCCAACTCGGCGTAGGACGTCACGCGCTGACACGAAAGCAGCGCCGCCGCAGTGGGATTCACGTCTACGCCGGCGGCAAGCAACTTCGCGAGCAGCTGCGGTGACGCGGCACTGCCACCGGTGGCGGGCGCAAATTCACGCCGATCGGCAGTGGACAGCAGATCGACCGAATCGAGCCGCGCGTGCGGATCAGTCGTGATCGCGCGCAGCACGATGTCGAGCCGGGCGGCGAGGCCGGATGCCGTCTCGTCGTCGATGCGGTCCTGCTGGTAGCGCAGGCGGACGTGCAGTCGGTCGGTGTGGTGCGCCTGCACGGTGATCGGGTAGTGCGCGGCATCACGACCTTCCGCCGCGACCACCCGCATGCCATCGATGTCGGCGTCGCCCAATCCGCTGCTGTCGATCGGGTAGGACTCGAACACGACCAGAGTGTCGAACAGGGACGAGGCGTCCACGGCCGCCAAGATCTGCGGTAGTTCGAGGTAGTGGTGGTCGAGCAGACGGGCGTTGTCGGCCTGCAATCGAGTCAGCGCGTCCTCGATGGTCCGGTCCGGGCGCACCTCGACGACGACCGGAATCGTATTGATGAACAGACCGATCATCGACTCGACCCCGGACACGTCGGCCGGACGGCCGGACACCGTGCTGCCGAACACCACGCGGTCGGCGCCGAGCAGGTTGCTCAATACCATTGCCCAGGCGAACTGGACGATCGTCGCCATCGTCACCGCGTGTGTCCGGGCGAATTCCACCAACTCGGCCGTCGCGTCGCGATCGAGAACGACCGGCCGATCGATCGGGATGGTCGCGGTCGTATCGGTGTGCGGATCGGCGACCAGCGTGGGCTCGGCGACACCGCGCAGCGCGTCGCGCCACACCTCGACGCTTCTGGTGCGGTCGCGCCGGTCCAACCATTCCAGGTAATCGCGGTAGGGCACCGCATCGGGCAACAGTTGCGGCTGTGCGTCCACCGCGTACAAGCCGATCAGTTCACGCCACAGCAGCGGCAGCGACCAGCCGTCGATCAGAAGGTGATGGGCGGTCAGTATCAGCCGGAAGTCTTGCGGTCCCACCGTAACGATCACGAACCGCAGCAGCGGCGGATCAGCCGGATCGAACCCGGCCGCGCGCTCGGCGTCGATCACCTCGCCCAGGTCCGGTGTGCTGTCGGACAGCGTGATGCTGCGCCACGGGATGGCGGTATCGGCCGGAATCACTTGTACCGGAATGCCTTCCGCGGTTCGAGTGAAGGCGGCCCGCAGGTTGCGATGACGTGCGAGCAGGGCCCGCGCGGCGCGCTCGAGCCGGTACACGTCGACCGCGCCCGACAGCGTGAGCACTGATTGCGCGATGTAGACGTCGAGGTGGCCCGCGGCGACCTCGGCGTGGAACAACAGCCCCGCCTGCAGTGGCGCCAACGGCCACACGTCGCCCAATCGTCCGTACCGGTCGGCGAACTCCCCCAGATCGCGCTGGGTGACCTCGACAAGCGGAACGTCTGCCCGCGTCAGTCCCCAGTCCTGGTTCGCGACGGCCGCGATGGAGGTCAGGGCATCGACCCATTCTTCGACGAGGTCGGCCACGTCGTCTCGGTCGAGCAACCGCGAGGCGTAGCCGACATACGCAGACAACTCAGGTCCGGCCGCCGCGTCGACAATGTTCACGTCGATCGTGAGGACCGCCGCCGCCGGCATATCCGGATCGAATGCGGCCCGTCGGTCGAAAGGTTCGTCGGTCGGAACCCACGGTAGATCCGACAATGCCGTGAGATCGACGCCGGTTCGCCCGAGATTGTTGACACTGATCTGCGGCTCCGGCAGTACCGCGAGTCGCTCCGCCGTCTCGGTATTCAGATAGCGCAGCAGGCCGTAACCGATTCCTTTGTCCGGGATGTCGCGCAGCTGGTCTTTGACGGATTTCACCGCCGCGCGCACATCACTGGTATCGACACCACTCAGGTCGAGCGCCGCCGGATATCGAGTGGTGAACCAGCCAACGGTTCGGGAGACGTCCGCGCCCTCGGCGATCTGCTCCTCGCGACCGTGCCCCTCCAGCAGGACATTCATACCCGCATATGCAATGCCGCGACGCCGCCGCCAGCGAGTCAGGGCCACGGCGAGAGCGGCCAGCAGCGCATCGTCGACACTGCCGCGCACAGCTTCGGGCACCCCGTCGAGCAACGCTGAGGTCACTTCGGCTGGGAGCGACACGGTCACCTGACGCACGGTCGACTGGGTGTCAAGCGCGGGATCCAAATCCGCACGTCCGAGCAACGGATCGGGTGCCGTACAGATCCGATGCCACAGCTCGAATTCGCCGGCGCGCGCTGCCGCGGCAGCGATCAACGCATCCGACCACCGACGCATAGAGGTACCCGTCGATGCCAATTCGACCGGCCGACCCTCGGTGATCTGCTGCCACGCAGTCATGAAGTCGGGCAGCAGAATCCGCCACGACACCGCATCGACTGCCAGGTGATGGATCACGACGAGGGCACGAGCCTCCGCGTCGACGCCCGTTTCGGGCAGCAGGCACACGACGTGCGCCATCCTGCCCGCCGCTGGGTCGAGCCTGCCGAACGCCGCGGTCGACGCTGCCTCCACCACTGCGGTGAAACCGGCGCTACCCGGAGCTTCGCCGGCACCGAAGGTCCGTACGGAGACCGAACCGGCGGTATCGGCAGCGCTCGGTGGCAGAACCTCCCAGCGGTGGGCATCGAGCCGCGAGCGCAGCACATCGTGGTGTTCGACGATCGACCGCACGGTCGAGACCACGTCGTCGACGCGCGCGTCACGCGGCAAGCGCACCAACATCGACTGCGCGAACCGACCCGGTGCCCCGAGTCGCTCGACGAACCAGGACACGATCGGTGTGAACGGAATCTCGCCCACACCACCGCCGGGCAGCTCGGCGAGCGACGCCCGCTCGGCGGACTGCGCCACCGATGCCAGTCCGCGAACTGTCTTGCGCTCGAAAATGTCTCGCGCCGTCACGCCGATACCCGCGGACTTCAGTCGCGAGGCCAACTGGATCGACATGATGGAATCGCCGCCGAGTGCGAAGAAGGAGGTTGTCGCGCCCACCGGCGCGACGCCAAGGACATCCGCGAAGGCGGCGGCGATGGCGCTTTCCAGTTCGGTCGATGCCGCGGCGGCACCGTCCTCGGTGGTCTCGAAAACGGGCTCCGGCAACGCTTCTCGATCCACCTTGCCCGTCGAGGTGAGCGGCAAGTCGTCGAGCACCGTGATCGTCGCCGGCACCATGTGCGCTGGCAAGGTGGCCGCCACGTGATCGAGTACCGCGCTCGGATCGGCGACCGCTGCGGATTCGGCCGTGATGTACGCGGCGAGCACAGGTTGCCCGCCTGGCCCCGTACGACTCACGGTGACCGCAGTGACGACCGCCGGATGCGTAAGCAGCGCGACGTCGATCTCGCCCAGCTCGACACGCTGGCCCCGAATCTTGATCTGGAAATCGAGGCGGCCGATATATTGCAGCGTGCCCTGCGTGGTCCAGCGGACGATGTCACCGGTGCGATACATCCGTGAACCCGGCGGACCGTAGGCATTCGCCATGAACGAACTTGCCGTTATCGCAGGACGATTCAGGTAACCGCGCGCCAGCGCGGCCCCTGAGAAGTACAGCTCGCCCGCTACTCCGATCGGTACCGGCCGCAGCCGCGTGTCCAGCACCAGCGCCTCCGCACCGCGGATCGGTCCGCCGATCGTGAGCACCTCGCCCGGGCGCACAGGGTCGCTGACCGTGATCACGATCGTCGTCTCGGTCGGACCGTAGATGTGGTGCACTCGCCGCCCAGGCGCCCAGGCGGCAATCAGATCCTCCGCCACCTTTTCGCCGCCGACCGCCACCATCTGCATCGAATCCAACTCGGCAGGGGACATCGTCGCGAGCACACTCGGAGTCAGAAACGCATGCGTCACCTGATGCGCTCGGATCAGCGCGACCAGGTCTGCGCCGCCGAGTACATCCGGCGGCGCCACCACCAGTGCCGCGCCGGCGGCGTGCGCCATCAACGCTTCGAGAAGGACCGCGTCGAAGGCGGGTGCCGCGGCTTGCAGCACGCGCGATGTGCCGTCCACCCGATAGCGCTCGCGCTGCTCGGCCGCGAAGGCCGACAGCCCCTCGTGGGTAACCACCACGCCCTTTGGCGTCCCGGTCGAACCCGATGTGTAGATCACATATGCCGCGTCACGAATCTGCAGTGCGCGTGGGCGATTCGCGTCCGAGATGGCGTGGCCGGGACGTGCGGCGATGTCGGCGGCCGTGCGCGGGTCGTCGAGCACCAGCCAGCGGACGCCTTCCGGCAGGGATGTGCGCGCGGCCGCGACCGTGATGCCGACTTCGGCACCTGAGTCGTGCAGCAGATAGGCGATCCGCTCCGGCGGATAGCGGAGGTCCACCGGCACGAAGGTGGCGCCGGTCTTGGTGATCGCCCACATGGCGACGTGATAGTCGGCCGATCGTGGCACTGCCAGCGCGGCGCACATTCCCGGCCCTACGCCCCAGGAAAGCAGCTGCGCCGCAAGGCGATTGGCGCGGTGCTCGAGTTCGATGTATGTGAGGGTCCGGGTGCCGTCGATCAGGGCGATCGCCGAGGGGGCGGTTGCCACGGCCGAGGCTAGCAGATCGGGAAGCAGGCGGGACGCGGGGGCGTCACTACCGCGCGCCGGGACCAGCCGTTCGGCCTCCTCGGCGCCTATCAGTGGGATGTCGCCCACCGGCCGCGTCGGATCGCAGACCACTGCATCGAGGACGCGGATAAACCGCTCGGCCAGCGATTCCGCAGTCGATTCGCCGAAAACATCTGTGGCATAGATGATTTCGCCATCAATCCCGGCAGGTCGATCACCGTCGAGGCGTTCGGTCAGCAATACCGTGAGGTCGGTCTTGGCCTGGGCGATACCGGGATCGAGCAGTTCGACATCGACGTTCGGCAGCTTGAACCGGGCCGCCGAAGTGTTCTGCAACCCGAACAGCACCTGATAGAGCGGCGTATACGCCGTCGACCGGGGCCGGTCGAGCAGATCGACCAGTCGCTCATAGGGCAGATCCGCGTGCACGAGCGCCTCGACGTCGACACCGCGCACCTCCGCGACAAGGTGCCGGAACGACCAGTCGTCGCGGACCGGCGTGCGCAGCACCACGGTGTTGACGAACATGCCGACGAGATCGTCCAGCGCCGAGATGCCACGACCCGCTACGGGCGTGCCGACCGACACGTCGTCGGTGTGCGCGGTGCGCGCCAAGACGATTGCCAGTGCGGAATGCAGCACGACGAATACGGTGACGCCCTCTCGACGGGCCAGCCGCACGACCTCGTCGTGTAGCCGCTGCGGTATGCCGAAGCGAACACTGCCACCGACCATCGACATGGTCGCAGGCCGAGGTCGATCGGTCGGCAGGTCGAGCAGCTCCGGGGCGTCGGCGAGAATCTCGGTCCAGTAGGCGATCTGCCGCGCGATCACCGACGACGGATCGTCCTCGGAGCCGAGCATCTCTCGCTGCCACAGCGCATAGTCGCCATACTGGACTTGCAGCGGTTTCCATTGCGGCGCTTGATCTTTCACTCGCGCACGGTAGGCGGCGAACACATCGCGAGCCAGCGGCGCCATCGACGAGCCGTCAGCGGCGATGTGATGGACGACCAGCGCCAGAATGTGCTCGTCAGGGCCGGTGCGATACAGCTGCGCCCGCACGGGCACAGCTGCCGAGACGTCGAAGCCCGTCTCGACGGTCTGCCGGATCCGCTCGCCCAGCACGATCTCCTCGGCGACCGGCTCCGCATCCAGTGCCAGGCCATCGACTACTGCCGCCACATCCCGCACGACCTGACACGGTTCGCCGGCGACCGTGGGATACACCGTCCGCAGTGGCTCGTGCCGGGCCACCACGTCCTCGAACCCCGCACGCAACGCGTCGACGTCCAGCGCGCCGGTCAACCGGGCCGCGAAACCGATGTTGTAGGCCGCCGAGGCAGTATCGAACTGGTTGATGAACCACAACCGTCGTTGCGCCGCCGCCAGCGGGATCGTCGCCGGGCGCGGGCGCGGCGCGAGCGGTATCAGCGAGGACCGCGTGCGCTGCGCCAAGCGTGCCGCCAATCCGGCGATCGTCGGCTCCTCGAAGATATCGCGGATACCGACCTGGACACCGAGCGCCGCCTCGGCGCGCGCGGCGATCCGGGCAGCCGAGAGCGAGTCGACGCCGATCTCGAACAGGTTCGCCCGCACGCTCACCCGGTCGCTGCCGGTGATTGTGGCGACGATATCGGCCAGTGCCGCTTCGTGTTCGGTGCGCGCAGGCACGAATTTCTCGCCGTCGTCGAACGTCGGCTGCGGCAACGCGGCTCGGTCGAGCTTGCCGTTCGGGGTGAGCGGCATCTCCTCGAGCACCTCGACGCGGACCGGAACCAGATACGACGGCAGCGTGCGAGCGAGCTGGTCGCGAATCGCGCGACCATCGGTCACCGCTCCTGGCGTGAGCGTCACGTAGGCGACGATTCGTTCCGAGGTCGCGACAACAACAGCACGAACAACCTCCGGTATCGCACACGCCGCCGCTTCGATGTCCCCCGGCTCCACCCGCTGACCGCGGACCTTCACCTGGAAATCGCCGCGGCCCAGAAAGTCCAGCTCTCCAGTTCTCGTCCACCGCACCAAGTCACCGGTGCGATACAGCCGCTCCCCCGGCGCGCCGAACGGATGCGCGACGAAGGCTGTGCATGTCAGGTCGGCACGGCCGTGATAGCCGCGCGCCAACTGGACACCCGAGACATACAGATCGCCGACAACACCGACCGGCGCCGGTTGCAGTCGCTTGTCGAGCACGTAGACCCGCATGCCGGACACAGGCGCGCCGATCGGGACCGTCGCAGGGGTCGTCGCACCGGGCAGGCAGCGCGCGGCGGTGACCACCTCCGCCTCGGCCGGGCCGTACCAGTTGACCACCTCTGCCTCGGTGAACACGCGCACCGCGGCGTCGACGGTGTGCTGCGCAAGCGCCTCACCAGCGACGAATATCCGCCGGATCGAGGGCAATTCGATATCGCCGACGGCTTCGAGGAGAACATCGAGCATCGACGGGACGAAGTGTACGGTGCTGACGTTTCGGCTCGCGATGAAGTCCGCGAGGTAGGCCGGGTCGCGGTGCCCGTCGGGTTCGGCCACCACGATGTGCGCACCGATTTGCAACGGCCAGAACAACTCCCACATGGCGATGTCGAAGGTGATCGGAGTCTTGTACAGCACCGGGTCGGCCGCGGTGTGCGGCCACTGCTGCTGTGCCCACGCCAGCTGACTCATGGTCGCGGCATGGGTCAGGGCCACCCCCTTGGGAACGCCGGTGGAGCCGGAGGTGAACAGGACATAGGCCACGTTGTCCGGCCGCAGCGGCGCACACCGTTCCATGTCCGTGATCGGGGCGCCGGACAGCCCGGCCAGATCCAGCCGATCGACTCGAACGGAGGTAAATCCCTCGGGCAGTCCGTCGCCGTCCGCTGATGTCGTGAGCGCCATCAGCGGTCGCGCCGCACCCAGCACGCCGGCGATTCGCTCGCTCGGTTGATTCGGGTCGATCGGCAGGAACGCAGCGCCCGCCTCGAGCACAGCATATAGCGCCGTCACGAGGTCGATCGATCGCTCAATAGCCACGGCCACAACGGTTTCCGACCTCGCATCACGCGATATGAGCCACCTGGCCAGCCGATTGACGCGGGCGGCGAAATCCCGGTAGGTCAGCGCATCGCCGTTCGGAAGCAGAATCGCCACAGCATCCGGGCTGCATTCCACCTGTTCATCGAAGGCGTCCACCAGGGTTCGGCCCACTGATACGGGGTCGCCGGTGTCGTTCCAACGCTTGAGCACCAACTGCCGCTCGGTGGCATCGAGTAGATCGAGATCACCGATCGGCGCATCGGCATCGGTCGCGACGCCGTTGAGCAGGCGAACGAACCGGTTGGCGAAACACTGTGCGGAGTTCGCGTCGAACAGGTCGGTGGCGTAGGTCAGGCGCAACGTCATGCCGGTCGGCTCGTTGTCCGGCCCGTGGTCCTCCGTCATCATGAGCAGCAGGTCGTAGATTGCGGCACTGTCGCCCGGGTCGATGGTCTCGACGGTGAGACCCGGAAGTTCCACGCGCGCCCGCACCATGTTCTGGTAGGCGAGCATGACTTGGAACAACGGCGTGTGCGCAGTCGACCGTGCCGGATTCAGCGTTTCCACCAGCTGCTCGAACGGCACGGTGGCATGGTCGAAGGCCTCGATGTCGCTGTGCCGCATCGCATCCAGCAGGCTGGTGAACGTCTGCTCGAGCGTGACGCGGGTGCGCAGGACCAAGGTGTTGACGAACATCCCGACGAGGTTGTCGAGCGCCCGGTGGCCGCGACCCGCGTGTGGCACGCCGATAGCGATGTCGTCGCTGCCGGACAGTCGTGATAGCAGCACCGCGAGTGCCGTGTGCACCACCATGAATGTCGTCGCCCGGGATCGCTGGGCCAGGGACTCCACCCGACTCTGCAGTTCCGCCGGAATCTCGACGTGGATCACCGCGCCGCGGTGGGTCTGCTCCACCGGGCGCGGTCGATCGGTAGGCAGCTCGAGCAGTTCGGGTATGTCCGCGAGTCGGGTTCTCCAGTAAGCGATATCGCGGGACACGGGCGAATCCGGGTCGTCCGGCGAGCCGAGCACCTCGCGCTGCCACAGGGCGTAATCGGCGAATTGGACGGTGAGCGGCGCCCAGTCCGGCAGGTTTCCGCCGGCCCGCGCCCGATAGGCCGTCACGATATCGGCGGCCAGCGGCGCCACCGAATAACCATCGCAACTGATGTGATGCACGGCCACCGCGACCACCCAGGCCGTGTCCGGCAGCTGGTACAGCGCGACCCGCACCGGCACGCCCTTCGACACATCGAATCCGGTGTTCGAGAACGCGGCCAGCCGACGTGCCAGCATGCGCTCATCGATCCGCTGCGGGCTGAGGTCCCAGCCCGCGACGACATCGGCCGCGTCCAGCACCACCTGCGTGGGCGTGCCGTCGACCGCCGGGTACACGGTGCGCAAGCTCTCGTGCCGCTCGACGACATCCCCGACGGCCGCCGCGAGCGCATCGACATCGAGCACTCCGTCGAGGCGAAACGCCAGCGGCACAATGTATCCCGGCGAAGCCGGATCGAACTGGTTGAGGAACCACATCCGGGCCTGCGCCGTCGACAACGGCAGCCGGTCCGGTCTCGGTTTCGGCGTCGGGGCGGGCAGACCGGGCACCCCCCGCAGCTGTGCGATGTGCTCGGCCAACTCGGCCACGGTGGGCGCCTCGAACATCATTCGCACCGGTACGGTCGCGTCGACCATGGCGCCGATCCGGCTCAGCGCGCGCGTGGCGACGAGCGAATTCCCGCCCAGGTCGAAGAAGTCGTCGTCCGCGCCGACCGTCGGAAGGCCGAGCAGCTCGGCGAAAACCTCGGCGATGGCCTGCTCCACGAGCCCTCGCGGTGCCCGGTATTCCGCATGGTCGCTCGGATCCGGAGCAGGCAATGCCCGGTAGTCGACCTTGCCGTTCGTCGTGAGCGGGACGGCGGCGATCCGGACGATCGCGGACGGCACCATATAGGCCGGCAGTCGCTCCAGCAGGAGTCGACGAATCTGCTTGGTGTCCAATGTCTCTGGGGCGACCACATAGGCGACCAAGCGTTGCTCGTCGCGGCCGGAATGCATCCGTGCGACGGCCGCGGTCACCTGTTCGTGCGCGAGCAGCGCTGCCTCGATGTCGCCCAATTCGATCCGCAGCCCGCGAATCTTCACCTGATCGTCGGCGCGGCCGACATAGCGCAGAACGCCGCCCTTGTCCCAGCGAACAAGGTCGCCGGTGCGGTACAGGCGAGATCCGTACGCGCCGTCGAGCGGGTCGGCGACGAACGTCGCCGACGTCAGATCGGAACGTCGGTGGTACCCGCGGGCCAGCTGGATGCCACCCAGATACAACTCACCGGTGACCCCCACCGGAACGGGGTGCAGTCGCGAATCCAGCACATGCACGATGACATTCGGCTCGGGAACCCCGATCGGCACCGCGGCGCCGTCGATCCCATCGATGCGATGCGCGGTGACGCTGACCGCGGCCTCCGTCGGCCCGTACAGGTTGTCGATGCGCGCGTCGCTGAGATCGCGGAAACGGCGGACGGTTTCGGCCGGCAGCGCCTCGCCGATGCAAAGCACGCGCCGCAGGTCTGGGAACTGGTGTCCGTCGGCCGTCTCACTGAACACCGAGAGCAAAGACGGCACGAAATTCGCTGTCGTCACGTGATGTTCGGCTATCAACCGGGCCACCGCATCCGGGTCGCCGCTCCCGTTGTGCCCTGCGACAACCAACTTCGCACCACATGACAAGGGGCAGAACAACTCCCAGACCGACAGGTCGAAGGTCACCGGAGTCCGCAACAGCATGACGTCGTCGCCGAGTTTGTAGTGCTCGCGCATCCAGCGGAGTTGATTGACCACCGCGCCATGCGGTACAGCCACACCCTTCGGTACCCCGGTCGAGCCGGAGGTATAGATGACATACGCCAGGTTCTCGGGATGCAGTGGCTCGAGCCGATCGGCGTCCGTCACCGGCGACCCATCCCCGTACTCGGCGTCGATTTCCGCGAACGCCCATACCGGGATGTCGTCGGGCAGATTCGCTTCGTCGAACGGGCGGGTGAGCACCGCCCGCGGCCGCGCGGCGGCGAGCACGGCGCGCACGCGATCGAGCGGGTGATCCGGATCCAGGGGCAAGTAGGCCCCACCGGCCGCGTGGATCGCATACAGCGCGGTAAGCAAGTCGATGGAGCGACGCATCGCCACGGCCACAACGGTTTCCGGGCCAACTCCGCGTCCGATCAACGCATGCGCCAGCGAATTCACGCGCGCCGCGAACTCTCGGTAGCTCAGTCGCGCGCCGCCTTCGGAGTCGAGCACGGCCGTGTTGTCCGGCGTCGCCGCGACCTGCGCGGCGAACAGATCCGCGATCGTCGCAGACGACGGCGGTGTCGTACCCCCGATTTCGCGCGCGGCCAGCTCGCGCGCCTCATGCGTGGTCAGCAGCTCGATGTCGCCGACCGCGCGGTCAGGATCGGCGACTATCGCACGCAGCAGCAGCATGAATCGGTCGACCATCGAAACTATCGTCGCCTCATCGAAAAGGCCTGTGGCGTAACTGAATTCGATTGCCATTCCACCCGGTTCACCTTCGCGCTCCGCAGTGTCGACGAGATTCAAATGCAGATCGTATTTGGCCACGCTCGGATCGACGGTCCGGGCAGACACCGTCAGTCCCTCGAACCGCACCGTCGGAATCTCGATGTTGTGGAACGAGAAACCCACCTGCGTCAGCGGCGCGTGTGCCGTCGTGCGGGGCGGATTCAGCACTTCGACCAGGCGCTCGAACGGGATGTCGGCGTGGTCGAAGGCGGCCAGATCGGTAGCGCGAACCTGCTCCAGGATCTGCAGGAAGGACGCGCCGGGTTCGATGCGCGTCCGCAGCACCAGGGTGTTGACGAACATTCCGACCAGGCGCTCGAGTCCCGGTTCGCCGCGACCGGCGATGGGCGTGCCGACAGCGATGTCACCGGTTCCCGAAAGCCGGGCCAGCAGTGTGGCATACGCCGCGTGCAGGACCATGAAGACCGTCACGTCGCGGCGGCGGGCCAGCGCGACCAGGTCACGACCGAGGTCGGCGGGCAGTGTCGCCGATACGGTCGCCCCGCGGAACGATTGCCGCGCCGGGCGCGGACGATCAGTGGGCAGGTCGAGCACTTCGGGCAGATCGGCCAGAGAAGCCCGCCAATACTCGATCTGGGTGGCGGCCGGGCAGTTCGGGTCGTCCTCGGTGCCGAGCCACTTCCGTTGCCACAGAGCGTAATCCGCGTACTGCACCGGCAACGGCGACCACTGCGGCGCCTCGTGCCGGATGCGGGCGTTGTAGGCGGTCATCAGGTCCGCGGCCAGCGGCGCGAGCGAGGATCCGTCGAAGCTGATGTGATGGACGATGAGGACCAGGGTGTGTTGATCGGATGCACTGCGCAACAAGTTGATTCGGAACGGCACCTCGCGGGTGACGTCGAATCCGGCCGCGGCCGCCGCAGCGATGTGCGCCTCGACGTCTGCCGCCGCCACCTCAACCGGCTCCAGCGGAGGTAGTGCCGCCTGCACCGCCACGATCAGCTGATGCAGTCCGCTGTCGCTGTCCGGGTAAACGGTCCGGAGAGCTTCGTGCCGGTCGAGCACATCGGCGATCGTCGCGTGCATGGCGGCCACGTCGAGGGGGCCCGACATGTCCACGACCAGGGCGATGTTGTACAGCGCCGAGCCCGTGTCGAACTGATTGAGAAACCACATGCGGGCCTGGGCGGGCGATAGCGGGATCCGTGCCGGGCGTTCCTGCGGTATCAGCGGTTCCCGCCTGGGTGCGTCGATGGCCCGCAGATTCTCCGCGAATGCCGCGATGGTCGGCGCGTCGAATGCGATGTGTAGCGGAATTTCGACACCGAACGCAGCGCTCAGCCGCGCGACCGCTCGCGTCGCCGACAGCGAGTTGCCACCGAGATCGAAGAAGTTGTCGAGGACGCCGACGCGATCGATGCCCAGCACTGCGCCGAACACATCGGCGACGATCTGCTCGGCCGCGTCGCGGGGCGCGACGAACTCGGTGGTCGCGGCGGCGAACACCGGTGCCGGCAACGCGGCACGGTCGATCTTGCCCACCGATGTCAGCGGTAGCGCGTCGAGCACCGTCACCGCGTCCGGAACCATGTGCAACGGCAAGCGTTGCGCGGCATAGGATGTCAGCTCCGCGACATCGACGGCATCCGTCGCTGGCGTGACATAGGCGGCAAGCCTCGGTCCGCTCTCCGTCGCAACGCTGACCGTCACTGCGGCCGCCACCGCCGGGTGCCCGGCGAGTACGGCTTCGATTTCGCCGAGTTCGACGCGCTGGCCGCGGATCTTCACCTGGAAGTCGGTGCGCCCGACGTATTCGAGGGTGCGCTCGAGTGTCCAGCGGGCCAGGTCGCCGGTGCGGTACATGCGTGTCCCCGCCGCACCGAACGGATAGGCCACGAACGCCGACGCGGTATCCGAGGGTCGGTCGAGGTATCCGCGGGCGAGATGGATACCGGAGATGTACAGCTGTCCTGTCACCCCCACCGGCACCGGCTGCAGATTCGCGTCCAATACCAGGGCCTCGACACCGCGGATCGGGCCACCGATCGTGACGCGGGCACCGGAGAACAGCGGATCACTGATCGCGACCATGATCGTGGTCTCGGTCGGCCCGTACCCGTTGAACAACTGACGGCCGGGGCTCCACACCGCGGCCGTTTCCGCCGACACCGCTTCCCCGCCCGCGACCAATACCTGTATTGAATCCACATCGGCGGGCGACATCGTCGCCAGCACGCTCGGCGTGAGGAATGCATGCGAAACCCGTTGCGTGCGAATCAATTCCGCCAACCGATCCGCCGCGAAGACATCCGGCGGCGACACCACCAGGGCCGCACCGTTCGGGTGCGCCATCAGCAACTCCAGGACCACCGCATCGAAGCCCGGAGCGGCCACCTGCAACACCCGCGCGGAACTGTCGATCCGATAGCGTTCACGTTGTTCGGCCACGAAATTCGCCAAGCCCTCGTACGTCACAGTGACGCCCTTCGGCTCTCCCGTCGACCCCGAGGTATAGACCACGTACGCCGTGTTCGAGGCACGGCAGGCGCGGATCTGATCCGCTTCTGTCACGGCGGCCGCGGATCGCGCCGCGATGCAGACCTCGGTTTCCGGATCGTCGAGAATCAACCGCTCGACCGCGGGCGGAAGCAGGCCTTCGGCTGCTTTCACCGTCAACGCCACCCGAACATCCGCGACCATGAGCGCGACTCGCTCGGCCGGATTCCGCGGATCCACGGGGACGAATGCCGCACCCGCCTTCGCCACCGCCCACATCCCCACCACGAGTTCCACTGACCGCGCCATCACCAGCGCGACCTGATCATCCGGGCCCGTCTCCCACTCGATCAGCAACCTAGCGAGCTGATTCGACCAGACATCCAACTCCCCGTACGACACCGTGCGTTCTCCAAATACGATCGCAACGGCATCCGGCTCCTGGACCATCAGCAACTCCGCCAGCACCCGTGGCGCCTCGCCACGGCCCCCCGACACGGGCACCAGCGCGGCTCGCTCGGTCGTCGACAGCACATCGACAGCACCCACCCGCTGCTGCGGATTCGACACGACCGACTCGAGGATCCGATTCAGCCGCGCGGCGAATTCCTCGATCGTGCCCCGCTCGAACAGGTCGGTCGCGTAGGTGATCTGTAGTGCGACATCGCTTGCCGCCCTGATGTTCTCGGCGACTGTGACAATGATGTCGACCTTCGCCGGTTGCGGTCCCGGATCCAAGATCTCGGCGGTGAGCTCGGACAGCTCCAGGCTCGGGCGGTCCATGTTGTCGAAGGCGAGGTACACCCGACACAGCGGATCGTGCGTCGCCGACGGCATCGGATCGACCGCTTCGACGATGCGTTCGTACGGCAGGTCGCTGTGGGCGAAAGCTTCGACATCGATGTCTTTGACACGCGTCAGAAACTCCGTGAACGATTCGCCGCCGCGCACCTGGGTGCGCAGCGGCACCGTGTTGACGAACATGCCGATGAGCGGTTCCAGTGCGCGCGCGCCGCGGCCCGCGACCGGGGTCCCGATGGTTATGTCCACCGAATCCGACAGCCGAGCGAGCAGAACGGCCAACGCAGCATGAACAACCATGAAGGTCGTGACGTTCGTCGTGCGCGCTACCCGTTCGATCCCGGCGCAGGTCTCGGCGGGGAGCCCGGTGTCGACGATGTCTGCGAGCATGGACCGGCGAGCCAGCGGACGGCGGTCGACGGGAAGTTCCAGCGGCCGGGTAATCCCCGCCAACTGCACTGTCCAGTAACGTAATTGACGTGCCGCAAGCGAGTCCGGATCGTCTTCGTCGCCGAGCATACTGCGCTGCCAGATGCTGTAGTCGGCGTACTGCACGGCCAGTGGTCGCCAGTCCGGGCTGTGTCCCTGCGACCTCGCTCGGTAGGCCGCTGCGAAATCGGCCGCGAGTGGTGGCAGCGACGATCCGTCGCAGCAGATGTGGTGCAGGACGACGACCAAGACGTGCCGCCGCTGGTCGGGGGACGCGAGCAGCGCGACCCGGATCGGCGGACCTCGGCGCACGTCGGTCCCGGTCGAAACCAGCTCGCGGATCCGGCTGTCGAGATCGTCGGCGCGGGTGACCTGCGGGGTCGAATCGAGATCGGCGGCGACTTGCTCGGACGACAGGATCACCTGCGTCCCTTGACCATTCACGGCGGGATAGACGGTTCGCAGGGATTCGTGCCGTTCGATCACGTCGGTCAGCGCCGAGCGCAGTGCCGTGGTGTCGAGATGTCCGGTCAGCTGCAGCACCAGCGGAATGTTGTACGCCGCCGACTCCGGGTCGAGCTGATTGATCAGCCAGATCCGGTTCTGCGCGGGCGCCAGCGGAATGGGCTCGACGCGTGGCTGCGCCCGCAGGGCGGGGCGGCTGGATTGCTGACCGGCTTCGATATGGGCGGCGAGTTGGGCGGCGGTCGGCTTGCCGAACAGGTCGAGCACCGTTACCTCGCACCGGGTCAGCTCGGCGATCCGCACGGAAGCGCTGGTGGCGGTGAGCGAATGGCCACCCAGGTCGAAGAAGTTGTCCAGCACGCCGACCTTCGCAGTGCGCAGGACCTCGGCGAAGACGTCGACGATAACCTCCTCGACGACGGTGCTCGGTGCTACGTACGCCGCGGTCGAACCGAAGGACGGCTCGGGCAGCGCCCGATAGTCGACTTTGTCGTTGACGGTCAGCGGCAATGCCTGCAGTACGACGATGTGGGCCGGGACCATATATTCCGGCAGCATCGACCCGGCGTGCGCGCGCAGCACCTCGGGCTCGCAGACCGCGTCGTCGACGGACACGACGTAGGCGACCAGCCGGGCCGCTTCCGTGCCCGGCAGGTGCACGGTGACGACCGCCGTCGAGACCGAGCTGTGGCCCAGCAGCGCACTGCGGATCTCGTCCAACTCGATCCGGAACCCGCGCAGCTGCACCTGCTGGTCGGCGCGTCCGCGATATTCCAACTCGCCCTTGCTATTTCGGCGCGCGACGTCGCCGCTGCGATAGAGGCGCTCGCTCGGCTCGCCGAACGGATCGGCGACGAAGCGTCCCGCGGTCAACCCAGGGCGGCCGAGGTAGCCGCGAGCGAGTTGCGTTCCCGCGACATAGATCTGGCCCCAGGCTCCCAGCGGCGCCGGGCGCAATCGTTGGTCCAGGATGTACACGCGCAAGCCCGGCAGCGGTGGGCCGATCGTGCTCGGTGCGCCCGGCACGGCGCTGTCGGGTGTCAACCGGAGATAGGTGACGAAGATGGTGGTTTCGGTGATGCCGTAGCTGTTGGCCAGCACGGGCAGGTTCGGATTGTGCTCGTACCAGTTCGACAAACCCGCCGGGTCGAGAGCTTCGCCCGAGAGAACGCCCAGTCGCAAGGAAACCTCACCGTCGGGCTCCCCGGCCTCCGCATATCGCTGTCGCGCGGTCGCAAATTGATGGAATGCCGAGGGTGTCTGGCTGAAGATGCTCACCTTCTCGCGCGCCACCAGGCGCACGACGTCGTCCGGCGAACGCGTGGCAGGGCTGTCCACCACGACCACCCGGCCGCCGGTAACCAGCGCACCGAAGATCTCCCACACCGAATAGTCGAACGCGAACGAATGGAACAACGTCCAGACGTCGCCGGCGCGGACTCCGATTTCGGTACACGCGTTCGTCAGGTAGGTGGCGACCGCGCGATGAGTGATCGGCACGCCTTTCGGCTGTCCCGTCGATCCGGAGGTGTAGATGACGTAGGCGACGTTGTCGAGGCGCAGCGGGCAGGTGCGGTCCGCATCGGTGATCGGACGAGCGGTCTCCACATCCGAGTCGTCGTCGAACAGCACCAAGGGGCCGGCATCGCCGGGCAGCTGATCGCGCATGCTCCGGTTCGTCACCACAGCGATCGGATCGGCGTCGTTCAGCACATAGTCGAGTCGATCGAGCGGGTGCGCGAGGTCCAGCGGCAGATACCCGGCACCCGACTTCAGCACCGCGAGAACGACGGTGATCAGATCGGCATCGCGTGGCATCGCGATGGCCACCAGCGATTCCGGCCCAGCTCCGAGGGCGATGAGCTTGCGGGCGAACCGGTTCGAGCGCTCGTCGAGCTCACGGTAGGTGAGCGCGGTCATACCCGACGTGACGGCGACCGCGGACGGGCTGGCCGCGGCCTGCCGCATCAGCAGATCGACGAGTGTCGCAGCGGTCACCGCGCCGTCGCGGCCGGCGAGTTCGCCCAGGATGCGCCGCTCCTCGGCGGGTTCGACGAGCGGGATGTCGACCAGACGGGTGTCGACCGGCGAGTCCAGCATGCGATGCAGGAAATCGACGAATCGACTGGTGTGCACGTCGAGTTCGTCCTGGCTGTACAGGTTGGCGTTGCCGTGCAATTCGATGAGCAGCGGCGCGTCGGCCCCGGAGCGGTACATATTGAGCTGCAGGTCGTCCAGGGCTCCGGACGTCAGTGCGCGGTAGCGGCCGGTCGCCGAGCCGAGCCGAATCTCTGAATCGAAGAACAAGATATTGACGATCGGACCGAACGAGGTCGCGGCCGCGTCCACCGCGTTGGAATCGCGGCGCAGATCCTCGAACCGGTAGAGCTGGTGCCGCATCGCCAGGACGAGCTCGGACACCGATGCGCGAATCAGCCCTTCCACGGTGGTCGTCGCGTCCACGGCGAATCGGATGGGCACCATGTTCGCCAACATCGCCGCGGCGTTCCGCAAGGGCATCGTCACACGTCCGGTCACCGGCAGCGACAAGACGACGTCGTCGGTGTCTGTCATGCGGGCCATAAACGCGGCGAACGCGGCCACCACCACTTGCGCGGACGATGCGTGCAGGTCGTCGGCGAAACGGTCGAGCATGGCGGTCAACCGCGACGGCAGCGGCAGACCGGCGAAGCGGTCGTCTTCGCTCCACTTGGCGGTGCGTCCGGACAGACTCGTCGTCGGCGGCAGATCGGCGACCTTGTCGAGCCAGTACGCCTTATCGGTGTCGAACCGGCGGCTGATGCGATATTCGCGCTCCACCACGTTGATATCCGCCAGCCGCGCCGCCGCCAGTCGGGTCGGAGGCCTGCCCTCGAGCAGCGCGTTGTAATGCTCGGCCACTCGGTTCAGGGTTTTGAACGCGCCGTAGCCATCGATAACCAGGTGATGGGCGCGCGCGTACCACAGATACCGGTCTTCGCCGAGCCGGATAAGCCGCGTCGCGGTGAGCCGGTCCCGGGCAAGATCGTTGGCCTTGGTGTTGTAGTCACGGCGCATCCATTCCATCGCCGCCGCGTGCGGATCGTCTTCGGCGCTGAGATCCAGCAACGGTTCGTCGTAGACGATGCTGCGGTCGACGAATTGATACGGCTGACCGCCGGATTCGACCACCCGGACAATAAGAGACTCGGTCTCGTGGCCAGCGTCGTTCACCGCCTTGGTGAACGCGTCGTAGTCTATTGCCCCCTCGATCTCGACGTAGTGCGCGATATTGACGTTCGGGCCGCCGGGCAGGTTGTTCACGAGCCACATTCCGTATTGCGCCCTAGAAAGCGGAATCAGATCCGGATCTAGGTCTGCAGGCGTGGCCGAATTCGGACTCATCGTCTAACCCTCCTCGAATTCCGAGACACCGGAGCAGCGCGCAACAAGGACCCGTCCGTGCCCGGAATTTCCCGTAGGTGTTTTCTTCCTCACCGATGCAATTACACGAGCACTTCACCGACGTTGAAGCGAGCGTCCATCCCTGCTGCGGGTCATGCGCCGACCGAAGCGCATGACTTCACTAATGGCAGAGCTCGAAGTCGTGACCGCTCTCCGATGGAAGCGATCTTCATATGTCGCCGCCTTCCGTAGGTACACCAACCCGTGTCCCCAACCTTGCCGAGCAACTGTGCAACAAATTCGGCGTGACGGCGACATGACAATGTGCCGCCGCAAGCGTGTAGAGAACCCCTGCTCACGCGAAGTCGATGGAGACCTGGCCGAACATTCGAGCTACATACGATATGTCCGTATCAAAATGAGATCTGCGTTGCCGAAGCCGATTCCCGCGCCCCACCTCGGTTCGGGATCGCACCCCAAAGGTGAGCCCGGCCCGGCTGCTGCCGCTTCGGACATTATCCTGCCCCTTCAAAAGACAAGATGCTCAGACGTCCACGCACCGGAACTGGTCGTGGAGCTTCTGCGCCCGCGATACATAGAAACCCGTTGCGCCGCACCCATTGAATGCTACTAGACTCCGGCTTTTTATGTCTCGAACTCGACGTCAATCTCGACACCCTCAACACTTCCGCAGCCTCCGGTTTTGTCGCAGTATCGCAACCATGTCAGCATGTCCCGACCGCTGATG
The DNA here is from genome assembly GCF_046764875.1 of Nocardia arseniciresistens. Taxonomy (NCBI): domain Bacteria; kingdom Bacillati; phylum Actinomycetota; class Actinomycetes; order Mycobacteriales; family Nocardiaceae; genus Nocardia; species Nocardia arseniciresistens. The sequence continues at coordinate 40,576 of NZ_JBKORD010000025.1, forward strand.
GCAGTGTCGCACAACCTACCCTGGCAGGGACCGCACATCCGGAATGTCGTGGCGCAAAACGCCCGGGATCGGGTTTCACGGAGGTCAGGAGAATCAGCAGGCAGGGCGCGCGAAAGAGGTGCCCATGTCTTCGATCGCGGCCTTCTCACTCCGTAGAATCCAGGAGCTCGGCTACCGCGGCGGCGCGAAGATTTTTGCTCAACTGCCTACATCCATTACGCGCCGTCGGCGACGGATTCAACTGGTCGTCGCAACACCTTGATTTCGGCGGTGTTGGATGGGAATCGGGCTGCGGCAGAAGCAGGTTCGTGAGTATCGGGGTCAGATGGCGTAGCCGGCGCGGCCGACGGTGGCGTGGCGTGCGGACCGGGTGCGGTTCTGGGCGGCGATCGCGCGTGCGGTGATGACCGAGGATGCTGCGGCGGAAGCGGGCGTGTCCTCGAACCCCGCTCCGGGGGGAGGATGTCTGCGATCTGATGCACCGACATCTCATGGAACCGGGCGGCTGCGGGCAGGTTGGAACTGAAGTTATGCGATTCGCCGCCCGGCTTCGATGAGGAGTTCAGAGGTCCGCCGCATGCTGGCTTCGACCGATCCAGCCATTGCCGCGAGCTCGTAGACATCAGCGAAACCCGCTTCTCGCCAATCCTTCTCGATCAAGCTACAGCGGCCGACGACCGCGACTGTCGTGGTGTCATGGGATTTTGCGCGACGAGCGATTGCGGTCGGAGCCTTGCCTGCGAGGCTGCTCTCGTCGAGCGACCCTTCGCCGGTAATGACCAGGTGCGCGCGTGACATGTGTTCGTCGAGGTGGAGCAGGTCGAGGATCGCGTCGGCGCCCGACACGCGCGTTGCCCCACATACACCGATGAGGGCGTACCCGATGCCGCCACCAGCGCCGGCTCCGAGTTGCTCGGCGGCAGCGGGCAGGACATACGGGGTCAATATTCTGGCGAAGTGCTCGATCCCTGTGTCGAGCAATGTGACGTCGGAGTTTTCAGCGCCCTTCTGCCGAGCGAATTTCCGCGCCGCGCCGTCGGGCCCGGTTAGCGGATTCGTTACGTCGGTGGCCACGGTGATGCGAGCGTCATACAGCCTGGCATCCAGGCCTGTCATGTCGACGTGATGAAGTTGCAGGAGTCCTACGCCGCCGCGGGATATCGGGTGGCCGGTTCGGTCGAGGAGACGTACACCCAAGGCTTGCAGCATCCCCGCTCCGCCGTCGGTCGAGGCGGTACCGCCGACACCGACGGTGATGTCGCGGAACCCTAGATCCAATACATACTTGATCAGTTCCCCTACGCCACGACTTGAGGCGTGTCGGGCGTTGCCGGGTGTGGCTGCGATGAGGTCGAGGCCGCTGGCTTGGGCTGACTCGATGACTGCGACGCGGTCCTGAGTAGCGATTCTCGCGGTGACATGCGCTTCCAATGGCCCAGCCACCGTGGCCTCGGTGGTCGCAAATCCGGCGGCCACGAAGCAATCGATGGTTCCCTCTCCGCCATCGGCGACAGGCAAGCACACAATGTCACCGATATACCCACCGGACCGTAGTCCGTCAGCGAGATAGCGGCTGACCTGTGTCGCGGTAGCACTACCACGAAATTTATCCGGGCACACGAGGGCCATCGCGCGGCGAGTATCAGGCGCCGCGGAGCGTCGCGCGATGCTCGACAGTGGGTGGTGCCAGCGATGGGAGGAGAGCATGAAAGTCCGATCAGATCGGGGTGCGGTCGGGAAACTCGTCGTCGACAATTGTGATCAGACGCTCGACTAACCACTCGGTGAGTAGTCGGCCCTTTTCGGCGCTGGCGGGCACCGGCGACGACAGCGCGCCGCTCGTGGTCGACATACGTGTGTCGATCGGCACGACGTCATGGTTGACCACGCGCTGGGGAGAATCGGCCGCGATGCGGTCGGTGCGTACCGCTGAAGGTTCGTGGTACAACCACAGCGAAGTCTCGATGACAGCGGCGTGCTCGAGTGCTAGACCGGGAAAGTCCTGGGGCCAAACGGCATTCAGTCGTTGCGGGGTGAATTCAGGGTTGACGTCTTCGATCACAACGATCTTGAGTTCGGGGTTGCGCTCGGAGACGAGATAAGCGGGCTCGTAGACGAAACCGCTGTTCTCGAGGTGCCAGTTATACAAAACGATGTTGCGGAAGCCGCACCGCTTCAGTTCGCTCAGCACATCCTCGATGAGGCTCATGAACGTCGTTGCGCGCAGGGACACAGTTCCTGGGAAGTGTTGTCCGCCTCCGCTTCCCGGCCTGCTGCGGTATCCGAACGGCAGGAAAGGGCCGACGATGAGATTGCGTCGGCGGCCGGCCTCGCGGACGATGCGCTCAGGTAATACCCAGTCCGTGCAGACCGGCAAGTGGTAACCATGCTGTTCGGTTGCACCGACCGGAATTACGATCGGCGTGTCGGCTCGGGCGGCTGCGGCGATCTCCTCCCATGTCATCTCCTGGAACACGGTCGGAACGGGATCGTTGAACATGTCGAACTCCTTTCTGACAACAGCTGCGCGCGTGAAGGTCGTCAAGCCGCGCGATCTGATGTCTGGACGCAGCGAGTTGGGCGCAGGAAAGCATGGTTGCCCTCGCAATCGCGGTGCTCATGCCGGCCCGAGCTTCGAGGCTATTCCAGGATGTTTGCCAAAGCCGTTGTTGCAGTGTGTGTCTCAGCAATATCATCGAATTCGATCACGTTGTCGATCGAGGTACCCATAGCTACGTTGGTCACGCGTTCGAGGATCACTTCGACAACGACCGGAACGCGATACTGAGCGAGCATCGCTTTGGCTTGTTCGAGTGCTGGGCGGATGCCGGCCGGGTCGGACACCCGGATGGCTTTGCAACCCAATCCCTCGGCGACGCGAACATGGTCGACGCCGTAACCGTTCATTTGTGGGGCGTTTATGTTTTCGAAGGATAGTTGCACGTGGTAGTCCATGTCGAAGGCACGCTGAGCTTGCCGGATCAGTCCCAGATAGGCGTTGTTCACGACCACGTGGATATACGGAATGTTGAACTGCGCTCCGACCGCCAGCTCTTCGATCATGAATTGGAAGTCGTAATCCCCCGACAGTGCCACCACTGTGGCTGTAGGGACCGCCGACGCCACACCCAGCGCGGCAGGCACCGTCCAGCCCAGCGGCCCGGCCTGCCCGGCGTTTATCCAGTGCCGAGGCCGATGGACCCGCAAGAACTGGGCAGCCTGAATCTGCGACAGACCTATCGTCGAGACATACCGGACGTCTTTGTCGAAGACTGCGTTCATTTCCTGATAGACCCGCTGCGGTTTGATGGGTATGTCGTCGAAGTCCGAACGGCGATGCATTGTCGATTTTCGGTCCGCGCACGCATGCGCCCATTCGCGATAGTCGGTGAGGGTGTCGTTGTGGGAGCCCTCGCGCGCGACGGCGACGAACAGCTCGAGTGCGGCTTTAGCGTCCGACACAATGCCGTAGGCGGGGGCGAACACGCGGCCGATCTGGGTCGGCTCGATGTCTACATGAATGAATGTTCTTCCAGCAGTGTATGTTTCGGTGTCACCGGTGTGGCGATTCGCCCATCTGTTGCCGATGCCGAGCACGAAATCCGACGCCAACATGGATTCGTTGCCGTACCGGTGAGAGGTTTGCAGACCGACCATTCCAGCGTTCAGTGGATGGGCATCAGGGATTGCGCCCCACCCCATCAGGGTCGGTACCACCGGGATGCCGGTCAGTTCCGCAAACTCGACGAGCAGGTCGCAGGCATCGGCGTTGATAATGCCGCCACCTGCGACGATGAGCGGACGTTCGCTTGCGCGCAACATCGCCATAGCCTTTTCGATCTGACGGAAGGTGGCGGTCGGTTTGTACACGGGCAAGGGTTCGTAGGTGTCGACGTCGAATTCGATCTCGGCCATCTGCACGTCGATCGGTAGGTCGATGAGAACTGGGCCCGGACGGCCCGAGCGCATCAGGTGAAATGCCTGTTGGAAGGTGCCGGGGACTTGGGCGGGTTCCAACACCGTGACAGCCATCTTGGTGAGTGTCCTGGCCACAGAGGCGATGTCGACGGCTTGGAAGTCCTCCTTGTGTAGTTTGTTGACAGGGGCCTGTCCTGTAATGCAGAGGATGGGGATCGAGTCAGCACTCGCCGAATAGAGTCCGGTGATCATGTCGGTGCCGGCTGGTCCGCTGGTGCCGATACACACTCCGATGTTGCCATGTTCTGATCGCGTGTAGCCCTCCGCCATGTGGGAGGCACCCTCCACATGGCGGGCGAGCACGTGGGTCAAACCGGGAGTGTCGTTGTCGATTGCTTCGGCGCGCATGGCGGCGTAGAAGGGGTTGATAGCAGCCCCTGGTAGCCCGAAGAGATGAGTAGTCCCTTCTTTTTTGAGGATCTCAACAGCGGCGCGGGCCGCAGTCATGCGTGACATGAGTGTCTCTTTCGTGAGCGTTATGGGGAGAGCGGTGAAGACGTGCCAAGCCCTGACAGTCGCTCGACACCCAAGAGGAGGGCTGAATGGTCGAGACCACCATCACCATTGGCGCGCGCGGCGGCCATGAGTTGGGCGACGAGGGCTCCTACTGGGACGACAACTCCCGCTTCACGGGCTGCGGCGGTAACGATCCCCATGTCTTTGTGGTGCAGTTCGATGCGGAAGCCGGGTCTGAATTCGTGGCGTACCATGTTTTCGCGCTTCTGGTCCAGCACCTTTGAGCCGGCCAAACCACCCGAGAGCACGTCGAGGGCTGAGCTGAGATCCACATGGTGGGCCTGAAGGAATACGACGGCCTCGGCTAATGCCTGGATGTTCACAGCGACGATCAATTGATTTGCCGCCTTGACAGTTTGGCCGGCACCGTTGCCGCCAACGTGAACGATTGTCTTGCCGACGGTTTCGAAGATCGGCAGTGCCGCTACGAAATCTGGGGTGTCGCCGCCGACCATAATCGACAAAGAGGCGTCGACAGCGCCCTTCTGGCCGCCGGAAACCGGCGCATCGAGCAGCCGGAAACCACGGGCCTTCGCCTGTTGCGCAAGATCGACGGTGACATCGGGCCGAATGCTCGAGAAGTCGACGATCAGCGCGCCTGGCGTTGCATGGTCGAAGACACCGTCCCGGGTCAGGACCTGCTCAACGTCGGGACTGTCAGGGACCATGATCGCGACGATTTCAGCACCGTCGACAGCGTCGGCGATGGATGTCGCTACACGGCCACCCGACAACTCGAATGCGGCCTCGCGGACGGGTACGTTGTTGTAGCCGGCGACATCGTGACCAGCTTCGGCGAGATGCGTAGCCATGGGGTTGCCCATGACACCTAGTCCGATGAATGCGATTCTGCTCATTGTGGGTCTCCGACCGCGCCATGGATACAAGAATTTTGGGTACCGCCGACGCTGAGGTCGAGCGATTGGAGGCTGCTCACGGTGTCCGCAGTTGAGGGCTTGTACTCCAGCGCGACACAACCGCGATAGCCGTAGTGTTCCAAGACATCGAGGTGGTGTTCGAAGTCGATATTTCCGGTGCCGGGCTCGCCGCGCCCTGGTGCATCGGCGATCTGGACGTGCCCGATCTTGTCGTGATGTGCGGTGATCGCCAGATCGATATCGTCACCGTTGCTGACCAGATGAAACATATCCAGTAGGAACGCGGTATTGGCATGTCCGGCGGCGCGCATGCGGTCTACAACGGCGACGGCGTCGTCTGCGGTACGGAGGGGATAGGGTTTTGTGCCGCTGACCGCCTCGATGAGAACCTTGGCGTCGATGTCGTCGGCCGCCTTGGCCGCCAGCGAAAGATTCTCGAAGGCGAGACCGTCTTGCTGCTTCGGGTCGACGCCGACGATTCGATTTCCGTACAACGCATTCAACGCAGGTACACCGAGCTGACCGCCGATGCCGACAGCTACGGCGATGTTTTCCTGGAACCGAGCGGATAGGGCTGGGACCGAGAGTGCCCCGCAATCCGGGCCAGCGAGATCTCCGGCGAAGAAGTTGAGTCCGATGAGTTGAACTTCTGCGTCACGGACGGCCGTGACGAACGCGTCTACCTCACGGTCGGTCGGGCTGGCCTGCTGCCATGGCCACCAGAATTCGATGGCGTCGAAGCCTGCTGCCTTGGCAGCAGCGGGCCTGTCGAGTAGCGCCAACTCGGTGAACAGCATCGAGCAATTCGCGGCGAGTGGTCGGCGATGCATTTGTGTCGTCCTTTCCATACGGGGCCGACGCGTAGGTGCGGGTTAACCCGTAGCGCCGGCCGCCGCGTTCACTCTTGGCAACCAGGGGTGATTGAGCTCAGGGGATATCCGGGGTCAAATCGTGGTGGCGGCCACCCGGAATTGAAGAGTCGGGTCCGCGCGAGCTCGATGACCACTTCTTCGATCCCGCCCAGCAGGCGACGGCAAAGGCGATGAGAATGACCTCCGCGATGAGGTACTGCGTGTCCTGGGTCGCCAGTGCGATCCCGGTGAAGCCGATGACGACCAGCGGCGGCAGTGGCCAGAGCGGCATTTTGAAAGGGCGCGGCTCGTCGGGCATGCTGCGGCGGCTCCAGAAAGCGGCCAGGCCGATGCAGAAGTAGACCGCGGCGATCACCGTTCCTGCGAAGATGATCAGAAAGTTCAGCGCGGAGGTAAAAACCAGGACGCCCGCGGGGATCGCCAGGACCAGGATTCCCGCACCGGGAGCACGGAATCTATTGAGTCGGCCAAGAATTCGGTTCATTGAGGTAGGCCAGATACCGTCGCGCCCGGTGGTGTAGACGCCGCGTCCGAAATACATGAGTAGTGAAAGCAGCGCGTTGAACAGGGCGATGATGACACCGATGTCGATGATGATGCGGGCCTTGGCTCCCAGGGAAGCCTGCACTGAATAGATCACGGGGGCAGGCGCGTTGAAGAAGTCCTCGAGGTCGGGTGCTGCGACGACTGCCGAGATCAGCGGCACCATGATAAGGATGCAGGCCAGAACCGCGGAGATGATCACGGTCTTGGCGATGTTCTTCTCGCCGCCTTTGAGCTCTTCGGAAAATCCGAGCGCCGCGTCGTAGCCGTTGATCACGTTGAAAGCCGGCGCCAAGGTTGCGAGCATCACCGCGAATCCGACTGCGGTCAACTCGCCGCCGGTCAGCACCACCGGATGGAAGGTGACCTCCGTGAGCTGCTGTTGCGGGTGCAGTAGCGCCGCGACCGTGATGATGCCCAGCACGACACACTCGACGATGACCATGGCCGCCGTTGCCCAGGCGCCGACCTCGACCTTGGTCAACGCGAGGCCGGTTGCCAGTGCCAGCAGGATAATCGCGATGACGGTATCGGGGAGACCGAGACCAGGGATCAAGTCCTTCAGGAACGCGACGATGCCGAGTGCGACGCTGGCGGGGATCACGATCCCCTGGATGAGGTAGTTGAACGTCGTGATCCAGGCGAACGGTCCCGGAAGGACCCGGCGGACCAGCGAGTACATCCCGCCGGCGATCGGAAACATCCCCGCCAATTCTGCCAGGCACAGCGAGATCAACACGACGACGACCGACAAGACGAGCCCGGCACCGATCGAGAACGTCCCGCCGACGACGAAGACGCCGGCGGACAGGAACAGCACCGCCATGGTGGGCGAGACGTCCGCCATAGCAAGCCCGACCACCTCGGGAATATTGAGTCGTCGCTCGAGCTGCTGGGTGTAGCCGAGTTGTTCCAGCCGGGACTTCGGGTCGGGACGGGGGGTGGGTTTCGTCATGATGGTCTCTCTGGTGCAGGTGCCGTGCGGGTTGGGCTAGTGCGCTGATACGCCGATGGATCCGGCCGGGACACAGGTGGTGCGTCCACCGTCGGCGATGAGGTGGGTGCCGGTGATGTAGCTGGCGCGGTGCGATAGCAGGAACACCACGGCCTCGCCGATCTCGGCGGGTTCGGCGATCCTGCGCATCGCGACGCTGGCGGCGTTGTCGGCGAGCTCGGCTTCGGGATCTGCGACGCCGTCGAACTCGGCGAGGAACATCGGGGTCTTGGTCGTTCCCGGGCACACGGCGTTCACGCGGATGCCCCAGGAGGCCAGTTCCGCTGCGGCGCTGCGCGTCATCGCGAGGATGGCGCCCTTGGTCGCGGTGTAGGCGACGTAGCCGGCCTGGCCGATGAGGGCCAGTTCCGAGGCGGTGTTCACGATGGCGCCGCCGCGACGACGGGCCTGCATGCCACGTGCGGCTTCCCGCAGGACGTAGAACGATCCGGCGAGGTTGGTGCGAACCAGGGTGTCGAGCAGTTCGTCGGTCGTCTCGGTAAGCGGTGCCACGATCGAAATGCCCGCGTTGTTGTGGACGGCGTCGATCGGCCCGAGTTCGGATTCGACTCGGTCGAAGGCGGCGCGCACGGCTGCGGAATCCCCGACGTCAGCGCCGATGGCGAGTACTCGCCCGCCGTGTGCCTGTACCCGTTGTTGCGCTGTGGTCAGGTCGTCGTCGGGACGGGACAGCAGGGCTACGGCGGCGCCTTCGCGGGCCAGCGCGACCGCGGTGGCGAGCCCGATTCCGGACGCGGCCCCGGTCACGAGAGCGACGCGATTGGTCATTTCGGGCATGCTTCGTCCTTCGCTGCGGAGTTGTGGTGTGGACATGAGCTGGGCGCAACGTCGTCGACCGTCATGGCGCCTCGTCCAGTGACCGGATCCAGTCGATTTGTGTCTCGAGTCCCCGCTCCAGAGTCCAGGCCGGGGTGTAGCCGAGGTCACGCGAGGACGCGGACAGGTCGTACGCGCCTTGGCTGTCCCATTGCGGCAGCAGGCCGGGGCCGATGTCGTAACTGCTTCCCGGCAGCAGCTTTTCGAGGATCTCGACCGTTTCGGCGACGGTGACCCGCCGTCCGCCGGAGACGTTGTACACCGGCTGCGTAAGCGTGGCGGTCGTGGCGGCCAACCTGGCTGCGGTCGCGACGTCCTCGACGAAGACGAACTGAAAGGGATGCTCGCCGCCGACTTCGAGGCGGAAGGTGTCGCGGCGCAGACCGGCGCGAATCATGTCATGGAGCAAGCTCGGCATCCACAGCCCCGGACCGTAGACCTCGGTGACGCGCAGCGATGCGATCTCCATCCCGTAGAGCGAGTTATAGACGGTGCCGAACAACTCCCCGGTCACCTTGGTCACCCCATACAGTGTGGTCGGTTCGGGTTTGACGTCCTCTCGCACCGGCGTATCGAGGTCCAGGTTGCCGAGGGCGCATTCCGAGGAGAAGTTCACGATGCGGCGGACGCCGACAGCACGTGCGGACTCGTAGACGGCCAGGGTGCCTTCGGCATTCGCGGCGAACGTCGTCCATGGCAGCTCGATCGATACCCCTGGGTGGCTCTGGCCCGCGGTGTGGATGATGCGTTCCACGTGATATTTGCGCAGTGTCTCTGTTAGGCGCGGGATGTCGAACAGCTCGCCCTGAACAGTGGTCAACCCCGCTCGGATGTCGACGGCGAAGTCCCGGTTGTAGCTGATGACCTCGGAGCCTTCGGCCAGGAGTTGGTCGACGAGGTGTCGGCCAACGAAGCCGCGGCCGCCTGTCACGAGAGTGGTCATGCCGAACCCTTTCCATTCACCAATTGGGGTACGAGGCCGGGTCGACGATGACTGGCTCGAGTTTGCGCCGCTCGACCGACGGGTCGGCCAGGACAGCGTCGCGGAGTTGCGTGCCAGTGCGGAATTTGACATCGCCGCGTTCGAGGATGATTTCGATCATCTTGCGAAGGTTCTGGGCCCGTCCCGCTCTACCGGACAGAAATGAGTGCGCGGTGAGCTGAAACAGTCCGCCGAACTCGCGCAGACCGTCGAGTTCGGCGGTCCACAAGGCGAGCGCCTTCTCCGGCGGCTCGATGACATACCCCAGGTGAGGTGCGGGAAGGTAGGCGTACTGCTCCCAATCGTCGAGCGACCAGTGTGGCGGGAGCTCGACCAACGGGCCGCGCGATGTTTCGATGATGTAGGGACGGTCGTCGTCCATCAGGCTGGTGTCATAGCTGATCCCATGCTCGACCGCGATCTCTGCGGTATTCCACGTCGCCGCCCACATCGGGGCGCGATAACCGGTGGGCGTGATCCCAAGAGCTGCGAGTGACTCGAATCCTCGCTCGAATTCCCAGCGCTCCTCTTGGGGTGTCAGCTCCGTCGAGGGACGATGGGTATAGCTGTGATGTGCGATGTCATGACCGCGCGCGGCAATATCGCTGATCGCATCAGGCCAGCGTTCCGCGGAAACACCTGGCACGAAAAACGTTGCCTTCAGGTCGAATTCGTCGAGGATTCCGAGGAGCCGGGGCAGACCGCGGCGCGCGTCGAAGGCCTGGTGTGACATGGCCATCGCATTCTCGGCGTAACGGCGGCCCGCAGCGAGAACCGGTGTCTCCATATCGACCGCAAAGGTCAGCATCGCGATTGATGCCGCGCCGTCACGCCATGACGGCGCATTCACCTCTGGGGGGCGACCGCTCGGAGACAGACGATCCACAGTCATATTCGCTCCTCTAGATTCGTAGACTGGAATCAGAATGCGTCTGCGAGGTAGATTGCGGCAACGGTCGCTCTGTCATGTATTTGATTGCCTCTACGGGGCACAACGTCTCATAATGTTCCCGTTCGGAGCATGGTTCGTTTGTCTGGATAAAGGTAGAAATTTCGACTTCGACCGCGAGGTTTGCCCGCAGGCCCTGCGACGCCCATCGACCCTGGGATCTTGTCGATTGGTCAAGTGCCGGTAGCGCTCGGTCAAGATACATCGGACGAACTGTCCAAATTTGGTGCGTGCAGGTCTAGCATGTGGCCATGACGCTCGTACTTCGCGAGGTTCTTGCGCATCCCGCGTTCGAAGATGCTTCGCCTCGCCTGGTCAGCGGTCACGACCAACTCGACCACATTGTGCGATGGATTCACTCTGCCGACCTTTACGACATCGCTCCACTCCTACGCGGCGACGAGGTTCTGCTCACCAACGGTGTCGGGCTGCTCAACATGGATGAGGCGGCACAGCGCACTTATGTCCGTCGGCTGGCCGAGCGCTCGATTGCTGCGTTGTTCTTCGAGGTGGGACGGACTTTCGTCGATGTTCCTGAAGCGATGGTGGATGAGGCGCGTAAGCACGGACTTCCCCTTGTCGTTCTGCAGCCCGTGCTTCGCTTCACCGAGGTGGCCGAAGCGATAAACAGCGAAGTGATCGATCGCTCGGTGGTCCGTCTTCGGCATTCCGACGAGATATCGCGGATGCTGTCCGAAGAGCTGGTGCGTGGCGCGCGTGTCAGCGAGCTCGTAGAGCACATTGCCGACGCGGTGAAGGGTTGGGCAATGCTGTCGGACTCGTCGAATCAAATGATCGCATCCACAAACGCCGGTGACGGCCAGCTCGATCATCAGACGCCGAGTGCTGAAGTCCCCATCATGATCGAGGGCACAGCTTGGGGACGCTTGCGAGTCGGATCGGTGGCTGTCTCGAGCGTCGTAGTCGAAGCGGTGCTGGACCGAGCGCCGCGTGTACTCGAGCTAGCTCTCATTCGAGAGCAGCCCGGTGTAGCCGCGGCATTCCGCGGGAAGCAGCTACTTCTCGAGCAGTTGGCGCGGGGGACGATGCCGTCCAGCGCTCGGCTGGAAGACGGTCTTCGAGGAGCGGGAATACCGACTTCCGCCCATGAATATTGCTGCGTGATACTCGATCCGACGCATATAGCCCGCGCCAACCATGTCGCGAACAGCATTGGGCGACGCTATGGCAACGTAGTATTCGGCATAGTAGATCAAATGCTTTGTGTGCTGATCGCCAGTCGAACGGAAAAGACCGGAAGCACTCTCGGACGGGATATCAGTGAGCAGCTTCGGGCGGAGCTCCACGGAACACTTCATCCTTGTGCGGCGGTCAGTGGCACCATTCGGACTACAGACCAATTAATTCGAGCCATGTCCGATACGCGCGTAAACCTTGCGATTGCGACGGCTCTCAGCCTTGCGGTGGCGGTGGTCGGAAACCACTCGACTGCTGTCGAGCGAACTTTGTTGCAAGACTGCAATCCGGATGCCCTACGCAGATTGGTCGATGAAATATTGGGGCCATTGATTTCTCGCGATCGGACAGACCTACTGACCACCCTGCGAGTGTATGTCGAGACAGCAGGATCCAAGGCAGTAACTGCGCGACTATTACATCTCAGGCGACAATCACTCTACTATCGATTGCAGCGCATCGAACAGCTGATAGATTTCGAGCTGAGCGATCCTGCCGACTTCGGAGTATTGACTGTCGCGTTTGCCGCTCAAAGGGCACTGAGTCTAGTCGGACGGCAGGCGTAGACCGGTAGGCGGTTACCTGTTCAGGCGAGATTTAAAGAGAATTTCGGTCGACGCAAGGCGGGCAACGGCGCGGAGCAAGTGTTCACCGACGGCCATTTGGCCCATTTTCACACCAAATAGGACGCTGATGGACCAGGTCGCTAGCCGCAGAGACGGCCGGGCTGCTCTTGCGTTGATACCGCTCCGACTGTCTGGCGCGGCCGGAGCGGTATCGGTTGTTCGTCGAATGTCAGCTGGTGGCTTTCATTGTGCGAATGCCTTCTCGAGCGCTGCCGCAGCTTCGATTCGGGCTTGTTTGCTGTCGTCGAAGGGGTGCCGGACGAACTCATGGATCATGCCGGCGTATCGGCTGACGGTTGCTGGTACGCCGGCTTCTTCGAGCCTGCGGCCGTACTGCTCCCCCTCGTCCCGCAGCGCGTCGGCTCGAGCGGTGATGATGAGTGCTGACGGCAGCCCGGACAAGTCGGGGGCAAGCAGCGGAGAGACCCGCGGGTCGAGCTTCTCCTCTTCATTGTTGAGGTAGTTGTCCATGAACCAGTGCTGAGTGCCCCGGCTGATGTTGCCGTACTTGCCGGCGTATTCCCGGATGGTGAAATTCGTTCTACGGAAATCGACGTCGGGGTAGATCAGGAGCTGAAAGGCCAAAGGCGGCCCGCTGTTGTCGCGTGCCATCTGCGCGACGACGGTTGCCAGGTTGCCACCCGCGCTGTCGCCGCCCACCGCGATTCGGTCAGCATCGCCGCCGAAGCTTGCGGCATTGTCCGCAACCCACTTGGTCGCGGCGAAGCAGGCGTCGGGCGCTGCCGGAAACTTGTGCTCCGGCGCCAAGGGGTAGTCGACGGACACCACGATGCATTCGGCGGCGTTTGCCAGGCTGCGCGACAGGCCGTCGTGGGTGTCGAGATTGCCCAGCATGAAGCCGCCACCGTGGAAGAACACAAGTACGGGGAAGGGCGCGTCACCACTCGGGGTGTAGATCCGGATCGGGATCGGACCGATTGGTCCGGGAATGGTGCGGTTATCGATCTGAGCGACCGGCTCCGGCTCGCCCAAAAGAGGGATCTGCCTGCGCAGACCTTCGCGTGCCTGCTCGGGTGTGAAGGTGTGTAGCTCGCCGAAATTGAAGCTGGCAAGCCGATCCAGGTAGGCCTGGACCTGAGGGTGTAAGGAGATTGGGTCTTCTTTTGTATCGGTCATGCGCCTATGATCCAACTTGAAGTGCGGTTCAAGTCAAGGAGTTCACGGATAATGTTGCTCGATATTGGCGAAGTGGCAGAACGGTCGGGGTTGGCACCCTCCGCGCTCCGCTTCTACGAGAAGAGGGGCCTGATTACCTCGCAAGGGCGTAATGGCTTGCGCCGCACCTTCAGTCCCGATGTGCTCGAACGCCTATCCCTGGTCACGTGCGCACGGGCTGCGGGTTTCACGATCGCGCAGATCGCGCGATTCTTGGTGGCTACACCCAGCGATGCCGAACTGCGTACACAGATGGCCGAGAAGGCTCGTCAACTGGAGGAGGACATCGTCGTTCTCAGTCGCATGCGAAATGGACTCCATCACGCTGCGACGTGCTCGTATCACCCGCTGGTCGAATGCCCCGATTTCAAACGTTCATTCGCTGACTCCAGTCCCGGGTAGGGCTGGGTTTTCGACCTAGGGGCAATCGCCGACCGATCCCGTGGATTCCGCAATCCCGTTGTCCACCAATCTGTTTATGAATCCGAACGCCGTATCGGTCGAACACCGGTCCGAGTAGCGGACCAATTGCCCGTCACCGACGTCGCGCGACCAGACGGCGTATTCGAGCGCGCCGAGCACCAGGTCGGTGCCGCAACGGTCGGAGGTCTTCCAGCCGACGATTCGGTCGGAGATCGCATCCCGAACCGCGGCCGCCCAGAACACGCCCCGCCGGTCAGAATCCGGGTCGCATCCGCTACCCACAACGGTTCGGTTCCTCGGCGGTGAAGTGCCGCTTGATCAAATCCGCTCCAACGTGGCCTGCGGATCCTGCCGTTGCTCTTACCGGTGCGTGGTTGTCACTGATCGTTGGGCCCTCAAACAGTGTGCCGAAGGCCATCTACCGGCATCGAACCCCCTGTTACGGCAGGGTGAATAGGAGTTCCGGGTTCGGCTTCCCGGACCGTTTTCTGACGTGGATCGGTTTGCGAGGATCGGTTAGTCGGGAGTTCTGTATAGCGCGGACACCGTAGCGAGGAGTACTCGACGCGCTGAATCACATTGGGGCGGCGTTGTCGGGGAAGTGTATACCTGCCGTGGTCGCCGACGAACGTCCGGCTGGCCTGTCGCACCGATCCGAAGGAATCCGTTATGGCAACAGCTGTAGGCATCGATCTGGGAACGACGAACTCCGTGATTGCGAGCTGGCAAGGTGGTGAGCCGGTGGTGATCGCAAACGCCGAGGGAGCGCGCACGACACCGTCGGTGGTCGCGTTCACCGAGAGCGGCGAGCGCCTGGTCGGGCAACTTGCCCGCAGGCAGTCGATCCTGAATCCGAAGGGCACCATCTACTCGGCGAAGCGATTCATCGGCCGCCACTTCGAGGAGATATCGCAGGAAGCCAAAGCGGTGAGCTTCGATGTCGTCGCGGGAGAGGGCGGCGCGGCCCGCTTCGACGTCCGCGGCAAGTTGTACGCGCCGGAGGAGATCAGCGCGCTGGTGCTGCGCAAGCTGGTCGACGACGCAAGCAAATTCCTGGGCGAACGGGTCAAGGAAGCAGTCATCACCGTGCCCGCCTACTTCAATGACGCCCAGCGCAATGCCACCAAAGACGCAGGTCGCATCGCCGGGCTCGACGTGCTGCGCATCATCAACGAGCCGACCGCAGCCGCGCTGGCCTACGGCTTGGACAAACAGACCCATGAGACCGTGCTGGTCTTCGACCTCGGTGGTGGCACCTTCGACGTGAGCCTGCTCGACGTCGGTGAGGGCGTGGTCGAGGTGCGCGCCACCGCAGGCGACTCCCATCTCGGCGGCGACGATTTCGACCGTCGCCTTGTCGACTATCTGGCCGACGAATTCCAGCGTGACCAGCACATCGACCTGCGTGCCGACCCGCAAGCGCTGCAACGACTCTTCGAGGCGGCCGAGAAGGCCAAGGTCGAACTGTCGTCGGTGGCGCAGACTCAGGTGAATCTGCCGTTCGTGACGGCCGACGCGAACGGTCCCAAGCACCTCACCACCACGATCATGCGGTCGAAATTCGAGGACCTGACCGCGGATCTGGTGCAACGCTGCCTCGACCCGGTGGAGCAGGCGATGAGCGACGCCAAGGTGACCGCCAACGACATCGACGAGGTGATCCTGGTCGGCGGCTCCACTCGCATCCCGGCGGTGCAGGCGCTGGTCCGCAGGCTCACTGGCGGCAAGGACCCGAACATGAGCGTCAACCCCGACGAGGTCGTCGCGCTCGGCGCGGCCGTCCAGGCGGGTGTGCTCAAAGGCGAGGTCTCCGACGTGCTGCTGCTCGATGTGACACCGCTGTCGCTGGGCGTGGAAACCCAGGGTGGGGTGATGACGAAAATCATCGAACGCAACACCACCATCCCGGCCCGGCGCACCGAGGTATTCGCCACCGCGGAGGACGATCAGCCCGCCGTCGATATCGTGGTACTGCAAGGCGAACGGGAGCGCGCCGCCGACAATCGCGTGCTCGGCCGGTTCCGGCTGGAGGACATTCGGCCCGCCCCGCGCGGCGAGGCACACGTCGAGGTCACCTTCGATATCGACGCGAACGGCATCCTCAATGTCACCGCCCGCGACAAGGACACCGGCCGCGAGCAGAGCATCACCATCAGCGAGCAGTCCAATCTGGACCCGAGCGAGGTCGAACGCATGCTCGCCGAAGCCGAACGCCACCGCCATGAGGACGAGGAGTTGCGTAAGGCCGTCGATGGCCGTAATGAACTCGATTCGGTCGCCTACCAAGTGGAGCGGCGCCTTGCCGAGCTCGGCGATACCGCCGCACCGCACGATCGGGCCCGCGCCGAGATGCTGATCGCCGATGCCAGGCAGTTGGTCAAGGAAGATGCCCCGCTGGAGCGCGTGCAACCGCTCACCGCGGAACTGCAGCAGCTGCTGTACGGACTCGCACCCGCCCGGACCGGAGCCGATGGCGGACAACCGAGCGGCGCCGCGCCATCGCCGGGCGACGACGACGTGATCGACGCCGACTTCGACCGGAGTTGAGGCACGCTGATGGACAGTTCCGCCGACCAGTCGACCGACGACGCGAAGACCGATGTCACAGGCCAGGATCAGTCGCCCCCAGGCCAGCCCGACTCGGCTGTCGCGCAGCTAGAGGACCGCTGGCGCCGTGCCGCCGCCGACTTGGACAACCTACGCAAGCGGTATGCACGTGACCTGGACCGCGAACGTGCCGCCGAAAGGTCCAAGGTGGCCGCCGCCTGGCTGCCCGTGCTGGACAATCTGGAACTGGCGCTGGCCCACGCGGGCAGCGAACCGGACGCGATAGTGCAAGGCGTGCAATCGATCCGAGACCAAGCGGTGCAACTGCTCGAGCAACTCGGCTACGCACGATATGCCGAGACCGGAGTTCCGTTCTCGCCCACTGTGCACGAGGTGGTGGGAGTGGTCGAGGCGCCGGATATCCCGCCTGGCACCGTGCTCGAGGTCGTGCGCCCCGGATACGGCGAGAACGGCGGGCAGCTGCGGCCCGCAGCAGTGGTCGTGAGCAGGGGGGAGGGGTGAGCGCCGATGGCACGCGACTTCTACGAAATCCTCGGGGTGCCCCGTGATGCCGACAAGGACCAGATCCAGCAGGCATATCGCAGCCTCGCCCGCCGCTACCACCCGGACGTGAATTCCGATCCCGCTGCGGCGGATCGGTTCAAGGAAATCGGTGAGGCGTATCAGGTGCTGTCCGACCCGTCGACCAGGCGCCGCTACGACCGATTCGGCGCCGACTTCCGGCAGGTACCGGAGGACTACGACGAACGGGTCGCCGCGGCCGGTGGCGGTTTCGGGCGTGGCCGCGGCGGCACCCGGGTCCAGTACGGCGAGGGACTCGGTGCCGGTGGGCCCGTCGATCTCGAGGACCTCTTCAGCGGAATGTTCGGCGGCCGTGGTGGATTCGGCCCGATTCCGGGCGCCGACCAGGAGGCCGAGTTCGAGCTCACCCTCGAGGAGGCCTACCGCGGTGGCAAGCGGACCCTCCACTTGGACGGACGCAGCTTCACCGTCGACATTCCGGCCGGAGTAATCGACGGACAGCGAATCCGGCTGGCCGGGCAGGGCGGCCGCGGCAGCGGTGACGGGCCCACCGGGGACCTGTACCTCGTCGCGCGGATCAAGCCACATCGGCGGTTCCGGCTGCAAGGCCGCGACATCCACGTCGACCTCCCGCTCTCCCCGTGGGAGGCGGTGCTCGGAGCCACGGTCGCCGTCCCTACCCCGAACGGTGAGGCGAAGGTCAAGGTGGTGCCGGGGTCGTCTACCGGACGGAAGCTGCGGTTGCGTGGCGAAGGCATGCCCAACCCACGTGGCCCGAACGGCGACATGTACGCCGAGGTCAAGGTGATGGTGCCTGCGAAGCCGACCGAGAAGGAACGAAAGCTGTTCGAGCAGCTGGCGGCCGAATCGACCTTCGACCCGAGGAGGGGCACATGAACACCGTTCTCCCGGCCAATCGGTACGTCTTGGTGCGCCCTGCGCCGCTTCGGCTGGAAACCTTCGCACGGCGGGTCGGGTTGCACCCCGAGTTCGTGTCTAGGCTGACCGCGCTCGGCCTGCTCGATTGCACCCGCGACAGCGCGGGGGAGCTCCGTTTCGAACCCTCGGAGGTGGCTGTCGCCGCCCGGATCCAACGGTTGCGGACGGGCCTCAGCCTGAACTACGCGGCGATCGGGTTGGTGCTCGATCTGCTGGACCGAATCGAGAAGCTCGAAGCCGATTCTCGCCGAAGGAGGACCTCCACATGGACACCAGCCGACTGACCGAAAAGTCTCAGCAGGCTCTGCACGATGCGCAGAACATAGCAATTCGCTTGGGGCACACCGAAGTCGACGGTGAGCATCTGCTGCTGGCGTTGATCGATCAGCCCGAGGGCTTGGTGCCCCGGCTGCTCGACCAGGCGGGCGCGGATGTCGATATGCTGCGCGCGGATCTGGAGTTGGAGTTGTCTCGTCGGCCGAAGGTCGGCGGCCCCGGCGCATCGCCTGGTCAGGTGATGATCACCAAGAGATTGGCCGGACTGCTCGAATCCGCCGAACGAGAGGCCAAGCGCCTCAAGGATTCCTATGTGTCGGTGGAACATCTGGTGCTTGCCCTCGCCGAGGAGGGGTCGGCCGGTGCCGCGGGGCGGTTGCTCGCTCGCGAGGGTATCGGCAGGGAATCGTTTCTCACGGCGCTCACGAAGGTCCGCGGCAATCAGCGGGTCACCTCGGCAAGCCCGGAGGGCGCGTACGAGGCGATGGAAAAGTACGGCCGCGACCTCGTCGCCGAAGCTCGCACGGGCAAGCTCGACCCGGTCATCGGTCGAGACGCCGAGATTCGCAGAGTGACCCAGATTCTGAGTCGCAAGACGAAGAACAACCCGGTGCTGATCGGGGATCCGGGTGTCGGCAAGACGGCGATCGTGGAGGGTCTGGCCCAGCGCATCGTTCGCGGGGATGTTCCGGAAGGTTTGCGGGACAAGACGATCTTCGCGCTGGATATGGGTTCGTTGGTCGCCGGTGCGAAATATCGGGGGGAGTTCGAGGAGCGGCTCCAAGCCGTGCTGGGAGAAGTGAAGGCGGCGGAGGGCGCCATCCTGTTGTTCGTCGACGAGTTGCACACGGTGGTCGGCGCCGGATCGGTCGGCGGCGAGGGTTCGCTCGACGCGGGCAACATGCTGAAGCCCATGCTCGCACGCGGCGAACTGCACATGATCGGCGCCACCACCCTCGACGAATACCGCAAGCACATCGAGCCGGACGCGGCGCTGGAGCGCCGGTTCCAGACGGTACTGGTGGACGAACCGACCGTGGAAGACACCATTTCGATCCTGCGTGGCCTGCGCGACCGCCTCGAGGTGTTCCACGGCGTGAAGATTCAGGACGGGGCTATGGTCGCTGCCGCAACCCTGTCGCATCGCTACATCACCGATCGCTTCCTGCCCGACAAGGCGATCGACCTCGTCGACGAGGCATGCGCCCGGCTGCGCACCGAAATCGACTCCATGCCGGCCGAACTCGACGAGCTCACCAGGAAGGTGACCCGCCTGGAAATCGAAGACGCCGCACTGTCGAAGGAAACCGACGCCGCCAGCAAGGCCCGCCTCGAGGAACTGCGCAAGGAGTTGGCCGACGTACGCGCCGAGGCCGACGCCAGGCACGCCCAGTGGGACGCCGAACGGCAGGCGATCCGCCGGGTCCAGGAACTACGCGGCCGACTCGAACAGCTGCGCCACGAAGCCGAAGAGGCCGAGCGCAACTACGACCTCAACCGCGCGGCCGAACTGCGGTACGGCGAGATCACCAAACTCGAGCGAAACCTGCAGGCCGCGGAGGAACAGCTGACCTCCAAGCAAGGCAGGCAACCGCTGCTGCGGGAGGTGGTCACCGAAGACGAGATTGCCCAGATCGTCGCGGCATGGACCGGTATTCCGGTCGCTCGGCTGCAAGAAGGCGAGCGGGAGAAGCTGCTGCGGCTCGACGAGATCCTGCACGAGCGCGTGATCGGCCAAGACGAGGCGGTGCAGGTTGTCGCCGACGCGGTGATCCGGGCCCGGTCCGGGATCCGCGATCCGCGTAGGCCGATCGGTTCCTTCATATTCCTGGGTCCCACCGGCGTCGGCAAGACCGAGCTGGCGAAAACGCTGGCCGCCGCGCTGTTCGACAGCGACGACAACATGGTGCGCCTGGACATGAGCGAATATCAGGAACGGCACACCGTCAGCAGGCTGATCGGCGCACCACCCGGCTACGTCGGCTACGACGAAGGTGGTCAGCTCACCGAGGCCGTGCGCCGCAAGCCGTACTCGGTGGTGTTGTTCGACGAGATCGAAAAGGCGCACGCGGACGTCTTCAACACTCTGCTGCAGGTGCTCGACGACGGCCGAATCACCGATTCGCAAGGCAGGCAGGTGGATTTCCGCAACACGGTGATCATCATGACCTCCAACATCGGCTCCCAGTACCTGCTCGAAGGGGTCACCGGTCATGGCGAGATCAAGCCGGACGCCCGGGACCGGGTGTTTGCCGAACTACGCGGGCACTTCCGTCCGGAGTTCCTCAATCGAGTCGACGACATTGTGCTGTTCACTCCGCTGACGCTGCCGCAGCTCGAACAAATCGTCGAACTCCAGACCGCCGAGCTGCGCGAACGGTTGGCGCAGCGGCAGATCCAGCTGGAAATCACGCCGGAAGCGCGCAAGCTGATGGCACAGCACGGTTTCGACCCGGTCTATGGTGCGCGACCGTTGCGCCGCTATATCGCCCACGAGGTGGAAACCAAGATCGGGCGGGCCTTGTTGCGCGGCGACATCGACCAGGGCGGCACCGTCACAGTGACCGTGCATGGCGGCGAACTGGCGGTCGCCTACACGCAACAGCAGGTCGCGGCCTGAGAAAGCGGTGGGGCCATGGAAAAGACGCAGATCAAGTGTCCGCATTGTGGCAAGACCAACCGGGTGCCCGCCGCGGCGGACACCGGAACCCCGCGTTGCGGCAACTGTCATGAGCCGCTGCCGTGGATCGTCGCGGCGGGCGACGATGATTTCGCCGGGGTGGCCGAGGAAGGGGCGGTGCCGGTGCTGGTCGATCTGTGGGCGACTTGGTGCCGCCCCTGTCTGATGGTCAGCCCGGCGCTCGAGCAGCTCGCGACCGAACGCGCAGGCCAGCTGAAACTGGTCAAGGTCGATGTGGACGCCGCACCCCGCACCGCGCAACGGTTCGCCGTACGTGCGGTGCCGACCCTGCTCGTGTTGCAGCACGGCGAGGTCTTGGCCCGGCAGGCGGGCGCCGCGCTGGTGCCCGAATTGCGGCGATGGCTCGACCAAGCACTCGCCGAGGGCCGAAAGAAGGAGACGACGGCATGACTTCTGTGCACACCGACCCGCACGTAGCCGCGATCCGGCCGGTAACCCCCCGAACTCCCCAAGGTTGTGAAGAGTGCCTCCGGCTCGGGACGCCGTGGGTGCACCTGCGGCTCTGCCTGACCTGCGGGCACGTCGGCTGCTGCGACTCCTCGCCGATGCGGCACGCGCGTTCGCATGCGGGCGGGGCAGGCCATCCCATCGTCCAATCGATCGAACCGGGCGAAAATTGGCGCTGGTGCTACGTCCACCAGAACTTTGTCTGAGAACCCAGGTGCCGCTGGAAACAACCGTGCCCGGCGTCTTCGCGGCGGGCGACGTCCGCGGCGGCTCGGTCAAGCGGGTTGCCTCCGCGGTGGGCGAGGGCGCGATGGCGGTGCGGCAGGTTCACGAATACTTCGAAAGGCGCTGATCGGTATGCGGTGCCGGGCGACAGGAGATGTCGACGGTTCTGCACTGACGAGTGAGCACCCAGCACACTCGATTGCCGCATCGGCCCACGCGCGACACGCCGATCGGTGTAGCATCAAGCATCGACGCCCGCAGGATCGCATCGGCACGTGGGACACCAATGATCTGAGCAGGTCACGGGCTCGCGGTAGACAGACGCGATCGGTCAGTATTCGGGTTTGGGCACCGAAGCCGCCGCGGTTTCCAGATCGGCGCGCGACCTCGGCCGCCTAACCTCACGGACTCGATCCGCATGAACCAGCACATGTTGAGTTCAGACGTCAATGACCCGCTCGCCCGCGCCCAGTTGTCGTCGATGCACGCCCTGTGCGCCCTGTCGACGATGCTCTTCACCGAACACCATGACCTGGACATCCTGCGGATCGCCGCGGAGGCGGTGCCCTCGCTCGGGTGCTGCCGCACGCTGGCGAGTTATCACACCATCGACGGCGAATTTCTGCCCTACCCGCCGCTACCTGCGCGGCCCGACCTCGACACTCAGATCCGCGCGCAGGATGGTGAAGGCAAAGTCGACCTGTCCGACGGCCAGTGGGGCTGGGCGTTCACCCTGTCGAGCGTGACCGGAACACGCGGCTCGCTGCTGGTCGCTGCCGACCACGAACCACGGGCGGACGAGATCTTCCTGCTCACCGTGCTGGCTCAGTTGACCGGTGCGGCGCTGGCGAATGCCGCACTCCGTGAACGGTCGGTCGCCCACGCCATCCAATTAACCGAGAGCAACCAGCACCTATCCGCCAGTGTGGTCCGACTGGAGAGCCAGATGCGGGTACACGAAGTGCTCGCCGGCGCTGCGGCGTACGGCGGCGGGGAGCACGGGATCGCGGACGCCCTCGCTCAGGTGTCCGGGCTACCCGTAGCGATCGAAGACCCCTTCGGCAACCTGAGGGCCTGGTCCGGGCCGGGTCTGCCGGGCCGTTACCCGAAACCCTCACCGCAGCAACGTGAGCAATTGCTGCACCGACTCGCCGCAGCCAACGCGCCTCTGCGCATACGCGACCGGGTAATCATCCTGGTGAAACCGCGCGCCGAAATCCTCGGCACCCTCGCGCTGATCGACCCTGACCATCGGGTGACCGACGAGAACCTCTTCGCCCTCAGCTACGGCAGTACCGTTCTCGCGCTCGAACTCTCGCATCAACGCAATGTCGCCGAGATCGAGCTGCGACTGCGCCGCGACCTGGTCGACGATCTGCTGTCCGGTACCGACAACGACAACGACAGCGCCTTCGCCAGGGCCGAGGCATTGGGACACGACCTGCACGGTCAGCACTACCTCGTCCTGGTGCACAGCACTGACAGCGCGGTCGCCGAGGCGGTAGGCCGGGCCGCGACCGCTCTGGACCTGCACTACATTCCGGGACGCCACGCCGGGATGGTGGTGCTGATCACCGACCGCCGACCCGATCCGGTGGCCCTGCACCACGCGATCCGCGAACACCTCGACACGACACCGGTAGCCATCGGTATCAGCGGCCGCTGCGACCAGCCGAGCCATTTCGCCGGTGCCTTCGCCGACGCGCACCGCGCCATCAATATCCGGCTGCGATCCCGAATACCCGACGGCGCGACCGCATTCGACGAACTCGGCTTCTACCGCCTGGTCGACGCCGCCCATACCGACGGCCAAGTCGAAGAATTCATGCGTGAATGGCTCGGCGCGCTCCTCGACTATGACCGAACCCGCAACGCCGACCTCGTCCACACCTTGAGCCAATACCTCGAATGTGGCGGCAGCTACGACGATTCCGCCGCCGCACTGCACATCCACCGCAGCACCCTGCGCTATCGCCTCGGGCGCATCCGGGAGCTCACCGGCCTCGACCTGCGCGACGTCAACACCCGCTTCAACCTGCATGCCGCGACCCGCGTCTGGCAATTCCTGTCCGCCGTACACCTCCCAGGCGAGACCTGATATCAGCGCTGCAGACTCGGAGTCGGATCCGATGTCGCCCGGTCGGCTCCCGACCGGGCGGTCATGCCGAGGCGATGATCGAGGCCGAGGTCGGCGGCGCGGAGGGCGGCCAATGTTCGTCGAATCTAGGGATCGATGAGCCCATGTAGGTGATCGACGACCATGTGGGTATGGAGCCTGAGGCTGTCGAGAAGTGCGTCGTCGTTCGCGTAGAAGGCGGGATGATGGTTGGGGATCATGCCGCGGCCACGGCCGAGCGGCACCGGTGCCCCTTGCTGGTTCATGGTGTCCTGTACCCCGTAGAGCAGATACAGACCGCCGAAGCGCTGCAGAAGTGCTGACACGTCGTCGTATCCCAGCGTCGGTGGTGCGGGCAGTAGCCGGTCGGTGTCCAGTGTTCGCCGCAGAGTCGCCATAGCCGCATCCAGCCAACGGGGTTCGTTGACGACCGCGGGAACCTGTTGGTCGAACGCCACCTCGGCAGTGCATCCGTAGCCTTGCGCCTGCGCGGTCGCCAGTTCCCGCAGACCCTGCTTCAGCAGCGCCATGTCGGCATCGTCAGCACAGCGAATGCTCCCTTCGAGGCGGACCCGATCGCCGATGATGTTGAACCTGCCGCGGTCCTCGAGGTGACCGACCGAGACCGCTGCCGGGTGCCCAGCCGGAATCCGACGGCTCAACTGGCCTGCTCCGAGAATGATGCCTGCGGCTGCTGGCAGTGGGTCCCTTCCCAGCCAAGGCAGAGCGACGTGAGTTTGCTGCCCCGTAATCACTATCTCGAACCGCGTCGCGGCGGCGAACTGACTGCCGGCTCGATACCCGACCGTGCCGTTAGGGAGCGGGGAGACGTGCATGCCGAAGACCATTGTGGGCTCGATGCCGTCGAACCCACCAGCATCGATCATCGCCTGGGCGCCACCGGTCTCTCCCAACGGTGGTCCTTCTTCTGCAGGTTGGAACACGCAGAGGAATGTTCCGGGGAGATGCTCACGAAATTGTGCCAAGACCTTGGCCGCGGTCAGCACGGTCGCCATGTGACAGTCGTGGCCGCAGGCATGTGCAACAGGGACAACTGTCCCGTCGGGGCCCTCTGCCTCCTCGACGGAGGCGAAGTCCTCGCCGGATGTCTCTCGAACGGGCAGCCCGTCCATATCGGCGCGTAGCGCGGTTGTCCGATCGCCTGAGAGACGGCCGTGGAACACACCGATGACGCCATGCCCTGCGATGCCGGTACGCACTTCATCTGCACCGTATCGGCGCAATTCGTTCGCCAGGTACGCGGCGGTGTTCTGTTCCCGGTTGGAAAGCTCGGGGTGTCGGTGCAGGTGGTGGCGATGCCTGATCAGGTCGGCTTCGAGATCCCTTGCCGCTCGGTCGATCTCGACGCGCATTTCGTCCAGATTCATCGGTTGTTCCCATGGCTCTGCGACGGTATCGGGTGGTGTTCGAGGATCGTGTTCACCAATTCCTGAGGGTGGGTGATATGCGGGTAATGGCCGGCGCCAGGAATGGTGCTGATCCGGATTCGGGAGCCCAGTGTGTCGAGCATGGCCGGCGCCCATTCGGCGAGTGGGTCCTGGTCCCCGACGATCACGTGCACGGTTCCGGGGAATTGCTGGATATGTTTGCCGAGACCGCTGCGCCAACGCTGGTTTCGAGTCTTCTTCAACAGTGCGGCGACGTGGGCGCCGGTTTGTCCACGGCGAAGATCCTCGGCGCTGGTCTGCAGTTCTGCCGCATACGCGACGGTGCCGGTCAGGCGGCGTGACAGCGACTCGGCATCGACTCGGCGTAGGACGAGCCGAGTAAGAGTGGACAGGAGCACGCTCGCTCCGGCACGGTTCTGGAGGAAGAAGGGTGCTACCAGCGTGAGGTGACCGATTCGGTCTGGATGGGCCGCCGCGGCCTCGACGGCGGCCGCCGCGCCGATCGAATGACCGATCAGGTGGTTCGTCGACGGGGATGTGCTGGTGAGCAAGGCATTCAGCCAGTAGCCCCAGTCCGTGGTGCCGGTGCTCATGCCGAGACCCGGTAGGTCGAGCACTCGGGTATCGCCGATGTCTGCGGCGACCGACGCCCAGGTGTCCGCATTGATCGGCAGGCCGGGCAGCACCAACGTCGAAGCTGTCGGTGACCCGATCTCGAAAGTCCTGGCTGCGGCAACCGAGGTGAAACGTCGTGGCAGCCCCGTACTCGCGGTCGCGCCGAAGCGGTATGCCGCGAGGTGATCGGCCCACTTCATCATCGATGGGATCGTGTCGGGCATGTGCAGTCCGTGCCCCTCGGCGAGTTCGAGCGCCGGACTGGTCGGGTATCGGTCGGTGGAGAGGAACGTCAGTGTCTCCCGATCGGCTTTGGTCACCGAGCTGGGCAGTCCTTTGATCAAAGCGACCGGGATTCGGGCGCGCGGCACCTTGACCCGATAGTGGCGTCCCACCTGTGTGAGCAGGTCGGGCAGCGCTGGGGTCGCGTCATCGAGAACCCAATAGGCCCTGCGGTTCGTCGCGGGATCACCCGGCAGCATCGCCATGAACTGCGAGAGGTAGTCCACCGGAACCACCGGTACGAAGGTGCTCGCGTTTCCGGGTCGCGCGGTAAGCGACCCCTGCCAGAGTTCCTTCAAACTCGCTGCGAGGCCGAGATACTGATCCGTTTCGCCGGTATCGCTCACACCGCTGACGGTGGAGGGATTGACGATGGTCCACGGCACACCGAGACGGTCGGCCTCGGACTGCACGACCGCGTCGGACTCGACTTTCGAGGCCTCGTAGGCGCCCAGCTCGGTGTAGGTTTCCTTCACATGCTCTGCACTCCACGGCACCAGCGTTGGATCCTGCCCGCCGACTCGGTAGCCGGACACGTGGACAAGACGCAGTAGGTCGGGAGCTTTGGCGGCGAGACCGATGATCTCGCGCGCACTGTCGACGTTCGAGTGGCGGGCCTCGGCTGTGGTCATTCCGAACCGATACGCACCTGCGCAGTTGTAGATCTCCGAGATGTTCCGCAATGAGCTCGGATCACTCAGGCCAAGCCCCGAAGATTCGAAGTCGACAGGCAGATGATTCGGCTTCGACTGGTGTCCATGGTCCTGCAACCAGGAGATCAGCTGTTGATAGGAGTCTTTGCTCCGCGTCGCGGCGGTCACCTGGATGCCCGCATCGTCGAGTGCGAGTATCAAGTGGCGCCCGAGGAACCCGGTTGCTCCGAACACGAGCGCGTGTCGTTCGGCGGTGATGCTCATCAGCGGACACTGCCCGTCTCGAGTGCGACGCCGTCGAGCAAACTACCGATCGCCTGTGCCGTGCTGACCAACGGTTGAGTGTCTCGCATGGCCCGAGCGACAATCATCGCGCCTTCCACAGCGCTCACGGCCGTCACTGCCAGTGCGCGCGCCTGCGGCTCGGGGTGGCCACGTGAACTCAGATACTCCGAAACTGCGGCTATCCAGGACTCGTACGCATCGGCGCACGCATTCCGGAGTCGGTCGCTGTGGCCACCCATTTCCAGCGTGACCACCGAGACCGGGCAGCCAAGCTGAAAATCGCTGTCCACCAACAACTCCCCCAGAACGTCGACCACCCGATGGAGGCCCGCCCCTGGAGTCGGCGCACTCGCCATAGCCTCAGTGACGAGCTGCCGGAACTGTTCGGTGGCGACCCCGATAGCGTGTTCCCCCAGCTGCTCCTTTCCCTCCGGGAAGTGGAAATACAGCGAACCTTTCGGAACCTTCGCATGGTCGATCACGGAGTTGATCCCAGTCCCCGCGTATCCGCGGGACTGGATCAGCGTCAGCATGGCTTCGACCATCTTCGTGCTGGTCACTTCACCTTTTCGGGCCATTGTCATGATTCGACAATAGACCGGTCTATATATTTGTCAACCTCGTTGTCCGACCTTCGGCCGACGCTGACTGGTTACGCGGCCCGCGCGAGGCTCGCCGAGGCCGCTCTCGGCGCACGGACCTGCCGTCTTGTGTCGTACAATATGAAAACCGTATGAATAAAAGTGTGAGGGGTGGAAATGAGCCCAGTGGCGCAAAAGGGTACGTCGAAGCGGCGTCGCCAGCTGACCACTGCCGTGAAGGATGCGTTTCGTGACTTGAATATTGAGTTGTCGCTGCTGAATCGCCGGTTCGGCGCCAAGGTGGAGTTGAAGGACGTCGACTGGACGTGCCTGGATTTGATCAACCGGCACGGGCCGTTGGCGCCGACCGCGTTAGCCCGTCGCGCGGGATTGCATCCTGCGACGGTGACCGGAATCCTCGACCGGCTGCAGCGCGATGGCTGGATCGCTCGCGAACGTGACGCCGACTCCGTTGATCGCCGCGCTGTAATCGTCCGCGGGCTCCGCGACCGCAACCACGAGCTGTTCCAGATGTTTTCCGGCATGAACGGCCGTATGGACGCTCTGTGTGGAACCTACACCCTCGCCGAACTGGAACTGATCGCCGATTTCCTGCGCCGCACCACCACTGCCGGTAGCGACTCCGCGGAAGAGCTTGTCGCTGAGTGAAACTCGGCAGATCGTCCAGCGCGAATTCTTCGCGGGCGCACGCCGGGCAGCGCCCGGTTCGACTACTTTCGGTAGCTTGGCCGGATCCCACACGCTGAAGCCGATCGGGACAGCATGTGCGCGGATCGCGCCGGAGGATACGAAAGACATCGCGAAAGTTGCGGTGTCGCTCTTGCACAGCGAGCAGCATGAGTCCGAGCGGTACGAGATGACCCGCCCGGAAGCGCTGACAACGGACGAGGCGGCTACGACAAACGCGGCGAGGCGGCCGTTCCCCAGTGTGTCGACAATGAGCTGGCAGTCCTCGATGAGCAAGCCTCGTCAGCAGGTCTGGCAGCATTTCGGGCTGCCTGGATCTCGATTCCCGGTGGCTCTCGCAGCGTCGAAGCCGGGGAGCCTGCATTGTCCTTTACGCGGTTTCGACTGCGGACTGTTGACGGCCGATGGTCAAGATTCCATGTCAGACGCCTGCTGGTGTGCGATCGGTTGGGTCGCTATCGAGTTCGTGCTGTTCGAGTCGCGCGTCTTTGGGTAGGGCGAGGAAGCCGAGACTCATCAGGACCAGGATTGCGATGCCGTACCAGAGCGTGTAATCGAAGGTGTTGGCGAAGTTCACCGCGTTTGCTTCTTCGCCGGCGCGGGTGAGTACTTGTGTCACACCGTAATCGCCTGATTCGGAGCCGCCGCGGCAGCTGGCGGGAACCACTGTCGGATCGACCTCGGCTGACCGGTCCCGCACGCAGGCAACGAAGTTGGCAAGGATCTGATCCTGTGTCGTCTCCGGCAATCCCATCGTGCTGAGTTCGGCGCGGATCTGTGGGGTGACCTCGGTGACCCCACGTGTCGAATCCTGGTCGAGCTGACCGAAGAACACCACGCCGACGAGCGCGACACCGAGGGCGGTGCCGAGTTGCTGCCCGGTATTGAGGAGTCCCGATGCCGAACCCGCCTCATGCGCCGGTACCTGGCCGAGTAGCAGGTCGATGGTCGGCGCGACGACCATCCCGAATCCGATACCGGTGATGATCAGTGGAATTGTCATCTGCCATGAGGAAATGGCAGCACCGTAGTGCACGGCCATCCAGCCGTAAATCCCGAATCCGGCGGCATTGACGCCGCCGCCCGCGATCAGCACCCGACGCCCAAACCGGGGCGCAAGCACGCCCACCGAGCCGCCTGCGCCGATGCCTGCGCCGACCGCGAAGAACACCGCTGTCAGTCCGGCCCGCATCGGCGACCAGCCGAGGCCCGCCTGCATGAACAGCGTCCACACCAGGAAGAAGCCTCCGAGTCCGATCCAGAACAGCAGCCAGCTCGCGAGGCCGACGGCGAACGGGCGGGATCGGAACAGATCCAGGTCGATCAGTGGCGACCCAACAGTGCGTACGCGGTGTCGCTCGTAGGCGACGAACAGTCCGAACGCCAGCACGGCCATGCCCATCATGATGAATGTCCATGCGGGCCAGCCCAATCGGCGGCCTTCGGCGAGGGGGTAAACCAGCAGCAGTACCGCCGACGTGGCCAGCACCATGCCAGCGGGATCGAGCCGGGGTGCTGTGGTCGAGCGGGAATCCCGCATAACAATCGTCGCGGCGATGAGCGCGGCAATGCCGACCGGGATGTTGACCAGGAAGATGGGTCGCCAGCCCAGATCGAACAGATCCCATTGCACCAGCAAGCCGCCCAGCGCGAGCCCGACTGCCGAGGCCGATCCGCCGACACCACTGTAGATCGCGATCGCCTTGGCTCGTTCACGTTCCGGGAAGGTAGCTCGGATGATCGCGAGGATCTGCGGCACCATCAAGGCGGCCATCGCGCCCTGCACGAACCGCGCGGTAATGAGCATGCTCGGGTCTGAGCTGAGGCCGCAGGCGGCGGAGGCGAGGGTGAATCCGGCCATGCCGATCAGGAAGATGCGCTTGCGGCCGAAGATGTCACCGAGGCGTCCACCGGTGATGAGCACGGCGGCGAAGGCGAGGACGTAGGCCGCGATGACCCATTCGATCTGCGAGTACTGCGCCCCGAGATCAGCCTGGATGCTCGGCACGGCGACGTTGACGATGGTGACGTCGAGTAGATCCATGAATCCGGCCGCCAGCACGACGGCGAAGGCGATCCAGCGGCGCGGATCGAGCTGCGGTGGGCTCTCCTGGGAAGGTGCGGAGTCGGTATTCATGAAGGCTCTCTTCGAACAGTGAGAAGTAGCGACTCCTCAACTATGCACATGAAGTGATTATCAATCAAGTGGGTAATCATTTATTGTGCGTTCATTGGGTTATACTTAGTGGATGACCAGCGCCGATCAACCCTCCATCCCGCTGTCTGAGCACCCCGCTTTCCTGTTGGGACAGCTGGGATTCCACGTCACCCATCGCTTCGCAGCGATGCTTGCCCCACTTGGGATCAGCCCGCGTCACTTCGGCATGCTGCGCTTGCTCAGCGCGAACGATGGCCAGTCGCAGCGACAGCTGTGCGCGGTGTTGAGCATTCATCGCAACGTGATGGTCGGACTGGTCGACGAACTGGAGAAGCATGGGCTCGTCGAGCGCCGCAAGCACCCGACCGACCGAAGGGCACACGCGGTGCATCTGCTGGCCGCGGGGCACAAGGTGGTCGCGGAGGCCGAAGAGATCGTGAAGTCGTTGGACGCCGAGGTGCTGTGGTCGCTCGACGTCGATCAGCGCGCGACACTGACTCGACTTCTGCAACAGACGTCGGTGGGTAGTGGCCTGACCCCCGGGGTTCATCCCGGTATCAGGCCAGCACACCGCGATTGAGTATTCCAGCGCGTGCAACCGTGCCCGACCTGCGAGCCGGGCGTTCAGGCTATTTTGACCAATGGACGCTCCGACCACGGTAGGAGCACCACGGCGTTATCGCGTAGCGACGCGGGGCGGCGGGATCGGCGGGATCGGCGCAGTGAAGGCTCGCTCACGAAATCGATTGCGGATCGACGAAGACGACGATCAGGCGTGACAGGCATCGAGGTTGCCCCTCGGCCATGTGGCGGCGAGCGGTTGACGCGTACTCAATAAATTACGCAACTCATATGATATAAATCACATATATTCACAGCCGGAGTGCGTCGACCGATGCGAGTGCCGAGGATGAGCAGGGTCCAACCCCTCCGGATTCCATAGCTCACACCAGGCGAATCCACGTACCGGAGTATTGATTTCGGCTCACCAGCTCCGCTACGAAGTAGCAGAGCCAACCTTCGCGGCGTCCGTCCCGGACGCCGCCGCAACATTCGCCCCTCCGAAACGCCGCCCCCATAAATATGCAATACATATTCTACGTATGCCGTATATTACTGCTACAGTACAATTTTGGGTGATTGAGGCAACCCCTCGACGCCTCGCGGACAGCGGGTGAACCAAACAGTTCACCTACTTGAATTCGGAGGATCTGATGACCGACAAAGACGCAGGACCGGGAACCTTTCCGGCAGCGATCGACTACGAGCGGATGTATCGCGGCGAAGAGCTGTCCCCTGGCGTCGCCATCCAGCGCCCCCCGTGGGATATCGGCAGGCCACAGCCGCTGCTCGTAGAGTTCGAGCAGCGCGGCCGCATTCACGACGACGTGCTCGACGTCGGCTGCGGGCCCGGCGATAACGCGATATACCTCGCCAGCCTCGGCTACCGGGTGATCGGTCTCGACGTGGCGGCCACGGCTATCGGTGCGGCCCGCTCGCGCGCTGCGAAGCAAGGAGTCCCCGTATCGTTCGAAACTGCCGACGCGACACTCCTGGTTGGGCACGACGGCCGTTTCTACACCGTGGTGAGCAGCGCACTACTGCACTGTCTCACCCCGGAGCAGCGCCGGGCACACGTGGCCGCGCTGACTCGGGTGATCAAACCTGGTGGCCGATTGATCCAGTTCTGCTTCACCACCACCGACTGTGCTGAGTTGTACGCGCCATACCCGATCTCCGAGGAAACGCTGCGTTCCACATTCGCGCCGCCGAACTGGTCGATCACCATGTTGCGTCCGGATCGGCTGACGGTTGAACCCGACGAGACGATGTCGGAACGGTTCGCCCGGATCGGTTTCCGTCCCGAGCTCGACGATCAGGGCGCACTGCTGCTGCCCGTTCTGGTACTCGAGGCGCAGCGAATCTGAGAGCCGGGCCGCACGTTACGCCACCACAGCGATCGTGCGATGCCTGCCTCCACAACTGGCACCCGAGCCTGCCGACACCCGCATCGGCTCCGCCTATGCCCGCCCAAGACCCCGCAGCAACCACCCCGACCGCGACATACCCGTCCAGGACACCCCCGTCCCGCAAGTCCGCCGACAACGCCCCCGAAGAGCAGGAGAAGCTGATCAAGTTCAACACCCTCCTCGCCAACTGCGTGATCTTTCACAATGCCCTGGATATCACCAACGTCGTCCGTGGCCTGGTCGCCGAGGGCTGGACCATCATCGCCGACCAACTCGCCGCGCTCTCGCCCTACCTACGCGCCCATATCAGCCGATTCGGCGCCTACACCACCGACGAACTCACCGACCAACCCGACCCCCTCGACCTGGTACTCACCGAGGTCGACTTCACCACCCTCGACCTCACCGCCTGAGCGCCCGATCGCAGCGACAGAAAACCTTCGATGGGCAGGTCGGGCGACGGTGAGATCATCGCGGAAATGGTGCGGACAGCCGAGCGGATCGCCGACGCGCTTGTTTACAAAGCCGCACCGTATATCAGCGAAACGCACCATGAATTCCCGCACGAGATACTAAACACCCTCAGGCGGATCCAGCACGAAGACTTGCGGCTCGCACCCGAGATCTACCGGGTTGGTCCGGATGCGCGCGTGGATCGCGGTACCGCCGCCGAACACCCGGAATCCAGCGCAGGCGCGCGGGGACCGGACCCGACCGCTATTGATGACCCGTACCACGCCAGGCGGGAATCTCTATTCTTCGACGAGGATCCGGAAAGGCGGGCAGCCGCGCGGGCAGAGTGGCGGGACGAGCTCCGGGGACTGGTCGCTCGAGGCCACCATGAGCAGGCAGACCGCGAGTTCGGGCGCACCTTGGGCCTGCCCGAATATAATTTTCATGGCATTCCGAAGGATGACCGGCCACAAGAGCAGTTCGACGCTGACGGGTTGGTTTCGAAGGTCGCAGGGCGTTTCGGTGGACGGGAGGATGTCTACCCCCCGGAGCCGTCGAAGCTCAAGTACCTGACCTGGGCCAAAGAGGCCCTGAACCTGGGTCCAGACGACGTCTTGGTGGACGTCGGCTCTGGTACCGGCAAGGCCATCGATTTCTTCGGGATGTTCACCGACGCCAAGAAGGTATACGGGATGGAAATAGAACCCGACTTTGCGGCCTTTGCCAACCAGCACGCAGCAGGATTGGGCTTGAATCATGTACGCACCCTGAACAAGGACGTACTCGAGGAATCTTTGCCCGAAGACGTCACAGCCGTCTACTTTTACGAACCGTTCGGTTCGACCAAGGAGAACGACGCGGTGGGCACGTTTGCGAATAAGCTGGCGGAAATCGGTGAGCAGAGGCCCCTGAAGGTCGCCGTCAAGAGCGCGAACCTGGCGGAGCGTCTGCAGGCGGGTGGTGTCTTTTCGCTGCAGGACGAGAAGCCCTTCACATTTTTCATTCATGGCCAGCCCAAAACGCTTTCCTGGAAGCTATTCACGAGCGGCCAGGCCGCGGGTTAGCGATGCTCGGTGCATAGGGTTGAGGTGCCCGAAGGATCTCGGACAGTGGCCCAAGTAGGATTGGGAGACGATGGTCGGGGAAGTCGTCGAGAAGTCGCGCCCGGTCGAGGACGTGGCCCGCGATTGCGGGGTGACGGGTCAGACGATCCGGAACTGTGCTTCTGCGGTGCAAGCGGAGTCAAACTGTCGCTATGGAGTTGGTGCTGATCACGAAGCGACGCGGTATGAATCCCCGAGTACGTCGTTGAGCTTCCGTGGCGTAGCAACGACCGAACATACTGGCACGGCCGGGGCGAACCGCAGCTCGGAAGAGCCCACGTCCCCGTCGGTCTCACCCTTCAACATGACCGACCTCCGTTCTCCTGCATGATAATTCGACCTGCAGCATGAAGTAGTTGAGCCATCCGAGATCGCGATGAAACGCATCGCGTGTGCAATACATCAAGGCGAAGTCGATCACGTCTCATGCCTCGCGCTGATCAGTGGTCACGGGGTTCCCTTCGACGGGAGGCGGCCGTTCAGGCGGAGGCAGTACCTGCTAGCGCGATGCGTTGCGGCCAGGCCTGAACATGCTCGGCAACCCAGTCGGCGAAACTACGCGCAGGGCGGCCGAGAATCTGCGCGACCTCGTCGGAAACGAACACAGGTTGATCTATTTCGCGGGCATACCGGTCCATCAACGCGTTGACAAACTGCTCGCCGAGGCCGCGCTGAGTCATTGCCTTAGCAGCCACTTCTGCCGGGATCTCCTGCCAGCGCAACGGCCGACCAATCGTGTCGCCGATGGTTTGTACCATTTCATCGAAACGTAGCGCCGCTGGCCCGGTTAGCGGAATACGCCGCCCCAGAAGGGAATCGTCCGCCAGCGCTCGGGCTATGACCTCTGCAACATCTCGTTCGTGCAGGACAGCCTCGGCGAACGCCCCAAAGGGTGCGTAGATGGTGTCGCCTCGAGCCACTTGGCCAGACCACATCGTCAGTGTGTTCATCGCGAAGGAACAGGGCCGAACGCTCACCCACGGCAGGCCACACTCGGCGACTGCGCGCTCGACTTCGGTGTTGCGGTCGCCGTTGAACCGGGACGGCTGCCAGGAAGGATCGTCATCAGCGTTGATCGCCGACATCACCACCACTCGCGCCACATCGTGCCGGCCCGCACTGGCGAGCAGCGCATCAACACCATCCTTCGTCGCTCTCGGGTGAACAAACACCGCGGTGACCTCCGGCATTACAGATTCGAGAGCCTCGGGCATTACCACCTTCACACCCGGCGGCAGGGCTGCACCGTCTGGATGCCTCGTTACCGCTGTGATCTCGGCGCCCGCAGAGACCAGCGTATCGACGAGGGCGCGGCCGATCAGGCCGGTCGCCCCGGTAATCAAATACATGAGCACACTCCATTCACCGTGTTCGGCATGCCTCCGGCGCCCGACCATCCAAGCGTTGCATGATATGGAAATCATATCAAATACTTTGATATTCATACAATATGATATACGTAACCGATGACACCGTTGCCCGGCGAATCGGCAGGCGGATCTCGTGAGCGAGCATCGACAGGAACCGATTCGAGCTCGTCGACTGACAAGATCATCCAGATCTCCTTGTCCCCGCGCCAGACACCGACGGCGGCGCTGAGATCGAGTTCGGACTATCTGCCGCGAATGACCTCGACGATCCGCGCAGCTTCGGGGTACCGGTTCGCGGGACGGCGGTCGATTGCGTTTCGGCTCCTGGAGCGTTCTCGATCCGATCCGCAAGAGACGGTAACGAGTGCGATGACGACGGTGATTGCGAGCGCCGACCAGGAGCGGAGGATATTACGACGGCGGCCAGTCTCGTGCGGCGCTCGGACAATCCGCCGTATCGGGGATGCTTCTGAACAGGTAGCGGGCTACTCGCGTCGAGGTGCCGAGCCGGGGACAGACTGGGGTCGGTATACGAATCCCCGGAGTCTCCATCTCGGAGGGATGACATGAAATGCGACGCACGAGCATTTCCCGTCGCGATAGCCGCGGCGGCGGTGCTCGGCGTCGCATCGGTGTCGATCGCGGCGGCCCAGCCGTCGACAACCACGCCGGTCTCGCCGACAGAGCCGAACGAAACGACAACCCCGACACAGACACAGACACAGACGGCCTCGACACCGAAACCCTCCGATAGTTCTTCCACGCCCCCGAGATCGACCCGCAATCCGGAGCCCAACTTCGAGCCCACCCTCGAGGCCGTGCCGCCGACCGCCGAACGTGGCACCCAGATCACCGTTCGCGGTAGCGGCTGGCGCTGCGACACGGTAAGCATCGCGCCGGACTGGCGGGCACCGGTGACCGAGTACATCTACCAGACCTCGTTCGAAACCTCGGTCGATGTGCCCGCCCGGGCCGTACTCGGCGCCCATTGGATCTCGGTCACCTGTGACGCGGGATCGGGCTATCGCGCCCGAAGGACGTCCGTCGAGTTCATCGCCGCACCGGTCACCACTGAAACCACCGAGCAGACAACCTCGTTCGTTACCCCGACACCTGTCTCACAATCCGTTGTGCAACCGCCGACCGCGGCGCCACCAGGCGGCAATGATAAGCGGGACAACCACATCGACGACATATTGGGCCTCAGCGCCCTATTGCTCGCAATCGGTGTGGCGACATTTGTGCTACGCAGGCAGGCCACGCGTTCGACCGAGCCGGAGCACTCACAACGCCTGCCGCAGGTACGCGTGCAGGTGATCGAGGATATGAGCCCCGCTATCCGCGTCCGCCAGGTCGCCCGCGCTCCGGCCGTACGGGTTCGGTTGTGTGGCGGCGAGCCACAGCTACACATCAGAGAGGTACCCCGATGACGAATCCGACGATGATCACGACGCGGGCGATTCTTTTCTACGGCAGTACGCGCGAGTCGGGGTTGAACGAGTTGGCCGAGCATCTCCGCGAGCGTGGTATCGAGCAGTTGGCACTGCGTCGCGCACCGGCTGTCAGCGCCCTGTTGCGATTATCGGCACTGCGCGAGCTGGTCGAGGCGATCGACGGACTGCTCCAGGTCGACCTGGGCGGCGTCATGGTCGAAGGTTGGCGTCGTTATGAACGACTGCGCAGCGCGGCGGTACGCACCCACTCGGGAGGCAGCGAGCAGGTCGAGCTGCTCGGACACGAAGTCACCCAGACCTACTGTCCCCGGCTCGACGTCACCATCGACGGAACCCGAGTGGGCGAATTGAACCTCGAACTCTGCGTCACGTTACTGCTTCAGCCGCTCACCGCGACCGTCCGCGATGGCCTGCTGGTCGCGTTGGGGCCGGGTGACTGCACCGTGACTGCATCGATCGCAGTGCCGGAACTAGCGCCGATCATGGAGCGCAAACGCACGCTCCACGTCGCGACCCTGGTGGATCTACGGCGACCGATACCGCTCGTCTACCGCCGGCCCGCGGCACCCCCCTCACCGATCGGTCGCACACAGCGGTATTCGCCGGCCGCCGAGGGACTGTCGGAACAGCGGCGGATCTGATCGCAGACGATCTCCCAGCGCAGGATGCCGATCTAGATTGGGAAATCATCTCTGACCCGGTCGGGATGAACAGCAGCCGCTACGTCGCCGCGCGGACGGGCTTACAGTGAATATGGCTTCCAGTGAATATGGCTTCCGCACGGACTATGGCAGCAGGGATGCGGATCATGACGCTGTGAGGGTCACCTCGGTCCAGATGTCATCCTTCACAGCGATCTTGTTGGGGACGGGGTGAGGGGATATGTCGGCTCGGATGACGGTGTGGTCGTGATCTGCGAGCGAATCGAGAAGGGACTTCTTCGGGATCGTTTTTGCCCATCGTTTTACGAGGCCGAATGGGATCATCGCGTATCCGTCTGTCTGCCAATCGGTTTCGATGAAACGTCGGGGTGTGGCATTGTGTGAACCGTGGTGTCCGACCTTGTACAGGGATACATCGGAAACCAGCGCGACGTTTTGCGCGTCGGAGAGTACGTGCTCCCATGCGCCCTGTTGCGCGTCTCCGGGGAATAGCAGCCGGGTTCCCGAGATGTCGAGGACGAAGAAGACGCTGGTGTTGTTGACCGCGTTCTCGAGGATCGAGGCGGCGCGCAGCAATCGGTCGTCGTCGGTGACGAGTTCGTCCAGGTGCAGATCCGCCTTCGCCTGGGGCAGCCTGCCCGGCAAGGGATTCCGCGCGATGTAGCGTGGGTTGAACAGCGGTGTGGGCGTGTCGTCGGTGTCCGTGGCGGTGCCGCCCCGGACCAGCGGCCATGATTGCTTCGCGGGCGGATCCATTCGCCCGAGGAACTGGGTATCGCGCGGTGGCCCGAGGATGTGTGCGACGAGCCCGACGCGATCCACGGCGATCGTGTTCGCCGTCTTCTTCTTGCTCGGCAGGAACCGAACCCGATGCGGTGCCGCGAACCCTTTCTGGTTCCTGCCGAGCAGCCGATCGGTCGCGGCAGCGTTTCCCTTCGAGTTCAGCGCGAACGCGCGTGCCTGTTCGACGGCCGCCGGGATGCGGTCGAGTTGATGAACGCGCCGGTCGACGAGCGCGGCCAGGCCGTGCGCGGCATCGTCCTGCCCGCTGCGGATCCGTCGCGCGTCCGCGTCGTCGGGGTCCTCGACAAACGGCACCCACACCTCCTCGACCGCGACCTGCTCCCATTCCGCGCAGGCGAATCCGGTGATGTGATCGGCGTGGTGATGGGTGGCGACGACGACGTCGAGATGCGGTCGGTGACCGGGATCTGCCTCGGCGAGGTCAGCGATGATCGCCCGCACAGAGTCACGGATCGGGCGCGCCTGGCCTTGGCTGTGCACGCCGCAGTCGACCAACATTCGCCACGTTTCGTGCTTGCGCCGGACCGTCACGGTGAAGGCGTCGCCGAATCCTACGTTGTACATCCGCACAGCAATCGTTGTCGGCGTTGACATATCGCACCTACTGACCTGTTTCCGAGTGGATCGCGGCGAAGTCGAGGCGGTGAATTGCGTGCTCGGCAGTCCATGCGCTCAGCGCGTCATCGGCTTCCAGTTTGTCGAACCATTCCCGCATTGCGGCGAGTCGTAGTCTGCCCGCTTCGTGTAATACCCGTGCGGCATTGTCGTCGGCCGAGGACTCATTGCTCAGCGGCAGTGGCTTCGCGATGACATAGTCCACACTCCCATCGGCGCTGACGACGAGGGCCGTACCGGCGCGGATCACCGGCTGCTTTCCCTGCGTTGATTCTTCGAGGTCGGCGCGGCGTTGCAGGAGTTGTATGGCCAGTTCCGGACGCGGTAGCCGATCACCCGCCAGCCGGTATGAGACGTGGATTCCTTCGCAGCTGATGGCGAAGTTCGGATCGAGCCCGAGTTGCGGTGCGTTCGAACGAGCCCATGCGGTGAGGTCTTTGGCGACTTGATCGAAAACGGAACGCCGCGTCTGGGTGTCGGCCGAACCGGCGGAGCCGTTGCCGTCGTGCAGCGCGGGTGTGCGTAATTCACCGGGGTTGCCGATCGGGTCAAGATCCTTCGACGCGGACAGGATGACCCTGGACAAGTCCACCGGATGATCGCCGTCGCTGAGGTTCAACCTGGTATCCGGCTTCTGCCAGATCAGCGCCTCGTCGGTCAACGAGGCGACGCTGATCGGCCAGATGCCGCGCTGCCGAAGCGCCTCTACGAGACTGCTGCGCAGATGTAGCCGGTCCTCTGGATACAGGCCGCGATCCGCGGTGACGATCGCGCGGACCACATCGCCGAACGTCACGTCGATGACCGGGAGATAGTCGAATCCGCGCACGACCATTCCGAGAATCCGGTCCGCGGTCTTTACCGCCTCGTCGGCGAGCCGCGATACGAGGTCCGGGTGCAGGCGACCCGCCGGTAACATACCGGTTCCGCCGGTGGCGATCCGCAACAGGTCCGCGATCGCATTCTGGTAGGCGTCGAGATACGCGTCGAATACCGCCGCCACGAAACACGCGCCCCGCTCATGTGGCTCCTGTGCCGCGCGAAATCTGTCCGGCGTCCGGTTCGGGTCCTTTATCGCCGAACGCAGCGCGGCGCCGCGACCGGTCGACTCGCCGAATTCCCTGGCCAATTCCAGCAGCCCCGCGCTCTTCTCGAGTTGTCCCGAGGTGTTCGCGATTGCCTCGAGTACTACATCCCGGTGTGCGAAGTGCTGGAACAGGGCCATCAAATCGGCAACGGCCTCGTGCCAGGCGAAGACATCCCGGTTGGTGGATTCGTTGTACAGCCGCCGAATTCGATGCACGATCGCGTGCGTCACCTCATGCGCGACGATGTCACTCGACAGGCAGGTGAAGATGACCTGGCCGGGGAGATTCGCACCGGGGTTCTCGGCATCGGCTTGGTAGTAGCCGAATAACACGGCGCGGCGCCGAGGATCGAAATAGGCGTTCCGCCCATCGAAGGCGTGCGGGACCAGGCGCAGGATCTGGTCGCCGTGCCACCGGAATCGACGTCCCATAAATCGTTCGAATCGTTCGATGACACTCATCGCCACCGCATATACGACCTGTTGATGCGCCCGTGGATCACCCTCCGCCGGACGAATTCCGTCTTGCGCCAACACAAATGGATCGTCGAGGTCGACCGGCTCGTACCAGGCCTCGCGGCTGGCGTCGAAATCGACCACCTGCACGAGTCGACCGTCCGGCCCAGGGCCGCGGATACATTCGAAGGGGATGTCCAGCGTGAGAAACCGCCCGGACAGTCGAGTCGACATCGGGTCGAACGCGAAGGTGCGCAACCTGCGCCGGGCCGGCGGGCCGATTCCACTATTGCCGCACGCCGATGTCCGCAGGCCGGCCGCGGTGGTTGCCGCTACATGCGCAATCTGGTCCATTGTTCGTCCTCCCACCGGATTTCTTGGGGGATTCGTTTCCGATAGCTCGGGTCGGTCGTGCACCGGGTCCGCACGCTCGTGTGCACCCGGGCGCCTGGTGGGACCTTGCGTCGACGGTAGGTGAGCAGGGCCCAGATCCACCCCATCCGATGCACCCGGCCCTTCGCGTGCATCGGGTCGACGGCGCAGGTCCGAAGGTATGCCTCGGCTCTCAGCAGCAATCCGGACTCGAGTGCACCGTCCGCGATCCACTTCAACGCGATCTCGGCCAGCTTCGGATCGTCCTCGAATGTGCCACCGACGTCCGAATGGACTCCGGCGAACCATGCCTCGGTAAGAACCGGCTGGCTCCCCTTGGGCATGACCAGGTATTCCTCGTACGGACGGCGCTTCTCATCGATGGAAACGGCGTGCCATGCCTTCACCACGTTGGGCAGCTGCCTGGTGAAGGGCCACCGGAGTTCCCAGCGGAGCAGACCGGCCGCCTTGACCGTGTCCCATACGCCGAGGAATTCGATGGGAATCGAGAAGTCGCTGTGCTCGGACTTCGAGCAGAAGGTACCGGCGTACCGGCGCAACTCCGGCCAGTCCGTCGCTTTGCGCGTGTATGCGCTGACAACATATTGGACGAGGTTCTCGCTGCCCGGCCGTAAGAGGCCCGGCTCGTGCAGCAGTCCGGCCAGGGCGCGCGCGGTGTACGCACCGCGACTGAATCCGAATACGAATACTCGGTCGCCTGGTTGCCAGTGCTCGATCAAGTAGGAGTAAGCCTCGGCGAGATTCGACCGCAGCCCGCTGCCGACCGCCAATCCGAGTGTCCGCGAGAACCATCTGGCCGGGGGCGACCATGCACCCCGAGCGCTGAACGTGCCGACGCCCGGGTCGTAGTATGCGATCTGTTTCGCCGAATCGCTCAGGTCCAGCATCTCGAATAGGCGGACCACATTCGTGCTGCCACTGGCGCGGAGCTGATTACCTGTTCCGTCGAGACAGATGACGATGTTCTTCGATCCAGTGGACACAGCACGAGTGTGGGCTCGTCGAGTCGGCAAGTATCGAGTAGTGCTCTACCCGAATTCCCCCGCTGATCGTCGATCGGGGAACGAGTACGATTCTGCTGGTCAGGGTGGGTTTACTCACGACAGGTCAGCGCAAACCTGGGTTCTCGCGATGAACTCGGAATGTGGTGCGCGGATCGACCTTATACCGGGCGCCACGCTCGATCGCTCTGACCTGTTGGTCATGAATCAGGCGGGATTGCCTTGGTAACAACGGGCAACCCTCCTGCTTGGGAATGGCCATATCGTCCAGCAAGGTTACGTGGCAGCCGCTAGTTGTCATGGATCAACGGCGCCAAGCGTTGCACGGTGAAGAACGCGCCCCTGCCAGGTCATCGACCGGGCCGGTCGAGGTCGTTCAACTGCTGTTGGAGACGGTCGAGGGCGGCACGGATGGCATCCAGCTGTGCGTTGAGTTCGGC
Organism: Nocardia arseniciresistens; assembly: GCF_046764875.1. Lineage (NCBI taxonomy): Bacteria > Bacillati > Actinomycetota > Actinomycetes > Mycobacteriales > Nocardiaceae > Nocardia > Nocardia arseniciresistens. Next base: position 82,840 of record NZ_JBKORD010000025.1, read on the forward strand.
GATCTTCGCCTGGTCCACAGTCTGTGGGGGTTGCGCTGGTGCAGGCGCCGTCGGTAGTGGCAGGACGGGCTGCTGGTCTGGTGGCGGCGGGGCCGCGGGGCCGCCGCCGGGTGCGGTGGCGAGCCGACCGGTCCCGGCGCCGAACACTTGGTCGAGCGCCTCGGCAAGGGTCGGGGCGTAGCCCACGCGGACGCCGCCGGTGCCGGGGTCACGGTAGCTGACGAGCACCCGCGCCAGCTGCGGGAATGTCGAACCGTTCGGTGTTGTCGAGATCCGCTCGGTGAACAGCGGTTCCACGTAGAGCACGCCACCGTCGGCGATCGGCAGGGTGAGCAGGTTGCCGTACTGGATCCGGTTCGAACGCTCGAGCAGGGTTCGCTCGGACGCCACTCTGGTGTCGGAGATCATCGAGTTCTGGATCTGCTGCGGACCTTGAGTAAGGGTGTCGGTGGGTAGCTCCAGGATGCTGATCCTGCCATAGTTTTCGGGGTCGGAGTGGGCGGAGATGTAAGCGGAGAGGAATTCCCTGTTGAACCCGACCATCGCGCTGGCCAGCCGGAACGAGGGCCTGGCACTGTCCTGATCGCCGACCAGGACGTAAAACGGTGGCTGGTGCGGGTTGGTGTCAACGGTCGGGTCGCTGGGCACCGACCAGAAAGCGTTGGTGGTGAAGAACTCTCGCGGTTCGTCCACATGATATTTGGCGAGGACCTCGCGTTGGATCGTGAACAGGTCCTCCGGGTATCGGAAGTGGGCTCGTAGCTCGGCGGTGATCGACTCCTCGGGTTCGACGGTGCCGGGGAAGACATTCATCCACGCCGCCAGGACCGGGTCCTGCCGGTCGACTTGGTAGAGGGTGACCGTGCCGTCATACGCGTCGACGGTGGCCTTGATCGAGTTCCGTATGTAGGAGAGCTGTCCGGACCGCGTGTGGGGGTCACTGCCCGGCTCGAGAGCTTCGAGCGAGCCGCGTTTGGCGTACGGGTAGCCGTCGATGGTGGTGTACGCGTCGACGATCCAGACGATCCGGCCGTTCACGACGGCCGGGTAGGGGTTGTTATCGGTCGTCAACCACGGCGCGACGAGTTCGACGCGATGTCGCGGATCCCGGTTGAAGATGATCTTCGATTCGGGACCGATCGCCTTGGAGAAGATGATGTTGCGTTCGGTGTAGGTTGCGGCGAAGGCCAGGCGGTTGAGCCAGTTCCCGAGCGGGACGCCACCAGCGCCGGTGTAGGTGTATTTGGTGGTGTCGGTGTCGTACTCACGGGGTTCGGCGCCGCCACCGACGATGGCATAGTCCGGGCTGGCCTGGGCGATCACTTCGCCGTAGTAGACGCGGGGCTGATCCACCGGGATCACCTGGTGCCCGGATCCTTGGGAGGCGATATCGCTGACCGTGTAGATCGGGTATCCGCTGTTGCTGCCTGCGGCATCGCCAGCGGCATCGCGGACCGCGGCGTTGACACGGTTTGCCGGTGCGGCGACGAACCCGTTTCCGTGGGTGTAGACGGTGTGCCGATTGACCCAGTGGCGCTGGTTGCCGCTCAGCGCGTTCGGGGTCAGCTCGCGGGCTGCGATCACGTAGTCGCGCAGTTGCCCGTCGATGCGGTATCGATCCAGGTCCAGATTCGCCGGGAAGCTGTAGAAATTCTTCAGCTGTTGCTGCTGAGTGAACGTTCGCGAGAGCACGTTCGGGTCGAGCAGGCGGGCGTTGGCGATCGTGGTCACGTCTGCCGGAACGTCGGGCGGCGGCTTGGTGCCAACCCCGGGGTAGGCCTGGTAGTCGACGCGGTCGCGGCCGACCCCGTACGCCTGCCGGGTAGCCGTGATGTTGCGTTCGATATAGGCGCGTTCCATGTCGGCGGCGTTCGGGCGGACCGAGAGCTGCTCGACGGCCAGCGGCCAGGCGGCGCCGACCAGGATCGAGGACAACAGGAGCAGCGCGGCGGCCATCGCCGGGATTCGCAGGTCCCGAACGACGACGGCGGCGAAGACTGCCACAGCGCAGAGGACGGCGATCGCGACAAGAATGAGGCGGGCGGGAAGCACTGCGTTGATGTCGGTGTAGCCGGCGCCGGTAAACGTGGGTTCCTTGCTGCGGCTCGATAGCAGCGAGTATCGGTCGAGCCAGTAGGCGGCCGCTTTCAAGACGATGAATGTGCCAGCGAGCACCGCGAGGTGGACGCGGGCCGCGCGGGTGAGACCGGCCGCCTTTCCCGACAATCGCAGACCCCCCAGCAGGTAGTGCGTAACAAGGCTGGCCAGGAACGCGAGGACGGTGGCGACGAACAGCCAATTCACGATCAGTCGATAGAAGGGCAGATCGAAGACGAAGAATCCGACATCGTGTCCGAACTCGGGATCTGACACACCGAAGGATCCACCGTGGATGAACAGTTGGACTGTCATCCAACTCGACTGCCCGACAAGGCCGCAGATGAGGCCCAACACCGCGGCGGTGCCCACTCCGAACAGCAGCGGCCGCCGGATCACCAGCACGCGATACGGCCGGAGGCCCTCTTCTTCCGCGGACTTGGGTAAGAAGAGGGGGCGGAACCGGAACGCAAGCCACAGTGCCGCGAAAACGACGCCGCCGATGAACACCGACACCACGACGAACAGCGACACGCGTGTCAAAAGCACGGTGCCCCAGACACCGCGGAATCCGACCTCACCGAACCACAACCAGGTGACATAGACACTGGTCAGGCGGGGAATGATCAGCAGCGACACGACAAACACCGTGACGGCGATCAACAGCACCCGAGTGCTGCGATGCAACCGCCGCAAGCCGAGGACGTCGCGTGCGCTCATCTCCACTCCCGTGGCTGCGTCAGGCCGAACGGCGTACGGCCGACGCCAGACCGTCCGATCCGATTCTACCGGCGGTGGGTCGCGAGACCATGCCCTAGACACCCGCTGGCGGCTTCCTCGCACTCGAGCAAGACGCCTGGCAGCACACTTTTCGATACGACGTTCATGTCGACCGTTCGGGCGACGCGGGAGGCGCTCCTGGATCGAAAGGATCGTCCAAACGTGTGTAATCTACTTGATAAGCAACACATTTCGGTTACACGATCCCTGGACCCCACCGGGCGCGGCAAGACACGATGGGCGTTGAGGTGGGGATGGCTCACGTCAGTCGATCAGTGTTTGGTTTGGTCCACTGTCCAGGCCGCGATCTGAGCGCGGGAGTTGAATCCGAGCTTGGTCAGAATATGTTCGACGTGACCTTCGGCGGTGCGTTGCGCGATCACCAACTCGGCGGCGATCTGCTTGTTGCTGAATCCTTGGGCGACGAGGTCGGCGACCTGCTGCTCACGTTTGGTCAATTTCGCGGAGGCGCCCGACGCGGGGGCCGCATCGGTGGGTTGTTCCCCGAGCGCGTAAGCAATTGCGGCATCCATACCCATCACCTGACCTTGCCGAAGGGCCCCATCGAATCTGCGAGCGCCGAGAGTTCGACGCGTCGTCTGCTCGCATTCCTCGTGAAAGCGCGACATATTCCGCAGGACGGCCCGCACACTGTTACCCACCAGCCATTTTCCCTGGGCTGCCCCTAGTAGCACGGCCGCGCGCTCGGCGTTGCCCTGGTCGGCGGTCGTCCAGGCCAGCGCCTCGATACTGAACGCGGTGAACACCGGACTATTCGGCCGTCGGTTGATTCGCAATGCCGCCTCGAGCAACTGTTGGGCACGGTCCCGTTCGCCTTCCAGCCATGCGGAAACACCCAAGCCGCGCAACGCAGCAGAACGATAGAGGAATTCGCTCTGCTCTTCGGTGATGGAAAGTACTCGGCGGTAATGCTCGGTCGCTCGCGTCATCTGGCCGCGCAGTTCGTATGACCAGGCGAGGATGGTCAGGGCACTGATGTAGAGCTCTTCGGTCTGGTTCGAGCCGAGCAGCTCGACAGCTCGTTCCAGGGCAGAGGAGGCGTCGGCCGCTGCGCCGCTGGCGAGTGCAGTAATGCCGGCCGCGTAGGCGAGCTGTCCTTGGATGGCGGGGGTAGATGCCTGTTGGGCAAGCAGTCGCCCCTGCTCGAGAAGGGCGGCGGCAGCTCGGAAATCCCCCTGTGGCGCGGCAACCTCGCATGCGGCGCGAAGCGCGCCGATCCGGTCGGGTATCGATTGCGCGCCGGGGTGGGCGAGAACGCGGTCGAGCCAGGCTCGGCCTTCCCCGTACATTCCGCGAAGGCCCCAGAATTCGTGCAGCGCGGCGGCGGTTCGCAGCCCGGCTTCGGCCGCCTCATCGGTGTCCTCGGACAGGCAGGATTCGAGCGCGTCGCGCAGATTGGGTAGCTCGCGCTCGAGGCGGGCGATCCAGTAGGGCTGCCGGTCGCTGATCCACCCGGCTTGGGCGTCCAGCGCTAGTTGTTGGTACCAGTCGCGGTGCCGACGGCGCAGCTCGGTGTCTTCGCCGGACTCTCGCAGCCTTTGCCAACCGTAGTCACGCATTGTCTCGAGCATTCGGAAACGCACGATGGTGTGCGATTCCTCCCGGATCAGAATCGACTTGTCCACCAGGGAGGACAGCACATCGAGCGGGCTGTGCGGTGCCAGGCCGACACCGCATACCTGTTCTACGGCGTCGAGTTCGCAACTCACGGCGAACACCGACAACCGGGCCCACAGCCGCTGTTCGGCCGGGGTACACAGCTCGTAGCCCCAGTCGACACACCATCGCAGCGTCTGCTGCCGGGTCGGTGCGGTACGACTACCACGGGTGAGCAGCGCGTACCGATCATCGAGGCGTTGCAGAATCTGCTCGGGTGACATCGCGCGCATCCGAGCCGCCGCCAGTTCGATCGCGAGCGGCAGCCCATCCAGCCGGGCGCAAATCCGGGTCACGGCAGCCTTGTTGTTCTCGTCGAGTTCGAAGTCCGGCACGGCTGCTGCGGCACGGTCGGCGAACAGCGTCACCGCTTCGAAACGGGGCAGCCCCGTCAGCGTCGGCTCCTGGTCCTGGTCCTGGTCCTGGACCGTCAGCGGCGCCACCCGCAGCACCGCCTCCCCTGCGATATTCAACGCTTCCCGGCTGGTGGCGAGAATCCGCAGATCCGGGCAGGTCCGCAGCAACGCCTCGCTCAACTTCGCCACGGCTTCCACCATGTGCTCGCAGTTGTCCAGAACGAGCAATATTTCCCGCGAGCCCAGAAACTTGACCAGAACTTCGCGCAAACGACCGGGCGCCTCGTCCCGCAACCCCAGGGTGGCCGCCACGACATCGACCAGGAGCGCGGCATCGGAGACCGCGGCCAGTTCGACCAACCACACCCCGTCGGCGAAATCCCGCTGCGCTTGCGACGCGGCCCGCAGCGCCAGCCGCGTCTTGCCGACTCCCCCGACTCCGGTAAACGTGACCAGCCGGGATGTGGCCAGCAGATTCTTCACCGCCGACAACTCGGTGCGTCGGCCGACAAAACTGGTCAGCTCGAACGCCAGATTGCCACCACTGTCCATGGCGCCCGCTGCCGGCAGCGGGCGCCGTCCCCTCGTTGGTGGATCCCGGTGCCGACGCTCGAGAATCGAATCGGACTGTCGGCCCGTCTCACCGACCGAGAAGCCGTGGCGCTGCTGCGCCTGTCGAATGCTCTCACCCAGCCCCGCCGCAGAAGGGCGCTCGTGAGGATCGCGGCTCATCGCGGTTTCCACCAACGCCGACACGTCCTCCGGGATACCACTGCCCTGGAGGTCCGGCATCGGTTGGGTAGTGATCCGGACAAACTGTGCCACCACGTTCTCACCACTGCGACGCTGGAACGCGGCATGCCCGGTCAACGCACAGAACAGGGTCGCGCCGAGCCCATACACATCCGCAGCCGACGTCGGATCGTCCCCCTCGAGCACCTCCGGTGCGGTAAATGCCGGAGACCCGGTCACAACACCCACAGTCGTCCGGAACCCACCGGCAATGTGCGCGACACCGAAATCGGTCAACGCCGGCTCCCCGTACTCGGTGAGCAGAATATTCCCCGGCTTCACATCCCGATGCACAATACCGAGCCGATGCGCGCTCTCCAACGCATCAGAGATCTCCACCCCGAAATGCAGCACCCTGTCCAAAGGAAGCGCACCATTCTTACGGATCCACCCATCCACCGAATCCAGCGGATAATACGGCATCACCAGATAAGGCCGCCCGCCCTCAGTCGTACCGGCCTCCAGCACGGTGACGATGTTCGGGTGCCCGGTCAAACGGCCCATCGCGTGCTGCTCCCGCACAAACCGCGCCTGATTGTCTTCGTTCCATTGCGCGGTCAACACCTTTACCGCGACCGTCCGGTCCAACGCCGCCTGCGTGCAGCGGTACACCACACCGAAACCACCGCGCCCGATCTCCACGGCGTCCTCGAAACCGGCCGCAGCCAACTCCGCCGTGACGGACGTTGCCACCTCACAGTGTGTGCGCAGCGGATCGTCGTCGGTCATCGGCCGAGTACGATCCCACCGACAAGTCTTCGGTCACCAGGCCGCATGCACTTACCCTTCGCTAATTGCTAGCGTATCGGTAGCTGTCAACCGGATGAGACCGTTCAGGCTACGAACTCTGTGACGGTGTTCTTCTTCGCTGGTTCGTTGATCCAGGCTGCTGCCACGTCACCGTTCACAGGCGAGGCGTCCGGTACGCGACAAGACCTACACCGCTGCTACGGCGGTGAATCGCAGGCACACGTCGGCGGAGTATCCGATGAGATAGATGTGATCGCAGTCGTGGCCGCGGAGGAGATCGTCCGGGTTGGTGTTGTAGAACGCACTGAAATGATTCTTCTCCACAATGAAATCATTTGGCCCGCTTGACAATTGATCGACAACCTGGGCCAACTCGCCACCCCGCACCAGATTCGCACACCAACTCTCCCCGGTGCTCCACGCTTTCGGCCAGTCGACCCGGTCCTCCCCAATGCGACGGCACCTCGCAGCGTGGCGAGGAAGAACTCACCGCGTACGAGCAAGCCGCGCAGTTTGCCGTGGCGGAACGGCCAACTATCAGAACACCTTCGCCGCCAATACCATCCAACTCCCCCACCGCCAAATTACGGACCTGCTTGGTACGACTCACCGGGACAGCGACATCGTTCCGCGCCCGACGAAGGAGAGCCGCCAGCTACTGGCCGTGGCCGCCGATTACGGTCCCGCGCACCTCGCCTACCACGAAATGTTCTGGCCGCAGCGCGTTCCCGCTATTGCAATCGTCTCTGCCACAACCCCTTTCGACGCCTCCGGCGATGCCCAACTATGGAAGGCCAAGCACGGTTCGCCGGCGATGCACCCAATCGCCGACTCGTCTCGGCAGAACACAGTTCCCACGACATTCCCGTCGATCAACCGGATGTGGTCACCAAGGCAATCGAGGACATGATCGAGCAGGTTCACTAGATCCGTAGTTGCTCAATGCATTTCGGGTTGCACATCGACGTGGTCACGGGATGTCGAGCGCGGCCGTCGCCTCAGCGGTCAGGGTGAGTAGTTCGCGGAGCACATGCGCCGAGAGGTCGGCGAGCGATCGCTGCTCGCCCTCGCGGAGCCATTGCGTGAACGCGATCCCGAAGACGGTGGCGCCTGACTCGGCGGCCAGGGTGGCGGCGAGTTCGTCGACGCCACGTGCACGGAGGGCGTCGGCGAGGGTCGCGGCAAGGCCGGCGAGCTTGTGCGACTCGCGTTCCTGCAGTGCCGGGTTCTGCTCGATCACCGATTGTCGCGTGCGGGAGTGAGGCCGGCGCTCGTTCGGGAACAAGGACGCTGCGGACTGCAGGGCGCAGGCGACGATCTCGATCGGAGAAGCGCCCGGTGGTGCGGTGTCCACGCCGACGAGGAACGCCTGGACGAACACGTCCTGCCCATGGAACAGGACCTCACGCTTGTCGCTGAAGTAGCGGAAGAAGGTGCGCTCGGTCAGGCCGACGGACTGTGCGATCTCAGTGGCGGTCGTCTGCTCGTAGCCGCGGGTGGCGAACAGCTCGAGTGCCGCCTTCTGCAGCCGCTCCGGAGCCCCCGGTTCCCAACGTGACATGCGTCCGAGTGTAGCGATGACAGTAACTGACATGACGAGTAAACTATGTCTGTGACTGACATCAGTTGCTGCTTCCAAACACTCGGATCAGTCGCCCCGTTCTCCCGCGGGGCGGCGAAGGAGATCACCTCATGCACGTTTTCGTCACTGGAGCCTCCGGATGGATCGGCTCCGCCACGGTCGACGAACTGCTCGCTCAGGGCCACAAGGTCACCGGACTGGCCAGATCCGCCGCGTCCGCCGCGGCCCTCGACGCGAAGGGCGTCCACGTCCGGCGCGGGGACCTGGACGACCTCGGTAGCATCCGCGCCGGCGCCGAAAATGCCGAGGCCGTCATCCATCTCGCGAACAAGCACGACTTCGCCAACCCGGCCGCCTCGAGCGCGGCCGAGCGGGCCGCTGTCCAGACCATCGGCGACACGCTCGTAGGTACTGACCGTCCGTTCCTGTTCGCCTCGGGCGTCGCCGGCCTCGCTCAGGGCCGGCCCTCCACCGAGGACGACGCGTCCTCGGCCCACGGCCCCGACTCCGCGCGCGGTGGGAGCGAGAACCTGGCGCTCGAGTTCGTCGATCGTGGCGTGCACAGTGTGAGCCTGCGCTTCTCGCCCACCGTGCACGGCACCGGCGACCACGGGTTCATCGCGGTCATCGCCGCGGTCGCCCGCGAAAAGGGCGTCTCCGGCTACCCCGGTGACGGCACCAACCGGTGGGCCGCCGTGCACCGATCCGACGCGGCCCGCCTCGTCGCCCTCGGCCTCGAGAAGGCGCCCGCAGGCGCCCGCCTGCACGCTGTAGCCGAACAGGGTGTCTCCACCCGCGAGATCGCAGAGGCGATCGGCCGCATGTTCGACCTGCCCGTCACCTCGATCGCCACCAACGACATCCAGGACCACTTCGGCTGGATCGGTAACTTCTTCGCCATGGACTTCGAGGCGACCAGCACCGGAACACGGGAGCTACTCGGGTGGACGCCCACCGGACCGACCCTCATCGAGGACATCGGCACCGACGCGTACTCGGCGCACTGACCGGGGTCGACGGCCACCGCCGCCACTACGTCCTACAGCCGGTGTGCGCTGGCGTGCGTTCCTCCCCTGTTCGAGAAACCGGGGTGAGCACGTTGACCTCACGCGCGTCGCAGCCGTCGGCCTGATGGCCCTTGCATCACCGGGTCATGGCCTGGCTCTAGGGAATTCCTCACGAAACACGACAAGACCGGTTCGCCGTGCGATGTCTTCCGGGTCAGGGACAGGCGCTCCTGGTCGGCAGCATCAGCGGTGTTCCCGGGTGGACGGTCGCCGGGCCGCCGGGCGTCTCGACGGTGACCGGACCACCCGAAGTGACGTCGACGGTCGTGCCTTCCGGTCTGATGCGCACGGTCAACCTGCTATCGCGTACCGCGAGGTCGCGCACCGTCATTCCCTCGGGAAACCCGCTGGGCAGCATCGGGTCCAGCCAGGGACCCGTCTCGGCCCACCGCAGCCCGCTCGGTCCGTACAGCAAACCTTGCAGGAATCCGCCCGCACCCGTGACGAAGATCCACGCCGGTTGACCGACCGTGTTTTCACCCGACCGTTCGCCACGCGCCTCGGACTGGAACATATATGGCGGTCGGACATACGGCTGCACCGATTGATCCAGGAACTGCTGAGTGCGGCACGGATCATACTGGGCACTGAGGATCGCGCCGACGCTGTTGCTCATGTTGGGGCCGTCGGGATCGGTGCGGTCGAAGTAGTACGCCAGAGTCGCCTCGGGCGAATAGCCCGGTGCCGCATAGGAGTACGGGTAGCTGATCAGCACCGTGTCAGCCTGCTTGATCCGCGCGCCTTGGTACCCGAGATACTCGGCGGGCACACCTGGCACGATGTCCGGCGGCATCGCCATATGGGCGGCGATATCGGCCCACCGTGGGTTCAGCGGCAGTCCGGCCAGCCGGGCGGCCGACATCGCGGTGCGCATCGTCGCCATCACTCCGGCGTTGGTGAGCGCGTTGTCCACGGAAACCGAAACGTATTCGTCGGCGCCCGCCGCGGGCGCGTAGTGGTAGCGACCGTCGGGCAGCTTCGGGCCGACTCGTGCAGCCTGGTAGTTCGCGATAGCCGTGATCACCGGCGCGCCGCTGTCACGCAGCCATTGCTCGTCGCCGGTGGCCGAATAGTACTGCCATTGCGCGAGCGCGATCTCGTTCCCCAAATGTTCCTCGACCAGTCCGCACACCGCCGGAGACGCGCACCGCTGGGTCGGTCCGTCGTTCCAGGGGAATAATGCGCCGGTCAGCCCGTAGGCGCGCGCGTTCGCCTCGGCTTGCGGTAGTGCCGCGACGCGGAAATCCACCACGGTGCGGGCCAATTCGGGATAGAGCGCGAGCAGGGTGGGGAAGATCCAGGTCTCGGCGTCCCAGTAGGTCAGGCCGCCATAGTCGTCGGAGGACAACCCCGCGGGCTGCACGGACCACCGCTGTCCGGCCCGGACGCTGGACAGCACCGAATACAGTGCGGGCCGGATCCAGTCCCGATAGTCGTCGCGACCGGGGATCTCGATGGCGGGCTGCCACAAGCGATCCCACTCTGCTGCGTGTTCGGCGTGGGCGGCGGCGAAACCACGCGCCGCGCTGGATTCGGAGACGTCGGTAGCAATCGCGCGCGGGTCCACGCCGTCCGCGCCGTCCGCGATTCCCACGTACTTGGTGACCGTGTAACTGCGGCCGGCCACGACGGTGCCGTCGAATCGTGTTCCAGCCGTCGACCCGTTCGCAGGTAGCGCGGCACCACTGAGCTCATCAGGCGTGGTAACCGTGGATACAAGGAAGGCGGTGCGGTCGGTGCCGTCGGCGCGCACACCGACCGTGGTCTGCCCCCGGTTCGGATCGGAGGCCGCCGTCGTCGGGGTGACCCGCCGCGCGGCGGCCCCGTCGATCAGGTCGGCGACCGTGAGCGGCCCCGAGAAGTGCGGAATGACAGTGAGCTGCTGGACCGCGAGGTTCTGCTGCGCCCGTGACACGAAGGTCCGGTAGGTCAGATCCAGCCGGTGTTCCGCGTCGGGTGTCCAGGTGGCTTCGGTGGTGACGGTGGCATCGCGATAGTTCAGGCGCTGCCGGTAGTGCGTGAGCGCAGCCGGGTCGACGTCGGCCCGGTAGGTTCGGCCCGCGACGTCGACGGTTAGGCTCGACCACGCGGGGAGCGCGGCGATCACCTCTGTGTTGTTCCACGACATGGACTTCATGGCGTAGAAGCCCGCGAGATACGTTCCGGTGTAGCGCGGTTCCGCTAAGGGGAACGAGGTGCGCACCGAGACGCCGTAGTCCTGATATCCACCGCCGCTCGGCGGGATCATCGCACCGATGCGCCCGTTGCCCAGGTACGGAGCAGCGCGGAAGTTCTCGGGTTCGAATGTCTCGGAGACCGCCGACCAGTCGTCTCCGACCGCCTGCCCGCCCTGCGCGGTCGCAACACCGGACAGTCCGGGAAGCGGCACGAACGCACAGGTCAATAGCACCGCACCGATACTCGACACGAGTCGCATCGGGCCGACAGTAGCAGCGGCCGCGCTGAGCCGATCGGAGCGACACGGCGGCTGCACCACGCGCCTGCTACTCGGTACGGCACAGCGCCGCAACCGTCCGATGCGACGGCGCTGCCTCTCCTGCTTCGTGTCCGTGTTGTCGTACTCGGCGGGTTCTACACCCCGTGCCGGCCGCTGGCGCCTCAGTCAAATCGCACCGCCGCCAAGGCCTCACCTTGCGCCGGGCGTTGGCCAGCCCCTGAAATTGAGGGCTCGGGAAGCGATAACGCCATCCGTCCGCAGGACGACAGACGGGCATGAGCCTGAAAAACGTTTCCCTACAACAGTTCACGTTCCGTACGGGTGTGGTCGCGGCGGCGATGGTGGCCGCGTGGAGCGGGTTCGCCGGGACTTCCGGTGCCAACCCCACCGATCCGGTTGCCCAGTTCACCCCGACCCTGACACGGGTTCCGGGTCCCAACTGTGCCGCGATCATCAATGCCGAGACCGTGGCGCAGCCGCAGTCCGGTGTGTTCGGTCTTCGGGTGAAGATCACGCAGACCGGGGAGTTCTGCGGGGCCTACCACGTCACCGTGCATTGGCGGAACGTCGACACCGGCCTGACCAGCGGACAGTCACAACGCGTCGAAGGCACCACGGTGGTCGGCCTGCCGGACAACGTGATCACCGGCATGGGCATGGGGCCGGGCGCCGGGAAGGTGGAGGCGTGGATCGACACGTACTCCGAGGTCTATCCGCAGAATGTGGATCTGGAGCACATCGCGGGCCGCGCGACGTTCACGCTGGCCTGAGCGCGCGGCGGTTCGACCGAGATCGTGTGCGGGACGTCAGAAGAGGTGCGGCGTGCCTGGTCGCGCTGGGGCACGGATGGTAGAGATCCGGTCTGTTCGGGTGAGCCACTCGTGTGAAGATCACCGGTATGGATACGGCGATGCCGCGTCCGCACTCGTCTCGTGGGCCGAGGCCGGCGGATACGCGCGAGCTGTTGTGCGTGCACCGCGGCTTCGGTAGCAAGAGCGCCACCGATGGCCACGCTGCCGCAACCCCGGCGCCGTCCGCCACGTAGGAACCGGCACGGGTTGAACCGGGAATTCTCGGACGAGCATGCGGCTCACCAGGTCAAGGGGACCCGGTGAGCCGCTTGTGGCTGCTCTCCTTCGCCGCCCACTTCCGCTCCATCGCTGCGACCTTCTGCGAATGCAGAGAGGCGAGGACACGGGACAGACGGCGCACTTCCGCCTCGAGACGCTCACTTGCGTTGAGCGGCATCAGAGGTTGCAACCCACCGGTTCACAACAGCCAATCGATATGATGGTTCAACGCCGGCTCTGTTGGCTGGGCCTACGGGAAATTCTGGACGTCGTTGGGTCGAGTTCCCCCGCTCGGGAAGGGCGGGTCACTATGTGCGTGGATAGGGACCGCTGCGCGACGATGTCGATTCTCGCTGTGCGCCAACATCGCCACCGGCCCGGGGTCAATGCCTTCGCCATTTCGCTATTGCTGTGGCCGCGTGCCCCCTGTTGGCGCTGCTGTGGTCAGTCGAACTGCTCAACCGTGCTTTGAAACGGCATCGGTCCCAAGCTGCCACATTTCATAGTTCCCGCATTCTGCCGTGATCTCGGCCGTCGCCTGAGCCGCGGTGAAGAAGTCGTCGGCCATCGGTGAGGTGCGCGATGCCGCCGCCGCGAGGCATACCTGGTCGGGCGCCAGATCCGGGACGGGCACGTAGCTGATGTCCGGACGTGAATAGAACACGGTCTCCGAACGCCCCACGAACGAGATACCACGGCCGGCCGCGACGTGCTCGAGCTTCTCCTCCACCCCGCGCACCCGGAGCCCGGAGTCGGGGTGCGAGCGCCTGGTGGGCTGCGTGCTCGCGTCGGCATGCCAGACCAGCGGCTCACCGGCCAGGTCGGCCTCGGTGACCTCCTCCTTGCCGGCCAACCGGTGACCGGCGGGCAGCACCACCATGAGCGGCTCGGTGTAGAGCGGAGTCAGGCGCAGGCCGGTCTCGTCGATGGGCAACCGCACATAGCCGACGTCGACGCGGCCGTCGAGCAGCATCAGTGCCTGATCGTCCCATTCCATTCGCTGCACGTCCACGACCACGTCCGGATGCCGGGCCGCGAACTCCCGCGCCGCCGGGATGACCGGGATGCCGGCCCGAAAGCCGACCACCAGCCGCCGTCTGCCGCGGGCGGCCACGGACACCCGGCGCCGGACCGCGTGCGCGGAGGCGAGCAGCGGACCGGCGTCGTCCAGCAGTTGTCGACCCGCGTCGGTCAGCGCTACGCCGTGGCGATCCCTGGTGAACAGCGAGGCGCCGAGATCCTGTTCCAGCGCGCGGATCTGACGGCTGAGCGCCGGCTGCGCGATATGTAGCTCATCGGCGGCGCGGCCGAAGTGCAACCGGTCGGCCACGGCGACGAAGTAGCGCAGTTTGCGCAGGTCCAGATCCATGACACCTCCCGGTCCGGTGATGCCTCCAAGGTATCACCACCGGCTGAAAGAAGTCTTGGACACCCACTCGATCCAACGGCATTGTTAATGGGGCCCAAGCGAATTCGGAATAAGAATTCGACATCGGGATTTGATCGCAATACCCATCAATTCAAGTACCCATCAATTTCCTTGCGGCAGCTGGCCCGGTAGGTCGCGGCCGACGCGCTGGGCCCGACCCGGCACGAACGAGACACAGCAAACCTCGAGAACAGGAAGAGAGCACACCTCATGGGCAACATCACCATCATCGGTACGGGGAACATGGCCCATACCATCGGCACGCTGGCGGTAGCGGGCGGCAACAACGTCGAGGTCATGGGCCGCGATCAGTCCAAGGCCGATGACCGGGCCAAGGCTATCGGCGGCGACGCGACAGCGGGAAAGTGGGGCGCCGTCCCGGCCGGAGACATCGTCATTACGGCCTTGTTGTACGACGGTGTCGTTCCGGTCGTCGTCGAGTACGGAGACGCCCTCGCGGGCAAGGTCATTGTTGACATCAGCAACCCCTTCAATGGCGCGTTCGACGGGCTGGCCCACAGCGAGCAGACCTCGATCGCGCAGGAAGTCGCCAAGGTGGCCCCGGCCGGCGCCAGCGTGGTGAAGGCATTCAACACCATCTTCCGTAATGTCCTGGAGAAGGGCCGACCCGACGTCTTCATCGCTGGCGACAGTGCGCAGGCGAAGGCTGGCGTGGCGGCATTCATCGAGAGCATCGGGCTGCGCCCGCTGGACGTTGGCGGCCTGAAAATGGCGCACTGGCTGGAAGGAATGGGCGTGGTCACGGTGGGCCTCGCCAACACCGGGGTGGGCCACTGGGACTTCGCTTTCGGCGTCAACGAATTTACCGGCTGACCAGCCCGCCCCGGTCCACGCCGTCGGCGAAAAGGGGCGGCGTGCGCCCTGACAATGGTTTATGGATCACCAAATGACTCGCTGATGTCAGATATCAATATTGGCGGACGATGGTCTGCCCGAAGGAAACTCTCACAATGAAGCTCGGCTTCACTCTTCCCATAGTCGGGCCTGCTATCAGCAGCGCTGCTGGCCTGAGTGCGTTCTGCCGCGAACTCGAGGACCTTGGCTACGACACGCTGTGGGTCGGCGATCGCCTGGTCACACCGGTTGATATGGACAGCACCTATCTGACCCACGGGCCACAGATGGGCCGTTACCTCGATCCGGTGCTGCTGTTGACGGTCGCCGCGACGGCGACCAGCCGGATGCGGCTGAACTCCAGCACGCTCAGCACGTTCTACTATGAGCCGCCACACCTGGCCCGGTTGCTGACCACGCTCGACGTGCTCAGCGACGGCCGCCTTGGCGTTGGCGTGGGGCTGGGGTGGATGAAGCAGGAGTACGACATCGCCCGCAACGCGGACTGGCACCGGCGCGGCAAGATGCTCGATGACATGCTGGCGTTCCTGCACGCGTGGTGGACGACCACCCCGGTGTCCTGGAACAGTGAGTTTCTCTCCTTGCCGCAGGTCTACGCCGACCTGCGCCCTGTCCAGGAGGGTGGGCCGCCCATCTGGATCGGTGGTGACAGCGAGGCCGCGATGCGCCGGGTGGGCCGCATCGGCACCGGCTGGCTCGGGGTCGAGGGGCCGCCGGCCGCCGCGTCGATCGCCGGTCGGGACCGGAGCGTCGACCACTTGTGGTCGATTGCGCGCCGCGCGGCGCAGGACGCCGGCCGCGATCCTGACGCGCTGAAGACGGCCATGCGAATCAACGTCGGCCCGGGCACGTCCGTCGACTCGCTTGCGGACAAGCTGAAGCGTCACGCCGAATCCGGTACTGACGAGGCGTACTTCGATGCCTTCGCGGTGTTCACCAGTCTTGACCAGATGCTCGACTTCGCCAGCCAGGTGATCGCGCGTACCGGCCGGTTGTGACCACCGAAGAAACGACGGAATCGGCTGCCACGGAACGCATCGACCCGCGTGGTGTGCAATCCGACTCGACAGTGCCCAGAACCAGAACGAGCACGTCAGGAACTGAGCCGCGTCTATCGCGCCATTCGACGGCGTTGACGACGCAACCGTTAACAACGACGGGGTGGGCATGCCGTTCGACTCAGACTAGAGAGAGCACTCACCACACCGGCCTGGCCCGATCGGACACGGCCGCGGCGGCGCTGTCCGCACTCGGCGCGAAGGTGCGTCGCGGCGAGCTCCAGGATCTCGTTGGCGTGGCAGTGTGCAGCGGTTCGAGCACCCGGGCATCGTAATCGGCTCGCTGTCGGACGGGCCTTTATGCAAGATGGCCCGGCCTCCGAGTGGTGCTGGACGGCCGGCTTCACGAAGTTGGTCGTACGGCTCAGAGGTACGCTTAACTTGCGACAGGTTGTTGGCGGATTTCTGGGCACGATCCGCGCACTCGCACCGGTGGCGGGGCAGCGCCCCGCCGCGTACTTGTTGGCATGAGGATGGCTGGAAATTCGCGCGCCGACGCTGTCTGGCCTGGCTAAATCAACTAGTGTGGGGCTGCCCGCTCGGGCTGGGGTCGGAATGCAAGCAAGTACACCGTTTGCCAGTCGGGTGGTCACGGGACGGCACAATGGATGACACGGTAGTGAGTGGCGGGGACGCCACTCGGGGGCCAGCGGAGGCGTTTGGACGCTATCGGCTCCTGTCGCTGCTGGGTCAGGGCGGCATGGGCCAGGTGTGGCGGGCGCATGATTCACTGACCAACCGGGTGGTGGCGCTCAAGGTGTTGCCCGAGCGCTTCGCCGATGACGAGCAGCTGCGCGAGCGGTTCCGCCGGGAGTGCCGGGCGGTAGCGCAGTTGACCGAGCCGCATGTGATCCCCATCCACGACTTCGGCGACATCGACGGTCGGCTCTATCTGAATATGCGCTTGATCGAGGGCACCGACCTGCGCAAGGTGATCACGCAAGAAGGGGCCTTGTCGCCGCAGCGGGCAGTGGCGATCGTCGCACAGGTGGCCGGCGCGCTACAGGCGGCCCACGATGCCGGGCTGGTCCACCGCGATGTCAAACCCACCAACATCCTGCTAGGGGCCGATGAGTTCGCCTCCCTGATCGACTTCGGGATCGCCCATGCCGCCGACGACCGTACGCTGACCAAAATCGGCGAGACCATCGGCACCATCGCCTACATGGCGCCGGAGGAGATCGGCGCGGAGATCAAGGCCGATGCTCGAGTGGACGTATACGCGTTGACGTGCGTGCTGTATGAGTGCCTGACCGGCCGACCGCCGTTTGCGAGCGCAGCGGGGGTGCAGGGTGTGATCGCCCATCACCTGCACACCCCGCCGCCGCGTCCCAGCACCACTACACCCGATGTACCGCCCGCGTTCGATGCGGTCATCGCCAAGGGAATGGCCAAAAACCCCGACAATCGTTACCAGACCGTGCGCGAGCTGGCCGCGGCGGCCTGCGCCGTGGTAGACGATTCCGCGGTCAGCACCACCGGGGGCGTGGCTGCGCGCCATGCGCGGCGAATCAGATTGTCGCCCAAGACCGCCGGGCTGCTCGCCGCCGCGGTCGCGGTTACGGTGGTGTCCGCCGTAGCTGTCGTCATCGGCGTCCAACGGGAATCAGGCGGCGGTGGCAGCTCGCCCGCACCTGTCGCCTCGGCCTACTCGTCACAGATTCCGCTGCCGTTCACCGGCGTCAGCCTGCCCACCGATGTGGCGGTCGACACGGCGGGCAATGTATACGTCACCGACATGGGTAACGATCGGGTGGTGAAACTGGCGGCAGGCGCGTCGACGCCGACCCCGCTGCCGTTCACCGGCCTGAATAATCCCCAGGGTGTGGCGGTCGACACGGCGGGCAACATATACGTCACCGACACGAGTAACGATCGGGTGGTGAAACTGGCGGCAGGCGCGTCGACGCCGACCCCGCTGCCGTTCACCGGGCTCAAAGATCCCCAGGGTGTGGCAGTCGACACGGCGGGAGACGTGTACGTCGGCGACCGGGGTAATGATCGGGTGCTGAGGTTGGCGGCGGGCGCGTCGGCGCCGACGACGCTGCCGTTCACGGGGCTCCAAGATCCCCAGGGTGTGGCGGTCGACGCTGCGGGCAACGTATACGTCACCGAATTGAGTACCGAGCGGGTGCTGAGGTTGGCGGCGGGCGCGTCGACGCCGACCACGCTGCCGTTCACCGGGCTCAAAGATCCCCAGGGTATGGCGGTCGACACGACGGGGGACTTGTACGTCGTCGACTGGGGTAGCCAGTGGGTGGTGAGGTTGGCGGTGGGTGCGTCGACGCCGACCCCGCTGCCGTTCACCGATCTGAAGAATCCCCAGGGTGTGGCGGTCGACACGGCGAACAACGTGTATGTCACCGACCTGGGCCCCAATCCGGTGGTGAAACTCCCGGTCGGCTGAACCCCCGTACCGCGTAATTCGGGTTCCGGAGATCCTGTATGCAGGCGTCGCACGGACCGAGTACTCGACAAGTCATCGGTCATCCGATTCGTCGTTGTGACAGAACATGTCTCAGCAGATCGGTCAGTTGCTCAGACCAACCGTATTCCGGGTGGGACCGGCGAGCTCGAGTTTCGGGAAGGGTGTCCGCTTACTCCGGAGCAGATCGCAGTGGAAGTTGTCAGGATCATCGCTGGCCCGTACGTCCACAAACTCGGCGCGACGATCTTCACCGCTACCCCTGGGGCTGGAGCGGCCGAGCCCGACCCGCACGGTCACTTTGGCGACGGGCCACTGTGATGACGACCGGATCGGGGCCGCCACTCCGTCGCAGCGTCGCCCAGATCTCCCCTACAGCAGTCCCATCCTAGAACACGATCATTTCCGGCTGATCATGGCTGAGAAAGTCGTGGTGCGAGATCTCCCAGGCGTACGCACCTGCGCGCGGGAAGACAAGAATGTCACCCACTCGCAGTCGGCGAACGTAGGCGTCGCGAGCCAGAATGTCTCTGGGCGTGCACAATTCGCCCGCGACGGTGATGATGTCGTCGATGACACCCGGCCTGGCGAATGGGTACGACCACTCCTGGACCGGAAGCACAGTGAACGGATGGCTGTATCCCCAGGCTGCGGGGAGCCGGAAATGGTGTGTTCCGCCGCGCAGTATCGCGTACCAGTGACCGTGGGTGCGTTTGAGGTCGAGTACCTCGGCGGCATACCAACCCGCATCGGCGGCGATCATACGTCCGAGCTCGAACAGCACACGGATACCGGGTGGCAACGGTGGCACCCGGGCGGCGAACTCGGACAGGTCCAGGTCGGCGCCGCCGGGATAGTCGATACCCATGCCGCCGCCGACGTTCACCACCCCCAGATCGATCCCGAGGCGGGTGGCAGTGGCGTTCGACCAATCCAGCGCCGCGGCGACGAATTCCGCGTGCGCTGCGGCGTCGAGGTTGTTGCTGACCGCATGCAGATGGAATCCGATGAGTCGGATGCCGGGCAGTTGCCGCACGGTGGCAACCGCCTGCGGCAGCAACTCCTCATCGATCCCGAAAGCCGTAGGGGCGCCGGTCATGTGATGAGTACCGAATTGTGGCGGGCCGGCGCGATTGACGCGCAGCGTGATCGGTACCGGGTCCCCGGTGTTCGGGTTCGTTCGTTCGGCGAGGCGCAGCAGTTCGAGTCGGCTCTCGACGTTTATCGTCGCCCCGGCCGCGACCGCGGCGGCGAGTTCGGCATCGGTCTTTCCGGGACCGGAGAACACCAGCCGATGGGCCCCAGCTGCGGCGGCCTTGCGAATTTCACCCCCGGAAGCGATGTCCATGCCGTCGGTCACCGGCGCCAGCGTCTCGAGCACGGCCGGGTGACTGTTGGCCTTGACGGCGTAGTACAGCTCTGCACCGGCAGGCAGGGCGGCACGGATCTCAGCGACCCGGTGCCGCAGCCGTGCGGTGTCATAGACATACGCACACACCGGGTGGTCAAGTGAGCGCAGTGCCCGCACGACGCAGGATGGAAGAGTGCTCATATATCCGCGAGCGGGTTTCGTACGCTGCACCACAGGAATTCGTCCGGGTCCGCTGCCAGTCGCATGGCTGTGGTCGCCTTCGTCGGGAGCCTGTCGGCGAAAAGCGCCTGGTGTTCTGGGCCTGCGGGCCAGGTGTTGCGCAGAACCTCGGCTGTTGCGGCCCACAGCCGATCCGATGCGAACCCGCAGTCCTCGCAGGCTGTGATGAGTGTGGTCAGTGTGCCGCTGACGAACGCTGACAGCAACGTCGCACGCGTTTCGTCCGGATCGGAAGATCGCACGGACCCCTGCGTCCGGGGTACGCCGCTGCGGGCGGCCACGGCCGTATCGACCCGGATGCCGCCGAGATCGCGGTAGATAAGGCGCACGGGCCGTCCGCCGCGAAGTACGACCAGCAGGTTCTGGCCGTGTGCTTCCAGCGCGATGCCGTAGCGGGCGAGCACCGCCCCGAGGCAACGAGCGGCCAGGGCTGCCACCGTAGTGACAAATTGTGCTGCCGCGGTGGGGTTGTCGGCGTATCCGAGGGTGAGCGCTTCGGCCAGCACGGGCATACCGGTGCGCGGATCGACCGCCGCGAGTGCGCCGACCGGGATAGCCAGCTCGCCCGGCCCGGTGCGCGGCTGCCGTCGCAACAGCACAGCGATATCCGCACTGAGTCCGGCATCCGATCGCAATGCGCCCGCGGCGGGCTCGGCGAGCACTGTCATCCCGGGCAGATCCAGGCGTGACAACCACCGGCTCAGGGTCGGCCCGTTGTGGACGTTCTCGGCGGTGATATTCCTTATGGCACTGGTCAATTGGGCGGTGAGCGCCGTCTTGACGTGGAGCTCGCCGCCAATTGGCGCGAGCGTGCGCACCGACATCAGCGGCCGTGCGGGCATGCCGACGGCACGAGCACGCAGCCCGTAACCGGTGAGATCGAGCCGGGCGACCTGCCACGGGTGCATGGGCACCAGAATCCGATCGCCTGCACGGAGGTGGCGGGGCCACTCACCCACCGTATGCCAACGCGGCGCGGGGACTTCGACCACGACCAGATCGACGATCGGACGGTGCTCCGGGGCGTACGCACCTACCTCCGAGGCAGAGAATCCGCTTCGGCTACGACAACACGGGTGAGTCGGATGGCCCTCCACCACAGTCTGTTCCAGATACGCGGAGCCGTCGAACCCGGGATCGGCAGCACGCCGTGCAGACACCCACGACAGCGCCCCCGCAATGCGGTGACGCCCTTGAAACGGCCCGCGCGGACGCCAGGTTGGCTGCACTGTTCTCCAATTCGGATGCCAACCGCGCGATTCGGTCCGACGGAACCGGCAATCGCAACCCTCGCAGAAGGTCAGAGGCGCGGACGATGCGTTCTCCCCCCACGAACACCGCGAGACCTGCGCCCCCCTTCGCGTGCGGTGCAGCCGCCCCCGCCGGCCCGCGAAGCCACCGTCCGTCGTCGAGGCGCACCCGCATCATCCCACCAACCTGATGACGGCGACCGATCCCCGGAATGGGCTCACGGGTCAAAGCGCCCCACAAACGCGCCAAGATGGCGGCCTCATCGCCTCGAACCTCCGATTCACTCACCTGGATATCCACCGGCGCAACGCAATTCGATGCCGCGAATCGTTTGGACGCCTCCGTCGGCACGTTCATCCGGCTAGGTTCCCACAACCCGTGCACGGTCACCCGAAAATTGACGAACCTCGAAGTGCCGTGACGCGCTGGATGCACGAACCCATGTCCTCGGGCCTGCCGTCGTGACTGCAAGTGACCTGGCTTACAGGAATCGCGATCCATGAAGCGGGCGACGCTGCTCCTATGCACCAGACGCGAACGACATCCACTGGGCGTCATGCCTTCCTTACTTCGTTGTAGTCTGTTGGTCGAGGAGGGCGAGAAGCTCGTCGGGGTTGCTCGCCGCTTCTACGGCGACGCGGTCACCGCGGGTGTTGGATTCGAGTACTTTCAGAGCTTCGGCCAGCGTCGCGCGGATTCGCTCGGCCAAGCGCTCCTTGTCGCCGGCAGACGACATGGTCGCCAATAGCGATCGGAGCGAGGCGATCTGGTCGTCGGCCGGGGAGGCGGTCGGAGGGACATCCAACCGTGAGCGCAAGAATTTCGCCACCGCGGCGGCGGTCGGGTAGTCGAACACCATCGTCGACGGCAGTTTCATGCCTGCTGCCTCGGCCAGGCGGTTGCGCAGCTCGACGCCGCCGAGTGAGTCGAATCCCAGTGCGCTGAAAGGGGTTTCGGGATCTATTGCCGCAGCCGACGGGTAACCCAGGACCGTCGCGGCATGTTCCCGCACGAATCCGAGCACCAGCGCTTCCCGTTGATCCTCCGGCGCGGCCGCGAGCCGCGCAGCCAACTGACCGCCGGTTGCGGCGCCGCTCGTCGTGCGCCGCGCCCGTGCGGGCACCAGGCCACTGAGCACGTCGGGCAACAGGCGGGCTCGAGCCTGCGCCGCCAGGGTCGGCTTGTCGAATTCGACGCAGGCGACCACGGCCTCGTCCGTGGCGACCGCGGCGTCGAGCAGCGCGGTCCCGGCGTCGTCGGCGAGTACCTTCATTCCCATTCTCTCCAGCCGTGCCACCACGGCCCGGTCCATATCGCCGGTCATGCCGGTGTCCTGGTTCCACGGTCCCCACGCAACTGACAACGCGGGCAGTCCTTGGGCGCGGCGGGCGCGCGCGAGCCCATCGAGAAACGAATTCGCTGCCGAGTAGTTGCCTTGCCCCGGCGAGCCGAGCGCTGCCGAAAGCGAGGAGAACACGACGAACGCCGATAGATCGTGAGCTCGGGTGAGTTCATCGAGGTTCAGCGCGCCATCGACTTTGGGTGCGAGCACGCGATCGATCTGCTGCGCGGTCAGCGTTTCGATCGTGGCGTCGTCGAGCACGCCCGCGGAGTGGATCACCGCCGTCAACGGGTGCTCGGTCCCGATCGAATCGAGCAGGGCCGCTACCTCGGCCCGGTCACCGACATCACATGCGACGACACGTATTTCGGCTCCCAGGCCGGCCAGCTCCGCGACCAGCTCCGCGACTCCCTGCGCCGCCTCGCCCCGGCGTGACACCAGTAGCAGGTGTTCGACGCCGTGCGCGACGACCAGATGCCTAGCCGTCACCGCGCCCAGTCCACTGGTTCCGCCGGTGATCAACACCGTGCCGTCTCCGAACGCGGCACCCTGGTTGTCGGCCTCGGAAACACCGCTGGCGGTCAGCCGCGGCACGAACATCCTCGCGACGTCGGCCGCACGGCCCGGAGGCGGTAGCGGAGCGTGACCACGAAGAGCCTGGCCGATACCGCCATCGAACACCACATCGCGTACCGCTACCTGAGCCTGATCGGACTCGATCACGCTCCGCAGGACATCGGCGCGCAGGTCGCCGTCATGGTCCAGCAGCACAAATCGGCCGGGGTGTTCCGATTGGGCGCTGCGGACGAGCCCGACCATCGCGGCCGCCGCCAAGTCCACCGACTCGCCCGGCAGTCCCGCCGCACGGCGGGTCACCACCACCAGCCGGGTTTCCGCCAGCCGCTCGACCAACAGCCAGGAGCGGAGCAGTTCCCACGCCGTGTGGACCGACTGCCGAATCGCCGCAGCGCGCTCACCGGACGGAGCGTCGCCGCCAGGACCGCCGTCGACCACGGCGGGGCTGTCGGCGAGCGACCAGACGATCACGTCCGGAATATCCTCGGCCGCAACCAGTTCCGCTACGTCGGTGTAGTGGCGGTCGATTCCGGGAGACCGCACCGAACCCAACGTCGCCGGCACCCAACCGGACGACAGAGACGATACGGCAGGCAGCGCAGACTCGGTCCATTGCAGGTGCAGCGGCACCGCACGGCGAGCGGTGCTCGCCGCGGCCAGAACATCGGCGTCGACAGGACGCGTGCCGACCGCATCGAGGCTCAATACGACCGAGCCGGCGTTGTCGACAGCGTCGATCCGGACCTGTCCACTCTCGTCCCGGACCACTCTCGCGCGCACCGCCACCGCGCCGGTACGCCACAGCCGCACTCCGGTGAACGAGAAGGGCAGCAGCACCCGCCCCGGAGGAAGATCGCGGATCTGCTCGTCGAGGGCCAGGTGCAGACAGGCGTCCAAGAGCGCGGGATGGATGCCGAATGCCGATGCCGAGTCGCGCACGGATTCGTCGAGGGACACTTCGGCGAACGTCTGCTCGCCGCGGGTCCACATCGCGGTCACGCTCTGGAAGACCGGACCGTAGTCGAAACCTCGCTCCGCCAAGCGGTCATAGACCGATACGACGTCCGACGGCTGGGCGCCCGACGGCGGCCATGTCGGCTCGCTCCATTCCGGGGCGACCTCATCGAGGGCGGTCAAGATACCGCGTGCGTGCAGCACCCACGTGTCCCCTTCGGCCGAGTCCCCGTCAGCGGTTTCGGCGCGGGAGTAGATCGCGAACGTACGCCGGGCAGCATCGTCGGGCGCCTCGACACTCAACTGCAAGTCCACCTCGGCGCCGCCGGCAAGCAGGAGCGGGGCTTCCAGCAGCAGCTCCTCGATGATCTCGACGTCGAGTCGCGCGCCTGCGGCCAACGCCAATTCCACGAAGGCTGTCCCGGGCAGCAACACCGAGCCGAACACCGCGTTGTCGGCAAGCCAAGGATGAATCCGCACCGAGCATCGTCCGGTGAACAACCACTCGTCTTTTCCGGCGACCTGCACCGCATTCGTCAACAGCGGATGCCCGAACGAGCCTGCCACGACTTCGGCGCTCGGTTGCGGCCAATACCGCTTGTGCTGAAAGGCATACGTCGGCAGATCCACCCGCGCGGCGACCGGAGCCAACGCCTGCACCGCTACCCCCACACCAACGCAGTAAGCCTCCGCCAACGCAACAGTAACCTGCTCCCAACCCCCACAACCACGCTTCAACGTACCCAACACAGCCACACGATCAACCAAACCGATCGACTCCGCCGTCCCCTCCACACCCATCATCAACACCGGATGCGGACTCACCTCGATAAAAGCATTCACCCCCGCACGCTGCAACACCTCCACCGATTCCGCGAACCGCACCCGCTCACGCAACCCCCGATACCAATACCCCGCATCCAACCCCTCGGTATCGACATAATCCGCCAACACAGTCGAGAAGAACGGCACCGACCCCGACACCGGCACAACCCCATCCAACTCCGCCAACACCCGATCCCGAACCGATTCCACCGCCTCCGAATGCGACGCATAATCCACCGGAATCCGTTTCGCCCACACACCATCGGCTACACACCCGGCCAAGAACTCCTCCAGCGCCGACACCTCCCCCGACACCACCGCCTGACCCGGACCATTCACCGCCGCCACCGACAACCGGTCCCCGAAACCCACCAACCGCTCCGCAAGCACCTCACCGACCGAACTCACCGACGCCATACCACCCCCACCCGCCAACTCCTCCGCCACAACCCGAGAACGCACAGCCACCACCCGCGCCCCATCCGACAACGACAAACCACCCGCCACCACAGCCGCCGCGATCTCCCCCTGCGAATGCCCCACCACCACAGCAGGCTCCACCCCACTCGCCCGCCACACCCGCGCCAACGACACCATCACCGCGAACAACACAGGCTGCACCACATCCACCCGCTCCAGCGACGCGGCCTCATCCGTCCCCCGCAACACCTCCGTCAACGACCAATCCACAAACGGCGCCAACGCCACCTCACACTCCCCAATCGACTCCGCGA
>NZ_JBKORD010000026.1:0-105521 GCF_046764875.1 Nocardia arseniciresistens
GGTACTTACCGAACTTGACGTGCATAAGGCCGGGCACGGTCGCGGTTTCGTCGGCGTCCTTGTAGTACTGCACACCCTGGACCAAAGAAGATGCGCAGTTGCCCACGCCCACGATGGCCACCCGCACCCCACCACTACCCACACTGTCGACCATCGGTCACTCCCTACTCGGTGCGAAACGGATCGCCCGTTTATCGCGATCAGCTACGCGAACCCGAAGCACATCAGACAAGCGGCCGAACAATTGCTTCCGGTCGACGCTGACGAATCCCAGGCAGCTACGACTGTAGGAGTGGCACCTGACAACAATGACGCAGCCGCCACGCGGCTACCAGACCGAAAACCGCAGGGTGACGATGTCCCGCACCCAGGAATCCGATCGAGTGCGGAGCAGGTATGGGTTAGTGCGGAGGCAATGGTGATGATCACGCGAACGACCCGTTCGGTGCCGGTGAAATCCGTTCTCCCGTAGCTATCCCGTAGCGCCTCCGATCGCTGCTCTCCGATAGCCGAAACATGTGACTGTGTCGCGCGAGCGGTGCCCCCGACACTGGAACCGAAGAATGCGATCAGCAGGGAGCGGATGTGCGGGTAGGACTACTCGGTGCCGGACGAATCGGTGCATTTCATGCGAGCACGCTCGCGGCGACATCCCGGGTCGAGTCGCTGACACTGTGGGACCCACGCGCCGACGTCGCGCGAGTCATTGCGGAGCGAGTGGGCGGGCGCGTCGCGGAATCTCCTTCCGCGTTGCTCGGCGACCGGCTGGACGCGTTGCTGATCTGCTCGCCCTCGACCACCCACGAGGACATCCTCGCCGAGGCCGTGCACAAGGGCATACCCACCTTCTGCGAGAAACCGGTGGCCACCACCCTCGACGCGACGGCGCGGCTGCGCACCCTGGTCGAATCCACCGATGTGCCGGTGACGATCGGATTCCAACGACGTAGTGACCCCGGCTACCGGGCGCTGCGCCAACGCGTCGTATCAGGCGAACTCGGCAAGCTGTATCTGGCACGCATGATCTCCGCCGACGAAGCTCCGCCGCCGGCGGAATACCTGGCCTCCTCCGGCGGGCTGTTCACCGATCAAAGCGTGCACGACTTCGATATCGTTCGCTACATCACCGGTGCGGAGATCGTGTCGGTGTACGCGACCGGCGCGGCTCTCACCGGAGCCGCCGGGTTCGCCGAGACCGCCGACATAGACACTGCTGTCACTGTCCTGACACTCAGCAGCGGCACGATGGTCTCGCTCACCAGTTCTCGGCACAGTGCGGCCGGCTATGACGTGACCTTCGAACTGGCAGGCAGCAGCAGCGTCGCAACGGTTTCAATGGCTACCCGCCGACCCGCCGCGGACGGAGTGGCCGATGTCGTCGCCTCCGACGGGGGATTTCTGGCCACGTTCGCCGACGCCTACCGGGCCGAGGTCGGCTATTTCCTCGACTTCATCGAGGGGATCGGCGACAACCCCTGCTCGATGCGAGACGCATACATTGCTTTCTCGGTGGCACAAGCGGCGGATCACAGTCGGCGCAGCGGGATTCCGGTACGGATCGACCAGCATACTTTGGACGGGATTTTACGATGACTCTCGGGATCGCACTGATCGGCACGGGGTGGATGGCTCGTGCCCACACGCATGCGGTGCGGGCCTTGCCTGATCTCGGCCTCGACTTGCCGGACGTCCGCCTTGTCACGGTGGCGAGCCGGGACAAAGCCAGGGCTGGCTGGGCGGCGGACCGACTCGGCTATCAGCACGCTACGGACGACTGGCGGGCGGCCATCGATGATCCCGGCGTCGATATTGTGGTCAACGTCGCTGCCAATGAATCGCACGCGCAGCCATCGATCGCCGCGTTGAGTGCGGGTAAGCATGTGGTCTGTGAAAAACCGCTGGCTATCGATGCGACTACCGCGGCGACAATGGCCGCGGCCGTGCCGTCCGATTCGGTCGCCGTGTGCGGATACAACTATCGCTTCGTTCCGGCGCTGCGGCTTGCCCGCGACCTGATCAAGGAGGGTCGGCTCGGGACCATCCGTCATGTGCGGTTGAGCTATTTGCAGGACTGGGCAGCCACCGCCGCCGCTCGCGACGGCTGGAAGTTCACCGATCCGGTGGCGGGTAACAGTGTCGCCGACTACTCGCACATCATCGACCTGCTGTGCTGGCTGGTCGATGAGCCGACCCGGGTATGCGCGAGCATAGCCACGCTGGCCGAGCCCGAGGCGCCCGCGGGTCTGCGCCGGGCCGAGCCCGGCACCGACCACGAGGACTGGTACGCGGCGCTGGTCGAACTCACCTCGGGCGCGACCGCAGTGCTCGAGGCGTCCCGGGTTGCCACGGCCAGTAAGGGGCGCCAACTGGTGGAGATTTTCGGGTCGGAAGGGTCGCTGCGCTGGGATATGGAGGACATGAACCGACTGCACGTCGCGCAAACACGTGACGATGAACAAGATCCGCGCACCGCAGGTCCACGCGCAGTGCTGGTAACCGAACCTTGTCAGCCTTTCATGGAAGCCTGGTGGGCGCCTGGCCATATCCTCGGCTGGGAGCACACCCTTGTACATCAGTGGATCGCGGTGCTGAACCAGATCACAGGGCAGGGCAGCACCGACGATCGGGCCGCGTCTTTCATCGACGGCCTGCGTGCCTGCCGGATTACCGACGCGATTCGCCGTTCCGCCGCGGACGAGGCTTGGTGCTCGATCGAGCGGGGGTAAAGGGCCGGGGTATACGGCTTCCAAATGA
This sequence comes from Nocardia arseniciresistens, assembly GCF_046764875.1. Classification (NCBI taxonomy): domain Bacteria; kingdom Bacillati; phylum Actinomycetota; class Actinomycetes; order Mycobacteriales; family Nocardiaceae; genus Nocardia; species Nocardia arseniciresistens. The sequence continues at coordinate 2,755 of NZ_JBKORD010000026.1, forward strand.
CATTCCACAAGCGTTCTGTCATGATCGACCACGCAGGGGTCAACTGAGGCGTGGGATCGCATGGTCGATGATGAAATCAGTGGCAGCCCCGGACAATTGGCAGCAATAGTACGGATGTATCGGCGTCGCTCGGGTCTGACTCAGCAGGAGACAGCTGAGTCTGCCGGACTGAGCGTCGGTGCCCTACGTGATCTCGAACAGGGCCGAGTGGCCCGCCCTCGCGGATCGACGCTGCGCAGGCTCGGGGACGTGCTCGAACTGTCCCATGGCGAACTCACCGAGTTGCTGTGCGAGGTCAACGACGGTATCGCTGTCGGCCTGCGCATAGAAGTGCTCGGCCCACTCCGGGTTTGGGCGCACGGCAAGATCATCGACCCCGGGTCGGAAACACAGCAGCTACTGCTGGGCATGCTCGCGCTGTCGCCGAACCATCCGATACCCAGGAACGCGCTGCTCGGAGTGATCTTGGGTGACGGTCGAGAAGGCATGCGGGGTCAGGCCGGGCATTTGCTCCAATCTCGCATCTCGCGGCTGCGCAAACGCCTACAGCCCGACCAGTCGGAGTCCGGCCCCGACGACGTCCTCGCGGCGGTGCACGGCGGCTACCGTCTGTCGGTAGCCGACGGACAGCACGACCTGAAAATCTACTACCGCACGGTGATTCGAGCCCGTGCCGCCCGTGAGCACGGAGACCTCACCCTGGCCTGCGAACTCTTCGCCGAGGCAGCCCGGCTGTGGCGAGGCGAGCCATTGACGGGGCTAGACGCTCTGCAATCTCATCCGACAGTGGTGCGGCTGGCGCACGACTATCGGAGGGTTGTCGTCGAGTACGCGGCGGTCGCCGCCGAGCTCGGTCGATACGACGAGGTACTGCCCTTGCTGTGGAAGGCGGCCGATACCGACCCGTTGAACGAGGCTGTCCATCGTGAACTGATGCTCGCGCTGACAGGCGCTGGGCAGCAGGCCGCCGCGCTCTCCGTTTTCGATACGCTGCGCCATCGTCTCGCCGACGAGCTCGGCACCGATCCTGGACCGCGCTTGACCGCCGCCTATCACCGCATACTGCGCCAGGAAGTCGCTGCGCCGGAGCCGGAGCCGATCACGGCCCATCGCCAACTCCCGCCCGCGATAACCGATTTCACCGGGCGGGCGGCGCAACTGCGGGAACTGCGGGACGCCCTGCCCGCGCCGGGCGAGAGCGACTCGATGACGATCTGTGCGGTTCTCGGCATGGGCGGGGTCGGCAAGACCAAGCTGGCGGTGCAAATGGCGCACGGATTGCTCGCCGAAGGACGCTACCGCGACATCCAACTCCATGTGGATCTGCACGGCTATGCGAGTCTGCCGGCCGCAGAGCCTGCGGTAGTACTGGGGTCGTTCCTGCGCTTGCTGGGAGTGTCGAGTGACCGGATGCCCGCGAGCCTCGACGAACGATCCGCGCTATACCGGGATCGCCTCTACAACAAGCACGCACTGGTGCTGTTGGACAACGCCGCGTCCGAGAGTCAACTGCTTCCGCTGCTCCCCGCCGGACCGAACAATCTTGTCTTGGTCACCAGCAGGCGGACGCTGTGGCTGGATGGCGCCCACGCGTTGTCGCTGCCCGAGTTCACGGCGGATGAGGCGCGGCGAATGTTGGTACGTGCCCTCGGCGAGGCCAGAGTGGCCGCCGAACCCAACGCTGTCGACCAGGTGCTGAACCGCTACGGCAGACTTCCGCTCGCGGTAGCCCTGGTTGCACGACGGCTGCAATCCCGCTCGACCTGGTGTTTCGCCGATTTCCTCGAACGACTGGACGAGGTCGGTGGCCCACTGAACGAGCCGATCCGAGGCAGCAGGCACCTGCGGACCGTCTTCGACCTTTCCTATCAGGCGCTCGACCCCGCCCATCAACGTTTGTTCCGGCTGCTCGGATTGCACCCTCGTGACAATTTCACCTTGTACTCCGTTGCAGCCCTTGCCGGTCTCACCCCGGCGCAGGCCCGGCAGCAACTGGACCGTCTGGTCGACGAGCACATGGTCGTGGAGGTAGGCAGACAGGACTATCGGTTGCCCGGTTTGCTCGCCGACTACGCCCGCGACCGCGCCGCGAACACCGAACCCCCACAGGAGCGGCGATCCGCGCTCACCCGTCTGCTGACTTCTCGTTGCACCGTTGCCCCGAGTACTTGGCACGATGATCTGTCATCTACACCGTAGGAAGCGTTCCGTTGCACGCGTCAGGGACCGCAGTTGTGCCTCCCTCTGAATTCTGTTGTGCCCGTGGCTGTTTCGCACGATCGCCGAAGTGGCCCGCTAGTTCGGCCGCGACGACGACCCCGAAAGATCGAGGCTAGACATCGTCGGAGGGCTTACTCAGAACGCTCGCGCCGAGGAAACGGCACACCTGCAGGGCCAGCGCGATATCTAGTTTGTCGGCCGGGGCGGTGCTGCCACGGGTTGCCTTTATCGCCTTGGTAATCCGGTACTTGACGGTGTTGCGGTGCACGGTGAGACTTTGCGCGGCGTGCACATGGCTCTCGCCCTTGGCGTAGTAGGTGCTGAGCGTATGGCGCAGGGTTGCCGCCTGTTCGGTGTCGTCGGCGAGTTCCCCTAGAACCTCGCGCACCCAAGCTCTGGTGGAGCCCAGATCCTTGGCCAGGAGGGAGACCACTGCGACGCCCGGGTCCCCGAACCCGACTACGGGACGAGACGACGGCGAGCCGGGTACGGTCGCGACGAAATAGGCGGCACCGGCCTGTTGATGCGAGCGGCGGAATCCTTGCGGGCCATGGCCGGGCAGCCCGACGGCAAGACGAGTGCCATCGGTGATGTTCGCGATCGCGTACAGCTCGGCGGCATCGGTGACAGGGTGATGCCGACCGAACGGCAACCATACCCACGCTGTTCGCCGGTCGATGGCCGTGACGATCGGAGGGCCGTTGGTGCGCATGGCCCGTGCGATAGTGCGCGCCTGGGTGTCCAGGCCGTTGAACGCGCCCGACTGCTCAGGGCCGGGACGCCACAAGATCAGCGCCAGGTGGGTTCGGCTCAGGCGGTAGCCGGTCTCGCTTTCGAAGGCGCCGACGTCGGGTCGGTCAGCGGAGAGTAGGGCGTGCACAGTAGACGAACGCACGCCGCCGCGGGCGTTCACCCACCGGATGCGTTCAGCCTCATAGGCATCGAAGACGTAACGAGTAATCCATTCGATGTAGCTGTAGATGATCTCGGTGAGTCGTTTGATGACGGCCATTGCCATCGGCGCAGGCAGCTCTCGGCGGTCGATTTCGTCGTAGCAGATGCTCAGCATCTCATGCTGGCCCATGTGATATGCACGTACCAAAGAGTTGGACGGAACGTCGCGCTGAGCCAGCCGGAGCGCGTATTCGACGGATGCGGTGGTCGGTTGGAGACGGTCGACGGGAATATCGTTGACCAGTACGTGGATGACAGTGGCGAGATTGCCGTGCACACTGGCCTCGAGCATTTCCCCCAGTTGCGGATCGTCGAGCTGGTCGATTTCGCGAGCCATCCGGGTACTCATTCTCTCGGTGATCTCGCGTTCGCGCGACTTCAGCTCACGGGCCATCTCCGCTATCGCCATGACGACCTCGGCATCGGTCACGACCGATACGCGCGACGGCTGGCGCTGATGGAATGGCACTGGGGAGAGAGACATGATGCGCCTACTGCCTAATTCGTGGGCGATGCCGCGTCCGCAAGCACCGCAGCCCGACTCGGGGGCGTGCCGGCCGCCTACGCCGTGCACACCTGCTCGGGGTGGAATGGCAAGCAGAGGATCTGCCGCCGACAGCGACTACCGACCATGGTCGTACCGCATTGGCCGTGGAATCGAGCATCTGAGCCTCCGGGGATGGACGGCTCGGTGGGAGCCCGCGACCGTTGATAACGAATGCCCGCTCCACGTAGCACGGAACGCGACCGTTGAGCAACAGCGTTTTGGCCGAATACTAAGGCCTGCACACGGAATCCGCGCACGATGTGCCGCGCACCCAGCCCTCGTGCTCATTCTTCGGTGAAGACCTCCCAGCGGGTTCGACCCGCAAAAGAGTGGTCGTGCCCACCGCCGCGCGGCAACATCCATCCGGAGCCGTGATCATGATGATGACGAGACCGCCGGGGACTCCATCGGGCGTACCCACGGACCGGTGTCGTCACGGACGCCGGAGGCGGCTCCGGCCGGTACAAAGTTCGGGTTCTCGATCATCCCGGCACTCGGGTCGTTCTTGTCCCGCAGCACGCCCATCACTTTGTCCGCCGGAATTCCGTCTTCGACCGCTATCTCGTTCTCGGGTGCGATAAGTCTTCCGTCCCGCATCAGATTCCAGTCATCGATATTCACAGCTCCAGTGACATCCTGGATTACGTAGACATACCCGTCCGCTCCATACCCGTGCGGACCGTCCGCATGGTGGGCGGCGTTGGCGGGGCTGGTCGAGGTTGCGACATAAGCGGAGTCGCCGTATTCGCCCTGATGATCGCCGAGGTCACGGTTGTCACCTCTCGGTGCGAAGCCTTGTTCGAATATCACTTCCGGGGGCCGTGTATCTCCGCGATACAGACGTCCCATATACGGCACCAAGCGAGGATCGACTGAGAACGGAAGACCGAAGCCGCCCTCTCTGGCCTGTCGTTCGAGTCGATCAGCCAGTTCCCACATGCCCTGGTCATACTCACGGCCGGTAATCCCTCGACTTTCGAGGCCGGCGCGCTGAAGCCGCATGGCCTCAGCCCAGGTCGCCTCGTCCAACACCAAATCGGCGACCGACGAGTTCGGATTGAAGGTCGCGGGCATGCGATGCTGTGCCACGTAGCTTCGTATGTCCTGGTAGCTGGGCGGCGGATCGGCGTCGATCACGAACACCGGCCGTTCGGGCGTTTCGACGCGTGCCGGTTGCACGGTGTCCATCTCGTCGTCGGCGCGGACACCGTCCTGGTCGGTGTGGCGAGGTTCCTCGGCACGTGGTCGCGGTGCCGAACCATCCTGACCACTGTCATTGTGGGTGAATTCCCTTCCCGCGCTACGGACGAGAGCCGCGCCACTGCTGTCCCCATCGTCCGCTCCGGTCGCGACGCCCCGCATGTTCCCGGTCGTGCCGAAATAGCGGGACCTGATGATGAACGCCGCTTGCCCGGCGATATTGCGGGCACGCCCGGTGGCGGCCATCATGGCATCTATAACAGCCCTATTCATCCGGGTCCTCACACGTTCGTCCGCCACCGCGTCGCAACAGCTAGCACTCGGAGTCGAAGTACAACCCGTTCCCCAGGGTAACGAAAAACGGCCCGGAACAACGTGTTCCGGGCCGTTTCTGTAGTAGCGGGGACAGGATTCAGAATTGAGTGCTCAGGCGTTCCCGCCGGGTTGCGTCGGAGAGGGACGGCGCGTCGTGGATGTTGTGCAGCGCAGGTCAGTACGAGCCAACTCGGCTTCAGAACAGAGGTTCCGTCGGAGCGGGACCTAGTTCGAGGCGCTTGCTTGTCGGATCGAGTTGGCACCGCAGCCGAATTCCGGTTCCAGCGGTGAGGTCGACCTGATACGAGGCCGATCCACCGCCGCGTGACAACACCTCGACAGAGACGGGTCCCGTTTTTTCGACCGGAACGGCGACAACGTCGGCCAGACCGACCGAGTAGTTGGTCGTGAGGCCGGCTCCGTGCCAGACCTCACGACCGTCCACAAGAACCCGTAGGTCGTCGTCCTCGAATCCTTCGCCGATCTCGAGTTCTAGACCTTGATCGGATTCTCTGGGTTGCACCGGATCCTCACCTCTCACTTATTCAGTCCGAATTTCACTTCTTCAGTCCGTCGACGATGTGCGCCGGTACATGCTTCGAGCGAGCGAACTTGACCGCATCCTCGCGTGTCTGGTTCGCGGCGGCGGTATCGCCCTCGATGCGATAGCCCGTGGCGAGTCGCGACATGACATCCAGAACCGTGAGGTCGTCGATGCCCTTGTCGCCTTTGGACGCGCTGATGACCGCCGACAGATGCTTCTCCGCGCGCTCCATGTCGCGGGGCCGCACCTCGACGGTGCCGTCGGGTGCAACCCGCGTGAACTCCCGCGCCGCGTTGGTGCCGAGCGCAAAGTCGGCGTAGACGGCGTTGGGATTCTTGGGGTGTTTTTCGAGGAGCGTTTCGAGGGCCTCCGTTCCGGCGGCGAGGTACTCGGAGTCGGTGCCTTTCAGGGTGAACACCATGCCGACATCGTTGGTGAGCAGGAGTTCGGCAACATCGTCCTCCTCCCGGGTTCGGGGTGCGCCGATCCTGATGGTCTGTCGCCGCGAGACCACCTCGCTTCCATCCGGCGTCGCGTAAACCGCCTGCACGTGATAGGTACCCGGATCCTCGAATACCTGCCCGACCACGGCGTCATAGCCGATGTAGGCGCTCACCGCCACGTTGTCACCAGCGTGCACGGGCACCAGTTCCGGTTCCGCGCACGCCGTCACCGATGGCCGGTGCACGAAGCGATCGCCGCGAGGACGATCGATCAACACTGTGACAACACCGAACTTCGGGTGCAGTTGTTCGGAAGTGTGGACTTGCTGCTCGGACTGCGACGTGAGCTGGATCTCCAAGACCACGGGCGTCCCGAGCATGGGATGGCTGGGGACTGCTGTGACGTCGAGCCGCAAACTCGTGGACGTGGGCTCGCCATTCGCCGAACTCTGGTTATTTTCCATGGCAGCGCCGGTGCCGAATGGGTTGCCGCCCATGATGACATCGTTTCGGAAGCCGTGCCGCAGATGCGCCAGTTCGAGCCTGTCGAATTGGAATGGGAAGGCGCCCCAGAACGCGGCTTCGCCTCCGGGGGCGGATCCTCCCGGCTGGTAATTGCGTGGATAGTTCATCCATGACAGCGAGCCCAGCCGGTTCGGGAGCGGGGGACTCATGCTTTCCTTGTGGAAGGAATGGAAAAGGTTGAAACAATGCCCGAGCTCGTGGACATTCACATAGAGCTGTTCACGCAAATTCTGCGCGGTCGGTGCGGAGATCGCCTGGTAGAAACTGGCGCACCCTTGCCGTTGCGGGCCCTGCTGGTCGAACATGATTCCGCGAAGGCCGGTGCCGAATGAGTGTCGCATTGCGTGCAACAACCACACCTGGAACTGGGGGACGTCACGGAACCGTGAAAAATGTGTCTCCATTGCGTGGTGCAGGCTGGCATTGTTCCAGACATGGTTCGCCGGTGTCGCGATGATGTTGTCGCGGCCGGTCCCGAGGATTTGGATACCGGCCTCCAAGTAGGCGCCCGCGGTGGAGAGCACCCGGGCCGGTCCACCGCTGGGTAGCGAACCGGTGTTATAGCTGGTGAACGAAGGCACTCCGGCCTCGATGTCCTGTTCCAGTGCGACCGTCCGGAACGCGGCCGATTCGTGGCCGCAGACATATGTTGCTCCGGTTGCCCCACTGGGGGTGCTCCAGCGGAGGGTCGCTGGGGCCGGCGGCTGGAGGATCGTGGTTCGGGGAATGATGACTGTGGCCACCGTGAACGTCGTGGACCAAGTCTGGCGTGCGGTGCCCCTGATGATGATCTGTGTTGGCGTGGCAGAAATGGTGGTGGCATCGACGGTCCATGAACCGAAGTACGAGGTCACGCCGCCGGAAATGGTGTAGTAGTCACCACTCAACTTGCCGAGCGGGTTGTTGCCGTCCACGTCGACTCGCAGTTCGAGCTGGAATCCGGCAATCGGCGATCGATATCGACCGCTGACCTTTTGAACGAGAAGGCCGGCTCGTTGCTCGGCACGCCTCGCAGCTTCGTCGCGTTCGAGTATCGTGGGCGGCTCTTGCTCCGCCTCCGGTTCGAGGAGACCGACCCCGTCGCCGGCGGGGTCGGTCGCAGACGGCAGCCCTGCCTCGACAGCCCATTTCGACCGTGCGGCGTCGAGCTTCGCTGAATCGATGTCGACCGTATTCTCTTCTACGGGCACTGCATTCGGATCGATCACAGAAGTCATGTTTTATCGCTCCTTGCGTGCTCAGAGGTGAGTGATTACTCGCTGGCTTCGTGAACGCGTTGCCGCTCGCCGGTGGAAGTCCGGTGCGGGTAGCTATCAGAAGGACCTGCGATTCAACCGCTGGAACCGGCAGAGCCAAGACCTACGTCAGTGATCACACTCCTCCAGTTCGCGAGTCGACGCGGTTGAGGTGATGCGATGCGGATAGCGTTTCCGTGCAGCGCAATTTCCACATCCGGGTGGGGCTTGGCGCTCGTCAGAGATGTTGGCGCACTGATCTGTCCGCAAATATCGGACAGGCAGGGAATGTGGCCACGTCCTCATAGATATTGCAGTTCGAGCTAGCGGATTGATGCTACCCAGCTATCGTTGCGGAAGTCGAGTCTCCGTTTATCGCTGAACGATCGCAGCTCGGCTATTTCTATGTTCAACGAGTGACAACCGCGCAACCGTTCACACCACTCCACAGGAATCGTCCGCGTACCCAGGAGGTGCAATGATGCGTCGACTCGTCATGTGCTGCGATGGCACTTGGAACACGCTGGGCCAGTTGGCGGTTACGAATGTGCGCCGTTTGTACAACGCCCTCGCCGATACCGCGACGGACGGGGAGGAACAGCTGAAGTGGTACCGGCCCGGAGTCGGGACCGAGAGCGGTGGTCTGGCCGGCTGGCTGCTGGGAGGAGTAGCCGGGGTCGGGTTGTCGAGCAACGTGATGGACGCCTACCACTGTCTCACCACCACCTACCGACCTGGGGACAGAATCGCGCTGTTCGGTTTCAGTCGCGGCGCCTACACCGCACGCAGCCTCGCCGGGCTGATCGCGGCGTGCGGGCTGATCGATACCACGTGCTCGGACGAAGACGAGGGCTGGCGTCAGATCCGGCAGCTGTACCACCGGCGTTACCGCCTGCGGCGGGCCGCCGATCAAGGGTGGCGCGACGCTCTCCGCTTCACCTACGACCCGGAGCAGAACGATCCGATTCCGGTGGACTTCATCGGAGTATGGGACACCGTCGGAGCGCTGGGTATCCCGGACAACCTGGGCTGGCTCAACCTGTTGGACCCCGCCCGTCGGCATGCCTTCCACGATGTGAGGCTCAATCCGGCCGTGCGCCACGGTCGCCACGCGGTGGCACTCGACGAGCAGCGGGGGCCGTTCACTCCGACGCTGTGGTCCGACCCGGCGCCGAACCAGGACATCAAGCAGGTGTGGTTCCCTGGCAGCCACATGGACGTGGGTGGTGGCCACCCGGAGACGGGTCTGAGCGACGGCGCGCTGAAATGGATGATCGACGAGTCACGCGCCGCGATCGGACTCGAATTCAGCAAGGAGGTCGAGGACCAGATACGGCCCGACGCGCTCGGCACGCTGCACGATGACAACCAAGGCGTCTACGGCTTGCTCGAGCCGTTGTACGAGCCCTTTCTTCGCCCGCTACTGGAGTCTGTTTGGGAGCCGCGACCCCGCGCCGCCCCCGAGATCGACAAGGACGGGAACAACCCCTTGCTGCACCGGTCGGTGTATGAACGTCACCAGACTCCACCGATCACCAGCGGCCCGTACCGGAGCACCCGGACACTCGCACCAGGTGAGTCCAGCACGGTCAGCGTGTCCGCACGTGATCCGTGGAACTGGACGGGCCTCTACCTCGAGGCCGGCGACTACACCTTCGCTGCGCGGGGTCGGTGGAGGGATCTCGACACCCCGTCCGGGCCCGCCGGCACCACCGGCTGGCGTCGCTTCCGCCCCGGCGAGGTTTTGCGCTTGGCCAGCACGCTGGTCGGTCAGGGCGAGCGGTTGTTCCAGCGCGTAACCCGCAACCCTAGGGCCAACTTCCTGCTGACCCGCCGGGACGAAGGCATGCCATGGATGTCGCTGATCGGCGTCGTCGCCAACGACGCGATCCCGCTCGAGGGCGCACAGGCTCTCCACCAGCGCATCGCCATCGGTGCAGGAACCAACCACCGGATATGCCACTCCGGGTACCTGTATGCATTCGCCAACGACGCGTGGAGCTTCTACGACAATAACCGGGGCAGTGTACAACTCGAGGTGACCAGGAAGGGTTGATGGCGATAAAGGTCTAGAAGACCGAAAAATGGCCCAGGTCAGAGAGATTGAAATCTCTCTGACCTGGGCCGTTTGTAGCGGGGACAGGATTTGAACCTGCGACCTCTGGGTTATGAGCCCAGCGAGCTACCGAGCTGCTCCACCCCGCGTCGGTAATTCCAGTGTACTCGACTTGCGAGAGCCCTTTTACCAACGGCCTGGTCAGGTTTCAGCGAGGTCGGCGGGCGGCGCGGCGGAGGTGGCGCGGAACGCGGTGTTGACCTTCCGGTTACCTGAAGCTTCATGATGGCCGAGTGGCAGGTTTCGGGTCGGATGAGTTGATCACTATCGGGGTACTGGCGCGGGCGAGTGGGCTTACCCCGAGTGCGTTGCGGTTTTACGACGACTGCGGGCTGTTGGCTCCCGCCAGGGTCGATGAGGTCACCGGGTATCGGTATTACGGCGAAGCTCAGTGCGGACGGGCGGTAATGATTCGGCGGCTCCGAGGGATAGGGGTGCCGCTGGAGGTCATTGCCGAGGTTTTGGCCAGCGATGTCGAGAGGGCGGAGCAGTTGCTCGATGCGCATGTGCTCGACCTGCGGCGGCGAGCGGATGACGCGGCCGAAGTTGCGCGCGCGATCAAGGAGACGCTCGGGGATGAGGCAACGGCGCGGGTCGGCGCGGCCGCCGCGACACTTGCCGCAGCCATCGAGCAAATGTGTTCCGCTGCGGCTCGTACCGATGAAATACCGGTACTCACAGGCATTTTGATAGAGGCGAGCGGCAGTTCGTTGACGTTGACGGCGACCGATCGGTACCGGCTTTCGACCAGGACGCTCGCGCTGCGGCGGCCGGTCGATGACTGGTCGCTGGTTGCCGAGGCGGGTGATCTCGCGTCGATCGGGTCTTGGCTTGGTGAGGTCGAGGACGCCACCGTGGCGGCCGTGGCGGGAGAGCTCGTCTTTGTCGGCGGCCGCGTCGAACGCCGATGCCGCACGATCGATGAACCGTTCCCGGACTACCGCGCGATGCTGGCGGGGTTGACACCGGTGCGGACACGTGTGGTTGTGGCACGTGACCAGCTGCTGGAGATGATCGAGGGCGACGACACGATCGCCTTCTCCGTCGACGCCTCGGAGTTGATCGTGTCCTGTGGCGACGGTCGGGCCGGGCGACTGCTCGCGACAGTGACCGGCCCCGGCATCGCTCTCGCCTTCGCGCCGACCACCCTGTTGCCCGCGATCGGAGCCGCGCTCGGCCCCGAAATCATGCTCGACATCGCCGCTCCCCACTTACCGGTCCTCCTGCGATCGGCGACCGACGGCGACCTCACCACGCTGGTGATGCCCATAAACAATTCGAACCCGAAGGGACACAGCAATTAACGCTTCCCCTGCCTGAAGGCAGGAGATTCACAGCTCAGACCGCAACCGAACCACCCACCCGAAGGAGGTGACCCGCTTGTCTCACACCCTCAACACTGCTGTGGCCACGCTCTGCCACAACCAGAAGCACCCTGGCAGCGTTCCGATCCCGACAAGCGGTGAAGCCACACTCGGAGCATCGGAAAGTTCTCTCGTCCAGGTCAAGTCGCTTGGTTCTCGCGAAACACTCACTGCACGTCATCGACGTAAAAGCAGGCTGAACCAACACCACCCTCCGGCCAGCCCGCACACCACACTCGACCAACACCCGCTTCGCCGCACCAATCGCCGCATCCGCCGCCTTACGAGCCAACGTGGCCTTCGCCAAGAACTTCGGCTTGAAATCCTCCACCGCGATCAATCCATGCTCGGCGACAACACGTTTCGCCCACACCCGCGAATTTTGCCGCGCCGCTTTCTTATGCAACTTCGCCGCCTCATGGGCGGCCCGCTTGTAACCGCGAGACTGCGGGCCACGCTGACCGCTGCGCCGCCGCGCCATACAGCGTTGCGCTTTTGCGAGTTCCGCCGCGCACCGTTTCCGATAACCCAGAAACGGCAGATCGAACCGCGTGTCGGTGGTCGTGGCTGTGACACTCACACCCCAGTCGACACCGACACCCTCAACCGCTGGTATCGCTTCCACTTCACGGCGGACGACGAACGAGGCATACCAATACCCCAGACTGTCCCGGGTGACACGAACCGACGTGGGTTCGGACGGCAGGTCCCGCGACCAGATCACTGGGATGGAAACGCCTTTCGGCAGCAGCAGCCTGCCCTCGCGGATGCTGAACCCACGCACGGTGTACTCCAGCGACGGCAACACCTTCTTCCGCGCTTTGAACGCCGGTCGCCCGCGCCCTTTCACCTTGAACGAATGATCAAGGGCTTGCGCGTATGTGCGCAGTGTTTGCTGCTGGGCGACTTGGGACCCGGCCCGCAACCACGAGGTCCTGGCACGCGCCTCGGTCAGCAGCTTCCCGAGTTTGGAGAAGGTAGGACGGTCACCCGATTTCTGTTGATACACAGCCTCATTCCACACAAACCGGCACCGATCCCACTCCGCGAGCAGTGCCCCGCCTGCACACCAGGCCGCAGCCGATAGCTGTAACGCACCACCTCCCCCATACCTGACAACCTAACCGACCCCACCGACAAACCGCCCCGACCTAACCTCTGGAAGGAGGACGGCGCTTCCTCTCCCCCGTAAACGAGGGAGCATCCGCGCCACACACCCGATGACTACCTCGACCACATCTGAATCGCCGAACGAGACGATGGCGGCAATCACCCGTGCGGTCGCGCTTGGTCGCAAAGGCTCTACCAGCGGTGCTCGCGCCGCTCTGCTCGAGATCTGGGATTCGCTCGGACCACAGGGCGATCCGCTGCACCGCTGCACATTGGCGCACTACCTGGCCGATCTGTACGAAGATGCGGCGCAAGCGCTTTCTTGGGACATCCGGGCGCTGGACGCGGCCGACAGCCTGACCGCCGAGCGCATGGGGCAATACGATTCCCAGGTCGATGTGCGCGGCTTCTACCCGTCACTGCACCTGAACCTGGCGGACAACTATCGGCGGCTCGCCTCCTTCGACGCCGCGCGACGCGAGATCGACGCGGCCCGTGACTGTCTGCACACACTCGGCGACGATGGGTATGGAGCTGTCATTCGCAAGGCAGTCGCCGAGGTCGCCGAGTCGATTCGGTTGCAGGACACAGCGCGCAGGCAGTCCGCACCCGACGGGCGTTGAGGCGCAGCATGGTCCGATACGCGCCACAAAGTGCCGTCGCCTCACCTTCCGAATGACGCGGCCAGCGCCCCGCCCAAGATGAGTCTCGCCTGGATGGTGCCATCGGAGGCTTGGTCACCTTGCACAACAATCATGGTGCCGATGCGCACGTCAGAAGCGCGGGGGGAAGCCAACATCAGGACCCGAGTGCGCGTGTCGACCCGCACCAGGGCAGTGCTGCCGAGCACGCCTTCGACGGTAAGCGTCGACCCGTCGTTCGCGGTGACCTTCCCGATGGCCAATCCGCGGAAGAACTTAGTTGCCTTCGCGACCGGCGCGACCTTCGTGCTCGTTGGCGCGACAGGGGGCGCCTTGGCACTCGACGAGCTGCCGGTCGAGGTCGAGTTGTCTTGCAACATAAGAGGTAGCAGCCCGATGAAGATCAACAGCAGCACCCCGATCCCGATCAACAATCCGGTTCTGCTGGGCGGCTCCGGCTGTAGCTGTGGCTGTGGCTCTGGGTCCGGCTGTGGCTGCTCCGGCGGAAAATTCTCGCCGGTTTCGACGCTCGCCTTGCCGTAGAGCTCCTCGCCGGGCGAATACGGTACCGGCGGACCGAATACCGCCGTCTCGGGCATGGGACCCGGATTGCCAACCGTGCCTTCGCCGCGCCGCCCCGACTGCTCGCCACCGGCACCGACCCGCGCCGGCCCCGACACTGGCGCACGGCGCCGCTCGTTGGACCAAATCCTGGGCGGATCGGACCACGGTGTCTTCGGGGCGGACATTGATAAATTCTAGGTGAATGCCAAGCTCGGACCTATCGAACGGCACCATGCACAGTCGCTCTTATCGACTAATACAGTTGTGGCACTTGATATTTCGCGAACACATCGAGCACACGCTTCCCGACACTGGCAACAATCCAATCGCGAACGATGCATCGGCGTTCACGAGGCTACACACCAGCAAGCCGACGCACCCGATGACGGCGCGCGGTTTGCCCCTCCCCCGCCGTGCTAGACCCCCTCGGCGAGCGCGGCGATTCGGGATCGGTGACGTTCTTGGAGTTCGCGGGAACGGCGCAGGAAGTCGATGACGGTGCCCAGTTGAGCCGCGGTGTAGTGCGAGATTTCCCGTGCCCCTTCCTCGGCGATCGGGCCGTAGATCTGCATGATCGGAGACAGTGCCGTCTCGGTGATACGAATGAGCACCTTGCGGCGATCCCCCGGCTCGGGATGGCGCACAACATAGTCGAGTTTCGAAAGCCGATCGAGCATGGTCGTCACGCTGCCGCTGGTGAGACCGAGTTTCGCGGCGAGTTCGCCCGGGGTGGAGTCGCCGCCGAAAAGAATCTCCAGACAGCGCAGATCGGTCCTGTTGACGCCGAGGACCGCCGCGGCCGTCTGATCTACGGAGTCGACGGCGGCCTGTAGCGCCTGTGACTCACGACCGGCCTGCGCACGGAGCTCATCCAAATTTTCTCTTGACATTCAAACCTCTTGATAGTCAAACTACTTATGTCTTGATTATCAAGATACATCAGGACGAAGAGATCTAGAGGAGAGACACTATGAAGAAGGCACTGATCATCGGCGGCGGGATCGCGGGACCGGTGACCGCCATGGCCTTGCGGCAGGCCGGACTCGAGCCGATCGTGTGTGAGGCGTATGACGACGTGGCCGGAACGCAGATCGGCGCATACCTTACGGTCGCCGTGAACGGGCTTTCCGCGCTCGCGCTGCTGAACGCCCACAGCATTGTCACCGAGATCGGCCATCCGAGCGGCACATTGTCCTTCTCGACCAGCTCCGGTAAGCACATTACCGATATGCCGATCGGCGGAACCCTCCCCGACGGCACCGTCACCCACAGCGTCAAGCGGCGCGATATGTACCGAGCGCTCAATGCCGAGGCGGCCCGGCGCGGCGTGCGCTACGAATACAACAAGCGGTTGGTGAATGCGACGCCGACGGCACAGGGCGGCGTCAGCGCTACCTTCGCCGACGGAACGACCATCGAGGCCGACGTGCTGATCGGCGCCGATGGAATCCGCTCCCGTACAAGGGAAATCATCGACCCCACCGCACCGAAGGCACACTTCCTCGGGATTTACGGACTCGGCGGGTTCGTCACCGACCGCTCACTGCATGACGCACTCGGTCTGCGGCCCGGCGTTTACAGCATGATTTTCGGCAAGAAGGCATTCTTCGGCTATTTCGTCGCGCCGGACGGCGAGATCTGGTGGTTCGCCAATATGCCTCGCTCGCGCGAACTTTCACGATCCGAGAGCGAGAACACGACCCCGGCCCAATGGCGTGATCAACTCGTCGCATTGCTCTGGGCCGATCGCGGCCCGGCCGCGCGCATCGTGGCCGCGACTCCCGATGACACCTTCGTGCCCGGCTTCAACCAATACGACATGCCGACGGTCACAACGTGGCACAACGACAACATGGTTATTGTCGGCGACGCCGCACATGCGGTCGCCTCCTCCTCCGGCCAGGGCGTGTCCATGGCGGTCGAAGATGCCGTGATGCTGGCGACCTGCTTACGCGATATCCCCGACACCGCAACGGCATTGGCCGCCTACGAAGACCGTCGCAGGGAGCGGGTCGAGCGCGTGGTCGCCCACGGCGCGCAGACCAGCGGCGACAAGGCATCCAACGGCTTCGGTCGACTTCTGGTCCGGCTGGTCACGCCGTACTTTCTGAAGAAGGCGGCGAAAGCCGGTGTCGCACCACTGAACTGGATGTTCGATTACCGGATCAACTGGGGGCCGGAGCACCTCGCGCCTGGTCAGCCGGTGATCGATAGGTCACGTTGACGCACTGCGGAATTCGGGGTCGACTCGAGAGTCCTGTCCAGGTTGGTGCGCATGGTGGTCGCGGAGTCCAGCAGGTAGTTCTGCCGAACCTTCCACGGATGGCGGTCACCTTGACGGGGAAAGTCGCCGATGGAGCGTTGGACGTATCCGGAGGCGAGGTCGAGCAGGGGGCGCTCGGCGAGTTCGCCATCCGGCTTGGGCACCACCGCGGCATAGCCGTTCTTGTCCATGTGCTCGAGGATTCGGCAGACCAATCGCGAAGTCAGGTCGGCGCGCAGGGTCCACGAGGCATTGGTGTAGCCGATGCAGACCGCGAAATTGGGAACACCGGTGAGCAGCGCTCCCTGCCAGACGAATTGGTCCGACAGCGTCACGGTCCGGCCATCGACCTGCGGGGCGATGCCACCGAAGGCAAGAAGTTGCAGGCCGGTCGCGGTGATGATGATGTCGGCCTCCAGGATTCGGCCGGACTTCAGCCGAATACCTTCGGGGACAAAGGAATCGATGTGATCGGTGACGACCTCGGCTTTGCCCCGTTTCATCGCCTTGAAGAAGTCGGCGTCGGGGACGGCGCACAGGCGCTGATCCCAGGGGTCGTAGCTCGGGGTGAAGTGTTCGGCGACCGCCTTTTCGTCCTTCAGGATGCGGGTGGTCAGGTCGGTGAGCAGTTTGCGCGCGGCGGCGGGACGGCGGCGGCAGTACTGGTAGAAGCCGATGTTGAACAGGATGTTCTTGGTGCGGATCAGGCGGTGCGCGAGGTTGGGTGGCAGCGTCGCGCGCAGGCGGTCGGCCACCTTGTCGCGGCCGGGAACGGCGCTGATCCAGGTCGGCGAGCGTTGCAGCATGGTCACCAGTTCGGCCTTGTCGGCCATCGAGGGAATCAGGGTGACGGCGGTGGCGCCGCTGCCGATGACGACGACGCGCTTGCCCGTGTAGTCGAGGTCTTCCGGCCAGAACTGCGGGTGCACGATCTGTCCCGCGAAGGTGTCCGCGCCTGGGAAGTCAGGGGCGTGGCCGTGGTCGTAGTTGTAGTACCCGGCGCATGCGTATAGGAAGCCACAGGTCAGGGTGCGCTGCGCGGTGTTGCCCGCGGCGTCGCGCTGTTCGAGGGTGAGCGTCCAGCGGGCGGTGTCGGTGGACCAGTCCGCGGCGACGACCTTCGTCGCGTACCGAATGTGCCGATCGATGCCGAACTCCGTGGCGGTCTCCTGGACGTAGCGCAGGATCGACGGACCATCGGCGATCGATTTGGCGTCGCGCCACGGCTTGAACGGATAGCCGAGGGTGAACATGTCGGAGTCCGAGCGAACACCCGGATAGCGGAACAGATCCCAGGTACCACCGAGCGCGTCGCGCGCCTCGAGTACCGCGTACGTCTTGGTCGGGCACTCGGATTGCAGCCGGTGGGCGGCGCCGATCCCGGACAGTCCCGCGCCGACGATCACGACATCGAGGTGTTCCGGAGCTACGACAGTCTCGGTCATGACTCCAGTGTGGGAGGGTTTCGAGGCAGGTTCTTGACTTTGCGCGACAAGTATTTGACTCTGGACGACATGTCGGTGATTCGGTCCGCGGGACTGCGCGGCTTTCGCGCCACGGTGGCCGAGCTGGGCGGAGACGCCGAGCAGTTCGCCACCGCCTGCGGCCTGCCGATCGCCGCCCTCGACGCCGACGACATGCTGGTACCCGACCAGGCGGTCGCCGCGGTCCTGGAACTGGCAGCGCATCGGCTCGGCTGTCCCGATCTCGGCCTGCGCATCGCGCGCCGCCAAGACCTCGACATGCTCGGCCCGCTCGCGCTGGCCATCCGCAATTCACCGACCTTGGCCGATGTTGTCGAATGCTCCTCGCGCTATCTGTTCCTGCACGCCCGCTCATTGAGCCTGATCCTCGAGCCGGATCCGTATGGGGACCGCGGGGTGATCGCACTGCGCTACGGCGTGCAGCCCGGCTATCCGACACCGATCCAGGGCACCGACCTCGGCCTTGCCTTCGTGCATCGCACGATCCAACGCCTCGTCGATGATCGCTACGGTCTGCGCTCGGTCGAACTCCCCTACCGACCGGAGGCGCCGATCCAGACCTACGAAGAACTATTCGGGGCACCGGTGCGCGTCGATCGCCCCGCGGCGATCTTGCGGGTGCCGAGCAGCCTCGCGACGCGCGCACTGAGCGGCGGCGACGAAAACCTGCACCGCCTCGCCATGGCCTTCCTCGCCGAACAGTCCGGTGGCGCGAACGCGTCCATCGTCCCGCAGGTGCGCGCGGCCGTCCAACAGCTGCTCGGCACCGCTCCCCCCGAGATCGGTACCGTCGCACGGCTTCTGACCGCACACCCGCGCACCCTGCAACGCCGCCTCGCCATCGAAGGCACCTCTTTCGCCACCATCCTCGACACCGCCCGCCGCGATGCCGCGCGCCGTTACCTCACCACCACCGACATGCCCATGAGCCAAATCGCCTCCCTGATCGGCCTATCCGAGCAATCGACCTTCACCCGCTGCACCCAAAGATGGTGGGCCGCAACACCCACCGCCATCCGCCGCGAAGGTACCCACGGCCGCCCGTGACCCCGCCCCTTCCCTGAGTGGCTCCTGAGCGTGTGGGCTATTCGACGTCTCCGCCGACACCGAATTGTTTGCCCGGTGGCACGCTGGTCGGTATGACCGCTGTCTCCGACGACGAACTGGACCGCGACGCTCAGCCCGTGCACCTACCACAGCCGATGCCCGATGAGCCGCGGATCGCCTCTTACTCGTTCCGGCGCACGCGTTTGCGGCGTCCCCGCCCACCGCGCGACTTTATGTATCGTCGAAACGTGTCCGGCCTTCGACGAGCTGGTTTGCTGATCAGCACGCTGCTCGTTTTGGTATTCGTTCTCGGGCTGGCGGGCGTGCCGGTCTACATCCACCCACAGACCGATCCGCTGCGGAAGGCGGATGCGATCGTTGTGCTCGGCGGGACGGCCTACGAGCGCTTCGATATGGGCCTCGATCTCGCCGAGCGCGGATACGCGCCGC
Organism: Nocardia arseniciresistens; assembly: GCF_046764875.1. Lineage (NCBI taxonomy): Bacteria > Bacillati > Actinomycetota > Actinomycetes > Mycobacteriales > Nocardiaceae > Nocardia > Nocardia arseniciresistens. The sequence goes on from NZ_JBKORD010000026.1 coordinate 21,777, forward strand.
AGCTGCTGATCTCGCGGTCGACCGGTATCAACGACGCCGCGATGGACAAGTATTGTGCGGGCCGATTCGATTTCACGGTCAGCTGTTTCGTGCCGGATCCGTGGACGACCGATGGCGAGGCACAGGAGATCCGTCGGCGCACGGAGTTGTACGGGTGGCGTCACATCATCGTGGTGACCTACACCCCGCATGTGTCGCGGGCCAGGTACATCGTGAGCAAGTGCTTCGACGGCGAGTTGACCATGGTCGCGAGCCCAAGTGACTCCGGAGTGAAGTTCTGGACCTGGATGTACATCCGCCAGTCCGCGGGCTACATACGCGCATTCTTCAGCCGGGGCTGCTGAAGCACCGGCAAAGATACGGTCTGCCTCCTAAAGTGAACAGGACACGCGAGCCTGACAGGGGGGTTCGTGGCCGGGGTGTCTTGCGGGAGAGGAACCTCCGTTGCGTATCGATGATTTGCGATCGGTCGGCGACGACGAATTGGCCGCCGATCTGTGCATTGTCGGGTCGGGCCCGGCGGGGCTGACCCTCGCCGCCGAGCTGGCCGGAACGCCGCTGCGGGTGCTGGTGCTGGAGAGTGGCGGCCTCGAATTGTCCGACGAGGTGGACGCACTCGCCGATATCGACAATGTGGGTGCGCGCAGGGCCCAGTCGAACCGGGTCTCCGGCGATCGAATCCTCGGCGGCGCATCCCATACCTGGAGCGGACGCTGCGGGCTGCTCGACCAGCTCGATTTCAGTGACCGCCCTTGGGTTCCCCACTCCGGCTGGCCGATCGGCGCCAGCGAGCTCGCACCCTTCCTGGACCGCGCCGCCGAGCACATAGGGATCGGCTACGGCAGCGGCTTCACCGATGACGCGTTCTGGCGGTTGGCCGGTCGCCCGCAGCCGACCGACTCGCTCGATCCCGCTCGATTGCGCCCGTACTTCTGGCAGATCAGCCGGGATCCGGTGGATCCGTTCGACTGCAAGCGATTCGGCGCGCATGTGAAAGGTCTCGTCGCACCGAACATTCGGGTGTTCCTCAACGCGACAGTCACCCATATCGACACCGATCCCGACGGCGCTCGGGTGGATTCGGTCCAGGTGGCGGGGACCGAACCCCGGCCGCGAACCGTACGGGCCGCGACATTCGTGCTCGCCACCGGCGGCATCGGAAATCCACGGCTGCTGCTCGCCTCCCGGCGGGTCCGTCCCGAGGGCATCGGCAACCGGCACGACCTGGTCGGACGGTTTCTGATGGACCACCGCTGCGGCGCGGTCGGCGCGCTCGACCCATCCGTGGCGGACACCGTGCTCGAGCGTTTCGGCAAATACGTCGTGCGGACACCGCACGGCAAGCACACCTTTCTGCACGGTGTCGCACTGTCTCCCGATATCCAGGAGGCCGAAGGCCTGCTCAATTGCGCGCTGTGGCTACAGGAAGTGCCCGCCGAGGACGACCCATGGGATTCGGTGAAGCAGCTGCTGCGCGGCCGTGGCACCAGGCGCGACGCGAAGGTCGCGCTGGCCAACTCCGGTTTGCTGTTGTCCGGTGCGCGGCGCAGGCTCATCCAGCACACCGGATTGCCGCACCGGCTCGACCGAATCGAGTTGCGCTGCATGGTCGAACAGTCGCCGAACCCGGACAGCCGCGTCACGCTGGCCGACCGAGCCGATCGGCTCGGCATGCCGTTGGCCAGGATCGACTGGCGGGTGAACGCGCAGGAGGACACCGCTGTCCGTCGCGCGGCCGCGCTGGCGATCGGGGAATTCGCGCGCCTCGGCTTCCCCGCACCCGCCCTCTACGACTGGGCGCGCGAGGGGAGTACGTTGCCGCTCCAGCTCACCGACTGGGCACATCCGACAGGAACGACCCGCATGTCGGCGCACGCACGCGACGGGGTCGTGGATATCGACTGCCGGGTACACGGCGTGGACAACCTGTTCATCGCGGGCAGTTCGGTTTTCCCGACCACCGGGCATGCCAACCCGACCCTGACTATCGTGGCGCTCGCGGTCCGGCTGGCCGATACTCTGCGGACTTTGACATAGTGTGCGGCTCATGGACGAGACGACCGAGCCGGGCACCGGTGCGCCACATCCGCACGAGCCGCACGGCGAGGGCTTGGCGTCGAGGCTGAACTGGCTGCGCGCGGGCGTGCTCGGGGCGAACGACGGCATCGTGTCGACCGCGGGCCTGGTTGTCGGTGTCGCCGCGGCGACGACGAATACGTCGTCCATCTTCACCGCGGGCATCGCGGGGTTGAGCGCGGGCGCTATCTCGATGGCGGTCGGTGAGTACATCTCGGTCAGCACCCAGCGTGACTCGGAGCGCGCGCTACTGGCAAAGGAACGCAGGGAACTCAGCGAAGAACCGGACCTCGAATTGGCCGAACTGGCCGGCATCTACCGGGCCAAGGGCTTGTCGGCGGACACCGCACGGCAGGTCGCCGAGGAACTGACCGCTCACGACGCCTTCACCGCACACGCGGAGGCCGAGCTCGGACTGAATCCGAGAGAACTGACCAGCCCATGGCAGGCGGCCATTTCCTCGGCGATCGCGTTCACCCTCGGCGCGCTGCTGCCGCTACTGGCAATCCTGTTGCCGCCGACAACGGCTCGCATCCCGGTGACCTTCGCGGCGGTGCTTGTTGCGCTCGCGGTCACCGGCACCGTGAGCGCCCGCCTCGGTGGCGGCCGTCGCGGCAGGGCCGTTTTGCGTGTTGTCATCGGCGGCGCACTGGCTATGGCGATCACCTACGGCATCGGCCAGCTCGCCGATGTGTCCGGGATCTGAAACCCCCTGAGACACGGTGGTGGCCGAGGAGCGCGATCGCTCCTCGGCCACAGGGTCCACTACCGCAGACCTGACATCGCACACGCGGTCAGCGTTTGAAGGCGTCCTTCAGCTTGTCCGCAGCACGTTTCGCGTTGCCGCGAGACCGGTCTCGGCGTCCCTCCGCCTCGAGCCGAGCGTTTCCTGTCGCTGCGCCGAAGAACTTCTTGATGCTGCCCCGCGTCGTCTGGATTTGATGCGAGATTCTGTTTTCGATGCTCATATCATCCTCTGCTGTCCGGCGTTCTAGTAATAGTGACGTCGGCCGCCGACAGGGCGGCCCACCGATCCGGCTACGAACAGAACAGCTCCGATAATCAGCAGGATGATGCCGGCTGTGGTGAGCAATGGAATACCGATCAGGTATCCGACGACAAGCAGAATCAGTCCAAGGACAATCATTGTCATTTCCTTACTTTTTCGGCCGGGGCTGCCCCGGCAGGTTGGCGCATAAACCGGTTCCAGCTCCAGACCGACTTCTCGCCCGACGGCGAGCCTGCGGGTCGAGATGCGGGCGGCGCCTTGGCAGGCGGCGTGGCAGCAGGTGGCGTATCGCGGCGCACCGCGGCCACTTCCTTGCGTGTATGCCGTAGTTCGCGGCGCGTCGCCATGCCGCGTCGAGAACTGCGCCAGAAACCGGCCAACAGCAGGCTCAGCCCCAGCATCCCGACGGCGCCGACAGCCGCTCCGTAGCCGAACAGCTGCCCGGCATTGGCGGTGAAGTGATAGTCGAACATGGCGAAATCATTCGTGGACGTGCTCACTTCGCCCATGTTGGCCGCTACACCGGCCACGCCGATGATTACCGCGGCGATCAGGACGACGAGTCCGATAAGTATGATCATGATAATCCCGTTGCGTTGGTTGGTATTACAACCTCGATATTCCCGGTAACCCGAGAGTCAAACAGCCGCTACCGATGTGTTTAGAACCGGTCGATCGGGATATGGCCACCACATGACATACACATTCGATATGCCCAACTATTCCGATGAAAGCGCCAGGGCTGCCGAACAGACACTGCTCGGCCTCGGCGGCGTGGATTCTGTTGACGTCGACAGGTCCTCGGAGACGATGACTGTGAATTCGACGACGCTCAGCTACGCCGAAGTCCTCGACGCGATCCGCTCGACCGGAGTCGCCGCGAAGTAGCGCGGCTAGCGCCGCCCTGGATCGAGGCGGCGCGTCACGCGATCGACCAGATCTGGCGGCATACCGGGTTCCCGGTGTGCGGCAAGGGCTTCGCGGCGGCCCGCTTCACGGACATCGTCTCTGATGTCGCGAATTTTGTTGGTCAGTTCGAGGTTCCGGGCGGCCTGCGACTTCGCGTCCGCGTCTGCGGCTTCCGGGTCGGCGCGCGCGAGACGCTGGTGCAGATTGCCGCGCAGCCGTTCGTAGACGTCATCGGACAGGGCCTCTGATTCGGCTATCTGCTCGAGCCGCGTCAGTTCGGCGCGCACGCCCCGCTCCCACAACTGTCGTTCGAGCTCCCGTTCCTTCTTCGTATTCGCGTGCACGCCGGTGAGCCGGACCACCAGCGGCAGCATCGGCCCCTGGTGAACAAGACCACGAGGTCCATGACCGTCCAGTCTGCGACGACTGACAGCGGATCCTCGCCAGCCGCGCCGGACCCTCCGGGACGCCCCGTCGACGGGGCCGGGCGGTGCGTGACCACGTCGTGCGGGCGCGTGTACTTTGGTGCGCGTCGGGCGGTCGCGGGAAATGTTGGCAGACAACGGGGATGGTGATCGGTGCAAGAGATTTTCGATGCCGAGTTCGCGGCGAATCCGTGGCCGGTGCTCGACCGGCTACGCCGCGAGGGTGGCGTGCACAGGGTGCGAACTCCGGATGGACCGCCGGCCTGGCTGGTGACGCGATATCACGACGTGCGGGTCGGATTGCTCGATGATCGACTGGTCACCGACATTCGCACGGCAGGCCCGACGGACTACCGGGGCTTCGCGGTACCGCCACCACTGGACGCGCTGCTTGTCACCGCGCATGCCGATCACGCGCGCCTGCGCAGGCTGGTGACCGGCGAACTGTCACCGCGTCGCCGCACCGAATGGGCCGAGCTCGCCCCGGCACTGGTCGAATCCTTGCTGCGGGATATCGATTCCGATGCGGAAGTGGATCTGGTCGAGCGGCTGGCGGTGCCGCTGCCGGCCGCGGTGCTCGGCGAGCTGCTAGGCCTCGGCGGCGGCGAACAGGAAGCGCTTGCGGCATGGGCGAATTCGACCTTGCTCACCTGCGCCGCCCTCCCACGGGCCAGAGACACCCTCGCGACGATGCGGGCCATCATTACCTCGGCGATCGAGCACGCGCGGGCCGAGCGAGCCGACACCATGCTGGGCAGGGTGGTCGCCGCACACGACGACACCGGGTCGCCGTCGGAGCAAGAGCTTGCCGGGTTGCTGTTCTACCTGCTGTTCGTCTGGTACGAGGTACTCGCCGACCTGATCTCGGGTTCGATCCTGGCCCTGCTGAACAATCCCGACCAGCTGCCCGTCCTGCACTCCGCGGCGGACAAGCAGCCTGCCGTGGAAGAGCTGCTGCGCTATCTGTCGCCACAGGTGCTGGCCGGGCCCCGTTTCGCGACCACCGACCTGAGATTCGGCGACTACACGATCCGAGCCGGGCAGACAGTGCTGCTGTGCCTGGCCGGGGCCAACCACGATCCGAGGGTGGTTACCCGACCCCGCGAATTGGACCTCACCCGCAAGCGCAACCCCCACCTCGGCCTCGGTTACGGCCTCCATTCGTGCCTGGGCACCGCGCTGGTACGCACCATTACCGCCGCTACTCTCGACGCGGTATTCGCCCGTTGGCCCGGCACGGCTCTTTCGGTACCGCATCGAGATATCCTGTGGCGCTCCGGGTTCCGGCATCGTGGTCCGCTCATGCTGCCCGTGAAACTCGGCTGAGCAGCAGCTCACCAACGCCGCGGCGGCCCGGCCATGACGGCACGCTTCCAGCGTTCCTCGCGGCTGAGGCGGATCGGCACCGGCCGCCACCAGGTGACGCAGCGCCAGATCCATTCGAGCGGGCCGTAGCGCAACCAATGCAACCAGTAGTAGCTCAACAGCGCCTGTACCGCGATGATCGCGGCGGCCAGGCCGAGCAGCCTGCCATAGTGGGTCGAGCCGGAGAGCCCGAGCCACGGGTCGGCGACCAGAATCAGCGCGGTGGCCGATACATAGTTGGTCAGCGCCATCCGTCCCATCGGCTCGAGCACCCCCGAGAACAGTTCCCCGACATCTGTGCGCAGGAACAGCAGGAAGCCGGTCAGGTAGGCCAGCGCGCCGAGCAGCCCGGCTACCGGCGCGGCAGCGCTGATCCACAGTTCCGAGTACGGCGTGCGGAACTCCCAGACGCTCGCGGCCACGGCTGCCGATAGCGACGCCACGAAGGCCACCGCGAGCGGCCAGCCGCGACCACGCAACCGATCGACGAACTCCAAGTGGTCGGCGGCCAGGCCGAGCAGGAACAGTCCTGGCACCAGGCCGAGCCCGCCACCGAGGGCGAGCGCGACACCGATGGTCCCCGCTGATCCGGCAAGCAACAGCACCCAGCCAGGTAGACCCGCCGCAGGCAGCAGGATCACCGATCCGACGATCGCGTACGGAAGCAGCGCTTCGCCGGGTCGAAAAACATGATGGACCGCGCCGAGCACGCCGAGCGCAACCAGCCTGCGCGCCAATACCAGGCGCGGCCGATCCGTGCGCTGCGCCGCAGTGTCGAGGAACAGGGCGAAACTCAGCCCGAAGAGGAACGAAAAGATCGGCAAGAATCGGCCCTCGAACAGCACCGACAGCACATGCCGCGTCGGATCGATGACCCCGGGGGTCACCGTCGCCGACATACCGGTGAGCTGCCAGATGTCGACTACCAGAATCCCGCACAGCGCCATCCCACGCACGGCGTCGAGCTCGTGGATGCGCGGACGCGCGGCGAGAGCGTCGTGATTCATGCATCCACGCTATCGAGACGCGGCGTGTACTTGCCGCTTCCCGGATGCGGAATCGCGCTATGTCGGAATTGAAAAGAACTTTGACCGGCGCGCTAGCCCGAACCCCCGTGCACTTGCCCGGCGCCGAGTACGGCGAGGCGAACTCGGTTGGTGGCACCGGTCTTCGCCATCAGATTGGCGATGTGGGTTTTGACCGTGGTGACGCCGAGGTGGAGTCGGTCGGCGATCTCGGCATTGGACAGGCCGGTGGTGACCAAGGCCAGTACCTCGGCTTCGCGCGGCGTGAGCGGCTTGGCCGGAATCGGCACGGCGCCGGGCCGGGTCGCGGAATACCGGTTGTCCGACGCACGTGCGGCCACCGCCGAACCGACCAATCGTTGCAATATGGCCTGGGTGAACGGGGATTCGCCCGCGGCGGCGCGATGGATGCCGTCGAGCAGGTCGGTCGGCGACGCGTCCTTGACGAGGAATCCGCACGCACCCGCCGCGAGGGCCGGGTAGAGGTGATCGTCGTCGTCGAACGTGGTCAGCACGAGCACCCGAATCGAGGGGCGACCGGCGAGAATCCTTTCGGTGGCACGAATTCCGTCCATACCCGGCATCCGAAGATCCATCAGAACGACATCCGGAGACATCTGCTCGGCAAGCCGGACCGCGTCAGCGCCCCCGGCCGCCTCCCCCACCACGTCGAGCTCGTCATCGGTTTGGCAAAGCATCCGCAGACCGGCCCGCACCAACTGCTGATCATCGACGATGAGCACACGAATGGTCATGAGCCACACCGTGCCACAGTCACTCCTTCTGGCAACCGAACTGCCTGGCGGAAAAGCATGCTCACGACGGCACTCGTGCCCCGGCCGGCAACCGGGCGATCAGTTGCCAGCCCCTGGTGCCCGGTCCCGCGTCGAAGGCGCCACCGAGTAGCTCAACTCGTTCGCGCAGCCCGACAAGTCCGAGACCATGCCCGGTTCCGTTGGGCTCGGTATGTATCCCGGTGTCACGTAACACGAAATCGACGGTGCCATCGGCACCGACGTCGACGATCAGCGTTGCCTTCGTACCGGGGTCGGTGTGTTTCGCGATGTTCGCGATGCCCTCCTGTGCCAGTCGCAAGAGCGTCAGTGCGCGTAGTGCGTCGACGGTGGTGACGGTGTCGCATATGTCGACCTCGACGGTGCGGCCCAGTTGCACGGCACGGTCGGCTACGGCGGTCAGTGCGGCAGGCAGATCGGTTGGTGCGATGAAGGATTCGCTCGCCATCGCGGGGTCGCGCAGGACCGAAACGAGTAGGCGCAGGTCGGCGAGGGTTTCGGTGCCGCTGGCATGGATGTCGTCGAGCACCTCCCGGATGGCGGGCGGCGCGTCGGGAACCGCGTGCCTGGCCACACCGACGCGAAGCACGGTCGAGGAAACATGGTGGGCGATCAGGTCGTGCAACTCCCTGGCGATGGCGGTGCGCTCCAGTGCCCGCGCGGCGGCGATATCGGACTCACGGCGTTGCGCGATCTCCCCCGCGGCCCGCTCGGCCCGCTCGGTACCCGCACGCGCCGCGCGTAGCAGGCTGCCGACCAGCAGTGGCGCACCCGCCATGACGAGCGCGCGATAGCTGGTCGCGGCGACCGCCCCTGCCGGATGCAGCAGGTACGCGCCGCCCAAGGCCGCCGAGGCCACCAGCGGTCGCCAGCCATCGCGGCGCGCCGCCAGTTCGATCAGGGCGATGGCGGCGGCAACCTTCGGCACCACCGGCCCGACCTGGCCGATCTCGAACCCGAGCACCAGCAGCCCGGTCGTGACGAACGACGTGGCCAGCGGCCAGCGCACACCACCCGCCGTCGCCACTATCGCGAGCAGCCCGATCACCCAGTCCACCAGACCTGGTGAATCCGAAAGCAGCAGCAGACACCCCGCGGCCAAGGCGCCGAGCACGATCAACCGCACCGGCAGCGACCGCGCATCGAGCACCCACTCGACACCGCGAGTCACACCCACCGAATCCACCACCCAGACCATGATGCCCGGCACCCGCAACATCCGGTTCCTCCCGCAGGAGGAGCACCTCTCCTCCATCGGGCCACACCACCAACACCCGAGGAGACCTACGGCCGGGCCGACCTATGTCGCTCCCGGACGGCCTATCCGACTACTACCGAGGAGGAGCCGGGCCCCTACTCGAGGCCGGGACTCCGGCCCATCGAGGGAATCGCTTGGCCGTCGCTTCGGCCACGGTTGTGGCATGACAACCGATGAGAACGACATCGACACAGCAACTTCCGGGGCGACCTCGGCCGAGCCGAATCGGCGCAAACTGTTCGGTTTGGCTGCTGCCTCCGGGCTGGTGGTCGGCGCGACCGCTGGGCTGGCGGGTGGGGTTGCGCTCGGTGCTGATTCGAATCCGCCGGTGTTTCGTCCTTCGGGCTTACGGCGCTTCGAGAACAAGGTTGTGCTGATCACCGGCGCGACCTCGGGGATAGGGGCGGCCGCCGCTCGGCTGTTCGCCGCCGAGGGTGGGCGGGTCGCGTTCTGCGGCAGGCGGGTCGAGCGTGGGCGGGCGGTGGAGCAGGAGATCCGCGCGGCAGGTGGTGAGGCGACCTATTTTCGTACCGACGTCCTCGTCGAGGACGAAGTGCGGGGGTTCGTCGACTCGGCGGTGCGCACCTATGGCGGGCTCGATGTGGCGTTCAACAATGCCGGGATCACCATTCAGAAGAAGCTGCACGAGTACAGCGCCGAGGAGTTCGACCGGGTGCTGCACACCAACCTGCGCGGCACCTTTCTTGCCATCAAATACGAAGTGCCGCATCTGCTTCGGGCGGGAGGCGGCACCATCGTGGTGACCGCGTCCAGCAATGCCCTCGCCACCGACACGAGCCGCGGCGCCTATACCGCGAGCAAACGCGGCCTCGCGGGTCTGGTCCAGGCCGCGGCCCTCGACTACGCCGCCGACGGCATCCGCGTCAACACACTGATCCCCGGCACCACCGACACCGAACTGATCCGCCGAGCCTCCGGCATGGAAGCCCTCCCCGACGACGCCTGGCAGGTCGCGATGAGACAGTGGGCCAAATCGAACGTCCCCGGCCTCGGCCGCCTCGCCACTCCGCACGAGATAGCCTCGTTCGCACTGACCCTCGCCTCCGACGAACACCCTTATCTCACCGGCGCCCAACTGGTCATCGACGGCGGCAAAACTGCCCACGCCTAGCACTCGGCGCCACCATTTCACTACGCTCGATATCGAAAAAGCCCGTCGCGGTCGGCATTCAGGGACAGTCGTCGGTGGCGGCGGACGAAGATGCTCGGAAGCCATTGGGCGGCATCGGGTTCTGTGTCGATGCCGAATGATTCGGTGCCGGACAGGAGGGTTCGGAGGGCGATTTTTGCTTCCAGGCGGGCGAGGGTGGCGCCTACGCAGAAGCGGATGCCTTTGCCGAAGGCGAGGTGGTTGCGGGTGGTCGGGCGGTCGAGGCGGACAACATCGGGGTCGGGGAAGACGGCGGAGTCTCGGTTGGCGGCGGCCCAAAGTAGGAGCAGGTGGCTGCCCGCGGGGAGGGTGACATCACCGAGGGTGGTGTCGGCGATGACGTGGCGGTGATGGGCGCGGAAGGGTGATTCCACGCGGAGAGTCTCCTCGAGGAATGGCACGATCAGGTCGGGGTCTGCGCGCAGGCGGTGCTGGAGGGCTTGATCGGCGGCGAGTAGGCGGGCGGCATTGCCGATGAGGCCCGCCGTGGATTCGCCGCCCGCACCGACCAACTGGATGAGAATCAGCACCGCGACCTCGGCGGTGAGATCGCCTGCGGCACAGGCTTTCGCGAGGTCGCCGAGCAGGTTGTCGCCGGGGTCGGTGCGCACGTTCGTGAGCTGTTCGTGCAGATATCCGGCGAGTTCAGCGGCGGCCGCGACGGCTACGCCGAGCCGCTCGGTCGTGACGACACCGCCGAGTAGCTCGGTACTGGTGTATCCCCAAGCCACGAGCTGCGGAATATCCTCGTCCGGCAGCCCGATCAGGCGAGCGACCAGCGTCATCGGCAGCCGGTCGGCCAGTGCCGACATCCATTCGATGCGACCGTCTCGGAAACCCTCCTCCCACAACCCATCCGCGGTCGCGACGATGGTCGTCTCCAGTGCGCGAATACGTTTCGCGACAAGGGCGGGCAAGACCGCCTTGCGATGCACCATATGGGTCGGATCGTCGCCCGTCGCCAGGACGTGAATGGCCTGACCGCCGCCGTCCATGTCGAACACCGCGGCCGAACCGTCGGATTGCCGCACCAGCACGCCGGTGAGATTCGAGGAGAAGTCGGCGGCCCGCGCCGTCGCCTCGGCGACCAGATCCCAGCGGCTCACCAGATAGAAGTTGGTATCCGCGACTCGATGCACCGGTGCCGTGGTGCGCAGTCGCTCGTAGAGCGGGTACGGATCGTCGAGCAACTCGTGGTCGAACACATTGATCTCATCCAATGCCCGGGTCATCCGATTCGCCTTTCCTCACGCACGGCAACTGCTTGCGCACACCAGGTTTCGCGTTGGCGACCACCCCGTCAATAGTTTCGAAAAGATGAGAAGTCGACCTCGAATCACCAGGTCAGCCCAGGTCTCAGGCGGCTCGCCTACCTGCGAGCGACCCCGGATACCCCTTCCGAAATGTCTCACTGTGAGACAAAATTGACCAACCGTTTCTATCGCAGAATTAGGAGCAACGGCGATGACCGACCAACCAACGCGGACACATTCCACCCAGACGCACCAAATCCCGTCGGTTGGCCCGAATGATGTGGGCACTGCCCGACAGCCCGACTGGCTTGCCGGCGGTGACCGCCGCGCGCTCGCCATCGAACGCATCCATGCCGCCGCGGCCGAGCTCATTGCACGCGACGGCATGGCCGGACTCAATATCGACCACGTAGCCGCACGCGCGGGCTGCTCCCGCGCCACCGTCTACCGCTACGTCGGCGGCAAATCCGCCTTGCGTGAGGCCGTGCTGACCACCGCGACCACCCGGATCGCCTCGACCATCCAGCGTTCGATCGGCGCACTCACCGGCCCCGACCGCATCGCCCGCGCAATCCTCGCCGCCCTGGATGCCGTGCGCGCCGACCCTGTCGCGGTCGCCTTCCTCGCCGCGACCACTCCACAGGAAGTCGACAAATACCTCGCGGGAAACCCCCGGCTCGCGGATGCCGCGACCGCGCTCACCGCAACCACCGACGACCCGGCCGCCGGGCAGTGGATAGTTCGGGTAGTGCTGTCGCTATTGTTCTGGCCCGCCACCGAGCCCACCAGCGAGCGCGCACTCGTCGACCGATTCGTAGTCCCCGCCTTCAGCCCGTAGCGACAGTCACCGAAACGGGTTCGACCGCACCGGACTCACCGGCGACGAATCGGGCGGCGAGCACTAGATCTGTTGGGTGGTCGGGTCACTGTCGCAAAGGCGCGCACACAGTTTCGCGAGGGCGCCGGGGCGGGGCGGGTGATGTGCCTGGCTAGTTTTCGCTTCATTGCCGCGGTTTCAGCGCATTGCCCATGGGGCGATGGCTTGAACGGCGGGCCAGCCGAAGTCTTCGGTGTCTTCGTCTTCCACGAACCACAGCCAGTTCCTGACGGCGAGGACGAGGGTCCAGGCACGAGCGCGGTCGGCGTCGAGGTCGGCGATATCGACGATGGTGGCGAAGCGGTCGTCGAGGACGGACTCGGTGCGCCGGTTCCACAGCAGCGAGAGCATGGTGTACTCGAGGTCGCCGATCAGCGGCTGCGGGTCGATGACCTGCCAGGGTTCGCGGATGCCGCCGAGGACGTTTTCGAAGTGCAGATCCTCGTTGACCAGCAGCCGGTCGGCGGTCGGTCCCAGTTCACGGCATACCTCGACCGCGGCGTCGAGCATCTTGCGCGGGAACGGGGAGCCGAGCCGCTCCCACTCCTTCGGCAGTTCCTCGACCCAGAGCTCGGACTCGCGGCGCAGGTCGCGGGTCATACCGGGTGGTGCCGCAATGGCGAGCCGACGGAGCAGGCTCGCGATGATCGGCACGGCTTCTTCGATCGGCTCGGTGGCCAGCGATCGGCTCGGGTCGAGACGTTCGAGCAGCAGCACACCCTGTTCGGCATCGCTGTCGAGCAGCAGTGCCGCGCCCTGTCCGCGCCAGGCGGCGAGCGCGACCGGCTCGTCACGTGTTTCCGCGTTGAGATAGCTGAGTTTCAGTACGGCGGGTTCACCGTCGGTCCTGAGCACCGGCAGTACCAAACTGGCATATCCGTGCATCGGCGCTCCGACGAGGCGCAATTTCCACCGGTCGGCGTATTCGGCGGCCAGCGCGGGCACTCGGTTCAACCAGAGCTCGGCCGCTGGTTCCATACCGACCAGGCGGGTGGCGAAGAAGTCCGGGACGACAATCACCCATCGAGCATCTCAGCCATGTCCATCGAATTTCCCGACCGTCAGCCCTGGAGTCACCACTTAGCCGTCAACGCGCGCCGGACGTAGCGGGAAGCGGTCCGTGGCCGCCGGGCGCGGTGGGCACGGCGGGCACGGCGGGCACGGCGGGCACGGCGGGCACGGCGGGCACGGCGGGCACGGCGGGCACGGCGGGCACGGCGGGCACGGCGGGCACGGCGGGCACGGCGGGCACGGCGGGCAACGGACCAGGCGTGGCAGGCAACGGTCCAGCCTCACCGGGCACAGCGGGCAACGGTCCAGGCTCGCCACCACCCTGCGCCTGCGGCACACACTCCCATCGCTCGTTGCGCAGGTGCCACTGCGCGACGGTGTTGTCATGTGAGCAGTCGTCGCCGATCCGACGCGCATGTTGCGGTGGTGGCAGCGGCGGGGCACTCGATGGGCGACGGGACTGCGATAGCGGCGGCGGCAGTCCCACGGATGTCGCGTTCGGCGTCGAGGTAGCGGTCGCGGGTGGGGTGATGACAGGGCCGTCGGCCTTCTGGTCGGCTTGCAGGATCAGCGCGATCGCGACCACCAGCGTGAGCACCGCGGTCATCACGGCCGCGATAACCAGTACTCGGCTGTCGTCGGGTCCGCCGTCTGGTGCGGAACTGCCGGGTTCCTCCATCGCACCGCCTTCGTTTCGAGTCGACCGTCACGAAAAGCTCGCCAAAAGGCACGCTACCGAAAGTTGCGCGGTAAAAGATCAACTTCCGCGCATCGTGTCGTCCCAGGTAGAAGCCACCAACATCCGGATGCCGGAAACTTGCTCGACTTCTCGAGGTGCCACTCACGACCGCTATGGACTTGCGGCCAGGAACACAAAAGCCGAGAACAATGCCAGGTGGACGCCGCCTTGGAGCAGGGTCGCCCGACCGGGCACCACGGTGAGCACGCCGACCACGACTGTCAGACCGAGCAGGACCATCTGGGTCGCACCGAGGCCGAGCACCAGCGGGCCCTCTAGCCAGATAGTCGCCAGCACGATCGCGGGAATGGTCAGACCGATGCTCGCCATCGCCGAGCCGAGCGCGAGGTTGAGACTGATCTGCACCTGATCGCGACGGGCCGCACGCACCGCGGCGAGAGTCTCCGGCAGTAACACGAGCAGCGCGATCACCACACCGACCGCGGAGGGCGGCAGCCCGGCCGAGGCGACCCCCGACTCGATGGACGGGGACACCATCTTGGCCAGCCCGACGACGCCGACCAGCGAGACGAGCAGCAGCGCCAGGCTGATCAGCGTGGCACGCACCGACGGCCGATCATCATGAACGTCTTCGTCATCGGCCACGACGCCGTCGGCCTCCACCGGCAGGAAGTCGCCGGGGTGACGCACCGTCTGCACCATGACGAACAACCCGTAGAGCGCCAGCGAGGCCACCGCGGCAAAGGCCAGCTGCGCGGCAGAGAACTCCGGCCCCGGCTTGCTCGTGGTGAACGTCGGCAGCACCAGACTGAGCGTGGCCAGCGTCGCCACCGTGGCCAGCGCGGCCCCGGTGCCCTCGGCATTGAACACCGCGACCCGCCGACGCAGTGCCCCGACCAACAGCGAAAGACCGAAGATGCCGTTGCAGGTGATCATGACCGCAGCGAACACCGTGTCGCGCGCAAGTGAGGCGGTCTTCTCACCACCGGAGCTCATCAAGGTGAGGATCAGCGCCACCTCGATCACCGTCACCGAGACCGCGAGCACCAACGATCCGAGCGGCTCGCCGACCCGATGCGCGACGACCTCCGCGTGATGCACCGCGGCAAGTACCGCGCCCATCAACGCCGCGACCACGATGATCACACCCACCGAATGCAGACTTCGCCCCCAGGTGACGGCCAGCGCCACGGCGGCCAATAGGGGTACGAGCACGGTCCAGCGGGCAGTCAACGCACGGATCATGGCACCCATCGTCCCAGCAAATTATCCGCATTCGATCGCGCGCGGTCGCGGTCATGCATCGGTGACGGCGTCAGACCGCCGGCACCGGTATCCTGCGCACACCGAGGCGGCCGGGTGCGGGAACCGCAGCACACCCGCAGAATCCGCACCTCCGGCAGTGATGCCGCCGACGGCGCACAAGTGATTGATCTCTACGTCACCGAATCGAGCGATCGGCGTCAGTCGTCCAGGTCGATGCGCACGGTCAGCAAGTCGGTGCCGACCAACCGGACGGCGGCGCTATTGCCCTTCGGCAACGTCAGCAGGCGAGCGCGGGCATCGTCGTCGGGCAACAGGTGCGCGGTGCCCGTGTGCCAGTGGCCGTGCAGACGCAACCGAACCCGATTGTCGGCGTTGATGTTCCGAATGTACTGGGAGCGCTGGCCGAATTCGGAGACGAGCCAGAACTCATTGCCGGTCCGCCGCCCACCGATCGGCGTGACACGAGGCTCGCCGCTCACTCGCCCGACCGTCTCGAGTAGCTGCTGGCTCGGCAGTCTGCGCAGGATCGGATTGCCGACCCGCCGTTGAAAAGCCGTCACTACCCGATGCTGAATATCGCGCTTGCTCGGCACCTGTCGACGGTAACACCGAATCCTGGCATCGGCGGGGCGCCGGGCCGAAGGGCGTCAGAGGTAGATAGTCGGACGAATTCTGCTCGACACCAACGTTTCCACGTGGCGCACCGGGATGGTCGATCTCGACGTGGTGGGCAGCGCCGATGTCTCGCTCACCACAGCGAAACCGGATCGGCGCCGTTGTCGAGCGGTAGGTGGCCGTCGACGACGGCACCCACCCTCATGTTGTTCACGTAGACCTCGCCGCCGTGATTGTCGAGAAACGCGACGTCGGAAGCGTCGCGCCCGGTGGCAATCCGGACCAGCGACGAGCGCGGAGCCAGGCCGGTGGCATCGAAAGCCCGCCACACGCCATCGACATACGCCTCGGCGATGGCATGGAAGTCCATGGGAAACAGGCCGGGCGCGTATACCGACACGAGCCGGGCGGGCACTTTGAGCGCACGCAACAACGCCACCTGCAAATGCGTGAAGTCGCGGCACACCCCGGCCCCGGACAGCAGTGTGTCCACCGCACCATCGATCGGGTCGCTGCTGCCCGCGACGTAACGGAGGCGTCGACCGACCCACGCCGACACCGCTGCGGCCGAATTCGCGTGCGTTGCGCCACTGGGGAATTCGGTCGCGGCGAAACCGAGCAGCTTGTCGGACTCGGCGAAGCGGCTCGGCCGTAGGTATACCGCGAGGTCGTAGCCGGAAACCGGCTCCGGAACCGCGGCACCGAATACCGACGCGCTGTAGCGCACCTGCAACCCGCCGGTGCCTGCGGCGAACTTGTGAATGCGAGTGCCGTGCGGACCGAGGATTTCCTGCGGCACGATCGTGCGGCCGTCGAGCTCGAACACCAGCGACTCGTTGAGCTCGGGGCCCGATTGTCGGGCGACGGCGATCTGGAACTCGAGGGTTGTCGGCCCCGAGATCGCGATATCCAGCTCCACAGAGACGTCCCGCTTCATGCCATGGTCTCCCGCACCTCACCAATCTTGCCAGTCGCAGCGCTACAGCCTGCGAGTTCCCGCCGAAGCGGCGGTCGACGCGGCCATCGAGTACTCGATTGCGCGCGGATAGGCGACAATTTGCCGGTGCGGACCCAGTTCACTCGCGAGCTCGTCGCGTTGACCAATGATTTGACGCTGATG
Organism: Nocardia arseniciresistens; assembly: GCF_046764875.1. Lineage (NCBI taxonomy): Bacteria > Bacillati > Actinomycetota > Actinomycetes > Mycobacteriales > Nocardiaceae > Nocardia > Nocardia arseniciresistens. The sequence continues at coordinate 38,651 of NZ_JBKORD010000026.1, forward strand.
TGCGGGCTCGCCCACGACGGCGCCGAGCGGGTCACCGATGCGCTCGTCGGCGCCGACCTCACCGCCACCTACGAGGTTTTCGCCCTCGACGAGCAATTACAGAAGATGTACAGCGCCTGCGAGGCGCGGACGGTGGTACTGCTCGCGCTGCAAGCGCCCGTCGCAAGGGATCTGCGCCACGTGGTCACCGCGATCCAGATCGCCAGCGAACTGTCCAGGATCGGCACTCTGATCAGCCGCGCCGCCGAGCAGGTCTACAGATCTCACCCCGAACCCGTTGCCCCGCAACCCATCATGGATGTGCTGGTGGCCATGGGCACGCTCGCCGCGCACCGAATCGCGATCACCGGTCAGACGGTCGCCACCAGCCATCAATCGCCCACAGCACCGGCGTCCAGCACATGCTCCATGGAACAACTACACCAGCAACTACATTCGGCCCTCGCCGATCCGGCCTGGACCCGGCCCACCGATGCCTCCATCGATATCGCCCTGGTCGGCAGTCACCTGGAACGCTGCATCGACCACACCGCCCGCATAAATCGACTGATCCACTTCCTGGACACCGGAATTCCGCCGACGGCCCAGCCCGAAGACGCACCCGAGAGTCCCGATATCTGACTCACACTCAGCCGTGGTGGCGTTGGTGTCACAAGACGGAGTGCTCGGGTCAGGTGGTACGGCGGGCGATGGTGTAGAGGTCGCGGGCAGGGCCGGTCAGGCGTTGGCCGGTCGGCCAGATGGCGCGCAGGGTTCGGTCGAGGTCGAGGCCGGTCACCGTGGGCGACACGAGAGTGCCCGCGGTGAGCTCCGCGGCGACGGCCAGCGAACTGAGCACCGCTGGGCCGACACCGGAAGCGACGGCCGTTTTGATTGCGGTCGTCGAGGACAACTCCAACGCGACGGTGGGTTGCCAGCCGGGAACCCCGCGCGAGATCGCGTGCTCGAACCAGGTTCGGGTGCCCGAGCCGACTTCGCGTTGTATCAGCGGGGTTTCGGCGAGTTCTTCGAGGGTGACCGCGCCGTGGCGGGCCCAACGGTGTTGTGACGCGACCACGACCAGCAGTCGATCACGCGCTACGACATGACTTTCGATGCCGCGGAAGTTCTGCGGACTTTCGATGAATCCGATGGCGGCCTTTCCATCGAGCACCGCCTTGGCGACCTCGACGGAGTTGCCGGATTCCAGTGCGATGGTGGCGTCGGGCGCGGCGGCGCGCAGGGTCATCAGCCAGCCGGGGAACAGGTACTCCGCGACGGTCTGGCTCGCGGCGACGCGGAGGCGGGAGTCGCGTTCGGTACGCAGTGTGTCGATGCCCGCGTCGAGCTGGCCCGCGGCATCGACCACCGCGCGCGCCCATTCGGCGATCAGCGCCCCCGCGGGCGTCGGCCGGGAGCCGAGTGTCGTGCGTTCCAGTACCGGCAGCCCGACGAGCTTCTCCAGATAGCGGATCCGCGAAGACGCCGAAGGCTGGCTGATGCCATGCGCCTGTGCGGCGCGACCGAGGCTGCCCAGCTCGATCACCGAAAGCAGCAAGTCGAGCGCGGCCAGATCGGGGACACGCGGCGACAGTGGCATAGAACGAGCCTATGCCACCGGCCTTCGACACTGCCGATCTCGTGTCAGTCGTCCGGTGTCAGCCGGGTATCCCGTCGGCGATGACCATTCGTACGTCGATCGCCGTCTTCCGGATTTCCGCTGCCGCAGTGTATTCCGGGGATGCGTGCCACTGCTCGAGACGAGCCTTGTCTGGAAACTCGAGCACGGTCATGCGCCGGGAAGCGGGCCACGTACCTGCGAGCGCCTCCGGCTCGGCACCCATGACGAGGTAGCGCCCCCCGTACTGATAGATCGACGCCTCCGCCAGGGCTCGATATTCAAGAGCACGCTCGTCATCGAATTGTTCGGCGTCGACGATCAGGTAAGCAACCATTGGATTCTCCCGTCAGGATCAATATTATGCACCAGCCAGTGCAGTCTATTGATACGGTCGGTTCACTGCAACGGGAAGGTGGAACCGCTGCACTGACCAGTGCGCAAGCCGACGGCTTCCCGGCGGATAAACTGCCCGAATGAGTGCTGCGAAGCCCCCCACCGAGCCGCGCCGCACCGGCTCCCGTGGACGCATCGACAAGCGGCAGGCCATCCTCGACGCCGCGTTCACCGTCTTCGCCCGCGAGGGATACACCCAGGCCGTCGTCGATTCGATCGCGGCGGAGGCAGGCGTCGCCAAGCACACCGTCTACAACCACTTCGGCGACAAAGAGACCCTGTTCCGCCAGATCATCGAGGCCGACGCCGACCGTTCCGTGGCAAAGAACCTGGCCGCGGTCGACCACCTACGCGCCTGCGGCACAGACCCGCGTCCGATGTTGGAGGAAGTAGGTTTCCGACTGGCACAGTGCTATTGCGAAGACCGCTCGATGGCACTACGCCGACTGCTGTACGCCGAGATCACCCGGTTCCCCGACCTGCTCGACATCATCAGAACCCGCGCGATGGACCGCGTCAACGACGCCCTCGCCGACCGCCTGGCCCGCCTGTCCCTCGCTGGCCAACTAACGATCGACAACCCGGCCGAGGCCGCCGAACAACTCACCGCCCTACTGACCGGCCCTATGGAAACCCGCACCCGGCTCGGTACCCGCCGCGTCCCCAACCCCGAAATACGTAGCGTCACAAAGGCTGCGGTGAACACGTTCCTGAAAGCATTCGGCAGACCGTAGTCGCCGAACGCGATCCACTCGGAACATCCGAGTGCCGCCAGAGGCTGAGCTGCCACTCTGCCCTTGGATGTGGACGGGGCCGAAGCGTTGGTAGTGGACGTGGCCAAAGGTTCCATCGAGGATGTCCAAGACATCAGTGCCCGGCTACGCGCTACGCGCGTTGAAGTAATGGCCCGCCAGCGTACCGATCGGGCATAGAACGAATCTATGCACCCATAGGGACACGGCGGCTACTCGCAGCATCCAGATGCCGCGACGCTGTAGACATGACCGCCACAGTGACTCCTCAGCCCGCCGGTTCGCGGCGTCTCCTCGGCGAGCTCGACAAGGATTCCGGGCGTCTCGAGCGTCGGGGCCGCAGCACCGCGCAGGACGGCCGGACCGACTCCGGACGCGACCACCTGCCGAGGACTTCCGGTGTGAAGCTGCTCAGCGGCTCGCGAGCCGAACGCCTCGGCGACCCACTCGAGCCCGACACCAGGCAAGACGACCAGCGCGACGCCGCGAGGGAGAACCGGCTCAGCGCCTTGCGGGAGGAGCGTCTCCGTCGGCGCGCCGGCCTGCGGCATCTCGGACCCAACTGGTTCGCCGCGGTGATGGGTACCGGCATTGTCGCCAATGCCGCCGTAACGCTGCCGTTGCATTTTCCAGGGCTGCGCGGGGCCGCAACCGTGGTGTGGGCGCTTGCCGCGCTGCTGCTGGTGGCGCTGAGCTCGGCGTGGGCGGTGCACTGGGTGCGGTTTTCCGACTCGGCGCGTGATCACCTGAATCATCCGGTGATGTCGCAGTTCTACGGCGCTCCCCCGATGGCTCTGCTGACCGTCGGCGCGGGCACCCTGCTGCTCGGGCCCGACGTGATCGGACGCTCGGCGGCGGTGACCGTGGATTGGGTGCTGTGGTCGGTCGGCACCGTACTCGGGCTGCTGACCGCGTTCGCCATTCCCTATCGCATGTTCACCCACCACCACGTCGAGCCCGACGCAGCCTTCGGCGGGTGGCTGATGCCCGTGGTACCGCCGATGGTGTCCGCCGCCATGGGTGCGCTGCTGGTGCCCTACGTCCCCGCCGGTCAGCTGCGACTGACCATGATCCTGTTGTGCCTGGCTATGTTCGGCATGAGCCTGATCGCCGCACTGGTGACCATCACCATGATCTGGTCCCGGCTGGTGCATCACGACACTCCCGAGGCGGGCATGGTCCCGACGTTGTGGATCGTGCTCGGCCCCCTCGGCCAATCAGTCACCGCCGCAGGTCTCCTGGCCAACGCCGCCCCATCGGCGCTGCCCGACCTCTACGCCAGGGGACTGACCGTCTTCTCCGTCATCTTCGGCGTCGTCACCTGGGGCTTCGCCATGCTGTGGCTGGCACTGGCCGCCGCGGTCACCATCAAGACGGCACGCGCGGGCGAACTGAAGTTCAACCTCACCTGGTGGGGCTTCACCTTCCCTCTCGGCACCTGCATCACCGGCAGCACCGTCCTCTACGGCCACACCGGAGCCAATCTCTTCGCCGCCGCGGCGGTGGCGCTTTACATCGTGCTGGTGAGCGCGTGGGCGGTAGTAGCAATGCGAACCGCCAGCGGTCTGCTGACCGCGACACTGCTCCGCCCGGCCCCTCGGAACTATCGTTTGCCGAACTGAAGAGGTTCGCGACGCCTGGCTCGAGGTTTCGTATTGAGACGCCTGGCTCGGGGTTTCGTATTGACGAGCGATATGTCGCCGCCGTAGTGGGCCAGGACCCGGTGATTCATGACCGCGCGCCAGAGCGGGGGCACGGCGGCCAGCACGACCATGCTGGCGTAGCCGGCCGGCAGCTGTGGCGCATGCTCGGAACTGCGCAGGGTCTGGTAGCGGCGGCCGGGGTTCGCGTGGTGGTCGCTGTGGCGTTGGAGGTGGAACAGGAAGAGGTTCGTGACCAGACGGTCGCTGTTCCAGCTGTCGCGTGGTGAGCAGCGCACGTACTGGCCGTTGGCGCGGCGCGGGCGCAGCAACCCATAGTGCTCGACGTAGTTGACCGTCTCCAGCAATCCGGCGCCGATCAGCGCCTGCAACGCCAGAAACGGGACGATACCGAGCCCGAAGACCAGGATCATCGTGCCGAACAACGCGACGCTCATCGTCCATGCTTGCAGGATGTGGTTTCCCGGGCTGAACCAGCGTTTTCCTTTGCGGGATAGCCGTTCCCGTTCCAAGGTAAGCGCCGAGCGGAAGCCGCCGATCATGCTACGCGGTAGGAACTCCCACAGTGACTCACCGAATCGGCCGCTGGCCGGGTCCTCGGGTGTGGCGACGCGGACGTGGTGGCCGCGGTTGTGTTCGACGAAGAAATGCCCGTATCCGGATTGCGCCAGAGCGATTTTCGCCAGCCAGCGTTCGAGGTGCTCCGCCCGGTGACCGAGTTCGTGGGCGGCATTGATGCCGATACCCGACACAACGCCCATCGTCACTGCCAATCCCAGCTTGTCGACGAGGCTGAGCGCAGGCCTGGCCCACAGGTATCCCGCGATCATCAGGCCGATGAACTGCATCGGTAGGAACAGGTAAGTGCACCACCGATAATAACGGTCGTTGGACAACGTCTCGTAGTCCTCATCGCGCGGATTACTGCCGTCATCGCCCACCGCCAAGTCCAGCAGTGGGATCACCACGAACACGATGATCGGACCGATCCACCAAAATATTTCCAGCCCCGTATGGGCGACCAGTTGTGAGGGAAGTAGCGCGCACCCAGGGGCGATCAAACCGAAAATCCAGAGATAACGCTTTGGGTCGCGCGCTTCCGTATTCTCGAAGATTGGCATAGCCGTCCCGTTGATCCATGACACCCGGTTGGGTGTGCGGCCGACGAAAGACAGATCCGTCTGAATTGTCAATTCAGAATAGTCGTTTCCTCGCCGCAGACCAGCGATCCGCTGAAATCATCGTCTGACGGGCGGGTTCCCCCCGCAACCGAAAGCGGATCCGCACCGGATCCGGATGCGGGACATGCCAATAAATGCACAGCAAAGACAAACAGGACGCCGTCTATCCGATCGGATAGACGACGTCCTGTTTGTCATCCGCAACTAGGGCAGAGCGGCGCAGTTGTTCGGTGCGGGCTGACCTGCTAGTCGATCCGTCAGCCACTGCTGCGAGGCTGCCATTGATGGGAAAAAGGCCAGGTTATGCGTGCCCACGAGGCCGAAGATGGTGGGAATCTCGGCGTTCGGTTCCAGCTGAACAGTCACGCCACTACCGCACCAACCGGCGGCCATGTCGCGGATGGGGGCAAATGGCGCTCCCTCATCGTTCTTGGCCGCAGAGATAAGCACGGGCACCGTCGGGGTGCGAGTGCCGACACGCTGATCGTCGAATGCTGTTTTCAACGCTGGGGACTGATCGATCACGGCGTTGAGAGGTTGTCCGCTGGTGGTCCATTGGGACGTGTGCCGCTGTTGTTGGGCCAGTCCGACCGCGACGGCGCATTTGTCCTGGGAGTCGCGCAGGAGCGCCTTGCCGGTCTCGTTGAGTTCAGCGTCGAGAACCGGGCGGGTGTCGGGATAGTCGGCGGCGACACCGTTGAGAATGAAAGCGAAGATGGCCGCCTCGCTGGATTGACCGTCGTTGTACCCGATGAAGTACTGGTTGTCCACCACCGGCCCGCCGATGTAGGCGCCGCGCACGTCCAAATCAGGGGCATAGCTCGGTTGCAGCTCAGCCGCACCGGCGGAGGCCATACCGCCCTGGGAGTACCCGTAGAGAATGACCGGCGGCCGGGCGGTGAGGCTGGTGCCGGGCAACTGCTGCGCGGCACGCGCGGAGTCCAGAAGCGCGTAGGCCTGCGCTTTCCGGTTGAGAAAGTCGTGAACCTCGGGCGTGCCGAGGCCGTGGTAATCGGTCACCACTACCGCCATGCCACGGGACAACAGCGAATAGAGCGCCAGTACATCGTATTCGGCTATCACGTCGAAGGGAGGCTGGTATTGGGCGAGCTGCGGAAGCAGCTTCGAGGGCGCGCACTGATCGCCCTGCCCCTGCGTGCCGACACCGTACGCGATCAGGGGGCGTTCTCCCGGGCCGGTCCACGGCAGTGCCGGCTCCAGATACGTTCCCACCACCGCGGTCGGCGCGTCGTGGGTATCGCTGCTGAGATACATGATGCGCGTCGCCGCCGCCGGGATCACTCCGGGCTGTCCTGGGGCCGACATAGCCAGCTGCGACGGTTCGGCGCGGAGAATGGCGCCTGGCGCTCCGCCTGGCAGCGGCGAAGGCGGTATGTAGAAATCATTGGAGACGGCCTCAACGGCCGGCTGTGTCCATCCGGGTGGCGCGGACACCACCCCACCTCCGACCACGATGACGGTTCCGGTCAACACTGCGGCCCAACTGCCCATCCGGCTCATCAATCGATCCTTTCTGTGATTCGGAAGAGCTATGGCATACACAATCGGATGCAGATAATACCTTTAAGGGGTATCGGTTTACGGCGAATCGGAATGACAAATCGGCATGTCTGCGAATCAGGATGAAAATCGGCGGCCGCGTCGAGCAATGCAGGGCAGGCTATCCGGCATCCGGATTTTGGAGTTGACGGCGAATTCACCTTCGGGGGTTAGGCGGATTGGTTGCCGGATACCAGCGCAACCGCACACGACGAGGCCCTCGACGACCGCTGGCGAAAGCCCATCGCCAGTCGCCGGTTTTCGCCCGCCGGGCTGCATCGGAGGCGACCGGGAATCGTCAGAACCGAAAGTGGCAATCAGGAAGCGCTGTAAGGCATTGGCATTACCGACAATCGGCAGCACTCAGTCCAGCATGGGAAAGCGACCGGAATTCAGCAGCCCGGTGATCGCGTCCATCTTCGCCTGCGGCGCTGCGTAATCGGGATGCGCGCGCAGCACGCCGGCGGCATCGTGCAGTCGGATCATCTGGCGCTCAGCTTCGGTGACGGTGCGCCCGCCCGGACTGATCGGATGCTTCACGAATCGCGGCTCGCGCGGATCGATGCGCCCGATCTCAATCGCTTTGTCCACACGGCGCGAACAGCGGCAGAAGGCTTCAGGATTCGCGATGCCGCAAGTCGAGTTCAGGAATGCGCCGATACGCTTCTTGGCCCGCTGCAACCGCTTTCGATAGGCGGGTGCGGTGACGTCGAGAATCCACGCGGCGTCGGTGGAACTCAGCTCGAAGACCTCACCGAGTACGAAGGCGATGCGCTCGTCGCGGGCCAGGCATTGCAACATGGCCTGGCTGCAATTGAGACGAACCTCGGCCGAGAGCAATTCGGCCTCCGGCCCGCGGTAGTCCTCGGCGGCGAGACCATCGGCCAAGCCCTCCCGATAGGTCTCGAGGCTCAGGTGCGCCGCCTCCTGCGGAGTTTGCCTGCGCAGATTCGACAGATAGTTGACTCCGACCCGGTACGCCCAGGTGAGCAGCTTCGCTTCGCCGCGCCAGGTCGCGAGGTTCCCGACCACCCGAAGCAGAATCTCCTGCGTCGCGTCCTCCGCCTCGGCCGGTCGCCACACCATGCGCAGCGCCAACCGATACAGCGGATCCTGCAACCGGCGCACGACGTCGGAAATGGCCGCGTTGTCACCGGCGACGGCACGCGCGACCAACTCCCGCTCCGTCGCACGGTCGGACCCGTCGGCTGCGGGTGCATCGGTGTCGAGCTCGATGTCCACCACACAATCTTTCGGCGGCCACCGACTTCGCGCAAGTACACCCCTGAGCATTACCGGGCACGGCGAGTCAGGCTCGCATGGGAACCTCGGTCAGCGCATGCTTGCGCACCCATGCCGAAATCGCGTCGCCGATCGCGTCGGGCTGGTCCTCCGGGGCGTGATGACCCCCGTCCCCAACCGAAACCGCCTCCGCAGCGGCGAACGCCTCCACCGCCTCTGCCACGTTCACGGGCGCCCCGAGACCGACACCGTTGCCCAACGCCATCACCAGTTTCGGCACGTCAGGGGTCTGCGCCATCCAGCGGCCATAGTTCTGCACGATCGCGACCATATCGGCGGGTTCGCCGTCGAGCGGGAACTCGCGTGTCCACGCCAGTATCGGCTTGCGTGACTCGGGGGTCGGGTAGGGCGCGCGGTAGACATCGTGATCCTCTGGGGACAGTTCGGCGATCCCCCTCGGCAGGTTGAACTCGATGAAGCTGTTCTCCTCCAGCACCATTCGCGCACCCTCCGGGGTGCGGTATTTGCGGAACAATTCGGCGCCGAGCGGCGGCAGCTCATTCCAGCGCATCGGCCGCAGGAACGTCTCGATCAGCGCGACGCCGCGAACACGGCCAGGGTGTCGTGCCGCCCAGTCCATGCCGAGCGCTCCACCCCAGTCGTGACCGACGATGATCACCTGATCCAGCTCGAGCGCGTCGAACCAGGCGTCCAGGTACCGGGCATGGTCGACGAATCGGTAGCCGCTTTCGGGTTTGCCCGACGCGCCCATACCGATCAAATCCGGTGCCAGGGTGCGGGTTTGGTCAACGACATGCGGAATGACTTTGCGCCATAGATGCGATGAGGTGGGGTTGCCGTGCAGGAAAACCACCGGCACCGAGCCGGTGCCGAGGTCGATGTAGTTGATGAAAGAGTCGAGAACGTCGACGGTAGCCATGATGTGTGCCCTTCCTGGATCAGGCTTTTTGCCTTCATCTGGTTTGGACACACGATCTGGGCCTGCTGTGACCGAATGTCCGGACATCTCGATGTGACGCTCGCCACTACACCGGGCGAGATCGTCTCCCGCCCGGTTGCGCCACGACCACCCGCACATTCGCAGCTGATAGGCGCTTCCTTACCGAGGTGGCAAAAGTATCGACTTCCTTCGACACACCCGGGCGGAGTTGCGTCGAAGGTAATGGGATTGCAAAGAGATCAACTCTCATCTACTGTTTAACTACGTAGGAAGCGGACGATTGGAATGGGGGTACGCGATGCATCGGCGACTAGCGGATCCGCGAACTCCCCCACCCGATACCTACCCGTAGACCATCACGACGAGTGGGTCGTGCGACAAGACGCCCGAGACCTCCCTCATCGGCCTCGAACGTCGGGTGCGGTCCTGGTCTGGACAACCAGCCCGCTCCCGCGTCACATGGAACAACAATCGCTCGATCGTGATCAGTCACCCCCGAGTCGGCGCCGGCACGCCGACTCGGGGGTGATCTGCGTTTTCAGCCGCCTTGCCGCACAAAAAGTTTCCCCTGGACTGTGCCGAAGGTCATAACGGACAATGACTTCCATGAACACCCGAACCCGGTAGCTTGACGCCCGGTTCTCAGTTCGGTATCGGCGTAAGGAAGTTCGATGAAGCTCTCGTTGGGTCTGGTAGTCGCGATACGGATCGGACCGGCCTGGTGAAGCTGCTTTCATCCCGCACCGTGCGTCGAGTTTTCGCCGTTTGTGCGCCGATCTGCCTCGCTGTGCTCGTGGCCATCGCCTACGCGTATGTCGATAAACCGACGAGTCCCGACGGCCGGGAGTCTGGTTCGGCCAGCGCCGCAACGGTTTCCGCCAAGGATGCCACCGAATTGGTCGGGCAGCTGGTTGAGGCGCCGGAGGCGGCGATGACCGGCTACAGCCGCGAAAAGTTCCCGCACTGGGACACCAATAAGCCCGAACACGGATTCGGCGCGGAGTTCTCGCAGTACAGCCGCTGCACCAGCCGTGAGGTGATGATGCTTCGCGACGCCACCGGTTCGGTCACGCTCGACCCGAAAACATGCGAACTCTCGGTCGGCAAGGACGGGGGCTGGCGCGACCAATACGGATTCATCGACTCGAAGACCGGAAAACTCAAGCCGTACAAGTGGATGACCGACCCGGCCACTGTCGACGCCGAGCACATCGTTGCCCTTGCCGAAGCATGGCGGTCGGGAGCAGGCAAACGTGATGAAGATACTCGCCGCCGCATCGCCAACGACGCCGTCAACCTGGAGGCCTCCGATCCGTCGGCCAACAGATCCAAAGGCGACCAAGACGTCGCGAACTATCTGCCGCCAGGAACTTTCCGGTGTGTCTACCTCGAACGATACGTCCAGATCAAGATAAAATATGCGCTGACCGTTGATCCCGCCGAGCACACCGCACTGCGTACCGCAGTCGAGGACTGCGTCCGTCGAGGAGAGTTCAAATAAGCGACATCATCGAGATTTCCGCCAAGACCGCCGTCATGACCGAGGAAGAAGGGACGGTGTCCGGCGACCTCGATATCACCGTCGACGAGACCGGCAAGGGCCTGGTCCGCTACCGGGGCACCGACAGTTGGTACACCATCGGAAACCTCGAGGCCGAGCCACCACGCACCTGGACCAGGGTCGCCGATCTCGCGGCCGCGATCGAATCCGGTATCGGAAAACGTGACGCGGCAGGCAATACCGCGCCGTTCGAGGCGACACCCGCAGGTAGCGAAGGCGACCAACCGACCGACAGCCCGAGCGACCAGCCGACCGACAGCCCGGGCCGCCAGGCGGATCCAGGTCAGGGCGGCCGATCGGCGGCGGACAGCACCGGTCGAAAGGATTCCACGACAGCGGATCTCGACGATAGGCCCTGATCAGGGCATGGTGACGACGACCTTGCCGAACGGATTGTCCTCACGGAAGTAGCGGTATGCCTCGGCGGCCCGGTCCAGCGGGAACGTCCGATCGATGACCGGGCGCAGCCGATGCTCGGTGATCGCCCGGTTCATCGCCTCGAAGTCGCCGCGGCTGCCGACGGCGATGCGGCGGATACCGAGGTACGCCCCGACGAACGGGTTCTCGAACGACTGTCCCTCGGGTAGCTGCGACGCACCGATCATGGTGATCGTCGCGTTGTATCCGGCGGCCCGCACCGACTTCGACAGCGTCGGCAGCCCAACGGCTTCCAGCACATGTTCGACGCCGTGTCCGTCGGTGAGCTCGAGCACGGCCTCGTCCCAGTTCGGTGTAGCGCTCCGGTCGATGACCTCGTCCGCACCGAGCTTGCGCAACCGCTCGGCCTTGTCCGGCCCCGAGGTGATCGAAATGACCCGGGCGCCGAGCATTTTGGCGTGCTGGACGCCGAACAGCGCCACCGCGCCACTGCCGACAGTCAGCACCGTTTCACCTGGCCCCACCGGCACCGGCTTGGTCAGCGCCGCCCATGCGACGACACCGGCGCAGGTCAGCGTGGCCGCCTCCACATCGGTGAGGTGCTCGGGCACGTGCACCACCGAGTCCTCTTCGATCAGTGCGTAGGTGGCGAGCATCCCGTTGTAAGTGGCGCCGTATTGCTCGGCGACCTGTGCCAGCCGCTGCGGCCCTTCGATCCACCGCACGAAATACGATGCGGTCACCCGATCGCCGAGCACGGCCCGAGTCACGTTGTCGCCGACGGCGATCACCTCGCCGACCCCGTCCGACAGCGGAATGATGTCAGGGGTGGCGGGCAGCGGGTAGACGCCGTCCATCAGCATGACGTCGCGCCGATTGATCGAGGCCGCCCGAACCCGGATGACCACCTGATTCGGCCCCGGCTGCGGAACCTCCTGCACCCGAGTCGTCAGCCCTTCGCGGCCGAGCCGCGAATCGAGGTGGTAGGCAATGGCATTCATGACACTCTCCTTGGTACGAATCGTGCGCTACGCGGTGATCCACCGTCCTCGGTGCTCACGAGCCGGCTGTATCGCAACGTCTCCGCCGTCGCGGTCATCGCACACCCTCGATGAACTGGTGGTCCGTCACGATCCTGCCGTCGGCGTCGAGGCCGATGACCTCATAGCCACCGCCCGCGATCGATCCGTCGACCCGCGAAACCATCGACCAACCGAGTCCGACCAGACCGGCGGGCAGCCGCGTCGCGGCTCCGACCTCGAACACGTACTCGCCGGGTTCGACGAACATCTCATAAGCCCGGGTCACCCGGGCATCCAGCGCCTCGTGGCCACGCACTTCCAGCGCGGGCACGGCGAAGTTGAGTTGCGAGGCCGATTCCCGGATCTCCGCCGGAGGATCGACGAGCGTCTGCACGCCGAACGGCGCCCAATTTTCCTGGATCAGCTTGCGCCGGATCTGCGGATCGGACTCGTTCCACTGGGTCATGTAGCGCTGCGCGAAGCGGGCCAGCTCATTGTCGTCGAATTGCTTGCTCATGGCACCGAGTTTTGCGAACGCGGCCCAGCAGCGCGATTCCCTCCAGGGAATGACAACGATGACGCCCGAGTGTGGTCCGCCGATACCCTCCTAGGAATGGCGCGGACCGTCCAGTTCGGATATCACTGCAACCATGACCACGGTGCTAGAGCCCAACCCCTTCGCGCAACAGCTGCGGCACTGGCGGACGCAGCGGCATGTGAGCCAGCTCGACCTCGCGATTCGAGCGGACACCAGCCAGCGGTATCTGAGCTTCCTGGAGCAGGGGCGGTCGCGACCCGGCCGCACGATGGTCGTCCGGCTGGCCGAGTCGCTCGACCTTTCGCTGCGTGAGCGCAATGGGCTGTTGCTATCCGCCGGGTTCGCGCCGGTCTTCCCCGAATCGGACATGGACACCCCGGAACTGGGCCCGGTGCGCGATGCGCTGGTGCGGATTCTCGACGGGCATATGCCCTACCCCGCTGTCGTCGTTCGGCCCTACGGGATTCTGCTCGCCGCCAACGCCGCGTTCGACGTGCTCACCGAGGGGGCCGCCGCGGAGCTGCTCGCGCCGCCGATCAATGTGCTGCGCCTGGCTTTGCATCCCGATGGTCTTGCGCGGCGCGTCGTGAACCTACCGGAGTGGGGAAGGCACGTCACCGAAAGCCTGCGAGGCAAGGCTATGCGCAGCCCCGACGCCCATCTCGACGAGTTCATCGCCGAGCTGGAAGGCTATCTCCCGGAAGCGAATCCGGGCCCCGATCACCTCGGTTTCGCGGTTCCACTTCGGCTACGCAGCGACGACGGCGAGCTCACACTCATCACCACCATCACCTCGTTCGCCACCGCTGTCGACATCACCCTCTCGGAACTGCACCTGGAGGCGTTCCTGCCCGCCGACGAGCAGACCACGAACATCCTGCGCCGTCGCGCGGAACGCGACAGCTCCGGTACCGCCTGAGAACGCCCCGTATCTACCACTCGTTGCGAGCCGCGCGGAGGTGCTCGTGCACCAAGTCGATATGTGGGCGTGCCGTTGTGCCGAGCCTGCGCACCAGGAATCCGGTGTTGATCGGCGGGTCGTCGGGGTCGAGCAAGGCCACCAACGCACCGGTGGCCAGTTGCGGCGCGCAGAGGTAGCGCGGCAGCACGCTGATGCCACCACCGGCGGCCACCACGGCCGCGACCGCCCGCAGATCGGGGACGACGACGGCGGCTTCGGCGATCAGTCGCACACCGAACACGTGCCGCCAATACCGCCGCAGGATAGGCAGATCCGCGGCGTAGCTGGCCAATGGGACCCCTGCCAGAGCCGCAGGACCCTCGCTGCGCAACCGGGCGAGATCAATCCGCGCCGCGATGGCTGGTGCGGCGATCAGCACGAACTCCTCGTCGACAAGCGCTTCGGCGACAACGGCTCTGCCACGCGGCCGGACGGTCGATACGACGAGGTCGTAGTGACCGGCACGCAGCCCGGCCACCAGGTCTTCCGAAAGCCCCGCCGTGACATTAAGCCGCACCCCGCGCGCGATCAGCGGGGCCAGCACGGGAAGCGCCTGCACCGCAAGCATTTCGGCGGGACCGGCGATCCGGACCGGCGGCTGCGTGACCGGACGTACCGGTGCCGAGTCGCCTTCGACGCTGCCGAGCGCGTCCAGCGGCCCCGCCACCCGCGCCGCGAGTTCGATGGCCGCGGCGGTCGCCGCCACCCCGCGCGGCAGCCGGTCGAACAGCCGATAGCCGAGCCGTCTCTCCAGCGCCTGTAGCTGCGTGGTCACCGTCGGCTGAGACAGACCGATCAGCCGAGCCCCCGCGGTAATGGATCCTGCCCGGTGCACGGCCAGGAAGCTGCGCAGTTGGTTCAGATCGAGGATACCATCGGAATCCCTATCGCTCACTCGATCAGTGTATTCCCCTGTCGATGACGCGAGAGACTTGTCGCAGCCTGCGGCGTCACTGCGGCCGACAAGCCGCGAGCACCTCGCCACCGTCCGGTTCAAAGACGATCCTGCCGGTCGCGCACGACCGGCAGGATCGCCTCTCACGCCGCCGAAGCGGCCAGTTCCTTTTGGACCGGCGCATCCCAGTCGATGCGATAGCGCTGCTCGGCCCCCATGGTCTTCTCCATATCCATGAACCTGACCATCAGCCGCATGATCACCGGCATCACCTTGCGGGCGACCGGACCTGGCGTCTTGCTGTGGTTGATCTTCGCGGCACGCGCGGTGATGCTCTCGACCCGCGACCGCCGCGACCGCTCGTAGGCGGCGAAGGCCGCAGTCGGATCGGGCAGGTCCCGCAGGCATCGCGCGAGTTGGACGGCGCTCTCGATCGCGAGTGACCCACCCTGCCCCGAGCTGTTGGACGGCGCGTGCACCGAATCGCCGACCAGCACCATCCGACCGCGATACCAATGCGGTACCGGCGGCATGATGTGCAGCGCACCAGTCGTTTCGAGTGTTTCCGCCGTGGTGTTGCGTGCGAACTCACCACCGGGCGTGTCGTCGGCGTAGGTCGCACGCAAGACCTTCAGCCAGTGCTCGACCGGGACCGCCCGCGCCTCGCTCAGCGACATGTACTCCTTGTGCGGCAGGTTCGCACCCCACATGATCCGGCCGCGCTCGACCGCACCGTAGAGGTAATACGCCTGCTTGCCGAAGGCGAAAGTCATTGTCCCCAGCTCTATATCGATATCGCTGTCGATGATCGCGCCGAAGCCGAGCATGCCGGTGTAGTTCGGTCCCGGCGCCTTGGGATCGATGAGGCCGCGCACCGTCGAGCGGATACCGTCGGCCCCGACCAACACGTCCGCGCTGGCGGAGGTGCCATCGGCGAAATGGGCGGTGACGCCGGACTCGTGCTCATCGACACTGACCAGTCGTTTGTCGTATTCGAACGGGACCCCGGCGGCGACCGCGTGATCGTGCAGCGCCTGATGCAGCTCGTTCCGATCGACCAAGTGCAGCAACGTGTTCGGCAACGTCGGCATGCGCAGATGCTTGCCGCCGACCGACATCTCCATGTTGGTGATCGGCGACGCCAGCTCTCGAATGCGATCGCCGACGCCGATGATATCCAGTGCGGCAACGCCATTCGGGGCGAGGGCGAGCCCGCTGCCGACGCCGAAGGTCGGGCCGGGGTATGCCTCGTAGACTCGTGCCTCGATGCCTGCCTTGTGCAGCGCGGTGGCGGTCACGGGTCCGGCGATTCCGCCGCCGATGACGAGTGCGGTTCGTGTTGTAGACATGGGTGTCTCCAGGTTTGTGCGATACGGGTGTGTTCGATCCCCGAACCGACTCGCCTACCGCTCACCCAGTTATCCTGTGGTTGCCAACCTCGTGGCCGGGTGCGCGTATGCGGGCACGGTTCGAGACGGTTACATCGGGCTCGGCGGCGGTGTTCCCGCACCCCGCCGGGCCTGGTCTCGATCTGACGCTGCGCCTATAGCGGCGCGTTCCCCCCTTCTACGATCTTCACGATTTCCGCGACTTCCACGCCATCGGCGTGTAGTTGCCGCCACCAGTCCACGCCGGGGAATGTGCCCGCGGCGAGTTCCTCGCGAAACGAACGGGCCCATGCCTGCTCGGCTTCCAACATGGCCAGCCCGAACTCGGACTCGATGATGAACAGACGAGGCAGGGTGGTGGCGATGGCTTCGAGCTCGGCGCGTACAGCGTCGATGATGTGACCCAGCGCCACGATGCGCTGGCCGAGCAACTCGATTACTTCTTCCGGCGGCAGCGCCGAGGCGATGGAAAGTCCGGCGGTGAACCGATGGTGTTCCGGTGCCGGTTCGGCGATCAATTCCCTTGTCCAGTCGGCCATTTCGGCGCGACCAGCGTCCGTGATCCGGTAGATCGTGCGTTCCGGCCGCGCGCCGTCCCGCTCGCTGCCGACGATCTCGAGGAAGCCCGCCTTTTCCAGATTCTGCACGACGGTGTACAGCGAGCCCCACTTGATATCCATGTCGCGGTCCTTGCCGCGATCACGCAGTGTCGACGCGATCTCGTACCGGTGCATCGGTCGTCCGACGATCACCGAGAGCACGGCCAGCGCGAGCAGGTTGTTCACCTTGCGCTTCGTGGCCATGACTACCTCCCGATTACTCGTATACGAATATACGTCTACGAGTAATCTGGCGCAAGGCTCAGGCGTTGACGGATTCGCGTTCCTCGACCTCTTCGTCGAGGAGCTTGGTGGCGATGTTCTCCAACGCCTGATCCAGCAGCGCGCGGTCGGCCGGGTCGCTACAGTCCCAGTCTTCGAGTTTCGTGTCCAGCCAACGTCGCCATGCGGCCTGGATTCGGTCGACCTCGGCGCGGCCGGTATCGGTGAGTTGCAGGCGCTCATCGTCTTCTATGACATAGCCCGCGGCGGTCACCTGGTCGTACACGGGCCGAATCACCTCGGGCGGCACGTTGTGAGCACGCGCGATGGCCACTCGGGTGGCCGCACCGCGGACCCGTGTGTGCATGTACACCTGACCGAGCGCCCACGCTCGGCCCGGGCTCAGATATGACCCCGAGTCCGCGAGAATTCGCGGTCCGATCGGCCCCTCTGCGTTCGCCTTGCGCATGGCACCGGAAACCTCGCGTTCCAACCACACCACGCGGTCCGGGGAATCAGGCACCGAAAAGCCCTCGCCCACATCGGAAGCGCCCGCACGGACGCTGTCACGCAGCGGCACTTCCTTCAGAAACCAGGCGACAAGGAAACCGACGAGTGCGACAGGAACCACCCACAAGAACACGTTATCGATGGACGTCGCGTAGGCGTCGATGATCGGCGCGGCCACCTCCGCCGGCAGCGCGCGCAGCTGCTGCGGATTCGCCGCGACCTCGGGCGGCACGACCTTCACCTCGGTCAGCGCCGCGGTCAGATTGGGGGTGATCTGGTTGGTGTACAGAGTGCCGAATATCGCGGTGCCGAAGGCGCTGCCGAGGGTGCGGAAGAACGTGACGCCGGAGGTGGCGGTGCCCAATTGCGCGTAGGGCACGGTGTTCTGCACGACGATCGTCAGCACCTGCATGGCAAGGCCGATGCCGAGACCGAGGATCAGCATGTACAGCGATTCCTGCCAGATGCTGGTGTCGCGCCCCATGGTCGACATCAGATACAACCCGACCGCCATCACTCCGGTGCCGACGATCGGAAAGTACCGGTAGCGACCGGTCTTGCCGACGACCTGACCCGACAGGATCGAGGTGACGAGCAGCCCTGCCACCAGCGGCAGCGTTCGCACGCCGGACATGGTCGCCGACACACCGTTCACGTATTGCAGATATGCGGGCAGGTAGGTCATCGAACCGAGCATCGCGAAACCGACGATGAAGCTCAGGATCGAGCAGACGGTGAACACTCTGCTGCGGAACAGTCCCATCGGCAGCATCGGTTCCTTCGCCCGCAATTCGACAGCTACGAAGGCGGCCAGCAAGATCACCGCGGCGACGAAAAGGCCGATGATCTGCCGAGAACCCCACGGATATTCGGTGCCACCCCACTCGAGCCCGAGGATGAGGCTCGAGACGCCGAGCGCGACGAGGCCGATGCCCGCGTAGTCGATGATGGGCTTGATCGCGGCCCGTACGTGCGGGATGTTGCGCGCGGCAAGGACGATCATGATGATCGCGACAGGAACGTTGACGTAGAAACACCAGCGCCAGCTCGCATGGTCGGTGAACAACCCGCCGAGCGTCGGGCCGATCACCGTGGTGACGCCGAAGACAGCGCCGAGAGCGCCCTGATATTTGCCGCGCTCGCGCAGCGGGATGATGTCGGCGATCAACGCCATCGCGGTGACCATCAAGCCGCCGGCGCCGATGCCTTGAATAGCGCGCGCGATGATCAGCAGCAGCATGCCGTTGGACAGGCCCGCGATCATCGAGCCGATGATGAAGATCACGGCGCTGAGCTGGAACACCAGTTTGCGGCCGAACAGGTCGCCGAGCTTGCCCGCCAATGCCGTCGCCACCGCCTCGGCGAGCAGGTAGGAGGTGACGACCCAGGCCATGTGCCCCGCGCCGCCGAGATCGGCGACGATCGTCGGCAGCGCGGTGGAGACGATGGTCTGATCGAGCGCGGCCATCAGCATGCCGAGCGCGATGGTGCCGAACACAATGTTGGTCCGCGCCCTACTCAGGGGAGCGGGCGCGAATTTTTCGGCGACAACGGCTGCACCGGTCATCGGTCCAGTATGTTGCCGAATTCAGCGGCCGGGACGGTACGACACGGGTCGCAGGCAAACCGTAGGCTACCAGTGCGGTTGCACCGCTTGTCGGGATCGGAACGCTCGAGGGTGGTTCTGGTTACGCTAAGGCGTTTCGATCAACGCGACCGCCACCGGGACGAGCACCTCGACCAGCGCGCCGACCGGCGGACGCGGATCGGCGAGCAGCCATTCGTGGGCGAGGCCGTTGATCGCGCCGATCAGGGCGCTGGTGCTGAGCCCCGGTCCGCCGCGCACCTGCCCACCCGCGGCGACAGCGGGGACCACCATGGATTCCAGCACCGTCCCCCATGAGTGGCGGCGCTCCCGACGGTGGCGTTCCATGCGCTCACTGACGCCGACCACCTCGATGAACGCGACCTTGGCCCGATAGGGGTCGGTGCCGACGGACTGTAGATACTCGGTCATTATCGCGGTCATCGCCGCGGTGATATCGAAGCTCGGATCGAGTTCACGCAGCGCCGCCATGATGGCTTCCGCCGCTTCGTCCTGGATGCGGTCATAGGCCGCGATCAAGACGTCTTCCCTGGTCTGAAACTCCTCGTAGAACTGCCGCTTGGACAGTCCCGCCGCGGCGCAGACATCCGCGAGCGAGCAGGCGGGGTATCCACGTTCGGCGAAAATTTTGGTCGCCGCGTCGAGAAACCGTAGGCGGCGCTCGGCCTTCCGCTCGACCACGGCACGACCGCCGTATTGCCTGCCCACCGTGGTTGTCACGCCCACCACCGTAGACGCCGTAGCCGCACGAGACACCGGAATGTTCCCGGCCGCCGAGGTGCGCCTTGCGGCGTGACCGAACGCTGAACGACTCGCCCCGCGCGAGCGAGCGCTTTCGGCCACGCGGGGCGTTCACGTCTGAGACACTCCAGTCATAACCGACGATTACTCTTCCCATGGAACTTACTCAATAGTAAGGTTGGGCCATGGCGTGGAACCCGACAGAAGTACCCGACCAGAGCGGGCGCACCTTTATCGTCACCGGAGCCAATGGCGGCCTGGGCGTCGAGACCACAACGGTGCTTGCGAGCAAGGGCGGCACGGTGATCATGGCCTGCCGGAATGCGGAGAAGGCCAAGGCGATCGCCGACCGCATCGACGGCGACGTTCGAGTCGCCGTGCTGGATCTCGCCGATCTGGCCTCGGTGCGCCGATTCGCCGACACTACCGGCGAATTCGACGTGTTGATCAATAACGCCGGACTGATGAACATTCCGTTCTCGCGCACGAAGGACGGGTTCGAAACCCAGTTCGGCGTCAACCATCTCGGCCACTTCGCGCTGACCGGACTGCTACTCGACCGGATGCGTGACCGAGTGGTGAGCATCGCGAGCATCGCCCACAAGCAGACCCCCAAGCTGTGGATCGACGACCTGAATTACGAAGGCCGCCGCTACCAGCGCAATCTGGCCTACTCCCAGTCCAAGCTCGCGAACCTGATGTACGGCAGGGAGTTGCAGCACCGACTGGCCGAATCCGGTTCCGACAAGCGCTCTTACGTGGTGCACCCCGGCGTATCGCCCACCGACCTCTTCGCCAAGACCGAGACCCCGATCGACCGGATCAGCAAGCCGTTCATCCGCCTGATCGGACATTCTCCCGCCAAGGCCGCCCACTCGACGCTGTTCGCGGCCACCATGCCGGACGCCGATCCGAACATTTACTGGGGCCCGACCAGGTACTTCCAGAGCCAGGGCCCGGTGGAACCCGCACCGTCGAGCAAACTGTCGAAGAACCGGCAATTGCAGCGACGGCTCTGGGAGGAGTCCGAGCGGATGACCGGAATCTCCTACAAGTTCTGACAAGCAAGGCCCGTCGGCCACATTGCCGACGGACCGGAGCTAGCAATACCCGGCGTGATACCACTGCGGTATCATGCTTACATGGCTATGACACTCAGACTCAATGACGACGACGACCGAGCGCTCACCGAACAAGCACAGCGAGAAGGTCGCAGCAAGCAGGAGATTGCCCAGGAGGCGATCCACCTACACCTCACACGTCGTGCCGAAGCCTTCGATCGCTTACTCACCGAGACGATGACCGAGCATGCCGACCTGCTCGAACGGCTGGCATGAAGTATCTCACCCTCGAGGAGCTACTGGCCATCGCCGCCGCAGTGAACGGCGGCCACCCCGCCGTTCGTGACGCGGGCTTGCTGGCCGCCTCGGCGGAACGTCCCCGCACCACGGTGTTCGGGCATGAGGCGTACCCACGTCTCATCAACAAGGCTGCGGCACTGTTGCATTCGATCGCACGGAACCACGCGCTGATCGACGGTAACAAAAGGACCGCGTTCCTAGCGGCGGCCATCATGTTGCGGATCAACGGCGAACACGTCAAACCGTTCCCGGATGCGCAAGAAAAAGCGATGAATGAGATCGCGCAAGGCGATATGGAAGTGCCCCGGATTGCCGCGCTGTTAGAAGAATGGATCAAATAGCATCGCCGTTTAGGGCCTACCGCCAGACCTTCCACGCCACGTAAGCCGCTGACTTCGCTTGTGCCCGATCCTATCTTCTGCTGGAACGTCGATAGCCGACGGCGGCCGGAATCGCGAACACGACGATCGCACCGAGTGACCAGAGGATTGTCAGGGTGAGGGGTCTGGCCAGTTGGCCGCCGAGTGCGAGCGCGCGCATCGCGTCGACGGCGACCGATAGGGGCTGGTTGCGGACCACCGGCTGGATCCACTGTGGGTAGGCCGCGAGTGGGACGAAGCCGGTGCTGAAGAACATCAGTAGTGAGCAGAGGATCGTAATGCCCTCGACGAGGGACGCTTTCGCGGTGTAGACGGCGATGGCGGTGACGATTGTGGCGAAGGCGAGTCCGAAAAGCACTGGTACCAATAGGAATACAAGTGCCGCGAGGACTCCCTGCTGAAAACGGAAGCCGAGCAGGTAGCCGACGACGACGACGATCACGGTTCCTGCGAGGATGCGGCAACCCTCGGCGAGGATTCTCGAAACCAAGCCGGATGCGCGGTGTACGGGCAGCACCCAGAAGCGGGCGAGTAGACCGGCATCGCGTTCGCGCCCGAGCATCACACCACTGGCCACGGCACCGGACAGTGCGCCGACGATGGCGACCATCGGCACCGAGCCGTAGAGCGCGTCGCCGCCGGTGAATTTCTGGATCTGGCCGCCGATCACCGTGTCCAGCATGAACAGCAGCAGGCACGGAATGATGAGCGTCTCGAGCAGGGCCACAGGGTTACGCGTCGAACGCAGCAGCAGCCGCTGCGTCTGCAACAGGGTGTGGCGCACCAACGAAATAGACGATGCCTCCGAACCGCTCACCGCGGGCGTAGCGAACAGCGTCATCACGCCCTCCTCGAGCTCAGTCGGACAACAAACGGAGCGCACAAGACGAGGATTCCGATCGCCCACAACAGCGGCGGGCCCATCAGCGCCCAGGTCGCCTCGCCCGCATTGCCTTTGGTGTCACCGGCCAGGGCCCGCAGTGCGATGGCGAACTGCGAGACCGGCTGGTTGCGCACGAAGGGCTGCACCCACTGCGGGAACTGGGTCGCCGGAGCCAGACCCGTGGAGAGCATGCCGAAGATCAACGGCGGCAATAACAGCGCCTGCGTGACCGTCTCCGGGCTCTGCGACACCGTCCCGATGACATCCGCGCCGAGGGTCAACGCGATGCCGATGAGCAACGAGAACGCCAGGAAACCAGCCGTGTGCAGTGCGTCGAGCCGGAAACGGAATCCGATGACGTAGCCACAGACCACTGCCGTGACCAGCGCGATGAGCAGTCGAAATATATTGCCGGACATCCGCGCCGCGACCGGAACCAGCGGGCCGATGGGCATCGAACCGAACCGCCGGTCCAAACCGGCGACGGAGTCGGAGGCTGCGCGGAACGCTGCCGAAATGGCCGTGAACGACGCCGCCTGGAGGATCACCAGCGGCATCATGTACTGCGCGAAGCTGCTGAACCCGTTTCCGGAGAATGTCATCACGGTCTTCAGCGGGATGTAGAAACTCGCGGTGAAAGCCGCGGGAGCGAGGATCGATGACAGCACTTCACCGGTCTTGACCGAGGGCACGATCAACCGGGAGGTCAGCACCCACCACTGCTGCACGGTGGCAGGGGTGGCGCGCGCATGCGTCAGCCAGGTACCCGCCGTCATGAGTCCGCCGCCCCGTCCGCCGACGCCAAATGCCCTGTCAGCTGTAGGAAGACATCGTCGAGGGAGGGCCTGCGCAGCGCGATGTCGACCAGTTCGATACCGGCTCCGTCCAACCGCCGCAGTGCCTCCGCGAGGGTCTTGGCCCCGTCGGCCGCCGGTATCGCGATGCGGTCCGAATCGGAGGTCAGCGATGTGCGAGTTTCGTCCGGCAGCAACGATCCGAGTGCCGCCGCGATGGCGGGCACATCCTTCAGATCCAGCGGCACCACCTCGCAGTAGCTGCCGCCGGTCCGTGACTTCAGTTCGTCGGCGGTGCCCTGCGCGATCACCACACCGTGATCGATCACGATGATCCGGTCGCAGAGAGCATCGGCCTCCTCCAGATACTGGGTGGTCAACAGGGTGGTAATGCCGTTCTTCTTGAAACTGGACACCAGATCCCAGACCCCCTGCCTACTACGCGGATCCAAGCCGGTGGTCGGCTCGTCGAGGAACACCACATCCGGCCGAACCACCAGACCACAGGCGATATCGATACGCCTGCGCATACCGCCCGAATAGGTGCCGACCCGGCGACCCGCGGCGCCGACGAGATCGAATTCGGCGAGCAATTCATCCGCGCGCTCCTTGGCGGAGCGTTTGCGCAGACCCATCAGCCTGCCGAACAGCACGAGATTCTCGTAGCCGCTGAGCATGTCGTCGAGTGCGGCGAACTGCCCGGTCAACATGATGGATCGGCGCACCGCCGCGGGAGCTGCGACGACGTCGTGCCCCGCGACAAGTGCCCGGCCCTTGTCCGGCGCGATCAGGGTCGAAAGGACATTGACCATCGTGGTCTTGCCCGCGCCGTTCGGGCCGAGAATGCCGAGCACCTCCCCCTGCGTCGCCGCGAAATCTATGCCGCGCAACGCTTGTACGGTGCCGAAGGATTTCTCGATACCCTCGACGAGGACTCCGGTATCGGAACTCATCGCCTGCCTCCCAGCTGCTCGTCGAGTACGCGGGCGATGCTCGCCAGCGCGTGTGGTGCGGTCAGTTCGTCATGTGTCACGTCGATATCGACATTCGCGATCTCGCCGGTGATGTACGGTCGCCAGCCCTCGGGACCGAAGATGTCCGAGGTGTCCACGGTCGCATGGAAATACAGCGCATCACCGCGGTAGACCGGGCGCTGATAGCCGGTCCTTGTGCCCGCCGATGCGTTGTAGGAGTCGGCCATTCGTTCGAGGGTGGCCGCGTCGATGATCGACACCCCGCCCATCCGCTCGCTGATCAGGTCCGCCGCCTGCTGCGCGGTGGCCTCGGCGGGCACATCGTGGATCCCGAATACCGCGCCGAAACTATTGACGAACGCGCCGGCGGTGAGCCGCTCGATGCTGTCACCGTCGATATCGGCGGTGTCGGCGTCCAGCAGAGCGAGCACACCGACCGTCGCGCCCGCTTGCTCGAGCCTGGTGGCTATCGCGTGCGCGATCAGGCCGCCGAACGACCAGCCGAGCAGGTGGTAGGGGCCCTCCGGCTGCACCCTGCGAATCTCCGCTACGTACCGGTCGGCGAACTCCTCGATGGAATGAACCGACGGCGCGCCGCTGAGATCCGGGGCCTGTAGGCCGAATATCGGCCTGCCCGGAGACAGGGCGTCCGCCAATCCCAGGTAGGTCCATGCCATTCCGGACGACGGGTGGATACAGAACAACGCCGGTTCGTCGCCGCCGAGCCGGATCGGCAGCAGCACGTCCAATCCGAGCCCGCCGGGAGCGGCGTCCGGTTTCGTGGTGAGTACCGCTTCTTCGGCGGCTGCCTGCCGAGCGTCGACACTTGACGCGAATACTGCTGCGGCACTGAGTATTTCGGTCCAGGCCAGCGCCAGTTCGTCGATATCGGTTCGGGAGTGCAGAGTTTCGGGGTAGCCGATGCTCACGTGCAGTCGATCACCGAGCACGACCGCGTTGACGTCGATCTCGGACATCAACGGCACATCCGGATGTTCCGCGGCGTGCAGGTCACCGAATTCGTCGGTCGGCAGCCAGCCGAGCCCTTCCAACCCCGCCGGAATGCTAGCTGTGGCATACCGACCGAGGTAGTTGAAGCTGATCCGGCCCGGCAGCCGCTTCGGCAGTTGCTGCGCCGTGGCGGAGTTCAGGTACCGCAGCAAACCGAAGCCGATCCCCTTGTCCGGAACCGCCCGCAACTGATGTTTCACCGCGCGAATCGCCGACCCCATGGCGGCACCGCCGACCGATGCCGCGTCGAGATCGATCTCGGTGAGATCCAGTCGCACGGGATAGATGCTGGTGAACCACCCGACGGTCCGCGAGAGATCAGCGCCGGGGATCACCTCCTCCTGACGGCCGTGCCCTTCGAGCCGGATGAGGGCGGACCTCACCCCGCCCGCACCGCTGGGGTCCTTGCGCTCGCGCCAGCGCACAACCGCCAATGCCAGCGTGGCGAGCAATGCGTCGTCCGCGCCGCCTTGGAACAGCGCGGGCAAGGTTGTCAGCAGTGCGGTGGTCACCTCGGCGGACACATCGAACTCGACCATCCGCATGGTGTGCGCCTGATCAATCGCCGGGTCGAGCTCGCGTGCGCCGATCATCGGGTCGGGACCGTCGACGACATCGCGCCAGTAGGCGAGCTCGGCGGTTCGGCTGTCTGCCTGCGCCTGCTCGGTCAGCGCGTACGACCAACGGCGCATGGACGTGCCCGTCTCGGCCAGGATCGGGGCAACGCCCGTGGAGATCTGGGCCCACGCCGCGATCAGGTCGGGCACCAGGATTCGCCAGGAAACGCCGTCCACGACGAGGTGGTGTGCGACGACGATCAGGCGGCCCGGACGGCGTCGGGTTCCCGCGTCGCCGACCGGGTCGAGCCAGATCAGTTGCAGGACAACACCGTTCGCAGGGTCGAGCCGGTTCAGCGCGGAGTCCACCTCCGCGATGGCGTATTCGCGGACATCGAGGGCGTCGGCATCGGCGTCGAACTCGATGCGGTGCACGAGCGCGTCCACATCGATCGAGCCCGCCTCGCCGACCCGCAACTGCCAGTCGGCCGCGGAGTCCCGGTACAACCCGGCGCGCAACATGTCGTGGCGGTCGATCACGGCGGCGAAGGTCGCGACCAGCTGCGCGCGTTCGATGCCGACCGGCAGTTCCAAAACCGCGGTTTGGGCGAACCGGTCGAAGTTGCCACCGCGCTCGATCATGTACCGCACGATCGGCATCAGCGGCAGCTCACCGACCCCACCGCCTGGAAGCTCTTCCAGGATCACCACCTCGCCCGCGATATCGGCCAGTGCCGCAAGCGCTTCGACGGTGCGGTGCTCGAATATCTGCAACGGCGTGAGCACCAGACCGTGCATCCGCGCCCGTGATACCAGTTGGATCGCGAGGATGCTGTCGCCGCCGAGCGCGAAAAACGAATCGTGCACGCCCACCTTGTCGCGGCCGAGCAATTCGGCGTAGATATCCGCCAGGGATTGTTCGGTCGGCGTTCGCGGCGCGCGGTATTCGGTCTCGACGTCTTCGAAAACAGGCTCCGGCAGCGCACGACGATCGAGCTTGCCGACGGCGTTGATGGGGATCTCGTCGAGCACGACGAACGCGGAAGGAACCATGTACGCGGGCAGGGTTTCCGCGGCGAAGGCACGCAGGTTCGCGAGGTCGAGCGCACCGCCCGCCGCGGGCACCACATACGCCGCCAGTGCCGTCGACCCCCCCGGTCCACGAACACCCAGCGTCACCGCGAATTCCACGCCATCCGCACGCCCGAGCACGGCATCGATCTCGCCGAGTTCGATGCGCTGGCCGCGCACCTTGACCTGGAAGTCGGTGCGTCCGATGTATTCCAGTTGCCGGTCCCGTGTCCATCGGACGAGGTCACCGGTGCGGTACATACGTTCGCCCCGCGCACCGAACGGATCGGCGACGAACCGAGTCGCGGTCAGCTCCGGCCTGCCGTGGTAGCCCCGTGCCAGCGTGGGCCCCGCCAGATACAACTCACCGGCCACCCCGACCGGGACCGGGCGCAGCCGATCGTCGAGCACCAGGACCGCGGAACCCCGAATCGGAAGACCGATGGTTACCGGAGCGCCCACGGCCAATGCCGTGGAACTCGTAGCCCAGATGGTGGATTCGGTGGGGCCGTAGAGGTTCACCATGGTGCGTCCCGGTGCCCACCGCTCGACCACTTCCGCGCCAACGGCCTCACCGGCCACCGCGAGGACTCGCACGCTGGACACCGCGTCTGGATCCATCGTCGCCAGCGCCGACGGCGTGATCACCACATGCGTCACCTGCTCGGCATCGATGAGCTCGGCAAGGGGGCTGCCGCCGAACACATCCGGCGGTGCGACCACCGACGCCCCACCCGAGCCGAACGCCATGATCGCCTCGAACACCGAGGCGTCGAAACTCGGTGAAGCGACTTGCAATACCCGCGAGTGCTCGTCGAGTCCGAGCTGTTCCTGTTGCGCCGCTATCAGATCGGCGATGCCGCGATGCGAGACCGTGACACCCTTCGGGGTACCGGTAGACCCGGAGGTGTAGATCATCCAGGCCGGCTGGTCCGGATGAACCGGGCCCCGCAGCTCGTCGGCCGCCACCGCACCCTCGTCCATATCCTGGATGCGCGTCGTGAACTCCGCGTCGTCGAGAACCAGCCATCGTGCGCCATCGGGCAATTGGGCTCGATGCGCGGCCGCGGTGAGTCCGAGCACCGCGCCGGAGTCGGTGAGCATGTGCTCGATCCGATCTGCCGGATATTTCGGATCGACCGGCAGGAACGCCGCACCGGCCTTTGCCGCCGCCCACATCCCGATGAGCAGTTCGGCACTGCGGGTAAGACTCAGCGCGACAACGGTTTCCGGTCCCGCGCCGGCGTCGATAAGCATTCGAGCGAGTTGGTTGGAACGGGTGTCGAGCGCACGGTAGGTCGTGGTGCGTCCATCGACGACCAGCGCGGGACGCTCCGGATAGGTCACCGCCGATTCCGCGAGGACCCGCGCGAGCATCGTCGTACCCGTGCCAGCGGGCCCGCGCACCGGAACCAGTGTCGCGCGCTCGGATTCCTCCAGGATGTCGATATCGGCGATGGTCCGATCACCCTCGGCGACAATCGCGTTCAGCACACGTAGCCACCGGCTCACCAGTGCGGCCGCGGTGGCCTCGTCGAACAGATCCGTCGCATAGGACAGCACACCGCTCAGCCCCGCCGGTTCGGTACCCGAGAGGTGTTCGCGCAGATCGAAAGTCAGATCGAACTGTGCCGCATCCCGGTCGAGGTCCTCGACCTCGATGCGCAACCCGGGGAGCTCCAGCGTCGGCTCGACGAAGTTCTGTAGCGAAAGCGACACCTGGAAGATCGGGGAATGCGCCGTCGAACGCGTCGGATTCAGCACCTGGACAAGCCGTTCGAACGGTACATCGGCATTGCCGAACGCATCGAGGTCCGTCGAACGTACCGCGGCGAGGAATTCACCGAAGCCGATGTTCGGGTCGATCGGTGTCCGCAGGGCCAGTGTGTTGACGAACATCCCGACGAGCCCGTCCAGAGCTTCCTCGCCGCGACCCGCGATCGCCGTCCCTATCACCACGTCGTCGGTGCCGCCGAGGCGCGCGAGCAGTACCGCCAGCGTGGCATGCACAACCATGAACAGGCTGACATCGGCGGTGGCCGCGAACTCGCTCATGGCACGGTGCAGCGGCGCGTCGATCACGAAATCGACGTCGGCGCTGCACATCGTCTGCACTGCCGGGCGCGGGCGGTCGGCGGGAAGTTCGAGCAGGTCGGGCGCGCCGCTCAGCGCGCGGGTCCAGTGGTCGATCTGCCGCGCGGCGACCGACTCCGGATCGCGCTCGTCACCGAGCAGCTCGCGGTGCCACAGGGCGTAGTCCGCGTACTGCACCGCAGGCGGCGGCCCGGCGGAGCCCGCGGAATAGGCGGTCATCAGGTCGCCGGCCAGTGGAGCCATGGACGAGCCGTCGGCGCTGATGTGATGCACCACGAGCACGACGACATGGACGTCGGGTGCGAGACGAAGCAGACCGACCCGCAGTGGCGGCGCCGAGACAATATCGAATCCGGTTCCGGCCAGCTCTGTGATCCGATCGCGCAGCGGCTCACCATCTTCGGTGTCCATAACGGACAACGCGGGCATCGCCGTCGCACCGCGCAGCACCACCTGTCGCGGCCCATCGGCGTCGGCGGGATATACGGTGCGCAGGCTTTCGTGCCGTTCGACGACATCGGCTACCGCCGCACGCAGTGCCTCGACATCCAGTTCGCCGGTCAGCCGCAGCGCCACCGAGATGTTGTAGGCGGCCGAGCCTGGATCCAATTGATTCAGCACCCACATGCGCTGTTGCGCGGGCGACAAGGGGATCCGGTCCGGCCTGATCCGCGGCGCGAGCGCGAATCTGCTCCGATCGCCGCCGGTGACAGGCACGATCCGCGCCGAAAGCTGTGCGACGGTGGGCGCGTCGAAGAGATCGCGCAGCGCGATGCGCGCGCCGAGGGCGGAATTGATTCTGGCGACAACGCGAGTCGCGCTCAGCGAGTTGCCGCCCAGCTCGAAGAACGACTCGTCGATACTGACCCGCTCGGTGTCGAGCACATCGGCGAATACCTCCACCACGGCCTGCTCGACGGGCGTACGCGGTGCGAGATAGGCGCGTCGCGAGACCGAGAAATCTGGCACCGGCAGTGCGTTGCGGTCCAGCTTGCCCACCGGGGTCAGCGGAACCTCTTCCAGCGCGACTAGATAGCCGGGCACCATATATCCGGGCAACGTGGTGGCGATCTGGTTGCGCAGCTGCTCGGTGTCCAGCTCCACGCCCGCGACAGGAACCACGTAGGACACCAGCACGGTCTCCCCCGCCGGTCCGGTGCGTCCGATAGTCGCCGCGTATTCCACCCGCTCGTCGGCCGCCAGGACCGCGTCGATCTCGCCCAGTTCGATACGCAGGCCACGAATCTTCACCTGGAAGTCACTGCGGCCCTGATAATCCAGCTCACCTGGCCTACCCGGCACCCAGCGCACCATGTCGCCGGTGCGGTACATCCGCGCGCCCGGCGCGCCGTGCGGGTCGGCCACGAATCGGCCTGCGGTCATCGAGAACCGATTGAAGTAGCCGCGGGCCAGGGCGGGACCCGCCAGGTACAGCTCACCGGTGATACCGACGGGGACCGGACGCAGCCAGGTATCGAGCACCATCACCGCGGCACCCTGGATCGGTCCGCCGATAGTGACCGGCTCGTCGACCCGAAGCTCGCTCGGTCCGGTCGCCCAGATGCTGAATTCCGTTGGCCCGTACAAGTTCATCATTCTGCGGCCCGGGGCCCACTGGGCGGTGAGCTCCGGACTGATCGCTTCACCCGCCACCGACAACATGCGCAGCGCGACCAGATCGCGCGGATCCATGGTCGCGAGCACCGACGGCGTGATCACCGCATGGGTGATCCGCTCGGCGCGGATCAGCTGCTCGAGTGCGCTGCCCCCGTACACATCCGGCGGCGAAAGCACCAGCTTTCCTCCGGTCGAGTGTGCCATCAGCAGCTCGAAAACCGAGGCATCGAAACTCGGTGAGGCAACCTGCAAAACGCGTGCGGTCGGGTCGAGTTCGAGCGAAACACTCTGGGTTGCCACCAGATTCGCGAGACCACGATGGCTCAGCAGCACCGCTTTCGGTTTTCCGGTGGATCCCGAGGTGTAGATCAGGTACGCGGTCTGCTCGATATCGATGGCGCCGCCGCGCTCTTCGTCGGTGACCGGCGCGGCGGAGACGGTCATCACCTTGCGGATGGTGTTGAGGTCGTCCAGTAGCAGCCAGTCGACGGTGCCGGGCAGCGAATCACCTGTCGCGCAGACTGTTACACCGATCGGTGCCTTGGAGTCGGTGAGGATGTGTTCGATCCGTTCCGGCGGGTAGCTCGGGTCAAGCGGCGCGAAGGCTGCACCGGTCTTGGCCAGTGCCCACACCGCGACCACCGACTCCATCGAGCGGGTGAGCGCGAGCACTACGAAGACCTCGGGGCCGACACCACGACGCAGCAGCACCCTGGCGTAGCGATTCGACCAGGCGTCGAGCTCGCCGTAGCTCATGGTGAGACCGTTCGCGGATACGGCGATGGCATTCGGGTCGATCGCCGCGCCCGCGGACAGGATGTCGGGCAGGGTGCGCGGCGGCAGGGACGCACCGCCGCGGACCGGCAGCAATGCGGCGCGTTCGTCGCGATCGCAATGCTGTAGCCGCGCGACGGCTTGCTGCGGGTTCTCGGCGAGCTGCGTCAGCAGCAGCACGAACCGATCGAGAAACCGCCGCGCGGAGGCCGCGTCGAGCTGATCGGCCATGAATTTCACGGTGATACGCAGCGAGTCGCCGTCGGATCCACCGTGCAGCGGAATGACCATGAGGTTCAACGGATATGGCGTCGCGTCGGTCCCCTCCACATCGAGCACCCGCATACCGGCGATATCCAGCGATTGCGACAGCACTTCCCGATCGATCGGGTACGACTCGAAAACCGTGAGGGTGTCGAACAGTTCGGCAAGCCCGACGGCCTGGTGGATCGCGGCGAGCCCGACATGCTGGTGGTCGAGCAACCGCGCCTGCTCGGATTGGATACGGGCCAGCAGGTCGACGACCCGCTCGCTCGGCTCCAGGCGCACCCGCACCGGCAGCGTATTGATGAACAGTCCGACCATGTCCTCGACGCCCGCCAGCTGCGGCGGTCTTCCGGACACCGTGCCACCGAACACCACATCGGTGCGGCCGGTCACCATCGCGAGCAGCAGCGCCCAGGCGACCTGCACGGTCGTATTGACCGTCGCTCCGGCGTCGCGTGCGGATTTCTCCAGCCGCGCGACGGCGTCGGCGGACAGATCCACCGAAACCATGCCGGATTCGGTGGATTCGATCCCGGCCAGTGTCGGGACCGCGCGCGTCGGCGCGTCGATCCCGGCCAGCGACTGCTTCCACGCCGCGATCGAGGCCGCGTTGTCCTGCCCGTCGAGCCAGGACAGGAACTCCCGGTACGAAGGCGCGGGCGGCAGCGCCGGGATCTGCCCCGGGGCGCCGGATGCGATGTATATCGCCAGCAACTCGCGCACCAGCAGCGGGGTCGACCATCCGTCGAGCACCAGATGGTGATTGGTCATCACCAGCGTGTAATCCTCGGGCGCGGTCCTGATGAGGGTGAACCGCAGCAGTGGCGGACGGGTGAGGTCGAACCGCGTGCCCGCGTCCACCGCGATCAAGCGCTCCACTTCGCGGTCGCGTTCGGCGCGGTCGGTGATCGCGCGCAGATCCAGGTCGTACCAGCGTATTTCGGCCGTCGCGAGCACGAGCTGGCGTGGACCGTCGTCGGTCTCCACATAGGCGACCCGCAAATTCTCGTGGCGCTCGACCAATGCCTGTGCGGCCGAACGCAAGCGGGCCGCGTCGACTCGGCCCGCGAGGGTGAGCCGGGTCTGCACGGTGTATCCGTCGGCGGTGTCGGAGTCGTACCAGGCGTGGAAGAGCAGACCGTATTGCAGCGGCGAGAGCGGCCACACGTCGTCCAGATTCGGATAGGTCTGCTCCCAGCTGTCGAGCTGGCTCGTGGTCACCGGGACGAGGTCGAAGTCCGACGGCGTGTGGCCGCCCGCGCCTGTGCTCCGCGCATGCGTAGCGAGGGCGCGCAACGCGTCCGCCCACAGGTCGGCGAGCTCGCGCACCTGCGTCTGGTCGAGCAGCCGTGACGCGTAACCCCAGGTCACCTCGAGCTCGGCGTCGGTCATGATGGCGTTGATATCGATTACGGCCGCCAGCGGCGTCCGGTCGTCGTTGGTCGCGGCGAATCGTTGCGGCTGCCAGGTGGGGCCCGCGCCTCCGGTCGCCGCGCGCCCCAAATAGTTGAAGCTGATCTGCGGGGTCGGGGCGTTCGCGAAGGCTGCGGCGGTCTCGGGATTCAGATAGCGCAGCATGCCGTAGCCGACGCCCTTGTCCGGTATCGCCCGCAACTGCTCCTTGGCGGCCTTGATCGCGGCTCCCGCGGCGGGACCGCCCGCGAAGGCGTCGTCGAGGTCGATGCCCGTCAGGTCGATCGCGACCGGGTAGACGCTGGTGAACCAGCCCACCGTGCGGTCGATAGCGGCGTGGGGCAGCACGGCCTCCTCGCGGCCGTGTCCTTCCAAGGTGAGCAGCACGGTGGTGCGCTCACGCCAGCGGCACACGGCCATCGCGAGCGCGGTCAGCAGGGCGTCGTCGGCGCCGCAGTGGAATCGGTCGGGAACCAGCTCGAGCACCGCACTCGCCACCTCGGACGGCACCGTCGTTCGTACGTCCGCCATGGTCGCGACCACGTCGAGCGCCGGATCCATTGCGCGCGAACCGAGTTCCGCGTCGGGGGTGGCCGATATCCGCTGCCACACCGGCAGTTCGTCGGCCCTGCCTGCCGCCGCTTCCACTTGACCGTGCGCCCAGCGCCGCATCGAGGTGCCGACCGGATCGAGCGGTCCGCCGATCCAGGCGGTGACCAAGTCCGGCAGCAGAATTCGCCAGGACACTCCGTCGACGACGAGGTGATGCAACACCAGCCACAGTCGGGGATCGGCGCCGGATGACTCGATCAGCACCACGCGCATGACCACACCCGCGCCGGGATCGAGCAGATCGGCCGCGCGTTGCAACTCACGTTCGCACGTCTCGTCCAGATCCGGACCGGCATCGACGATATCGATCAGGCCGTCGGCATCGACCGAACCCACCTCGCCGACAACCCATTCCCAGCCCGCGTCCGTTCGCCGCAGCGAGCTGCGCAGCACATCGTGGTGGTCGATGAGCGCCGCTACGGCTTTGCTCAACCGAGCGCGCTCGATGTCGGCGGGCAGGCCGATCAGGACGGCCTGGCTGAACCGCTGCCACGGTTGGTCGTGTTCCAGCATCGCGTGCACGATCGGAGTGAGTTCGACCGGACCGACCCCGCCACCCGGAAGTTCGCGCACCAGCTGGGAGGCCGCGTCGGTGGCGATGGCCGCGAGCCCGGCAACGGTCTTGCGCTCGAAGACATCTCGCGCACTGATGGACAGACCGGCCGCCCTGGCCCGCGATACGAGCTGAATGGACACGATGCTGTCGCCGCCGAGTGCGAAGAAGTTCTCGTCGACGCCCACCGCGTCCAGCCCGAGCGCCTCGGCGAACAGCGGTGCGAGCACCTCCTCGTTCGGTGTGCTCGGCGCGCGCCGAGTGGTGGTGCCCGCGCCGAAGTCCGGTGCGGGCAATGCCCGTCGATCCACCTTCCCGACCGGGGTCAGCGGCACGCTGTCGAGCACCATCACCACCGACGGCACCATGTGTGCCGGAAGGGTCGACCCGACAAAGGCTTTCAATTCTTCGGTATGCACCCGCGCACCCGGCTTGGCGAGCACATACGACACCAGGGCGGTGGCGCCCGACGGCGCCGTCGCGCCGATGCTGAGGGTGAAGTCGATGTCGGGGTGGCGTTGCAGAGCGGCGTCCACCTCACCGAGTTCGATGCGGAAGCCACGGATCTTCACCTGGAAGTCGCTGCGCCCCACGTAGTCCAGTTCGAGCCTGCCCTCGCGCCACTGCCAGCGCGCCAGATCTCCGGTGCGATACATGCGAGCGCCCGGCTCGTACGGGTTGGCGACAAACCGGCTCGCGGTGAGCCCGTTGCGCTGGTGGTAGCCGCGCGCGACGCCGATGCCCGCGATATACAACTCCCCGATCGTGCCCGCGGCCACCGGCCGCAACCACCCGTCGAGCACGACGGCCGATACGCCGCGCACCAGGCTGCCGATGGTGACGGGTGCGTCCGGAACCATCGGCGCGGTGAGGGTGGCGGTAATAGTGGTCTCGGTGGGCCCGTACCCGTTCAGCAGCGTGCGACCGGACCACTTCGCCACCAGTTCGGGCGGGCAGGCGTCGCCGCCGACGATGACGGTACGCAGCTGCGGAAGGGTGTCGGGTTCGAGCGAACCCACCACGGCGGGAGTCACATTCAGCTGGGTGACGCCGTGGGTGCGGAGTACTCGCGCCATGTCCTCGCCCGCGTACGCCGACGGTGGTACCACCGCGACCGCGGCGCCGACGGCGAAGGCGACGAGCAGTTCCTCCACCGAGATGTCGAAACTGGGCGAGACGGCGTGCGCGACAACGGAATCGGAGGTCACACCGAAGCTGGCACCGGAACCGGTCGCCAGATTCGCCAGTCCCCGATGCGACACCATGACACCCTTGGGCAGACCGGTCGAGCCCGAGGTGTAGATGACGTAGGCGATCTGATCCACCCGCACCGGCGCGGTGCGCTCCGCGTCGGTGATCGGCGACGAATCCTGTATTGCCGCACTGCGATCGGTCGCGTCATCGTCCATGACCAGCCACGTCACCCGATCCGGCAACGATGCGCGTGCCGCGGCGACGGTGAGACCGGCGACGATGCCGCTGTCGCCGACCATGTGCTGGATCCGGTCAGCGGGATAGTTGGGGTCGATCGGCACGAACGCCGCACCGGTCTTGGCCACCGCCCACATCCCGACCACGGAGTCCAGCGAGCGCGGAATCGAGATAGCCACCGTGCGCTCAGGGCCCGCGCCGGCCGCGATCAACAGACGGGCCAGCCGGTTCGAGCGTTCGTCGAGCTCGCGGTAGGTCATCGCGACGTCACCCGCGAGAATGGCGGTCGAACTCGGATCGACCGCTGCACCTGCGGCCAAGATATCCGGAAGCGTTTGTGGTGCCACACTGTTGGGCCCAAACGCGGGAACAAGTTGGGCCTGCTCGGCATCGGAAACAACCTGCACCGTGGACAGCGCCGCCTCCGCTCCCGCCGCGAGGAACCGGGAAAGGAAGGTGACGAAACGGCCGTGGTGTGCGCGCAGCTCGGCGTCGCTGTAGAGATTGGGATTGGCCTGGAAGTCGATGTGCGTGCTCTCGCCCGCCACACCGGGATACACGTTGACGAACAGGTCTTCGATCATCCCGGAGGTGAGCACATGCAGACGCCCGGTGACCGACCCGAGCCGGATCCGGGAGTCCATCATCATCAGGTTCACCGTCGGACCGAACGAGGCCGCCTCGTCGAGGGCCCAGCCGAGATCGCGAACGATGTCTTCCTGCCGATAGCGCGGTCGCCGCAGCGCGCCGGTGAGCTCGCTCTGTGTCGCACGAATGAGCTCGCCCACCGTCGCGGTCGGATCCAGGGTGAGGCGCAGCGGAACGACATTGGCGACCATGCCGCCGGAACGCCGCAATGACGCCGTCGTACGCGCCGAGACCGGCAGGCTCAGCACCACCTCGGGTGCGCCGGTCATGGCGGCGAGGTACGCGCCGAAGGCGGCCACGATCACCGGCGCCGTGCTCGACGAACTCGCCTTCGCGACGGAATCCAGCAGCTCGGCGGTCTCCTCGGCCAGCGCGCCGCTGACCAGCCGCGGATGCGCGTCGACATCGGCGAAGCGACCCGCCAAGTTCACCGGCTCCGCCATTCCGGCCAGGTGTTCGCGCCAGTACTGCCGGTCGGCCTCGAAACGGTCGGAATCGCGATAGGCCACATCGGCGTCGACGATCTTGCGCAGGTCCTCCGCCTTGCCGACCGGCGCCTGTCGGCCCTCGATGCCCGCGTTGTAGAGGTCCATCGTGCGCTGAAGCATGGTGATCGCGCCGACGCCATCGAGCACGATGTGGTGGATTCGCGAATACCAATACCAGTGGTCATCGGCGAGGCGCAGCATCCTGACCTCACACAGCCGGTCGCGTAGCAACGCGAGCGGCGCGGTGTACTCCGCACGCATCCACGCCTGCGCCGCCGCCTCCGGATCGGGTTCGGCACGCAGGTCGACGGTGCTGATGCGGTCGTCGAGAGCGGTGTCGATGACCTGGAAGGGGGCGTCACCGACCTCGATCAGGCGCAGATAGCCGGTGCCGAACTCGCGCCCGGCCTGGCGCGCCGAAGCGGCCAGCAGGTCGACGTCGACCGATCCGACGAATTCGACGTACTGGGCGATGGAAATCGGGTTGTCACCAGCGAAGTGCTGGGCGAACCAGATTCCGCGTTGGGCCGCGGACAGCGCGAACGCGCCCGCGGGCAAACCATTGCTCGCCGCGACCGGCGAGCGGGATTGCTGCTGCATAGGGATTCCTGCGTGCTGATCTTGGACCTCGGTCCACTGGTCGAGCCGGATCGGACCCTCTGTGATTGTCACTCCTCAGCCGACCGGGACCGATCGCATCGAAACGACCGCTACGGATGACTCGACCGGTTTGCACATGGCTATTTTCCCCTCGAAGGTCTCGACTGGTGGCGTCTTCGGAAACAGCGACATATCAAGATCGAGATGCCGGGCGGATCCCGGCGTTGAGCCGAGATCCGCCCGTGGCGGAGGAACTGGATCAGGCGGTCTCGAGCAAGGCGCCGCGGTCGGCGTCGGTGATCGGGGCATCGGAACCGGTCATGTAGTGCACCAGTGTCGAGCGGTCGTCGAGCAAGAGCCAGCCGAGGGAATCGGTGAGCTCACCGCGCCGCGCCTTGGTGGTCACGCCGAACGAGGCAGCATGGGTCGGCGCGACCGCGACGGCTCCGGTCTTGGCGATGGCCCATTCGGTGACGATGGCCTCGACCGCGGGGGTGACGGCCACCGCGATCCGGACACCGTGTCCCGCACCGCGGGCGAAGAGCAGCCGCGCCAGACGGTTCGACCAGAGGTCGAGCTCGCCGTAGGTGAGCTCGCAGTCGGCGGCGGACACGGCGACGGCGGTGTCGTTTCGAGCGACCTGCAAGTAGTTGCTAGCGGTGTCGTTTCCAGCGACCTGCGAGTAGTTGCTGGCTGTAGGCGATTCGATCAGTGTGTTCATCTTCGTTTCCCTCTCGGAAAGCCTTGGTCCGTGGCGTCTTCGGTATGCCTATAAATCTCGTCCCCAGAGCCTCTTTCCAACAGGAACCCCAGTAGTGACCTCCCACCTCCGAGGGTGGGCGTTTGTCACCCCTTGGTGTGACGTCCACCGGCGGACCTGCTCCTACGGGCCGCGTAGTAGACGGGTACCGTGTTAGCCGTGTCCGCTCCACCTCGCCGCTCGGCACACAATCGCCCGGCCCTCATCGCGCTGGTGATCGTTGCTGCCCTCGGCTGCCTGGCTCTCGGCTGGTGGCAGTGGCAGCGATTCGAGTCATCCAGCGGTACCGGACAGAACCTCGGTTATGCGTTGCAGTGGCCGCTGTTCGCCGGTTTCGCGGTGTTCGCCTACTTCCGCTTCGTGCGCCTGGAACGCGAATCCGGCACCGAGGAGCAGGCACCGGCGAAGCCGAGGCGGGCCCCCGAATCCGTTGCACCACGGGAGATTCCGGAAGGTTTGCTGCCGGAACGCCCCAAGGCCGTTCGGTCACAGGATCCGGTGCTCGCCGAATACAACAAATACCTCGCTCAGCTGCACGCCAATGACATCGACCAGCACGTCCGTGAGGCGGGCCCGCGCGCCCGCGATACCGAGAGGAGCGCCGGTTGACCACCAGCGAGAACTCGACCGAGGCCACCCCGACCGCAGAGGCGGCGGCAGCCACTTCCGCCCCTGCGAACACGAGCAAGATCGCGGGCGCATTGCAGCGCTACCGGGTGCTCGCGTGGGTCACCGGTCTCTGGCTGTTGCTGCTGACCGGTGAAATCATCGCCAAGTACGGCTTCGACGTGCACACCCCGAGCTGGATCGCCGTGGTGCACGGCTGGGTGTACTTCGCCTACCTGCTTGTCACCGCGGACCTCGCGGTCAAGGTCCGCTGGCCGGTGCTGCGCACGGTCGGCACTCTGATCGCGGGCACCATCCCGCTACTGTCCTTCTTCGTCGAGCATGTCAACGCCAAGAAGGTCAAGGCGGAGTTCAACCTCTGACGGGATTCAGTCCGCGAGTGCGGCGAGCGTGGGCAGCAACTGGGCCAGCGCGCGTCCACGATGCGAGACCGCGTTCTTCGCCTCAGGGGTGAGTTGCGCGGCGGTGCCGTCGCCGCCCTCGGGAACGAACAACGGGTCGTAGCCGAAACCGCCGTCGCCAACGGGCTCGAGCCCGATCGCGCCGGGCCATTCGCCGCGAACCACGGTCTCGCCGCCGCCGGGAACCACCAACGCGCAGGCCGAAACGAACTGCGCGCCGCGCCGCTCGTCCGGCACATCGCCGAGCTGAGCGAGCAGTAGCGCATTGT
The DNA here is from genome assembly GCF_046764875.1 of Nocardia arseniciresistens. Classification (NCBI taxonomy): domain Bacteria; kingdom Bacillati; phylum Actinomycetota; class Actinomycetes; order Mycobacteriales; family Nocardiaceae; genus Nocardia; species Nocardia arseniciresistens. Next base: position 78,007 of record NZ_JBKORD010000026.1, read on the forward strand.
TCGCCGCGTCGTCGCCGTGCCCGCCGGACCAACGCGCGGACAGCACGCCCGGCATTCCGTTCAATGCGTCCACCGCGATGCCGGAATCGTCTGCGACACAAGCCAATCCAGTGGCCGCAGCACCGTCGCGCGCCTTCGCTAGCGCGTTCTCCTCGAAGGTCGCTGCGGTCTCGGGCGCCTCGTCGTAAGCGGGCACATCGTCGAGACCGATGATCTCGATGCCCGCGACACCGGCGTCATCGAGGATGCGCCGCAGCTCGTTCAGCTTCTTCGCATTACGACTGGCAACCAGCACGCGCCGCGTCATTTACTTCTTCTTCGACTCGGTCGGCTCGGGCAGCACGCCGGGATAGGGCAGCGCCAGCGCCTCTTTCTGCACCACGAACAGCTGCTCGCAACCGGCGAGCGCCGAGTCGAGCATCTTGTCGAGGGTGGAGCGCGGGAAGGTTGCGCCCTCGCCGGTGCCCTGGATTTCCACCAGGGTGCCGGTGTCGGTTGCGACCACATTCATGTCTACCTCGGCGCGCGAATCCTCTTCGTAGGGCAGGTCGAGGCGCACCCTGCCGTCCACGACACCGACGCTCACCGCGGCGATGCCACACGAGATCGGCTGCGGGTCGGCAAGCCTGCCCGCGGCAGCGAGATAGGTGACCGCGTCCGACAGCGCGACGTACGCGCCGGTGATGGCCGCGGTCCTGGTGCCACCGTCGGCTTGCAGCACGTCGCAGTCGAGGGCGATGGTGTTCTCACCGATGGCCGCCAGGTCGATGCAGGCACGCAGCGACCGGCCGATCAGCCTGCTGATCTCCTGGGTGCGGCCACCGACCTTGCCCTTCACCGATTCCCGCCCGCTGCGGGTGTGGGTTGCCGCGGGCAGCATCGCGTATTCGGCGGTCAGCCAGCCGAGGCCGGAGTCGCGCCGCCAGGGCGGCACGCCGTCATTGACACTCGCGGTGCACATCACGCGGGTCTGACCGAACTCCACCAGCACCGAACCGGCTGGGTGCGCGGTGAATCCACGGGTGATACGTACCTCGCGGAGTTGATCGTCCGCCCTGCCATCGGCTCGTCTCGACACCGGCACAGCCTAGGACACCAAGTGGTGTCATCGGCAACCGGTCAGATATCGAAGGTTTCACCGGGGGCGACCGCGTGCACCGGGCCGGAGAACTGGGCCTTCGCCTCAGCGATCACGTCCTCGCGTGAGGTCCACGGCGGGATGTGGGTGAGCAGGAGTTCCTTTACCCCGGCCGCGGCCGCGATCATGCCCGCCTCGGTACCCGAAAGATGAATTCCCGGAGGACGATTCGCCGGGTCGTGGGTCCACGAGGCTTCGGCCATCAAGATGTCGGCGCCCTGTGCCAGCTCACCGACCGCATCGCACATCGCGGTGTCGCCGGTGTAGACGAAGGTCTGTCCCGCCGCGGTGACGATACGAAGGCCGTAGGACTCCGGCGGGTGGTACATCCGGCGCGCCGTCACCGTATGGCCCGGACCGAACTCGATCGCTTCGCCCGCATTCCAGGCGCGATGGTCGATCACATCGGACCAGTCGTCGCATTCACCACCGATCTCCGCGGAGGCATTACCGATGCGCAGTGCGCTATCGGAAGGGCCTCGGACGATCGCCCTCCCCACCGGTGGCGTCGGATGGTAGCGCCGCCACACCAGCAGACCCGGCAGATCGAGGCAATGATCCGCGTGCAGGTGGGTCAGGAAGATGTCGACCTCGCCGGGATCGGCGTAACGCTGCAACGCACCGAGCACGCCCGGTCCGAAATCGATCACCACGGGCGTCATATCCGGCCCGGTCAGCAGGTATCCCGACGCAGGAGCGTCCGGGCCGGACACGCTGCCCGAGCACCCGAGGACGGTAAGGCGCATTCGCCCATGCTCCCACGACGAATTCTCACTCATGACAGCGCCACGCTCGCTCGAGAAGGGGTCCCCCACATTTCTCGACGGGCCGCACGGTCAGCGTGACGACGCATTGACTCCGGCTCGATCCCCGCGACGGTGTCGACGTTCATCACCAGAGAGTACCCAGCCGGCAACCACTCCACCCATCGCCCCGAAAAGATGTCCCTGCCAAGAGATTCCAGGTTGTCCAGGCAATACACCCCACAGCAGCGACCCGTACAGCGCCAGAACGACGAGTCCGACCACGATTTGCGTGACGTTGCGCGCGAACCAGCCGCGCGAGATCAGGAAGGTCAACCAGCCGAAAACCAGCGCCGACGCACCGAGATGCACCGACCCGCTCGCTCCGGTGAGCCAGGTTCCCACCCCGGCGACGACCCAGATGATCGCCGTCGCGGCCAGCCCACGACCGATGCCGGCCAGCAGCGTCATGAAGCCGAGCACCAGCACGGGCAGGGTGTTGCCGATCAGATGGTCCCAGCCTCCGTGCAGGACGGGAGCCCACAGGATGCCCCACAGCCCGTCGGCCGTGCGCGGCTCGATGCCGGCTCGATCGAGCTGGTTGTCATTGAGAGTGTCGACGCCCTCGATGCCGTAGAGCAGCGCGACGAACCCGCCGATCAGAATCCCGGCGCGCAACCAGAGTTGTTTGATGACGCCGAGGTTGTCGGATTTCGCGGCCGGGCTCGACAACGGCGGTCCTGGCAGCGGCACGCTCGGTGGTGTCGTACCGACCGGGTTACCCAGTTGCGCACGTAGCGCGGCAATCCGATCCGGGTCGAACGACGACCCGATTCCCGTACCGCCGGTCATCGCAACCTCCTCGTCGAGCAGGGCCGCGCGGCCGCGAATATCCGATCACGAGCCGGTGTCCCGCCTCTTCGAGCGTACCGGTGCGCGTCACGACCAGGCAGTGCGTAAAACCGGATGTCCTGCTGGACGCGGCGGCGAGTCAGGCCCAGAGCTGGCCGTCGAGGCGTTCCTCCGCCTCTTCGAGCGTGCCGTCGTAAGCGCCGGTCGACAGATACTTCCAGCCGCCGTCGGCGACTACGAAGGCGATATCCGCGCGTCGGCCCGCCTTGACGACCTTGCGAGCGACCCCGAGCGCCGCGTGCAGGATCGCGCCGGTCGAGATGCCCGCGAAAATGCCCTCCTCGAGGACCAATTCACGGGTGCGCTTGACCGCGTCGAACGGGCCGACCGAGAAGCGGCTCGTGAGCACCGACTCGTCATAGAGCTCCGGGATGAAGCCCTCGTCGATATTGCGCAACCCGTAGACGAGTTCGCCGTAGCGGGGCTCCGCGGCGACGATCTGGATGTCGGGTACCTTCTCGCGCAGGAATCGGCCGGTCCCCATCAGGGTTCCCGTGGTGCCGAGTCCGGCAACGAAATGCGTGATCTCGGGGAGGTCGGCGAGAATCTCCGGTCCGGTCGTCTCGTAATGCGCGAGCGCGTTGGCGGGGTTGCCGTACTGGTAGAGCATCACCCAGTCCGGATTCTCGGCCGCGATCTGCTTGGCCTTGGCCACCGCTTGATTGGAGCCGCCGGCGGCAGGGGAATCGATGATCCGCGCACCGAACATGGTCAGCAGCTGACGCCGCTCCACCGAGGTGTTCTCCGGCATCACGCAGACCAGCCGGTAGCCCTTGAGCTTGGCGGCCATCGCCAGCGAGATTCCGGTATTGCCGCTGGTCGGCTCCAGAATCGTGCAGCCGGGGGTCAGCAGACCGTCGGCCTCGGCCTGTTCGATCATCCGCAGGGCAGGGCGATCCTTGATGGATCCGGTCGGATTGCGATCCTCCAGCTTGGCCCACAGCCGCACCGGGTTGTCACCCTCCCACTGCGGAGACAGATTCTGCAGCCCGACCAGCGGGGTGTTACCCAGCGTCGCGATGAGCGATTCATAACGCGCCATGTGGTCGCTCAGCCGCCCGCGACGGCGGGCAGGATCGTCACCTCGGCATCGGCGGACACCTCGGCGGCCAGGCCACCGGAGAAGCGCACGTCCTCGTCGTCGACATAGATGTTGACGTAGCGGTTCAGCTTGCCGTCGTTGAGCAGCCGCTCGGCGAGGCCGGGATGGTTGGCCTCCAGATCGTCGATCAGCGCGGACACTGTGGCGCCCTTCGCCTCGACCCGCTTCTCACCGCCGGTCAGGCCACGCATGATCGTCGGGATGGACACGGTTACCGACATTGGAACTCCTCGATTTCGACAACTATGGGGCGGTCTCAGCGGCTGTGTACGCGTCGACGACTTGCACGGGCTCCTCGGTGACCTCGCCGCCGAGAATCCGGTAGCTGCGCAACTCGTGGCGCTCGGGATCGCGGGTGGAGATCAGCACATAGTGCGCGTTCGGCTCGGAGGCGTAGGACACGTCGGTGCGGCTGGGGTATGCCTCGGTCGCGGTGTGCGAGTGGTAGATCACCACCGGCTCCTCATCGGCCCTGTCCATCTCACGCCACACCTTCAGGTGCTCGCCGGAGTCGAATCGGTAGAAAGTCGGCGACCGCTCGGCATTGACCATGGCGACGAACCGCTCAGGACGATCCGAGCCTTCCGGCCCCGCGATGACACCGCAGGCCTCGTCCGGATGGTCGGCGCGGGCATGCGCCACCATCGCCTCAACAAGGTCGGCCCTGATCACCAGCACGAGTCAAACCCTTCCGAAAATTAGGCACAGCTAGTGTCGACGTATCGCACTCGACAACGAGTCAGAATATTCGGCTATTCCCCGAAGGCTGTGAACAGGTCTACGTAGGAGGGGATGCCCGCGACTGATCGGGCGGCCAGAACCGCGTCCACGATCGCGCGCTCCACACAGACCGCCGCCGCGGTGCACACCTCGTCGAGGACGAGCAGGTCCTGCGGAAATGCGAACGGCACCGGGAAGTTCGTCGGCTGCGCGGTGCCGGTGGCCAAGGCGAACAGGGTGTCGCCGTCCAGCGGGGAATGGGCTGGGCGGATCGCGCGGGCCAGTCCGTCGTGCGCGGTGGTCGCCATGCGGCGGCAGCCGACGGGGTCCAGTGGCGCGTCGGTGGCGACCACGCCGATGGTCGTATTGAGGACGGTGCCTTTGACGGCGAGCGCGTTCGCGTTCGCCAACTGCTCGGCGTCGGCCGGGCGAAGGCCGAAGTATTCGGGGCCGTCGGTCCCGGCTCCCCACGGCAGACCGGTGCGTGGATCGAACACCGAGCCGACGGGATTGGCCACGATCAGCGCGGCGACGGTAACTCCTGCGGCGGCACCGTCACTCAGCACGATGCTCGCGGTGCCGACGCCGCCTTTGATCGAACCGGCGCGCGCGCCGACACCCGCGCCCACCGACCCGCGCTCGAACTCGACCGCCGCGGCCGCCGCGGCCAGGTAGCCGAACTCGGCGGTGGGCCGGATGCCCCACTCCCCCACCGGAAGATCGAAGATCACCGCGCCCGGCACGATGGGCACCACCCGGCTCGGGTCGGTCGGATCCATCGGGATGCCCTCACCGTGTTCCTCCAGCCAGCGCATCACACCGTCGGCCGCGGCAAGTCCGTAGGCGCTGCCGCCGGTGAGCAGGATCGAATTCACCTGGCGCACAGTGTTTGCCGGGTCGAGCAGATCGGTCTCCCTGGTGCCGGGTCCGCCGCCACGCACGTCAACGGCGGCGATCGCACCGCCCGGCGCGCGGACCACGGTGCAACCGGTCGCCGCACCCGAGCCGAGCGTCGCCTCCGGATCGAGCCGGTGGTGATGGCCGACCAGTAGGCCGGGGACGTCGGTGAGCGAATTGCGTTGTCCGGCTCGTCCGTTCATAACGCTCCTGCCTGTCGGTCACGAGATCGTCTCGGGCGTACCTCCGGCTGCGCCCTTACGGAGCCAGCGCCTCCAACAGCGAATCCTGCATCCACGTCAGCCAGTGGTACACGTCGAGATGAGGTCCGCGCGGGTCGTCGGCGTCGAGATGATCGGGGGTATCGGCATCGATTCCGAGCATCGTGCCCAAGGCAAGGCGCACATCGGTGAGCGCGGTCAACCACGCGTCGGCCTGTTCCGGCGTCAGCAGGACTCGGCCGCCGTCTTCGGGCACCGTGTTCATGACCACCGTGCCCGCGGCCAGTTTGGCGTCGATGATCTCCGGCTCGTGCAGCCCGCGCAGCGCGCTGTTGAGATCGGCGCGATCGGCGTCGGGAGAACCGGGTTCGCTGCGATGGAAATCCGGCAGCAGGCGATGCAGCCGTGGGTCCTCCGGCGGGTCGCTGTTGCCGGTGCGCAGCCCGGTTAGCGCGGCAAGATCGTCCTCGGGGGTCGAGTTGGCCCGTTCGATCAGCAGCCCGGAGACGGAGCCCACCAGGGAACGCAGCACGCTCGCCTCACGCGCATCCATCTCGGAGCGCAATTTGAGGCCGCTCAGTGAGTTCTTTCGGCTCCACTTTCGCACTGGTGTCAGCGTAGTCGTACCGGTCAGTCGTCCCGTTGCATGGTCGCCCACAGGCCTGCCGCGTGCAGCCGCCTGACATCCTGTTCCATTTTGTCTCGGCCACCCGAGGAGACGACGGCCTTGCCCTCGTTGTGCACCTGGAGCATCAGTTCGGTCGCCTTCGCCTTCGTGTAGCCGAAGAGCTTCTGGAAGATGTAGGTGACGTAATGCATCAGGTTGACCGGGTCGTCCCAGACCACCGTGACCCATGGACGGTCCTCGGCCTCCAGGATTTCGGTGTACTCGACCGCCTCTGGAGTCGCCTGTGCCGCCGACAGTGTCGCGTTCGCTTCGCACACGCCCATATCACTCAGGGTACGACGCGACTCCGAAATCACAACACCCGTCCACCATCGTTTCGACGTTCTGGGAGACATCCCAACGGCACCGGCCTATCATGCCCGCCCCGCTGTCTAGAGTGGCTTCGTGGACCTCCGCGACGGCGTCGGCAACACCGCTCTGCTGACCGACCAGTACGAACTGACCATGCTTGCCGCCGCGCTCGCCGACGGCTCGGCGCACCGGCACTGCACCTTCGAGTTGTTCGCCAGGCGGTTGCCACACGGCAGGCGCTACGGCGTCGTCGCAGGCACCGCCCGACTGCTCGATGCGCTCGAGCAGTTCCGATTCGGTGAACCCGAACTGGCGATCGTCGCGGGCTTCTCCGATGCAACGACCATCGAATGGCTGCGCGACTACCGGTTCACCGGTGACATCGACGGCTACGCCGAGGGCGACCTGTATTTCCCCGGCTCACCGATTCTTTCGGTGCGCGGCAGTTTCGCCGAATGCGTCGTGCTGGAGACTCTCGCCCTCTCGATCCTCAACCACGACAGCGCCATCGCCTCGGCCGCCGCCCGCATGGTGAGCGCCGCCGCAGGGCGCAGGATGATCGAAATGGGCTCGCGGCGCACCCACGAGCTGGCCGCACCATCCAGCTCCCGCGCCGCATATCTCGCCGGCTTCGACGCCACCTCGAATCTGGAGGCGGTGCGCACCTTCGGCGTGCCGGGCGCGGGCACGAGCGCACATGCGTTCACCCTTTTGCACAGCGCCGCCGACGGCGCGCACGAGGCGGCCGCCTTCCGCAGCCAGGTCGAGGCGCTCGGAGTCGGTACGACGCTGCTGGTCGATACCTTCGACATCACCGCCGGTGTCGCGACGGCAATCGAGGTCGCCGGTCCGCGGCTGGGTGGCGTCCGTATCGATTCCGGTGATCTCGGCGTCTTGGCCAGGCAGGTGCGCGACCAGCTCGACGGCCTCGGCGCCACCGAAACCCGCATCGTGGTGTCCGGCGATCTCGACGAGTACGCCATCGCCGCGCTGCGCGCCGAGCCGGTCGACGTCTACGGCGTCGGCACCTCACTCGTCACCGGATCCGGCGCGCCGACAGCGGGCATGGTCTACAAACTGGTCGAGGTGGAGGGTGTGCCGGTGGCCAAGCGCAGCAGCCACAAGGAGTCCCGCGGCGGCACCAAGAAGGCGGTGCGGCTGGCGCGAGGCACCGGCACCATCGTCGAGGAAATCGTCTACCCCGCCGCGAGCGACCCGCCGGCGGCGAACGGATTCGAGGTCCGCGAGCTGCTCGTACCGCTGGTGCGAGGCGGCAAAGTGGTCGATGGGCAGCCGACACTCGCCGACAGCCGCAAACTGGTATCACGCGGGCTGGTCAGCCTGCCGTGGGAAGGCCTGAAGCTTTCCGACGGCGATCCGGCGATCCCGACGACATTCGTGCCGTAGCCCGCCCGTTCATTCGGGCGGCAGAAGGGAGGTCGATATGAGCCGAGCGTTGATCATCGTCGATGTACAGAACGACTTCTGCGAAGGTGGGTCGCTCGCCGTCACCGGAGGTGCCGCGGTCGCCGAACGAATCAGCGATCACCTCGCGACCGTGCGGTACGACGCCGTCGTCGCCACTCGCGATTACCACATCGATCCGGGCGCCCACTTCTCCGAGACCCCGGACTTCCTCGACTCCTGGCCACCGCACTGCCGCGTCGGCACGACGGGTGCCGAATTCCACTCGAACCTGAACACCGCACCCATCCGGGAGATCTTCTCCAAAGGTGAGTATTCCGCCGCGTATTCCGGTTTCGAAGGCGCCGCCTCCGACGGCGTCACCCTCGCCGACTGGCTGCACGCCAACAACATCCACGAGGTCGATGTCGTCGGCATCGCCACCGATCACTGTGTTCGTGCCACCGCCCTCGACGCCGAATTCGCGGGCTTCGACACCCGCGTCCTGCTCGACCTGACCGCGGGCGTCGCCCCCGACACCACCGCCACCGCCCTCGACCGCATGCGCGCGGCAGGCATCCAACTCGAGGGCACTGTCGGCGGGTAGGCCCCCGGACCGACCTGCCGAACAGCACGCCGAGCCCCGCGGCGGCCGGCACAGACCGCGGCGGACGGTGATCTCTGTCGGTCGCAACCAGTAGGCTGCTCGCGTGCCCGAACTGCCGCCCACCCCCGACCTTTTGGCCACTGCCGTGCAGGCGCTCGGTGGAAAAGAGCGGGTCGGGCAGGTGACGATGGCGGCGGCGGTTGACCACGCGATCGATACCAAGGAACATCTCGCCGTGCAGGCCGGGACCGGAACGGGTAAGTCCCTGGCATACCTGGTGCCGAGTCTGCGCCATGCGGTGCGGACCGGGCGGACGGTCGTGGTGTCGACCGCGACGATCGCATTGCAGCGGCAGCTGGTCGACCGCGACCTGCCCCGCCTTGCCGAGGCGCTGAGCAAGCCACTCGGGCGCACCGCGAAGTTCGCGATTCTCAAGGGGCGCAACAACTATCTGTGCCTGAACAAGATCAACAGCGTGATCCCCGACGAACCTGCCGAGGCGGAGCTGTTCGACGCGTTCGCGATCTCCCGGCTCGGCAGGGAGGTGCAGCGACTCAACGAGTGGGCCTCCGATACCGAGTCCGGCGATCGCGACGAGCTCGCGCCTGGCGTGACCGATCGGGCCTGGAAGCAGGTCAGTGTGTCGTCGCGGGAATGCCTCGGCAAGTCGCGCTGCTCGTTCGGCCAGGACTGCTTCGCCGAGCGCGCACGGGCGGAGTCCGCGCAGGCCGACGTGGTGGTGACCAACCATGCCCTGCTTGCCATCGACGCGATCAGCGGCATTCAGGTGCTGCCCGAACACGATGTCGTCGTCATCGACGAGGCGCACGAGCTTGTCGACCGGGTGACCGGAGTCGCTACCGCGGAATTGGCCCCCTCGGCTGTCAGTGCCGCGGCGCGGCGCTGCGCCAAACTGGTCGACGAGAAGGAAGTCGACCGCCTCGAAGGTGCGTCGGAGGCCTGGCACAGCGTCCTCGACGAGCTACCCGCCGCCCGCTGGGACGCGCTGCCCGATGGTGTCGCCCCGGTGCTCGCCCTCGTGCGCGACGCGGCATGGAATGTCCGCACCGCACTTGCGCCACAGGGCGGCACCCAGGCACCGGGCGACCCGGAGGGTGCCGCCGCGCGCACTCAGGCGCTTGCCGCGATCGATGAGGTGCACGACAGCGCGGTACGCGCGCTGACAGCGTTCGACGAACCCGATCCCGCGACCAGGCGTGATGTCATCTGGCTTGCTGCCGACGAGATGCGCGGTGTCGTTCGACGCACGCTGCGGATGGCGCCGCTGTCGGTGGGTGGTCTGCTGCGCAGCAGGTTGTTCGGTACCGCGACCGTCGTGTTGACCTCGGCAACCCTGCAAATCGGTGGGTCGTTCGACGGCCTTGCGATCACCTGGGGGCTGCCCGGGCAGTCGGGCGGTCGGGCAGACTCCAACACCGCCAACGGTGCCGTCGCGCCTGCCGATGTGGAGACAGTGCGCTGGAGCTCGCTCGATGTCGGCTCGCCGTTCGACCACGCCAAATCCGGCATTCTGTATGTCGCCAAGCATCTCCCCGCGCCGGGCCGCGACGGACTAGCGCCCGCCTATCTCGACGAGATCGAGCGGCTGATCCGCGCGGCGGGTGGCCGCACGCTCGGCCTGTTCTCCTCGATGCGCGCCGCGAAGGCCGCCACCGAGGTGCTACGTGCGCGGCTCGACACCCCGGTGCTGTGCCAGGGAGACGACTCGACCGGCGCGCTGGTGCGCAAGTTCGCCGACGATCCGGAGACCTCGCTGTTCGGCACACTGTCGCTGTGGCAGGGCGTCGACGTGCCAGGTCCGTCGCTGAGCCTGGTGATCCTGGATCGGATTCCGTTCCCACGCCCGGACGATCCGTTGCTCACCGCGCGGCAGCGTGCGGTGGAATCGCGCGGCGGGAACGGCTTCATGACCGTCGCCGCCAACCATGCGGCGCTGCTGCTCGCCCAGGGCACCGGCAGGCTGCTGCGCAGCGTCGACGACCGCGGCGTGGTCGCGATTCTCGATTCCCGCTTGGCCACCGCGCGCTATGGCGGCTACCTGCGCGCTTCGCTGCCGCCGTACTGGGAAACCTCCGACCCGAACGTGGTCACGAAGGCACTCGAGCGGCTCACCGCCACCTCGCTGTGATCCCAATCACAAATTGTTCGATTACTTCCATACAGAAGTAAGTTTGGCTTTGATACTCCGCCGGGACCCGATTCCCGCACCGGATGTATCGGCGGCCCCCGCGTCTAGCCCTGCACGCGGCGCGGGGCCACCACAATTGCCGCGGCTGATTCCCGAACTCGTTGCCGCGCACACCATCGGCGCATGAGACGGTTTTCTGATGACGGAGCGGCCCGAGTTCAACACTCTCGGCGAATTCCTGGTCAGCGCAAGATCATTGGCGGATCTACTGTTCAGCTACATCTTCCACCACGCCGCGACGACTGTGCTCGTCCCGCATTCGGACTCACAGCACCCATTTGAAGATCAACGCGACGACCGCGCAGACGACGCCGAGCACCACGGCCCCCGCACCCCAGACGAAACCACTTCGCTGCCATGGCCTGCCACTGTCCAGCGAGAACTTGCCCGGACCCGTGAAGGCGATGGCCGCACCGACGGCCGCGAACAGCAGGGCTGTTTCGTAGCCCTTACCGGTCAGCAGGCCGGCACTCCAGTTGACGTTGACCGCGTTGATCATGGTGCCGAGCACGATCGCGCCCGCCAGCGGCGTCAGCAGGCCGAGCAGTAACAAGAGGCCGCCGGTGAATTCGCTGAGCCCGGCGAGGGTGCCGAACAGCTTGCCGGGGTTGTACCCCATGGAGTCGAAGATGACGGCGTTTTTGCTCCAGCCGACTCCGCCGAACCAGCCGAACAGTTTTTGGGAGCCGTGCGCGGCGAGCAGTCCGCCGAAGACGACCCGCAGCAACAGCAGGCCGATGTCGGCGGAGAAGGTGTCGAGTTGGGTTGCGTTCGTAGGTCGTTCGTGCGCGCTCTCGATGTTCATGCTGGTCCCATCCCTGCGATTCGATTCCGAATAGCGTTCTTCGTTAGCGTCGGCAATGAAGTGGACTGCGGTCCGATTATTGCACGAAGTGGAACGACCAGCCGGTAGGCCGGGCTATTCCGCGAGGAAGAAGAAATATCCGAGGAACATCACCATCAGCACCCACATCGCCGGATGGACCTCTTTGACTCGCCCCTTCGCGGCCATGACGATCGGATAGAACAGCATCCCCATCGCGAGCCCGTTCGCGATCGAGTACGTCAGCGGCATCATGATGACGGTGATAAAGGCCGGGATGGAGTACTCCAGCCGGTTCCAATCGATGTCGCCGAGCGCGCGGGACATCAGGACGCCGACCACGATAAGCGCGGGCGCGGTGATCGAGGCGGAGCCTGCGACGACCGCGAAGATCGGGTAGCAGAACATGGCGATCAGGAACCAGCCCGCCGTGGTCACCGCCGTCAGTCCGGTTCGACCGCCCGCGGAGACGCCCGCCGTCGATTCGACGTAGGCGGTGGTGGTCGATGTGCCGATAACGGCGCCCGCCATGGTGCCCACCGAGTCCGCGGCGAGCGCACTGGCCGCGCGGGGCAGTTTGCCGTCCTTGTCGAGCAGTCCCGCTTGGTTGGCCACGCCGATCAGGGTGCCGGAGCAGTCGAAGAAATCGACGAACAGCATGGTCAGAATGACGATGGCCATCTGCCCGGTGAACGCGTCGGGCAGATGGATGATCGCCTGCCCGAAGGTGTGCTCGAGCCCCTTCGGCATCGACACCACACCGCTGGGCAGATCGACGAGGCCGCTGATGACACCGACGAGGGCGGTGAGCACGATGCCGTACAGCACAGCGCCGTGCCAGCCGATGACAAGGAACACCACCGTCGCCACGAGACCGAACAGCGCGAGCAGCGTTGTCCCCTTGGTGAAGTCACCGAGTGTGACGAGGGTGGCCTCACTGTTGACCACGATGCCCGCGTTCTTCAGGCCGAGGAACGCGACGAACATCCCGATACCTGCGCCGACTGCCAGCTTCATCTGCATCGGAATGGCATTGAGGATGCGTTCGCGAACCTTGGTGATCGCGAGGACGAAGAAGATCACACCGGACAGGAAGGTCCCCGACAGCGCGACCTGCCACGGGATCCCCATCCCGAGCACCACCGAATACGCGAAGAACGCGTTGAGCCCCATGCCGGGCGCGAGCGCGATCGGATACTTGGCCCAGATCCCCATGACGAGCGTGCCGAACACCGCGGCGACCGCCGTCGCGGTGAATACCGCCTGCATCGGAATGCCCTTGTCGCCGAGCGCGCCTTCGTCACCGAGCACCGACGGGTTCACGGCGAGCACGTAGGACATGGCAAGGAACGTGATGGTGCCCGCCATCAATTCGCGCTTCACGGTCGAACCGTTCGAACTGATGCCGAAGTACGCGTCGAGGCGTCCTCGGGGTCGCGTCGAGGCGTCGGTGACCATGGGCTCTCCAGTCGGACATCGGTACAGGTGTGCCAGGGCACGGTAGCCGACAATTCACTGAATCGGAGAACCCGCCCGTCCGATCCCATCGGTCAGCGTCGCCGGCTGACCCAGTGGTTCGACGACAGCGAACCCGTGACCGATCGCTAGGCGCTCGGCGCGGCGATCAGGCCCAGTTCGGCATCGGACGCGAGCAGGTCACTGTGGGGCAGCACGCGAACCGTGTAACCGACAGCGCCGGACAGGGGCACCGGTGTTTCGACGGTAAAAATCTCCACACCGGACTCGGACTCGGTGTGGGTCATCGGGAAGGTGGTGACGTCGGAGAGGTCGTCGGTCGGTGAGACTCGGCCGAGCACCGCCTGGACGGTGACGTCGGAGGCGCTGAGGCCGCCGAGATCGATCCGTGCGGCCAACGACAGTTCCGCGCCGATCACCGGGGTGTCGGGCAGACCCGCGCTGTCGACCTGGATCACCTTGACCGACTGCCATGCGGCCTCGATGCGGCGGCGGTAGTCGGCGGTCGCGCGAGCGCCGGCGAATTCGTCGGCGGTCGCGCGCTGACCGGCAGCCGCCGCCGGGGCGTAGTACTCGACGGCGTAGTCGCGAACCATGCGGGAGGCCAGCACCTTCGGGCCGAGGGTCTGCAACGTGTGTCGCACCATCTCTACCCAGCGCACCGGCATGTTCACGGGGTTGCGGTCGTAGAAGCGGGGGGCGACCGTGCGCTCGAAAAGGTCGTAGAGTGCGTTGGCCTCCAGGTCGTCGCGGCGGTGCTCGTCGGCGACGCCGTCGGCGGTCGGGATGGCCCACCCGTTCTCGCCGTCGTACATCTCGTCCCACCAGCCGTCGCGGATGGACAGATTCAGCCCGCCGTTGAGCGCGGACTTCATGCCGGAGGTGCCGCATGCCTCCAGCGGGCGCAGCGGATTGTTCAACCACACATCGCAACCCCAGTACAGGTAGCGGGCCATCGACATGTCGTAGTCGGGCAGGAAGACGATGCGGTGGCGCACCTCGGGATCGTCAGCGAAGCGGACCACCTGTTGGATGAGCGCCTTGCCGCCGTCGTCGGCGGGATGGCTCTTGCCTGCCACCACCAATTGCATCGGACGATCGGGATCGAGCAGCAGCGAACGCAGCCGCTCCGGATCGCGCAGCATCAGGGTGAGCCGCTTATAGGTCGGCACTCGGCGGGCGAAGCCGACGGTCAGCACGTTCGGATCGAAAACCTCATCGACCCAACCCAATTCGGCCGATGCCGCGCCGCGCTCCAACCAGGATGCGCGCACCCTGCGGCGCACCTCGGCCACGAGGGTGGCGCGCAAGGTGTTCCTTGTGGACCACAACTCGCCCAGGTCGATATCGCGCAGCTTCTCCCAACCGCGGGCCTCCTCGACCAACTCTGGTCCAATGTGTTCGCGTGCCTTGTCGAACCATTCGCGCGCGGCCCAGGTGGGCGCGTGCACCCCGTTGGTGACCGAGCCGATCGGCACCTCGGTCGCGTCGAACCCTGGCCACAGCGGCGCGAACATGGCGCGACTGACCTCACCGTGCAGCTGCGAGACACCATTGGCGCGCTGGGCCATCCGCAAGCCCATATGGGCCATATTGAAAACGGACGGATCGGCCTCCCGCCCGAGCGCGACGATCCTATCGATGGAAAGGCCTGGCAACATGGCGGATTCGGATTCACCGTGCCCGCCGCCGAAGTACCTGCGCACCAGCGGCATCGGGAACCGGTCGATGCCCGCGGGCACCGGGGTGTGCGTGGTGAACACCGTCGCCGACCGCACCGCGGCCAGTGCGGTGTCGAAATCCAGTCCGGCCGACACGAATTCGCGGATCCGCTCGACACCGAGAAATCCGGCGTGGCCCTCGTTCATATGGAACACATCGGGATCGGCCAGCCCCGCCGCACGGGTATAGGCGCGCACCGCGCGCACGCCGCCGATGCCTGCCAGGATCTCCTGCTTGATCCGATGGTCCTGGTCGCCGCCGTAGAGGCGGTCGGTGACCGCACGCAACTCCGGATCGTTCTCGGCGATATCGGAATCCAACAGCAGCAACGGCACGCGTCCGACCTGCGCGATCCACACCCGCGCCCGCAGCACTCGCCGATCGGGCATCGCCACATGGACGAGCACCGGCGCCGAATCCCCTCGCTCCGCCCGCCCGTGGCCGGTGGTCAGCAGTCGCAGCGGCAGCCCCTGCGGGTCGAGCGCCGGATAGTGCTCGGTCTGCCAGCCGTCGCCGGTCAGCGCCTGCCGGAAATAGCCGGAGCGATAAAGCAACCCGACGCCGATCAGCGGCAGACCCAGATCGGATGCGGCCTTCAGGTGATCACCTGCGAGGATGCCCAGACCACCGGAATAGTTCGGAAGCACCTCGGTAACACCGAATTCCATGGAGAAGTAGGCGATACCGCGTACACCGGGTGTGTCGGTCTGCCGCTGGAACCAGCCGGGTCGCGCCAGATAGTCGCGCAGGTCCGCGGCCGCGGCGTCGACCCGGCCGGTGTAGTCCACATCGGCGGCGAACTCGTCGAGCCGCGACGCAGGCACCTCCCCCAGCATCCGCACCGGATCGCGTCCGACCTCGCGCCACAACTCGGGATCGAGCTCCGCGAACAGATCCTGGGTCGGCCAATGCCAGGACCAGCGTAGGTTCGTGGAGAGCTCGCCCAGAGCCGCCAGACGCTCGGGCAGATGGGCACGGACGGTGAATCGACGAAGTGCCTTCACCAGCCGAACCCTACCGAACAATCCCCAGCCCGACTCCCCCGGCGAGCCAGGTCACTCCCACATTGCGCGCTCGCGTCCCGTCGGCGGACTCGGCACCGACCTGCTCGGGCCACTCCGGCAACGGCGCTACGCGGTCGCGCGCCACTTCCACCCCGCTGCCCGTCGCGAGTGGCACGTCGGTGCGGGAATATCGGCGAAATCGGGTCGCCGAAGGAGCACGCGCGTGACAGCATCGGCTGATGCCGCACTGGGTCGACGTACTCCCCCAATTCCTCTTGGCCTGCCTTATTCTCGCCGCGCTGCCGGGTCCGGCCACTGCGCTTTTCTTACAGCGCGCGGTGCGGGATGGGCGGACGGCGGGGCTGGCCGCGGTGGCGGGCAACGAGATCGGGGTGCTCGTATGGACGCTTGCTGGTGGCGCCGGGCTCTCGGTGCTGCTGGTCGCGAACCGGTTCATGAATGTCGGGGTGCACATTGTCGGTGGCCTGGTGCTGATCTGGCTCGGTATCCAAGCATGGCGTGGGGCGCACGCCGATGACGAGTTCGGCGCGACCATGACGAAGATGCTGCCCGCGGGGCGCACCCCCACCTCGGCCTTCCGCGCCTCGCTGGTATCGATCGCCGCCAACCCGAAGGCCGCGGTGTTCGGGCTGACGATCCTGCCGCAGTTCCTGCCGTCGAGCGGACCGGTGCTGCCGACCGTGCTGATCCTCGCCGCGATACAGCTGGTCATCGACACCACATGGTGCGTCGGGGTGGTGGTCGCCGCCGATCGAGCCGGGGCCTGGCTGCGTCGCGCGGGGATCCGGCAGCGGATCGAGCGAGTGCTCGGCGCGGTGCTTGTCGCGCTCGGCCTCGGCCTCGCCGCCGACGCGCGCTGATCGACGTCCAAGCGTGAGGTAAAGGTACGGTTGGTCCCGTGACCGGCCGCATCGCTATCGATGACACTGCACCGTCCATCGCGGGCGGCCGAGCGGCCAAGGCCGTGGTCGGCGAGGTCTTTCCGGTGCGCACGGTGGTTTGGCGCGAGGGGCACGACGCGGTCGCCGCGACGCTGGCGGTGCGCGCGCCCGGCTCGTCTCGGCTCACCCGGCTTCGGATGGCGCCGGATTTCGAGCCCGACGTGTTCAATGCGACCTTCACCCCGCATCTGCCCGGCGCATGGACCTACCGCATCGAGGGCTGGAGCGATCCGATCGCCAGCTGGCGGGCGGCGGTGGAGGCGAAGCTGGCCGTCGGGCAGAGCGCCGCCGATCTGGCCAACGATCTGGAACTCGGCGCCAGACTCTTCGAGCGCGCCGCCCAAGCGGTGCCGAAGAAACAGTTCGAGCGACTGCGCGCGGCCGCGACCGCGCTGCGCAGCGACGAGCAGTTGCCAACCAGGGTGGCGCCCGCTTTCGGCACCGAGATTGCCGAGATCCTGCGCGCGACCCCGTTGCGGGACATGGTCACCCGGGGCGCGCAGCACACTGTGCAGGTGGAACGCCAACGCGCACTGTTCGGCTCGTGGTACGAATTCTTCCCGCGTTCGACCGGCGGCCGGGACGCCGCGGGCAACCCGATCCACGGCACCTTCGCCACCGCGACAAAGGAATTGCCGCGCATCGCGAGCATGGGCTTCGACGTGGCCTACCTGCCGCCGATTCATCCGATCGGTGAGATCAACCGCAAGGGTCGCAACAACGCACTGGCCGCCGAACCGGATGATGTCGGCTCGCCGTGGGCGATCGGGTCGAAGGATGGCGGGCACGACGCGATCCACCGCACGCTTGGCACCGAGGCCGACTTCACCGCATTCGTCACCGCCGCTTCCGAACTCGGCCTCGAGGTAGCTCTGGACCTGGCCCTGCAATGCGCGCCGGATCATCCTTGGGTGCGGGCGCATCCCGAGTGGTTCACCACGCTGCCCGACGGCACCATCGCCTTCGCCGAGAACCCGCCGAAGAAGTACCAGGACATCTACCCGATCAACTTCGACAACGACCCCGACGGCCTGTACGCGGAGGTGCTTCGCGTCGTGCGGCACTGGATCGGGTTGGGCGTCAAGATCTTCCGGGTCGACAACCCGCACACCAAGCCCGCCGATTTCTGGGAATGGTTGATCGCGCAGGTGCGGCAGACCGATCCCGACGTGATCTTCCTGTCCGAGGCGTTCACGAGACCGGCCCGGCTCTACGGCCTCGCACGGCGCGGATTCAGCCAGTCCTACACGTATTTCACCTGGCGCGTCGCCAAATGGGAGCTGGCCGAGTTCGGCATGGAACTGGCCGCCAAGGCGGACGAGGCCAGACCGAACCTGTTCACCAACACCCCGGACATCCTGCACGAAAGCCTCCAGCACGGCGGTCCGGGCACGTTCGCCATCCGCGCGGTGCTCGCCGCGACACTGGCGCCGACCTGGGGTATCTACTCCGGATTCGAATTGTTCGAGCACCAGGCGGTGCGGCCCGGCAGCGAGGAATACCTCGATTCGGAGAAGTATGAGCTGCGCCCGCGACCGTTCGCCGAGGCACTCGCGCGCGGGGAATCGTTGGAGCCGTGGATCACTCGGCTCAACGAGATCCGCCGCGCACACCCCGCGCTACAGCAGCTGCGCTGCGTGCACTTCCATCACGTCGACAACGACGCGCTGATCGCCTACTCGAAGATCGATCCGGTCAGCGGCGACGCGGTACTGGTCGTGGTGAACCTCAACCCATTCGGCGCCGAACAGGGCATGATCTCGCTCGACCTGCCCGCCATCGGGCACGAGTGGTACGACCACCCCGTCGTGTACGACGAGGTCAGCGGCGAGGAATACCACTGGGCGCAGACGAATTACGTGCGGCTGGATCCTGCCAACGCAGCCGCCCACATCCTCGCGCTGCCGCCGGTGCCGCAGCAGGTTCGCGCCGAGCTGGCTTATCGCAGGACCTTCCGATGAGCGAGGCCACCGTGGTGAAACGCCGCGACCTGATGCTGCTCGCGGCCGGGACCCACACCGATCCGCACACCGTGCTCGGCGCCCATCCGCACCGCGACGGCACGGTCGTTCGTGCGCTGCGCCCGCACGCGGAGACGGTGGCCGTCCGCGTCGGCGGCCTCGACCATCCGCTGAAATCCCTGGGGCACGGGATATTCGCCGCGCTGCTGCCCTACCCCGATGTCATGGACTATCGCCTGGTCACCACCTATCCGGGCGGCCAACAGCTCATCACCGCCGACGGCTACCGCTTTCTGCCCACCGTCGGCGAGCTCGACCTGCACCTCATCGGTGAGGGCCGCCACGAACACCTATGGGATGTGCTCGGCGCGCACCCACGCCGCTACCGCACCCTCGACGGCGAGGTGAGCGGCACCTCGTTCGCGGTCTGGGCTCCGAATGCCCGCGGTGTCACCGTGATCGGTGATTTCGAAAGCTGGAGCGGCAACACCGCACCGATGCGCGCACTCGGATCCTCCGGGGTCTGGGAAGTGTTCGTGCCCGGCGTCGACGTCGGCGCCAAATACAAGTTCCGGGTACACGGCGCAGACGGCAGAACGGTGGATCACGCGGATCCGCTCGCGTTCGCGACGGAACTGCCGCCTGCCACCGCTTCGGTGGTCACCGAGAGCAATTACGCGTGGTCCGACGAGGATTGGGTCGCGAATCGCGAACGCACCGACCCGACAAGCGCACCGATGAGCGCCTACGAAGTCCATCTCGGCTCGTGGCGGCCCGGTCTCGGCTACCGCGAACTGGCCGACCAGCTCGCCGATTACGTGCGCGCGGCCGGATTCACCCACATCGAGTTGCTGCCGGTTTCCGAGCATCCCTTCGGCGGGTCCTGGGGCTATCAGGTCACCTCCTACTACGCGCCGACCGCCCGCTTCGGCTCACCCGACGACTTCCGCGCCTTCGTCGACCGCATGCACGCCGCCGATATCGGCGTGCTACTGGACTGGGTCCCCGCCCACTTCCCCCGCGACGAATGGGCACTGGCCCGCTTCGACGGCACCCCACTCTACGAACACCCCGACCCGCGCCGCGGCGAGCAACTCGACTGGGGCACCTACGTTTTCGACTTCGGCCGCAACGAGGTGCGCAACTTCCTCGTCGCGAACGCCAGGTACTGGATCGAGGAGTTCCACATCGATGGCCTGCGCGTCGACGCGGTCGCCTCCATGCTGTATCTGGATTACTCACGCCCCGAAGGGGGTTGGGAGCCGAATGTGCACGGCGGCCGGGAGAATCTGGAGGCCGTCGATTTTCTCCAGGACCTCAACAACACCGTGCACAAGTACCACCCCGGCGTCGTCACCATCGCCGAGGAATCGACGAGCTGGCCGGGGGTCACCAGGGGCACCGATGTCGGCGGCCTCGGTTTCACCATGAAGTGGAATATGGGCTGGATGCACGACACCCTCGGGTTCCTGGGCCGCGACCCGATCCACCGCTCCTGGCACCACAACGAGATCACCTTCTCGCTGGTGTACGCGTGGAGCGAAAACTATGTGCTGCCGATCAGCCACGACGAGGTCGTGCACGGCAAAGGCACCCTGTGGACCAGAATGCCGGGCGACGACTTCGCAAAGGCCGCGGGCGTGCGCGCCGTGCTGGCCTACATGTGGGCCCACCCCGGCAAGCAGTTGCTGTTCATGGGGCAGGATTTCGGCCAGTTCCGTGAGTGGTCGCACGAACGCGGACTGGACTGGCAGGAGTTGGAGAACCCACTCCACCTCGGCATCGCCGCCTCGGTCCGTGACCTCAACGCGGTCTACCGCGCACACCCCGCGTTGTGGACGCAGGACACCGCCCCCGGCGGATATTCCTGGATCGAGGCCGACGACCGCGCCAACAACGTCCTCGCATTCCTGCGCTACGGTTCCGACGGCTCGATGGTCGCCTGCGTCTACAACTTCTCTGGTTCGGTACACAGCGAATACCGAGTCGGCCTGCCCGCCACCGGCCGCTGGCGCGAAATCCTCAACACCGACGCCGCCGCCTATGGCGGGTCCGGCGTCGGCAACCTCGGCACCGTCACCGCGGCGGACGAGCCGTGGCACGGCCGCCCGGCATCGGCGACCGTAGCCCTCGCCCCCAACAGCGCGGTCTGGCTCGCACCGGAGTAACGCCGCGGTGCCGGCGCGCTCAGTAGAGGGCTGCGGCGAGCTTCCTGCGCGACGCGACCACGATCGGCTCGGCAGGGTCGAAGAGCTCGAACAGCTCCAACAGGCGGGTGCGCGCCTTGGTGCGGTCATCATCGGCGGTGCGCTTGATCAGCGCGATCAGCCGATCGAAGGCGGCCTCTGGCTGCTGGTTGAGCATCTCCAGGTCGGCGGCGGCGAGCGCGGCGTCGACGTCGGCGGGATCGGAGTCGGCGGTCGCGATAGCAGACTCGGGAACGATCTGGGCACGACCGAGGAAGCGCAGCTGGCGCAGCGCGCCCTTGGCTTCGTCGTTGTTCGGCTCCGCGGCGATGATGGCCTCGTAAGCGGCCTCCGCGCCTGCCAGGTCACCCTCCTCGAGCGCCGCCTCGGCGGCCACGAAGCGCGGATCCTCGGCGGCCTGCGGCTCCTCGGCCGCCGCGTCCGCCTCCAGCTTGCCTGCCACCGCATCGATGACCGCGTTCAACCACTGCCGAACCTGCGCTTCGGGCTGCGCGCCTTGGAAATCCGCGAGCGGCTGTCCACCGGCGACCGCGACCACCGTCGGAATGCCCTGCACACCGAACGCCTGCGCGATCCGCATATTGGTCTCGGCCTCGACGGTGGCCAGCGCCCAGCTGCCCGCGTCTTCGACGACAAGGCGCTCGAGTAGCTTGACCAGCTCGACGCTGCCCGGGCTGCGCTGCGAATACAGCGCGACGACCACGGGCAGCGCGATCGAGCGGCGCAGCACCTTCGTCTCGAAGTCCGTTTCGTTCACCGCATAGTCGCCACCGGGCGCATCGGGAGCACCGGCCGGGGGCTGCTTCAGGCTGGACAGATCCACCGCACCGGACATAGCGGCGGCGACGGCGGGCGAAGGACGGCGGGCAGCGGGTCGAGTCACGGTTTCCAGTTTGTCACGGCGTGACGGAAGCAGGAGCCCCGGAGTCGATGGAAGCGACGTCGCTGAGCTCACCGAGCTTGCCCGAGCGCACCGCCCACACCTCGAAGACCACGGTGCAGAACGGCGGGATGCTCGACAACAGCGCCAGCACAGTGGTCTTCACGGTCCAGCCGAGCTCACGCGCCGCCACGATCGCGGCGATCACGAACAGTACGAAGATGATGCCGTGCGTCATCCCGAACACCTTGACCGGCCACAGCACCGGCTCCGGGAGCCGCTTGAACACCATGCCGACGATCAGGAGAGCCCAGGAAAAGGCCTCGAGCACGGCGATGAAGCGGAACCGCTTGGCCACGGTGCTCAGGTCGAAGAAATTGCCCATGGCCACCATTGTGCCGGACTCCTACGACGGCCCGTAGTTGAACCCGTCACAGTAGGTCGGTCAGTGGTCAGACCTTGATGATCAGGGCGTCACCCTGACCGCCGCCGCCGCACAGTGCGGCAGCACCGACGCCACCGCCCCGGCGCTTCAGTTCCAGCGCCAGGTGCAGCAGGATCCGCGCGCCGGACATACCGAGCGGGTGCCCGATCGCGATCGCGCCACCGTTGACGTTGACCTTTTCCTTGTCGATGCCGAGCTTGCCGGTGGAGGCGATGCCCACCGCCGCGAAGGCCTCGTTGATCTCGACCAGATCCAGATCGGCGGGCGAAATACCTTCGCGCGCACAGGCCTTGGCGATCGCGTTGGCAGGCTGATCCTGCAACGACGAATCGGGGCCCGCCACCGTGCCCGACGCGCCGATCTCGGCGATCCAGCTCAGCCCGAGCTCCTCGGCCTTTGCCTTGCTCATCACCACCACAGCGGCGGCGCCGTCGGAGATCTGCGAGGCGGTGCCCGCGGTGATGGTGCCGTCCTTGCGGAAGGCGGGGCGCAGCTTGGCGAGCGAATCGGCGGTGGTGTCCGCCCGGATGCCCTCGTCCTCGGAAACCAGCACCGGATCGCCCTTGCGCTGCGGCACCGCGACCGGAACGACCTCCGCGTCGAAAAGGCCGTTCTTCCATGCCGCGGCGGCACGCTGGTGCGAGGCGGCCGCGAAAGCGTCCTGAGCTTCGCGGCTGATCGGCTCGGTGTCGTTGCGCTGTTCGGTCAGCGCGCCCATCGGCTGGTCGGTGAAGATGTCGTACAGACCGTCGTAGGCCATGTGGTCGCGCAGCGTCACATCGCCGTATTTGAAGCCCTCCCTGCTCTTTTCGAGCAGATGCGGCGCCTGACTCATCGACTCCTGGCCACCGGCGACGACGATCTCGTACTCGCCCGCCCTGATCAGCTGGTCGGCGAGGGCGATCGCGTTGATGCCGGACAGACACACTTTGTTCAGTGTCACCGCGGGCACATCCATCGGGATGCCACCGGCCACCGCCGCCTGCCGAGCCGGAATCTGGCCCGCACCGGCGGTGAGCACCTGACCCATGATCACGTACTCGACCTGCTCGGGCGCGACGCCGCCCTTCTCCAGTGCCGCCTTGATCGCGAAGCCGCCGAGGTCGGACCCGCTGAAGTCCTTCAGCCCACCGAGCAGTCGACCGACCGGGGTACGCGCACCGGAGACGATCACGGAAGTGGTCACGACGAGCCCTCTTTCCTCAAAGCAGTATTCGTAGAACAACAGCAGTCGCGCCTCGGCGGGCGTCGAGCCTGTACTCCACGGTAGCTTGTCGGACCGAAGAGACTCTGGCCAGGTACGCGGTGCGCTACCCGATCAGAGGCTACGTTCGAGGGGTGAGCAATGTTATGGATCCTTCGAGCTTCATCCCCGGCGACTACGTCATCGCCGTCGATCACGTCGGCATCGCGGTGCCCGACCTGGATGTCGCAATTGCCTGGTATGCCGACAATCTCGGCATGATCGAGACCCACCGCGAGGTCAATGAGAGCCAGGGCGTGCACGAAGCGATGCTTTCGCTGCCCGGCGCACCCGACAGCGCGACTGCCCTACAGTTGCTGGCGCCGCTGAATGCCGAGTCCACCATCGCAAAATTCATCGACCGCAGCGGACCGGGACTGCAGCAACTCGCCTACCGGGTAACCGACATCGACGCGGTGTCGACATTCCTGCGTGATCGGGGTCTGCGTTTGCTGTATGAAGCACCGCGGCGCGGAACGGCGGATTCCCGCATCAATTTCATCCATCCGAAGGATGCTGGCGGTGTGCTGATCGAGTTGGTCGAACCGAATGCGGATGTTACGCACTAGTATCAAGATCGGGTCAGTAAAACTCTTCAGAATCACATTCGCGGTCGAGTCACCATGACGTGCCGGTAGGCTGTAGTTTGTTGGCCATGTCGTCACCTGAGTCCGATCGCAATCGCTTCGTTGCGCTCCCCTTCACCGTTGTGCGCAAGGGTTATGCGCAAGACGAGGTACGCAACTACTTCGACCGCTTCGATGCAGAGCTAAGGGTCACCGCCACTGACCGGGATGCCGCTGCGGCACAAGCCCGTAACCTCGCGAGCCAGTTGGAGGACGCGCGGGACGAGATCGACGAGCTCCGCAAGGAGGTCGATCGCCTCTCGGTTCCGCCGACCACCGCGGAAGGCATGTCTGACCGCATCTCCCGCATGCTCCGGCTTGCCTCCGACGAAGCTTCCGAAGTTCGCGCCCTGGCACAGGCCGAGGCCGCGGAAATGGTGTCGATCGCGGAGCAGCAGGCCACCGAGATGCGTGGCAAGTACGAGTCGTTGCTGGCCGAGACCAAGGAAAAGCGCGAGGCGCTCGAGATCGAGTTCGAGCAGACCTTGGCAAACGCGCGTACCGAATCCGCCAAGATCATCGAGGCCGCGCAGGCCGAGGCCGACCGCCTCGGCAAGGAAGCCGATGCCAAGCGCAAGGCGACCCAGCAGGACTTCGAGGTCAACATGGCCGAGCGTCGCACCAAGCTCACCCGCGCCATGGAGGAGTTGGAGGCCACCAGCCGCGCCGAGGCCGCACAGCGGATCAAGGACGCGACCGATGAGTCCAACCGCCTCATCACCTCCGCCACCCAGACCTCCGAGCGCAAGATCGCGCACGCGAAGGAACTGGCCGAGGAGATGCGCGTGCTGCGCGGCCGGGTGCTCGCCCAGCTGCTCGGCATCCGCGGCCAGCTCGACTCGGTGCCCGCGATGCTCGCGGCGGTCAACCGGGAAAGCGAACTGCTGGACGGGGTTCCGGATCAGCGCAAGTCGATCGGCGGCAACACCAAGTCCGTGACCGGCTCGCGCACCAAGGCCATCCCCGAGGTCGCCGTCGAAGATGACGACATCGTCGACGAAGAGCGCGAGAACGCCGACATCACGCACTGACGTCGGGCCACGCGGCGACACGCGGTCCCCATCCGAATTCAGACCGAAGGCCGCCCCACTCGGGGCGGCCTTCCCTAATTCGGTCACGACCAGCGGCGGGTTATCTTGCGCGTCCGGCGGCCGTTCCAGCAACCGCGATGCCAGTGCCTGCGATCGTCCTCACCGCCATAGGTCGGCCAGGCGACGATATGGGCTACGCCGGGAGTGATCTCGTGGTCGCAACCAGGACAGCGATAGGTCTTGACCGCTCGGCTGCCCGGGATCGTCCGGACCGTGTACAGGTCGTCACTGTCGGGTCCCGGCTCGGTACTTCCGAAGTCGGCGCCGAGCCCACTGGAAGCGGGCGGACCCGATCGGCGGTCGGTCCGAGGCTTCCGACGAGGCATGCGTCAAGCCTAAGCCTCGACCGAATGCGCCGATGCGCCCGTCTGGATGGACTGGAGCCACCGATTGGCTACCGGAGTCAGAAGAGACGGAATTCGTTGCTCTCGGTGCCGCGTAGGGCGTTGTAATCGAGTATCAGGCACCGGATTCCACGGTCCTCGGCGAGCGTGCGGGCCTGCGGCTTGATCTGCTGGGCCGCGTACACGCCCGCGACAGGGGCGAGCAGCGGGTCGCGGTTGAGCAGTTCGAGGTAGCGGGTGAGCTGTTCGACGCCGTCGATCTCGCCGCGGCGTTTGATCTCCACCGCGACGGTCGCGCCCCCGGCATCGCGGCACAGCAGATCCACCGGGCCGATGGCCGTCATGTACTCACGGCGAATCAGCGTGTAGCCGGGGCCGAGGGTCTGCACGTGTTCGGCGAGCAGCTCCTGAAGATGCGCCTCCACACCGTCTTTCACCAAACCGGGATCGATGCCGAGCTCGTGGGCGGAGTCGTGCTCGATGTCCTCGATTGTTATCCGCAGTTCTTCGCCAGCCTTGTTGGTGACGACCCAGAGCGCCTTCGCACCGTCTGGCACATCGTCACCGTCGCGCTCCTCCAGCCAGCACGGCGGGCTCATCCAGTTCAACGGCTTGTACGAACCACCGTCGGAATGCACGAGGACCGAGCCGTCCGCCTTGATCAGCAGCAATCTACGAGCCATCGCGAGGTGGGCGGTGAGGCGCCCTACGTAGTCGACCTGACAGCGAGCAATCACTAAGCGCACCAAAGCACTGTAGGCGAGTGCTCGGCGGCCGCTGCCGCCAGCCCTTCGCGCCGAAGGTCAGCCCATCAGCATGATGGCCGCGAGGAGCACACTCACCGCGAGCAGACCCGATTCGATCCGGGTGAGACTGCGGGTGGATGCCGCGTTGGCACGGATCATGCCGAACCCGACGGCCGTTCCGATGCAGCACGAGACCAGATGTCCGACGCTGGTGAAGGTCTGCTCGATCAGGACGCCCTCTGCGGCGATCATGAACCACGCGGTGCTCCAGGCGAGCCGCCACCGGTGCGGTACCGCGACAACGAGGGCACCGATCAGTGCCATAGCGCCATAGCTGACGCCGACATCCTCGGCCCAGCGAATGCTCGCCGGCACCCAGCCGACGTCGATAGCGACCCAGAGGCCCCCCGCTACGAGCAGGCTCGCGCCGATATGACCTGCGAGGAAGACATGGACCAGGTGCATCGCGCCGAAGCGCAATTCGGCGAGGGCGAGCATGCAGCCGAGCAGTGGAATGATGACCCAGGCCGCGCTGACATCCCCGATCACCAGGGCGCTCGAGAACAAGGTTCCGATGTGGCCGTTCAGCAGATTGTGCAGGTTCGTGCTCGCGTGCAGCACCATCCTCGACCGCGCCGCATCGCTCAGCACCGAGAAGATCGTCGTGACGACGATGAGGGCGGCCAGATACCCGGCAGTCGCAGGTAGTCGCGGCCACGAACGAGATCGGCCCGGCGTGTGGGGGTCAGCAGGCGCCAGGTCGGCAGTTGTCGTCGCTACGACCATCAGCACCTCCATGTCTCTCGGCTTGTCCGCTACTGACGACGATATCCCTTCTTTCAGGATCGACGCCGTTGCTCTACGTACCCTGATTGTTCCCTGCGAGGTTGCCGCGAAACACACCGGGCACGATTAGACGCATCTCGTGTCGAGTTGTGGTTGCGGTCGTCCAGCCCGGAAACGACGAAAACCCCCGACCAAAGGCCAGGGGTTTCCGCGAATGATGTTCCGGCGGTGTCCTACTCTCCCACACCCTGTCGAGTGCAGTACCAT